>DNUF01000110.1:0-5958 GCA_003508595.1 Planctomycetaceae bacterium
CCACGGATGTGGAGCGAGGAGCAGGAACGATGAAACTGTTTTTGCGTTGCCTGATCGTGATTGGAGTTCTGGCATGTGCCTGGCTCGGCTATTCGATCATGCGGGCCCAGCGCGGACTCGCGGAAGCCGAACGACTGCTGAAGCGCAACGTGTTTTCCAAGGCACGGGAAGAGGTCGATCGCTATCTCTGGCTCCATCCGCGTGATCCTGCGGCCCTGTTGCTGTCGGCGGAGATCCTCACCCGCGATGAATCCCTCGAGACGGGACCGGCGATAGCCCGGGCACAGTCTCTGCTGGAACGGATCCCGGACACCCTTCCCTGGGGGCCCATCGCCCGGGGAAAGCAGGCTCGACTTTCATTCTTCGTGGAACACCGCCCAATCGAGGGACAGCGGTTTTTTGAAAAAGCGCTGGAACTCGATCCCCGGTTCATTGAGGGACGATATCTGCTCTGGAAAATCCTCGACCTGACAGGGCGATCCGACTCGGCAGAGCCGATCTTCTGGACCATTTATGACCAGACCCCCCAGGCGGACCGACCGTACCTCATGCGGGAATGGTACATGAGCCAGTTTTTTCCAGCGTCGGCCAATCCACTGCTGGATGTCCAGATGGGATACAACGATCCCTCAAAGCCTTTGCAGATGAATCCCGAATATGTGCGACTGAAAGAGCATTGTGACGCTGAACCGCAGGAACCGATCAATCATGCCGCCCTTGCCCGCTGGTTCCAGCACGATGGGGATCACACTACGGCACTGACTCTGCTTGAACGTGGACTGAAGTTGCCGGGGGCGGAGACAGATCCCTATTTTCTCTCGATCCTGCTGGCGACTCTGTTTGAACAGGGGGATCTGGAAAGGGCCAAGAAGTACCTGGAGGGATGGCCCGAACCCCACGAGGGATATGACTATTGGCGATGGAAGGGGATGCTCGCCGACGAAGCGGATCGGGACTATCCCGAAGCAGTGGCGGCGTACGACAAGGCACTGGCAATCTGGCCGGGCCCCGTGGACTGGCGAACCATGTACCGGCGTGCCAACTGCCTGGCGAGACTACGGCAGTCGGACGCCGCCAGCGAGGCGAGAAAGAGTGCCAAGAAAATCGAAGAGATCATGGATACAGAAGTCCACGTTGCATTGCGGGATGCACTGGAGGATCGGAACCTCACTGATCGCGACAATCTGACCAAGGTGATGGACTTTTACCGCGAACTGGGTCGCAACCGCGAGGTTGAAGCTTGGCAGCAGGTTCTTGATTCCCTGCCATCCAAGCAGCCCGCAATTGAAGCCGCCTCTGGCAAGCGTTAAATTGCTGAGGGACTGTTCCCGTGGAGTGACCGCGGGGCCAAGGCATTTTTGACCTGTTTGTTCATTCCAGGAGTTTGTCGATGCTTCGCACCGCCGGCGGTTTGATTCTTGTGCTCTCGCTGACTCTTGTCGGCTGCAATGCAGGAAAGTCGGAAATTGGCCCCGCGAAGGGGGAAGTTCAGAAGGCCAGTGAGACTGATATCAACAAGTCGATGCAGGAATCCTTCCAGAAGATGAAGGAGGCTGCTGAGAAGTCGGGTGCGCAGCGTCAGGTCCCCGATGCCCCCAAGGACATCAAGGGGCAGCCTCAGTAGACTGTCGCCACATTGGGACCATTCAAAATCCAACAGGCCCGGTCATCAGACCGGGCCTGTCCATTTTGGTTCGCTGCCAACACCCGATCAGGGCTGCGGCTGTGTTTCCTGAACTGAGGGTTGACCTTCAGGTGTCTCCCCGGCCGGCTGAGCCGTTTCTTCGGCCGCCTTCTTCGCGGCAGCGTCCTGCTTTTCTTTCTCAAGCTGCTCCTTCATGTGGGGCGGAGCATATTTCTGGTAACTCTCAGCCATTGCCGCACGCTGTGCGTCCGTCTTTTCTCCCCCCATGGCCTTGGCCATTGGTGAAGGTTGATCGCCATCCGGGGAAATGATCGGCTTCGTTTCCGCCCCCCGCATGTATTCGCTCTGGCTGGCCTGGACGACCGTGTTCTCGTCATCGTAATAGACGTAGATCGAACGCGAATTGACGGGATTGAGCGTGAACCAGTTGTAAATCGCAAGTTTCACAGCCTCCGGCGCTTTGCCCCGGCCTTCGAAACTGGTCACCATTTCCGGAGTTTTCCCGGAAAGAACCTGTTGAATTTCCGATTCCTTGATCCGTCGATCGCGGGTCCCCTCATCCATTTTGGCATCCACAGCCGCCCACGCCGACTCGTAGCCTTGGCGTGACATGAATTCGACCAGGGCGGCCCCGGCCAAAACGGCAATGAATCCCCACAAAACGATTCGACCCACGGACAAATCCGAAGCTGGAGCGGTCTTGGCACACATCGAAAAGGAACTCCTGAACTTGAGAACACAGCCCCTAGAACAGTATAGACAGTTCTCTGTCCGAAAGTGGAGTATCACGATCTGTTTCGCCACGTCATCCGCTGCGGTTCTGAAAATTGATGACCGTTCGCTTTTGGTTTCCTGAAGCAAGGCTGGGGCAAAACCGCCTGCTTCCGGTGCGGGCCTGCTCCGACCGACTCGTATCACGGATTCCGGGAGGGATGCCTCCCCGCAGACGTGTGCGATCCTCTAACATACGAGCCTGTGAGTCTCCTGTTGTCCTCTCCTTTCGCCCTCCGGACCATCATGAACCGGTTGCGTTTGCCTGGATTCGTGTTCTTCCTTCTGATCGTGCTGACCCAGGTGCTGTTCACCTCGCCGGCACTCGCCCAACGCGAACTCAAAGACATTCCCGATCCGGATCCCGAACTGGAACGGCGGTCTTTCCAGGTGGCGGATGGGTTCGAGGTCAATCTGTATGCCGCAGATCCCCTGCTGGCCAAACCAATTCAGATGAACTTCGATCCGGAAGGTCGACTCTGGATTGCCAGCAGTGAAATCTATCCCCACATCGCCCCTGGGCAACCCGCGACCGACAAGATCCTTGTTGTCGAGGACCGCGACCACGACGGTACGGCAGAGACGACGCGGGTGTTCGCCGACGGGTTGTTGATTCCCACCGGAGTCGAGCCCGGAGATGGAGGCGCCTATGTCGCCAACAGCACGGAACTGGTCCACTTCGTCGATCTTGATGGGGATGGCAAGGCCGACGAAAAGCGCGTGCTGCTGTCGGGGTTTGGAACCGAAGATACCCACCACATCATTCATACGTTCCGCTGGGGTGTGGAAGGGCTGCTGTACTTCAACCAATCGATTTACATCCACAGCCATGTCGAGACCCCCTGGGGAGTCCGGAGACTGGGCGGGGGCGGAATCTGGCAGTTTCGGCCGGAATCACTTCAACTCGAGGTCTTTTCCCGGGGACTGGTCAATCCCTGGGGTCACCAGCAGGATGACTGGGGTCAATCGTTCGCCACCGACGGCGCCGGAGGGGAAGGGATCAACTTTATCTTTCCCGGATCGGTCTTCCTGACGGCTCCCGGGGCCACCCGCATCATGAAGGGACTGAATCCGGGCAGTCCCAAGCACTGTGGCCTCGAGATGATCAGTGGCACTCACTTCCCCGACGATTGGCAGGGGAACCTCATCACCAATGACTTCCGCGGACATCGCGTCTGCCGTTTTGTGCTGTCGAACGATGGCTCGGGTTTTTCCTCCCGCGAGCAGGCCGAGGTCATCAAGACCTCGCACGTTGCCTTCCGGCCCATCGATGTGAAGATGGGGCCCGACGGAGCCCTCTACATTGCCGACTGGTACAACCCGATCATTCAGCATGGCGAAGTCGACTTCCGCGATCCCCGGCGTGATCATACCCATGGACGAATCTGGAGAGTGACCGCCAAGGGACGACCGCTGATGAAACGCCGAAACCTGGCGAAACTCGACACGGCCGATCTGCTCGATCTCCAGAAATCTCCCGCCCAGTTCGAGCGGGTCCACGCCCGTCGGGTCTTGAAGGAACGGGGGGCCGACGAGGTTCTCCCCAGGCTGCAGCAATGGGTCGAGGGACTGGATCCGGCCAGCCCGCATCTCGATCAATGGCGACTGGAGGCATTGTGGACCTGCCAGGCATTTGATTCGCCCGAGCCGCGACTGTTGAAAGCCGCGCTGGCATCGGGAGACCCGCGCGTTCGCGCTGCGGGCGTGCGGGTCTTGTCCGCGTGGAAAACCCAAGTGGAAAACCCCCTCGAATTGTTGGAAAAAGCGATCCAGGATGACAATCCCCGGGTCCGCCTGGAGGCAGTCCGCAGCCTCGGGTCGTTCGCCTCCCAACAGGCCGCCGAGACGGCCATTCGCGCGATTGATCGCCCGGTCGATGGCAACCTGGATTTCGCACTGTGGCAAACCATGCGAGATCTTCAGCCGTACTGGCTGCCGGCTCTCGAACAGGGAGAATCGGTGTTTCGGGGAGATGTCCGCTCGCTGACCTACGGACTGAGCGCGGTGGGAGCCCCCGGCGTGGTGGCACCGTTGACCCGGCTGCTTCAGAAAGAGCTGTCGTCCGAAGAACGGCAGCAGGTGCTGAGACTGATTGCGGCCGTTGGCGGACCGCAGGAGTTGCGGCAGATCGTCGACCTTGTCCTGGCGACAAAAGAGTCGGCCGGGGACCAGCCGCAGGTGATTCCCCTGTTGGAATCTCTCGCGGAGGCGACCATTCGACGCCGGGTCATCCCGTCGGGCGACCTCTCGGTTCTGCAGCAACTCCTCGGGCAGAAGACCGATCTCGATGCGGCGGTCTGCCGGCTGGCCGGGCTCTGGAAGATTGAATCGTTGAGGGCCCCTCTGACGCGACTCGCTGAATCCGGCGAATCGAGCGCAGCGACAGCCATCGCCGCCCTCGGCAGCCTCGGGGGAGCCGACTCCCAGTCGACCCTCACCCGCCTGGCTCGGGAAAGTGTCACGTTTCCCACCCGCATGGCGGCGGCCAGCTCATTGCTGGCCCTCGACGCCGGTGTTGGCACCCCATTGGCAGTTGAGGTCCTGGCCTCGGCGAAGTCGACCGATGATCCGTTGCCACTCTGGACGGCCCTCTGGCAAAACAAGCAGGCCCCCGACGCTGTCCCGGCGGCCCTCGCCAAAATCAAGCTCCCAGCCGATGTCGCCAAGCTGGGAATCCGGTCCGCCAGGATCGCTGGTCGCGACCTCACCGGCCCGATCGCGGCGATCACCTCAGCCGGCGGGCTGAGTGCCCCGCCAACCGAAATTGCGCGGGATGAACTCGACCGACTGGTCAAACTGGTCCAGGAGACCGGCGATGCCCAGCGGGGCGAGGCGGTCTTCCGTCGGGCGGACACGCTCTGCCTGCGATGCCACGCCATTTCGGGGGCAGGGGGTCAAGTCGGTCCCGACATGACCAGCCTCGGTGCCAGTGCGCAGGTGGATTACCTTGTCGAATCGATTCTCGTACCGAACAAGGCGGTCAAGGAGAATTTCCACTCGCTCGTTGTCGAAACCAATTCGGGCAAAGTGCTGAATGGAGTGAAGGTTCGCGAAAACAGCACCGAACTGGTGCTCCGCAATGCCGAGGATGTTGAAATCAGCATTCCGGTCAGCGAGATCTCGGAACGGGTCAATGGGGGTTCGATCATGCCAGCAGGGTTGACCGACACTCTGACGGAACGTGAACTGATTGATCTCGTGCGGTTCCTCTCGGAACTGGGCAAGGTTGGTCCGTATGCCCCCAGTCAGTCGCGGGTGGCCCGCCGTTGGCAGACGCTGGATCCTGCCACCCCCAAGCTTTCCGAGATCCTGATCTCGGCCCCCGGCAGCGTGCCTGGCCGGCAGGATCTGGTTTGGACTCCCGTCTATTCCCAGGTCTCGGGGGAACTGCCCCTGTCCGATCTCCCCGTCGTGATCTATCCCATCGGCGGAGTTCGCACCAACATCTTCCGGACAGAGATTGATGTCACCACCGAGGGTGCTGTGGGATTGAAATTCAACGACATTACAGGGCTGTCTCTCTGGATTGATGGCAAGGCCGT
>DNUF01000110.1:6222-6958 GCA_003508595.1 Planctomycetaceae bacterium
GGGTGGAACTGGCGAAACGACAGCAACCCATTCGCGTGGAACTGTCAGACATCGTCGATTCACCAGCGCGAGCCCGGTTTGTCACCGGCAAATAACGGAATGGACCAACCAGTCGTTCCGAGCTTCACCCCCCCATGCAGGGTGAGATCTCGCGAACGCTTGAAAATGATCCGGTGTCACTCGATGGGATCGGAGGAATCCAAACTGGATCACTCGGGCATCACTCCGTGATCACTGGCGGACCGGGTCGCAACGCCACCCGATCAGCACCGGTCGTTCGTGTCTAAGTCATCGCTGCGATCCAGCGATGACTCAGACCGACTCCATGGGTCTGACTGCGCGTAGGCTTCCTGTTCAAAGGGATTGTCCCGATACGGTCGTCGACCCCGGGCCCACACCCACAGGCTCGCGCCGAAATACGCGGGGAGGAACAGCGGGCCCCACCGTTCGTATTGCCGAACGTGCACCTGCTCGTGATCGCGACAGAGTGCGAGCACTTCCCGATTCCGTCCCAGGATGGCATGCCCAAGAGTCATCGCCGAGGCTCCCGTGGGAAGTGGGACCAGCCAGCGCAGGAGCCAATCGACGGCACCGCCATAGATCTCGACTGTTCCCTGGACAATCTGGACTCCCCCCCCGGTCGCCAGTACCAGGGGAACCAGAGAGAGCCCCAGGCAGGTGTTGGGCAGGACCCAAACCACGCTCATCAGGCGTCGTGTCATGTCCCATCCTCGTC
>DNUF01000003.1:0-27277 GCA_003508595.1 Planctomycetaceae bacterium
ATGGAACGGTTGCAACGCGCCGACTACATCCAGCCTCACAGGCTAAAAGCCTGTTCCACGACACAACGTGGTGACAGGTTTTTAACCTGTCAGTCTCTGGAAGTACCTCCCGAAAGTTGCCCCAATCATTCGCCACTCTCACGCTCATGGCTTCCGATGGAACGGTTGCAATAAGCCGACTACATCCAGCTTCACAGGCTAAAAGCCTATTCCACGACACAACGTGGTGACAGGTTTTTCACCTGTCAGTCTCTGGAAGTGCCTCCCGACGTTCACCCGCGGATGACCGCCGCCACGCTCTGACCCATGGCCGTTCGGTTCACCTTCAGGGCCAGTGAGCTTTTCAGCCTGGCTGGCTGATTCGCGATGACGTTCAACCGACAGAGCGGGTCGGGGGTCACGTAGTTGAGGGTGCCGGGGACCTGGCCCTCCCTGAGGGCGAGCAATGTCGCCGCAAGTTCCACCGCGCCCGAGCCGGCGTCAAACGTGCCGAAGTAGCTCTTCAGTCCGGTCACCGGAATCCGCTCGGCCGAGTTCCCCAACGCCTGGTGATAGGCCCGGGCCTCGATCCAGTCGTCCTTCAGCGTCGCCTTGCCGTCGGCATTGATGTGGCCCAGCTCGTGCGGCTCAACGCCCGCCTGCTGCAGCGACGCCGTGATCGCCCGCACCAGGCCGATCCCCTGTCGGGCGTTCTCGTCCCCTGCGCCATCAGCCCCTCCCGCCACCCCCAGCACCTCGGCATAGATCTGGGCACCCCGCCTGCGAGCCGACGCATACGACTCAATCACAAACGCTGCCGCCCCCTCCCCCAGCACCCAGCCGTCGCGAAACATGTCGAACGGGCCATGGCATCGTGATGGGTCGGCATGCCGGGTGAGGTCGGGGCCCAGCGACAACCGGGCGACATCGTGCGGGTTCAGTTCCGAACCGCACGCCCCGACGATCATCTGGTCGGCCACGCCCCGGCGGATCGCGTGCAGTCCCTCGGCGAGGGCGAGCAGGGCCGACGCCTCGCGGCACGTGATCGTATTGTTCGGCCCCCGCGCATCATGCTCGATCGCAATGTGGCAGGCCGGCATGTTGGGCAACTGGGGCAACAGCCACAACGGGTAAATGTGGGCCATGGCCTCTTCGTCGAAGCGTTCGAATTCGAACGAGGCGTCACGGCTGCACGAAGCGGCCGCCGCCACCAGTTCGTGCGGCGTGGGGGAAATTCGCCCGGCCCCAAAGACCACGCCAAGCCGTTCGGGATCGACATCCCCCACCTTCAGCCTTGCGTCTTCGGTCGCCAGCGCCGCCGCCCCCACACCCAGCTCGATGTCGCGCGACATCACCTTCTGGAGCTTGCGGTTCCGCAGGAAGTGTGCCGCCTCAAACCCCTCGATCTCAGCCGCAAGCTTGCATGGCAACTGCCCGGACGGAATCGACTTGAGCGGACCAATGCCCGAGCGCCCGGCAACCAGGTTGCTCCACAGCGCGTGCCGGCCAATTCCCGCGGCAGAGACCACCCCCACTCCGGTGACCACCACCCGCGTCCCGCGGCCGATTGTTGTTCCTGTTGACTGCACCACCATCGCACCCATTCGAATCGGGCAGCACCCTGGCCTGGCGAATTCGACACGACCTTCACTGTCGGCTTCACCGCCACCCCTCCCCAGGGGAGGCGACCGGGATCCCACAACGGCCTCCCTGCCAGGCGACGACTGACCAACACCGGGCCTGCGTCTGTTTATCGTCCTGCGAGGGGAGAGACTTCCCGAGAAGCCGATTGGGCGTGGGAAACCGTGCTGGCCCCTTCCAGCAGACCGGATCCGAGCTCTCGATCGAGACACTCGTCCAGTGAACTTCACCTCCAGTGTAGTCCGCTCCCCACAAATTGTGTCAAGCTGATGCAGTCGATACCATCCCACACAGATCAACACCTTTCGATCGGAGTTCCCCATGTGCGAACAGGTTTCGACTGTGCCAGTCGGTGGCGAACGAGTCGGTGATGGGCCCTTTCAGGATCGTCGCAACGAGCGACGGGAAGTTCCTGTCCAGCAGTCAGCGATTCTCCCGGTGCAGTCTCCTCGGTGGACCCTTCTGGTGCTGGGTTTGGCCGTGCTGGCGGGGTTGACCGACGGGGTGCGTGGGGAAGACTGGCCGCAGTTCCGTGGGCTGAATGCCAGCGGGGTGTCGAGTTCTCCCGTGCGGTTGCCGGTGGAGTTCAGTTTTGAACACAAGATGCGGTGGCAGGCGCAGTTGGGGGATGGGGTCTCCTGCCCGATCGTCTCTCGGGGTCGGGTCTTCGCAACGGGGATGGCCGACGAGTTGCGCAAGCTGGCCGTGATGGCCTTCGACGCAGCCGACGGGGCACCGCTGTGGCGGCGGGAGTTCGACGTGGGGAAACTGCCGAGGATCACCCCTCCCAACAGCCACGCCAGTTCGACCCCCGCCACGGATGGCGAGCGGGTGTATGTTTATTTCAGCACGCTGGGGCTCCTCGCGCTGGACGCCAAGTCGGGAGATCATCTCTGGACCGCCGCGGTCCAGCAGCCCGCCTACCTGATGGACTGGGGAGCAGCCTCGTCTCCCATCGTCCACGACGGAAAAGTGTTCTTCTGCCAGGATGATGACCTGTCGCCGATGCTCTACGCGTTCGATGCCCGGACCGGGAAGCTCGCCTGGAAGACGGAACGCCCCGATATGCTGGCAGGTTACGCGGTGCCGGTGGTCTGCGAAGCCAATGGTCAGACCGACATCGTCGTCTCGGGCTCGGGAAAACTCAAAGGCTACAACCCGGCCGATGGAACGGAGCGATGGACCTGCAACACCCTGCTGCGGACGATGATGACCTCACCCGTGGTCCGCGATGGCATCATCTACATCTCGTGCCAGAGCTACGGCGATGAAAAGCGAACCCTCAAGTTCGCCCTGCTCGAATGGCTCGACACAAACCAGGATGGCGAACTCGCCCGGGACGAGGTGCCGAAGGAATTCCACAAGCGGTTCGTGGTCTCAGACCGGGATGGCGACGGCGTGCTGAAGGACGCCGAGCTCGACACCGCCTTCCAGTCTCCCGAGAACATGGTGGGGGGCGGAGCAACCATCCAGGCCGTTCGCGGCGGGGGTCGGGGTGATGTCACCGGCACCCACCTGCTGTGGAACCTCAAGAACACCTCGCCGTCCAACATGGTCTCGCCCCTCGTGGTCGGGCAGCAACTCTTCATCGTCAAGCGGGGAGGAATCTCCAGCAGCTTCGACATCACAAAGGGGGACACTCTCTGGAAGATGTCGCGGATTGGCAACCTGGGAGACTATTACAGTTCCCCGGTGGCGGGGGACGGCAAGATTTACGTGACGGGAGAGAACGGCTTCATCACGGTGCTGGCGCAGGGGGAAAAGCTCGAAGTGCTCGCCCGGAATGACATGGGTGAGCCGTGCGTGGCGACCCCGGCGATTGCCGACGGCCGGATCTACATCCGGACACGCGAGAAGATCTTCTGCATCTCGGAACAGTAGGCGGAACGCCGGTTGACGGGACGAGCCGGGTGGAGGGGGTCCACCCCATCCAGCCCGGTTTGTGACTGCCGTCCCCACCCTCCCGACACCACCCGTCCACCGCAATCCCGGCCCGGACTCGTGAGCCCCTTTCAGCACGCCTGACAGCCCTGGAGTCAAGAGACATGAGTGGCATTCGTTCTTGGGGATCGACGCGGATCGCAGGCACACTCGCAGCCCTGGCGTCGCTCATCCTGCTGGTGACCCCGGCCCTGGGGGCTGGACCACGGGTGACGCTGGTGGTGTCGCCGCAGGCCCCCGGTCTTGAACGCACTGCTGCCAGTGAACTGGCCGACCTGCTGCAGCGGATGTACCAGGCCGAGGTGACGACAGCTGGAGGGTTGCCGGGGAATGATTCGGCGGTCATTGCACTTGGCAGCCCGGCCACGAACCCGGTGCTGAAGCCCCTTGCCCAAGACTGGCCTGCGCTGAGTGACCAGGGACACCTGCTGCGGAGCGTGAAACTGGGAGGGACCCCCGTGCTGATCGTGGGGGGGGGCAGCCCGGTCGCCACGCTGTGGGCCGCCTACGAACTGGGGCACCAGTTGGGAGCGCGCTACCTGCTGCAGGGGGATGTGCTGCCCGATGAGCCGGCGGCGTTTCACGTCGACGGGTTCAACCAGACCTGGGAGCCGTCGCTGAAGCTGCGGACCTGGCGGACGGTCAACGACTTTCCGATCGGTCCCGAATCGTGGGGACTGGCCGAGCAGCAGAAGTTCATCCGGCAATTGGCGAAACTGAAGTACAACCGGCTGCTGATCGCCACGTATGCCTGGCAGCCGTTCGTGCATTTTGAATTCGGCGGCGTGAAAAAGCAGTCGTCACTGTTGTGGTTTGGCTACCAGTACCGGGTCGATGGGGACACCGCGGGGCGCGGGGCGTTCAAGGGAGCGCGGTTTTTCGAGAACCCCGAGTTCGTCGGGAAGACCGGGTATGACGAGCGGTTCCAGGCGGGAAAGGGGTTGATCGGCGGAATCATCGACTCGGCTCACAGCCTGGGGATGACGGTCGGTTTGGCCCTGTCGCCGCTGGAGTTTCCCAAGGAGTTCGCCGAGACACTTCCCGGTGCGCAGTCGGTGCATCAGTTGGAGACGCTGACGATCGGCCCCGGTCCGCAGCAAAAGCCAGGGGATCAGACACTCCTGGGACTGGCGAAGGCGCAGATTCGGGGATGGCTCGAAACGTATCCGAAACTCGACGCGTTGTACCTGACGCTGCCGGAGTTTCCCGGATGGGCGACGCATCATGCCGAGGCCTTCCGCCGACTGGCCGAGCGGTCGAAGCTGCCGGCCAACGTGACACTCGATGGGTTGATTGCCGCCGCGCGTGATCGGAAGACACTGGCCTCGGGAGAACGGGGGATGGCTGCGTTGCAGGGGAACCTGACAGCCCTCGACTTTCTGCAGACGCTGCTGGCCGACGAGACGACGCTGGCGCTGCCGCAGGGGAAGCGGGCCGAGGTGGTGGTGATCGACGTTGACCCCGCGTTGTTCCCCGTGCTGGACAAGGTATTGCCGAAGGGGGCGCGGTCGCTGAACTTTGTCGACTACACGGCCCGGCGGACGGTGGCCAGCCGGGCGTTGCTCCAACAGATTCCGGCGAAGGCGGTCCCGAGCAGCCTGATCCTGACGCTGGCCGACGACAACGTGGGGGTGTTGCCGCAGTCATCGGTCGACGCCCTGGGAGAACTGACGGGCGACCTGCGGGCGCAGGGCTTTGAAGGTTTCTCGACGCGGTACTGGATGCCCGGAGACCTCGAGCTGAGTGCGTATTTCCTGAGCCGTTCGAGCTTTGACGCGAAGGTGACCGCGCGTCAGGCACTGGCCGACCTGGTCACACCGATCTGTGGGGCGGGGGCGGTGGATCCGGTGCAGAAGATGGTGGATCACATCGAGGCGGCGACCGCGCTCGTGGAACAGAACGACATTGGCTTTACGTTTCCGATCCCGGGGGTGGTGCTGAAGCATTACGAGTCGGGGGATGCCGTACCCGAGTGGTGGGGGAAGGTGTCGACCGAGTACCTGAATGCGATGAATGAGGCATACCGGGCGAATCAGCGATCGAAGCTGGAGGGTCGGGCGTTGACGCTGTACATGGCCCGGCGACTGGACTTCGCGTTCAACTACATGAATTCGATCACCGCACTGAAAAAAGCGGGGATTGCGAAGCGCGGGGGAGACAAGGCCGAGCACGCGATGCAGATGCAGGGGGCGGTCGATGCGATGCTCGACGCCCTCAATGCCCAGGCGGCGGTCGCCCGCAGCAACAGCGACCGGGGAGTGATTGCCGTACTGAACGAATACGGCTACCGCCCGTTGTTGCGCGAACTCGAGGCGGCGGAGAGTGAGTGACGAAGAGGCGGGCGCCTTTCTGGAAGTCGCGACAGCATTGGTCCTGTACATCCTCGCATGGCGGGGTGTTCGGAAAGTCGAGTGGGTGGGATGATCGGGCACCGCCCCCCCCAACCACGCCTTCGCAGGGGGGAGGCGGGCGATGCACGGGGGAATTGGTACGTTCTGAGGGGGGGCCGGTCAGGGTTTTCCGGACAGTCTGCGTTCAGAACTCGTCGTCCGGGAATGGATTTCCGCGCCCTGCGCACTGGAAAATCGGCGGACGGATCGCCTTCCGGACGGCCCAGTCTCACGAGTCAAGCACCCCTTCCGGCGGGATATTGGTCCGGGGGGGTGGGGTGGAAACGACGGGGGGGAACAATCGGGTTTTGGGGCAGACGGGGGGAAATGTCGATCGGGCGAGCCATCGGGTCCGAAAAAAACAGTGTGAAATTGGTCTCGCCGTCCTTGGGGAAGAACCGCTAGATTCCCGCCCGAACTTTCCGGAACCCCCGAGCCAACATGGATTTCAGCCTCAAGCTTCCCCGATTTGTCCCGCACTGGCTGTTGCGGAACGGACACTGTCAGACGCTGGCCGCGCTCTACCTGCGCGGTTCGGACGACCTTCCCGATACGGCAGGCCGGCACCTGGTCGATGTTTCGGGGGGTGACCAGATTGTCCTGCATGACGATTGTCCCACGCGCTGGAATCCCGGGGACCAGGTGGCCCTGATGATCCACGGTCTGGCGGGGAATCACCAGGCGACATACATGCGGCGGGTGGCGTGCCGTCTGAACCAGCACGGCGTGCGGACCTTCCGGATGGACATGCGGTCGTGCGGAGCCGGGATGAGCCTGGCCAGGTTGCCTTATCACAGTGGGCGCTCGGACGACGCCCTGGCGGCGATTCGTGAGATCATCCGGCAGTGCCCGGGCTCACCGGTGGCTGCGCTGGGGTTTTCGCTGGGGGGAAGCGTGCTGTTGAAACTGGCGGGAGAACACCCGCAATTCAATCCTCCCGAGCTGCAGTCGGTTTTGGCGGTCTGCCCGCCGGTCGACCTGGCCTATTGCGTGCAAAACCTGCGGGGAGGATTGGGTCGGTTGTACGACCGCTATTTCACGAAACACCTGCTGCAGCATGTGGCGACCTGGCGGCAGATGGTCCCCGAAGTGCCCAATCCGGCTGCCGAACGGTTGCCCCGGCGGATTGAAGAATTCGACGACCTGTTCACCGCGCCGGTGTGCGGTTTTGGCAGCGGTGCGGAGTACTATCAGCGCGCGAGTGCGCACCAGTTTGTCGAGGGAATCGAGATTCCGACGCTGATTATTGGAGCGGCCGACGATCCCCTGGTGGGGATTGAATCGTTGCAGCGGCTGCCGTTGCCCGGATCGGTCCGGCTGCACACAGCTCCGGGGGGAGGTCACATGGGCTTCCTCGGCCAGTCGGGACTCGACCCCGACCGGGCCTGGCTCGACTGGCGCATCCTCGAGTGGGTGCTGCAGCCCCGCCGCGAGAAACCGCTGGCTGCCGCCGCCTGAGAGAGGCGAGTGGGCTCGCTGCGTCACCGCAAGCCCCTCTTCCCTCAGAAATACGCTCCGGAAGATCGCCGATCCTGTCCAAAACGGACAGCGAGTTTGTTGGTCCCAGGCTGGCCACTGTACCTCGCAGGATTGGGAAACCGGGGCCACCCCCCACGCTTGTGCATCGGGGGGTCCGTCGCGCGGCGGTGACGTCCCGAGTCCGATCCAGTAGGCCCTTCTGCCCGTGGCCCCTCTGCCCGTGCCGCCGCAGGTCTGTCGCTCAATCACCCTCACTCCAATACGCGAAGAGACCATCCGCGTCCGGAGAATGGTGAGTCGGGTTCGCGTCTGGCCAGTGACAATTCGGCACGACGCGGTCCCGACGACAGTCAGGTCGTGCCGGTGTGGTTCGCGGCGAATGGGCTTCCACTCTCAAAACCAATCCAAGGCCAGGGGAGCCGGAGTTCGCCCAACCCGCAGCGCCACCCCGGTGAATCAGGCCGAGCGAGGTGTTCCCAGCAGTTCGAGCAGGCGGTTGGAGTGCGGGTAGGGGTGGCCGGTATGCTGGCGGAATGCCTCGGCATGACCGACGCCCAGTTCGGCCCCCCGACGACTGCTCCATTTGCGGCAACTGTCGAGATATTCGTCGATTCCATGCTGTTTCAGCAGCCAGTTGCGCTGGCTGGCGTGGCAGGCCAGCATCTGCAGTTTGAGGTCGAAGACGTCGGTGGTGTCGACCAGGAAGCCGGGGGGAATCGGCTGCCCGAAATGGTCGATCCCTTCGAGAGGATCGACGTAGTAGAGATGGGGCATGTGCGACAGTGCCGGGGCCGGGTCCCACTGGTGAGTCGTGTAGTTGGGGACCGAGGCACAGAAGCAGGCGTCCCGCACCAGCTTGCTCGTGTTTTCGTGGTCGCACATGTAGTCGACCGGGGGTGCGGTGAGAACGATGTCGGGGCGAGCCCGACGGAGGAACTCGGTGACCCGGCGGCGACCGTCGTTGTCGTGTTCAATCTGCAGGTCGAGGAATTCGAGACAGTGGTATTCGGCCCCCACCAGGCGGGCGGCGGCGGCGGCCTCGGCCCGGCGGACGGCGGCGATTTCCAGCGGGCCAAGCTCGGCACTGCCACAATCGCCCGCTGTCATCGTGGCGATCGTCAGGTGGCAGCCCCGTCGTCCCAGCAGGGCGAGTGTGCCCGCACATTGGAACTCCACATCATCGGGGTGGGCATGAATGGCCAGAATGCGGGGGGTGGCGGTCGGGGAGGCAGAATTCGACATGAATTTCGCGGAAAACAGGTGTGGCCTGTTTTCTGGACAAGAACTACACTGGGGGTTGGGTCAGTTCAAGCTCCGCCGGACGGTCTTTCGGCTGGGCTCGACATCGCTTCCAGCATACGCCGCGATTCACACCATGGCCACCACCCGAACTCCCCCCCGTGTCAAGCAAGCCCACGCTGGGCAGTATGTCCGCAACACCAGCATTCCGACCCTCGTCTTCAGTCATGCCGCCGAGGCGGGCCGACACGTGGCGCTGATGGTCGAAAGCCTGGTCCGAGAGAACAACTCGGCCGGGGCAACGACCGTGCTGGGGCTTCCGACCGGTTCAACTCCCATTGGAGTGTACCGCGAACTGGTCCGGCTGCACCGGGAAGAGGGTCTCGACTTTTCGAACGTTGTAACGTTCAATCTCGACGAATACTTTCCGATGGATCCCAATTCGATCCACAGCTATCACAAGTGGATGAGGGCCAATTTCTTTGACCATGTGAACATTCCCGAAGAAAACATTCACATCCCCCGGGGAGACATTCCCGCCGACGAGGTCGAGCAGTTCTGCGAAGACTACGAGCAGGCAATTCAGCGGGCGGGGGGAATCCAGCTGCAACTGCTGGGGATTGGCCGGACAGGGCACGTCGGGTTCAATGAGCCGGGCAGCTCGCGGCACTCGCTGACCCGCATGGTGTCGCTCGATCCGCAGACCCGGGCTGACGCGGCCAGCAGTTTCTTCAGTGCCGACAGCGTCCCGATGCAGGCGGTGACGATGGGGATCTCGTCGATCCTCTCGGCCAAGAAGATCGTCATCATGGCCCTGGGGGAGCACAAGGCAAAGATCGTGCGGAAGACGGTGGAGGGAGAGCCGACCCCCATGGTCCCGGCCACCTTCCTGCAGGACCATCCGCACGCGTTGTTCGTGGTGGACAGTGCCGCGGCGAGCCAGTTGACCTCGGTGCAGACTCCCTGGGTGTCGGGGCGGATCCAGTGGACCCCCCAGGTGGAACACCGGGCGGTCATTGGCCTGGCCCGCAGGCTGGGGAAGCCGCTGCTCAAGCTGTGCGAAGATGACTTCATCGAGCACCACCTGCACGACCTGCTGAAGCAGCGGGGCCCGATCAGTGCGATCCGCGAGCGGGCCTTCGAGGGTTTGCTGAAGGGGATCCGCACCAGGCCCGCCGGCGAAGAGCGGGCGACCGTACTGGTCTTCAGCCCGCACCCCGATGACGACGTGATCTCGATGGGGGGGACGCTGATCACCCTGGCCGACCAGGGTCATGATGTGCACATCGCCTACCAGACGAGCGGCAACATCGCCGTGCACGACTACGACGCCCTCCGGCACATCGACTTCATGAAGGAGTACAACGCCCTCTTCGGGCTGGAAACTCCGCAGACCCTGGCCCTGGACCAGCGGATGCGCGAGTCGATCCACAAGAAAGCGGCGGGGGATCCCGATTGCCCCGAGGTGCAGCAGGTGAAGGGACTGATCCGGCAGACCGAGGCGACCCGTGCGGCCGTGACCGCCGGGGTCCCACCCGAGAAACTGCACTTCCTGAACATGCCGTTCTATCGCACCGGAAAAGTCGAAAAGTCGCCGATTGGCGACGACGACGTGCAGATGATCGCCAACCTGCTGCGGACGCTGAAGCCGTTGCAGATCTACGTGGCGGGCGACCTGTCGGACCCGCACGGCACGCACCGCATGTGTGCCGAGGCGATCCTGCGGGCCCTCAAGGTGGTGGAGGCGGAAGGCCTGCATCCCGAGACCTGGCTCTACCGCGGAGCCTGGCACGAGTACGAGCCACACGAAATCGAGCGGGCCGTCCCCCTGAGCCCGGAGATTGTCGAGCGGAAGAAGCAGGCGATCTTCCGGCACGAGTCGCAGAAGGACGCCCCGCTCTTCCCGGGAAGCGACAAGCGGGAGTTCTGGGTGCGGGCCGAAGAACGGACCAAGAACACCGCCGCCCTCTACAACCAGTTGGGCCTGCCCGAGTACTACGCCCTCGAGGCATTCGTGAAGTATCGCGGGCAACTGTAGCCACCGCTGGTCGGCAGTGACCCGTCGAAAAAAGCACGGGCCGATCTCCTGAGTTGGAGATCGGCCCGTTTCGTTTTTTGTCCCCCGTTTCGTTTTTTTCCCGGGGGTTCAGCACCCGAAGGTGTCCCAGGTTTCATCCGAGGAGGATCTCCTCCCGACAACCCGTTGCGACACCGGTTGTCGGGGAGTCCTGATCAACGGGAAGCCTTCCTGGTCATTTCAGGTCGACGGTGACCTTCTCGATCGTCCCGGTGAACTCGAAGGGAAGCTGGTATTTGTCAGACACAGCCGAACCAGAGTCCCGGCCGACGTCGACCCCCTCGCCCAGGGAGAACTGCAGGGGGACCGTCTTGGGAAGCTTCCCTTCCCCCACTTTCTGGCCGTTGGCCAGCAGGTTGATTACACCCCCCTGACCGAGCTGACCTGGCTGTCCCTCGTACTGGAACTGAACCTGCAGCGAGACCTTGCCCGGGGGGAGTGGCTCGCTGCTGACGAGATACCGGTCGATCGCCAGCATGTTGTAGACGAAGTGGGCCCGGCCGTCCTGGAGATACAAACCCAGGCCCCCGGTGAGTCCACCGTGGGTGTAGATCATCCCCTCAGCCCCCCCTTCGGGAATCACCACCTCGGCGGTGATGGTCCACGACTTGTTGAGCATCGGCGGACTGGCCCCGTCGGGCAGCGCCACCTGGCCGGGGAAGTAGACGAACTGCCGGCGCTTGCCAGCGAGCCTCGGGCGTCCCTGCAGTTCGGAATTCAGCCGTTCGACCGCACGCCAGTCGAGGGGAAGCACATTGTACTTCTCGGCCTCTTTCCAGAAGATCGCCTCCAGTTCGCGCAACTTTTCGGGATTCCTGGCGGCGAGGTCGTTCGACTGGGTGAAGTCCTCGTTGAGGTTGTACAGTTCCCACTTGGCCGTGAGGGGATCGAATTCCCCCCGGACCGGGACCCACGGGACAAAGCTGCGGCTCGAGGCCAGCCAACCCTGGTGGTAGATCCCCCGGTTCACCAGCAATTCGAAGTATTGCGTGGAGCGGGTTTCGGGAGCTTTTGCGTCGAAGAACGACTTGAGGAAGCTCGTCCCCTCGATTGGCTTTTGCGGGATGCCGTTGAGCATCTCGGGAGGAGTGATGCCAATCGCCTCGTACAGTGTGGGGACAAGGTCGATCGTATGCACGAACTGGCTGCGCAGTCCCCCGCGGTCACGGATCTTCGCGGGCCACGAGACCACGAGCGGATTGCGCGTCCCCCCCAGGTGGCTGGCGACCTGCTTGGTCCACTGGAACGGGGTGTTCATCGCGTGGGCCCAGGCACTGGGGAAGTGATTGAACCACTTCGGGCCCCCAATCTCGTCGATGTGCTCGAGATTTTCCTCCCACTTCTCGGGGAACCCATTGAAGAACAGGTTCTCGTTGATGCTGCCTTCCAGTCCCCCTTCGGCACTGGCGCCGTTGTCCCCCACGATGTAGAGGAAGATGGTGTTGTCGGCGTTCGGCAACTGCTTGACGGCGTCGACCACGCGCCCCATGTGGTGGTCGACGTGGGCGGCGAAACCGGCGAAGACCTCCATCATGCGGGCATAGATCTTTTTCTGGCCGGCATTCAGCGAATCCCAGGCGGGGAGTCCCTCGCTGCGGGGGGTCAGCTTCGCATTCGCCGGGACGATCCCCAGTTGCTTTTGCCGCTGGAAGGTCGTCTCGCGGTAGGCATCCCATCCGGCATCGAACTTCCCGCGGAAGCGCTCGATCCATTCCTGTGGGGCGTGGTGCGGCGAGTGATTCGCTCCGGGAGCCACATACAGGAAAAAGGGCTTGTCGGGAGCGATGCTGGTCACCTGCCGGGTCCAGGCAATCGCCTTGTCGGCCAGGTCTTCGGTGAGGTGATAGTCGGGCTTCCTGCTGCGCGGAACCAGGTTGCGGTTCTCGAACAGCACGGGGTCCCACTGGTTGATGTCCCCCGCGTTGAAGCCGTAGAAGTAATCGAAGCCCAACCCGTTGGCCCAGCGATCAAAAGGACCGGCCGCACTGGTTTCCCAGGCCGGCGTGTTGTGGTTCTTCCCGATCCACGCCGTGGCGTACCCGTACTGCTGCAGCACCTGCCCGATGGTGCCGCAACTGCGCGGCAAGACGCACGTGTAACCGTCGTATCCGGTGGCGGCTTCGGTGATGACCCCGGTGCTGGCCGAGTGGTGATTGCGACCGGTGATCAAGGCGGCCCGCGTGGGACTGCACAGGGCCGTGGTGTGAAAGCGGTTGTACTTCAACCCTTCGGCTGCGAGACGGTCGAGCGTGGGGGCGGGAATCCCGCCGCCAAAGGTCGAGTACTGACCGAAACCCGAATCATCCAGCAGGATCAGCACCACGTTGGGTGCACCGGCCGGAGCCTTCACCGGCTGCGGAAACTGGGGCGGGTCGGAGGTCTTGTAGGTGCGACCCACCTTGCCGGGAAATTTGAAATCGGGACGCGGCAGGGACTTGGCCGATTGGCCCGCCGCAGGCTCCTGCGCCTGCACGGTCACCCACTCCGAGGTCCCCAGACAAAGCCCGACGCCCACACAGACGCCAACGAACAAACGCAGACAACGACGCATGTCACACCCTCGAGGAAAAACGCAGGGGAAAGCGGAATCTGGCCCCACCCACGGACCAGATGACACACCCAGCGACTTGCATGCCATGACTCTTCCCCCCAGGGAGCGGCAGGCAGGCCAGATACCAGCCAGACAGATGGCGGGAGGATACCACGTCCCGAGTCAGGCTGCGATGAACCAGGTCTCCGGCGGGCCACTGTCCGCAGGTGATCGGGACACAATCCGGAATCGGCCTGGGGTCCAGTCCGTCCATCACGGAACGGGGACCAATCCGTGGCCGATGAACTGGCATCGACCGGGTTGGTCCACAGTGGCGCTGCCGACACGGGGGTCTATTTCAGCCCGCGGATGTCGACGTCGTGGGCGATGCAGGCGACGCAGTCCCCCTGGGCGACCATGGCCGGCCCGCGTGTCGCCAGCAGCAGACCTCCGGTGGGGGCGATGATGGGGACTGGTTCGCGATCGGGGCGTTCGAGGAAGTGAATCTGGGCCACCGTCTGACCGGGGGCCGCCTCGGCCCCGAGGGGGAGCAACGGCTCAAAGATGCCCGACTCGGGGGCGAACCGGTAGTCATCCCGGCTGAGCGCATGGACCCAGCGCGTGGGGGGCAATCCCAGGCCGCGACGAGTCAGCACCGGCCCCTTCAGCACTCCCTGTTGACGCAACACGTTCGCCAGGCCGTCCTGTGTGATCGCATGCACGGCTCGCCCCACAGGTTCCCCCCCACCCATCTCGGTGGTGACGACGATCTTCCCCTGGTTCTCGGCCTCGACCGGGAGCAGCCCCGACCCGGCCACGTCGGCATACACAAACGAGATGTCGGTATTCCACGCCTCGACCCCATCAATCATCGTCTGCCGTTGGACCAGGTCGGGGACAAGGTGCATGGTGGCGCACGGAACGAAGTCCATGCTGCGTCCCCCGGTGTGGATGTCGATGACAATGTCGGAAAGGGGGAAGAGCACCGTGGTGAGGTAATGGGCAATGAGCGAGGTGACGCTGCCATCGGGACGACCGGGGAAGGCGCGGTTGAGGTTCATTCCGTCGAGGGGTGACAAGCGCGTCGCCGCCTTGGCGGCGGGAAAATTCAGGGACGGGATGAGAATCAGCCGTCCGTTGATTTGCTCGGGCTCCAGTTGCCGACAGAGCTTCATGACGGCGATCTGGCCGGGGTACTCATCGCCATGGTTTCCACCACTGACCAGGGCGGTCGGTCCCGACCCATTTTTGATCACCGTGATGGGAATCAGCAGGTTGGCCCAGCCCCCCAGGTTGTACGAGTAGGGGACCATCAGGTGCCCGTGCTGTTTCCCCGGGCGGTTGAAATCAACCGTGGCATGGATGGGCGAGGGGGCGTCGTGGGGGGCGTGCTGCGAACTCATGGGGCAATCGGCAAAAAAAGCAGGAACGAGGAAGAACGCCGGTCTGAGGCAGGTGGCCGGCGGGTGAAACATCACGTGGGACTGTCGGGGGGCAACGGGTAGGCGTTGAGGGGGAGGCCACTGCCAGGAAGTTCGCGCAGTCGCCGCCAGGCGGCCGTCACCCGGAACTCGCGACGGCTGACCTCGCCGGGATCCTGCAGTCGTTTGTCGAAGGGACCCTCGACCTCGACCGGTTCGAAGTGCGGATCGACAATGAATTGGGCCTGCACCGGATTGCAGCGCAGGTGGCGTTCCGGGGCGGCCAGCAACAGCCGGGAATCGACCTCTCCCAGGACAAACCGCAGGTAAAGATCACTGTCGGTGATCTCGGGAACCGGTTCGCCACAGACCTCGCAGAGATAGCCCCGATCACACCGCGCCATGCTCACAATCCCCTCGACGGACTTGCGGGAAACACGCTTCCCGGGAAGAGGTCGCTGCAGCGGGTCTTCCCGGACCGGTCCGCGGGAATCGGTCTCGGGAACAACCGCAACTGCCTCCCGACACCTTCTCCCGCAGCAGACTCCCGCAGCGCACTCCCACGGTCCCCTGCGAGCCCCGGATTGGGGCCAACACCCGGGACAGAATTGACTGCGGGGAGAACTCAGGAACCGGCAACGGGCCCTGCCCGTCCCCCCACACACCACGTGTCACCAGAACCGCGTGTCATCAGAATACCGGGGGACCGGGACCGACCATAGGGTCGGGCTCGGGTTTGAGATCACTCGGGGGACGATTCTTCCGACGACCGGCCAGGCCAATCGAACTCGACCCCGGGCAATTCGCGGGGGCGGTGCCCGAGCCTGCGTCCTTCCAGCAGGTGGGGATGCACAAGGTAGGGCTCGTCTTCTCCCTGGCGGAAGGTGTCTTCGAGCTTGAGGTCTTTGGCCTTCACCTTGTAGACCCGACGGCGACCGGGGCGGGGATCGACCAGGTAGTGATACCCGTCGTCGGTACCGCAGTAGTACAGTGAGCCGGGGCCATCCTGCTGGGCCAGCGCCTGCAGGCGGTCGCGCGGGAGAACGACGGCATCGGCAGGTGCGAAATCAAACGGCGAGGCACAGCCGGCCAGCAGCACCACGAACAGACAGACTGCATGACGCCCGCTCGGCATGACCTGGACCGCAGGGCAGTCCCGTCGAGAAAGCAGGTCACGAGAATGAAGGTCAACGGTGGGCAATCGGCCGGCTCCATCCGGGACGAGGGTGCCTCGCACCCGGGGCACAATCATTCGTGGGGGGCGTGTTCTACCCCGAAACGCGTTCCGGGGGCAATCCCGGCTTCGAAGACGCCCGCCAGAGACCGATCTGCCGGAGGGGTTTGAAAACCGTTCTTGACCTGTGGGGGAAACCCCCATAAAACCCGCGTCAATCTTGGGGACTCTCCCGCCCGAGTCCTGCAGGATACGATCTCCTGACGGAGTGTGCTCTCAATGCCATGCTCCCTTGGGGAGGGTCGTTCGTCACTGGTGTTTTTCCCGATTGGACCGCGATGGCCGTGTCGAGTCTCGTCCGCAGCGTCGGTTCCCTGCGATGGCTGATCCTGGCCGTCGGGGTGTGGGGCTGCGCCGGGTGCGAGGTGTTCGACATGACGGGTGATGTGCGACCGGCGGCGGCGAAAAAGCTGCCGGGAATCAAGCCTCCCCTCAATGCCATCTGCCTCGACGTCGTGCTGGTCGAGCGTCCCCGGGGAGACAGCCTGGTGGGTGCCCAACTGTGGAACCGGGTTGACCAGGTTCAGTCGCTCGACCCCGATGTGCGGGAAGAACTGCGTCGCAACGGGTTTCGGCTGGGCGTCGTGGGCACCAACCCCCCCCGCGTTCTGCAGCAACTGCTGGGCGAACAGCCCGATTTCGCGTATGACGAGGCCTCGGAAAAGGCCAAGCAACTGGGTGGCCACCGGTTTTTCGTGGCCTCTGGTGGCAACGTGAAGATCATCTCCGGCCCGGTCCACGACGAGTGCGAATTCGAAGTCGCGCGCGAGGGCGAATCGCAGACAATGCAGTACCAGGATGCCGAATGCCGGTTCCGGGTCACGGTGGAGCAGCAGGAGAATGGCTGGGCGAAGATGACCTTCATTCCCCAGGTGTTCCATGGACCCAGTCAACTGCGGTATGTGGCCGACCAGGAATGGCGGTTTGAAGACAGCCAGCGGGTCGAGACCTTCTTCGACCAGCGGTTCGCGCTGATCCTGGGACCGGGAGAGACGGTGATTCTCGCTGCCGACGCCCCGGAAGGGCGACGACTCGGGCACCTGTTCTTCACCGGCCAGGGGATCCGGGCCAGCCAGGACGGAGAGTTCGAGGCGATGCCGGTCGAACGCCTGCTGATCGTACGACTGACCGGGACCGGCGATCACAACCTGCCGTAGTCGGTTGCTGAGACTGGCTGGCGAGCGGCTTGATCGATCCGTGATACCACGGTCGACCCCGCCCTGCGAACACCTTGGGCCTCGAGAATGCCCCGGGGCCAATCCGCCGCCCCTGCCCCCCCGGGTCGCGATGATGCAAACCGTTCAGGTCTGGACCGAACGGATCCGCAACCGGGCCATGGCCCGCGAAAGAGTCGGGCCGATGGAGTTCTCGGAAATCCCCAGATCGTCACTGATCTCGCGGTAGCTGCGCCCTTCGAGATGGTATTGCCGGATGATGCTCGCCTGGGGTTCGGCCAATCCCTCGAGCATGAGCTGGATCTGCTCGCGGTCGTCGAGACGCTCGGCCTCTCCCGGCCGGGCGGGAATGCGCTCCAGGACCGGTTCGGCATTCACATGGCCCAGCACCTCGGCCGCCCGTCGGTTGCTCAATTGGCGAACCACGATCCGCCGGGCAATCACGCAGAGATACGTCGCCAGCGATGCTTTCCCCCGGAATTGACGGAGAATGGCAAAATCACGCTCGAGCAGAGTCACGTAGATGTCGGCACACAGGTCTTCGACATCATCGGCAGAGGGAGACATCCCCCGGCAACGGCTGGCATGCCGGATGACATGCACGAACAGCCCGGTGTACCGGTTGACGAAGTCGGTCCATCCCTCTTTCGATCCTGCCAGGCAGCGATCGAGCAGGTCACGATCTATCTGGGTCAGGGCCACGGTCTGTACCGCCTCGAGAGACAAAACCAGGAACTCATTGCCAGCCTTCCCGCGGAAGGAACGGCCATTCTCTCATTGCTCGTCGGGTCTGTCGGGCCCGCCGGGGTGTCGGAATCGGGAGAACCAACTCGTTCCCCAACCTGGAAATTGTACGCGCTGCGGGAAAACCGGCAATCGGAATCTGGATGGGATGGAATCCGACAGCGGCCTGAGGGACCTGCCTTGGGAGTGCCGCCGCGAACTCCGGACCTGGCCGTGCCAGTCTTGCAGGTCATTCCCTGAAAACCCGCACCGACGCGACCTCGGCACTCGTCAACTGCACCCGGTCGCGGGGCTTGTGCTCGTACCCTTTGCCGTTCATGTTCGACGGCACCTCGGTGCGGGCCACGATTTCCTCGGCATTCACCAGCACGATTCCGTCGGCTCCCGAGCTCTGGACCCACCCGGTGACAGAACGGTTGATGTCCCGGGTTTCCACGGTGCAGCGGGCCCCCTTGGGAACCTGGGCCAGCTGATCTGGCTGAAATCGCTTCACATCCACCACCGAATACCGCTTGCTCGGGGGGACTTTCTGGTATCGGACCTGCGATTGCTTGGTGGGAGAGCCCTGCTGGCAACCCGCCAGACCAGCGATGATCGCAACCGCCAGCGGCAACAAGCACGAACGAGCCATGGTGGGGCAGGAAAAAGAGAGCGGCCTGTGGAGTGGGACCAGTCCCACTCCGGACAGAAGCCGAGGAACCACCCGGAACGTCGGCTTGCCGACCTTCCAGACGGGCGCGTAGTACCACGCCCCCCCGTCAGGGGGCAAGACGACTTGATCCGGGATCCCGTGTGCACAGTCCGTCCGAACCGGGCCGGTTGTCGTCACAGGCTCCCGGGCCTGGCAAGATCGGCAGACTGGAGAGAGCGGGGGACTTGCCGTCGACGGGGGAGAGTGTCCCCGATCAATGTGGGAGCCGACAGGCTGGGGAACGTGGCGGGCTACTTCCGTTCGAGTGGAACGAGGTCGAGCGCGGGGAGAGGGCTTCCGGACTGGACGGCATCCCTCAGCTTGTCGAGAAACCTCTGGGGGTCTTTGTAGCCGTCGGGCTTCTGGGTGCGCAGTCCTTCGATGGTGCGCAGCAGGGTCGCCGCCTGTTGGCGATTTCCTTCGGAGGCGAACTTGTGCGCCCGGAGGGCGAGGGCCCAAAACGACTGCGGGGCCTGCTTGACCACATCATCGAGGGCCCGCTTCCGATCTTCTTCGCTGCGGAGCCGGGTTTCTTCCGTATCCCAGTGATCCGCCGCCTGCTTGTCTCCCAGTTGCGAGCTGGCCCGCTTGAGGGTGTGGGCGATCGAGCTGGTGAGCTTGCCGGGGACCGACAACGGCTGCAGCCACTCGATCGCCTGGGCGGGCTGCCGTTCATCCAGGGCGACCCGGGCGAGCCCTTCGCGGGCCCGGGGGAGGTCGGCATCCAGGACGATTCCCTTTTTCCAGGCGTCGGCCGCCTGGGCCAGATCCCCCTGCAGTTCCCACGCCTCCCCCAGGAAGGCATACCGTTCGGCGCTCGGGCGGAATTCAATCGACCGGGTCAGGTGCTGGATCGCCTCGTTCGGTTTGCCATCGTTCAGACAGGCCTGCCCCATTCCCTGGAAGAGTTCTTCCGGGAGAATCTGCAGACCCGAGCCATCGGGGTTGGACTCCAGCAATTGGCCAAACGCCTCCGAGGCGAGCCGATAGTTGCCATGATTGCTCTGCAGCACCCCCAGCAACAGCAGCCCCCGTTCGCGCTGCCCGGGGAGTTGCGACAGACTCCCGGCCAGCTTGACCGCCTCTTCAAATTCTCCCGCCTGCATCGCGCAGGCGGCCAGTTCGTGCGTGACGTCGGCATTGTCAGGCTGCTTCTGTTGCACCTGCCGCAGCAGGGGCAGGGCATCGGTCCAGCGCTGCATGCGCAACAGCGCCTCTCCCCACGCCCGCTGGCCGGCAATCGTGTCGCTGCCAACCCGTTCATAAATCGAGAGGGCGTCGGGGTACTTCCGCAGTCCCACGAGAGCCTGCGCCTTCAGATCCAGTGCCCGGCTGCTTCTGGGGTCGCGTTTGAGATAGGTCTCGACCCGCTCGATGGCGGTCCGGAAATCCTCCCGGGCCAGGGCCCCCTCGACCTCTTTGAGGGGTCGCTCGGCCCACCACAGCCAGACCATCAACAGCAGGCCCGTGGCCAGCGGAATTCCCAGCAGGACCGTCAACAACCGGCGGATGGGGGAGCCACGGCGGACAGCCCGGCGGGGCCGGGAAGAAGAAGACGGGGCGGCAGGTTCTGCAGACATGACCAACATCCTCGCGGCACAACAGACCGGCGAACCGGGACCGGGCCCGATTGGGGCCTGCTTTCGGTGTACCCGCCCCGGCAGGAGGAGGCAAGGGCGCGAGCAGCGCCCCGGTCACCCGTTACCCGTCCACCTGGCACCTGGCACATCGAACTTCCCGCACCCGGGCGGTTTGTGGGAGGCCCGCGCAATCTGGTAGTGTCGAGACTGACGCAGCCTTCCCCGCGCCACACCGGGAAGGCCCTGCCTGGCGCGACTTCCTGTGGTTCGACTCTCCCCTCACCCTCTCCCCCTCCGATGTCCCGTCTTGAGTTGACCCACGAATCGGTCTGGTGGCCCACTCTCACGCCTGCCCAGCAGGCCGAACTCGGACGGGACGATGGCCTGAATTCGCAACCCGATGTTCTCGTGGTGGGAGGAGGGATCATCGGCCTCGCGGTCGCGCACGCCCTCGCCCAGCAGAAGCAGGTCGTGCAGTTGATCGAGCAGGGGAATCTCGGGGGTGGGGCGACCGCCGGCTCGGCCGGGGGAATCTGGCCCGCCGACCAGGGGCCGTTCCATCCGCCGGCATTCGGCCCCCTCGCCCTGCTGAGCCGCGATCTGTGGGGACGCCTCTCGCTCAAACCCGACTTCGATCTCGACTGGCGCGTCAACGGATTCCTGACGGTCAACCCTGAGCGGTTTCAGGGGGCGGCAGGGCCGTTTGCCAACACCGCCCAGGAACTGGGCTACACGGTGCACGCGATTGATGCCGAGCAGGTGGCCCGGCTGGAACCCCGACTTGCGCCCGCCCCGGCGGGAGGCATCCACTGCCCCTCCGACGCCCACCTGCACCCCTTGAAGGGGGTGGTCTCGCTGGCCCGGGCGGCCCGCCGCCACAAAGCCCGACTGGCCGTCCAGACACGCCTGCTGGAAGTTCGCCGCGCGGGAGGACGGGTTCTCTCGGTCCTCACCTCCCGCGGAGAGTGCCGACCGTCCCAACTCGTGCTCTGCACCGGGCACGAAGCCCAACTCCCCGCCGGCGTACTGCGACCCGTCTGGGGGCAACTCATCGCGACCGACCCCCTGCCCCCCTTGATGAAGTGCGCCATCGGAGGCCCGGCTCTCACACTGCAGTTGAAGTCGGGAGAGGTCGTGACGGGGGGAACCCAGGCGGAGGGGGTCAATCTCGTCCCCGATGCCGGGTTGTCGGCCCACCTGGCCGAGGGGGTCGCGCAATTGCTGCCCGGTGTTCCCGGACTGCGATTTACCCGTGCCTGGTGCGGCGTCCGCTCGACGACGCGCGATGGCCTGCCGATCATCGATCGCGCCCCAGGGTGCGAGAACGAGTGGCTGGCCCTCGGACACCACCGCAACGGCGTGCTGCTCGCCCCGGCCACGGGTGAACTGCTGGCGCGGTGGATCGTCTCGGGAGACCAACCCGAAGAATTGCAGGGAATGGAACTGGCCCGCCTTGTCGGGTGATGCCAATCTGGGAAAGCTGCGCGGTTTCGCGAGGGGTGCCGGAAGTTCCCAAGGTAAGGCCGGGGTTCGCGACGATCCAAGACGAAGAGAGTCTGTTTCCGGAGTCCCGGACCGTTGAGTCAACGGCCGACGGCCCCGGTTCCCCCCGACGAGCTTGGAGGCTCGTGATGGCCTATCGTCCCGTCCGGTCCTGGATTGCCAACCGCATCGCCCGGTATGCCGTGCTTCCTCTGCTCCATCGCCGCCAGGCGCTGCAGTTCGAACACCGCTGCCGTTCCGCCCGCCGGGTCCAGACCGATCTGCTGGCCAAACTGGTCCGATTTGGGGGTGACTCGGCCCTGGGGCAAGACTTTGGACTCCACAAGGTCCGGACGTTGGAAGAGTTCCGCCGGCAATTGCCCATCGCCGGCTACGACCACTTTGTCCCCTATATCGACCGGGTGGCCGACGGTGAAACCACCGCCCTCTTCCCCGCGAACGAAGAGATCCTGACGTTCGTCCAGACCAGTGCCACGACCGGAAAGCCCAAGCTCTTTCCCGCCAACCGCACCTGGTTCCAGTACTACCAGCGGGGCTGGGATGTCTGGGGTGTCCAGGCCTTCACCGATCATCCCGACATGTTCGGGCTCCCCATCCTGCAGCTCAGCACGTCGTGGAAGCTGGGAACGACGGCTGGCGGTCACAACATCTCGGTCAGCAGTGCCCTGATCGAACGCTATCAAAGCCATTTTGTCCGAAAGCATTATGCCCTGCCCCCGCAGGTCACCCAGATTAAAGACTCGAACGCCCGGGGCTACACCATTGCCCGGATCGCCGCGATGGGGCCGATCGGCCTGATGAGCACGGTCACCCCGTCGCTGTTTCTGCGGATTGCCGACTGTGTGCGGGAGTTTGGTCCGCAGTTGGTGCATGACCTGGAGCATGGCACGCTCGACCGGGGCTTTGATATTCCCGCCGAGATCCGCCCGATCCTCGAACGGCATGTCGCCCGACCGATGCCCCGCCGGGCTGCCGAACTGGCCCAGATTCTCAAGTCGCAGGGGAAACTCCTTCCCCGCGATCTCTGGTCTCCCAAGCTCATTTCGTGCTGGCTGGGTGGGACGGCGGGATTGCAGTCGGCCCGCATTCCCGACGTTTGGGGCCCCTCCCCGATGCGCGACCAGGGGCTGCTCTCGTCGGAAGGGAGACACACCCTCCCCCTGGCCGATGGCGTCCCCTTCGGCCCCCTCACGGTCGACGCCAATTACTACGAGTTCATTCCCGTCGGCGAGGCCGAATCGGCCCATCCGGTCGTGCTGGAAGCGCACGAACTGGAAGAGGGGCACGACTACCACATCATCTTCTCGACATTTGGTGGCCTGTACCGGTACGACATCGGCGACATCGTGCGTTGCCGGGGCTGGTACGGCGAAGCTCCCGTGCTGGAATTCCTGCAGAAAGCCGGGGGGTATTGTGACCTGGAGGGAGAAAAACTCTCGGCTCATACCGTGTGTGCCGCGATGGCTGCAGCCGAAACCACAACCGGACTGTCACTGAAGCACTTCACGGTCGCGCCACTGCGCCGACCCAACGAGCTGCCCCGGTATGCGGTGCTCATCGAGCAGACCGAGGCCCCCGACGTCGAACGGGCGTTGCAGCTGGTGCGGGCGTTCGACCAGGAACTGCGACGGACTGTGCTGATTTATGGCAACACCCGCAACAACCGGATTCTGGGGGCTCCCTTGCTGGTTCGGCTGGCGGCCGGTTCCTGGCGTCGCCTGATCGACTCCGAGGTCCAGGGGCGGGGGGCGAATGAGACCCAGTACAAACACAAACCGCTGGTCTCAGACCTCCACTACCTGAACAAAATGACGGTTGTCGACATTCACGACTCGGGAGCTCCGGGGGGGAACCAGCGGGCGGCGTGAATCCTGTCCAGAGCCGAAACGACAAGTTCCGACACGTCTGTCTCTGGGCTCGGCCAAAACACTCGGCCAAAACACTCGACAAGATCACGCGACAAGATCACGCGACAAGATTCGTGGACAAGTATTGGTATGACAGGGGGCACAACCAGGGACCGCCGGGCTGGGCCCCCTTTGTTTTTGGCCCCCTTCGATTTTGCCCCACTTTGACTTTTGAGTCGGACGAATTGCCGTCGCGGCACTTTCTCCGGCGATGACGATCCCTCCTCTCCAGCGTTAGATCGTGACGCCGAGCGGAACAGAACCCGACAGCGCTGACCTTTCCGGTCAGGCGAATTGAGAAACTGGGCAAACTGGGCCGTATCACAACCATCCCGGGGGAACGGCAGGCGACTCCAGAAATGAGAGTCTCAACGCCAGGAATAGCCCACAACTCCTTTGTCAAAAAGACTTTGCAGCGCAACAGCCACAACAAACCGCAAGTCCGGTATTCCAGAAATTTCAGGCACAATCGCTACAGTCTTCCGGATCGGTACGCCGATACCTTTGCTAGGTCCATTTTCCTGCGCGACGTGTCCGGCAGGAATCTTCGGAAGGGATGCCTCGGTGGGACTCCCAGATAGCGAAGGATACTCTGATGCGGATTCCATCCTGGAAAGCTCTGGTTCACGGTTTGCTCAGCGCAGCATTCTGTGGGTCGATCGCGACGTTCGGGGGCCAAGCGGCCGCTCAGGACGCTCTTCCCCCTCAAGGAGCATTCCCCCCCGGGTATGCCGCCGGGGCTGAAGCCATGGCCGAGCCAATGCTCGGCCCGGGTATCTACGGCAGTGCCGAGGGGCCGCCCCCCAATGCCTGGCCCGGGGTCAACCCCTATCCCGCCGGCAACTACGAACGGCTCGCGAATGAACGCGGGATCTGGGAGTACGAAGACAACCGGGATCAACGCCGGAAGTACAAGTTCGGGATCGATTACATCCAGGGCTGGGGCGTGAAGCCCGGTCCCCAGGTGCTGATCGGCGATCCGAACGCCTACCTGCGGGCGTACCCGACCGATGACACCTTCGACATTCCGTTCACCCGCCTGACGAACCTCGATTATGGGAGTCCGCAGCCTTATCAGTGGTGGCCGGCCCGGTTCACCAACTGGTTTGGCGATCTCTGCATGAACGGGATCCGGGCGAACTTCGGGTGGGAGATCTACGACCACCAGGAGTTCCAGGTCAGCGGCTTCGCCCTGTTCGAGGCGACGCAACAGTTCACCAACTACGGTGGTGACAACAACCCCAATGACATCGACCTGAACATCTTCCGGCTCCCCCTCTACGACGGGACAGCCGAGGGAACGACAATTCCCTACGACAGCTTCCTCGACCTGCGGTACAAGCAGCAGGTTTACGGAGTCGACTTGGATTACTGGTCGTCGCCCTTCTACGACACGAAGAACTTCATGCTCCGCATGGAGCTGGGCGTGAAGTACCTGTATATCCGCGAGCAGTTCCGGATTCAGGCGGGGGACAGTGGTCTCGACTACCAGTACACGGCAGACGATGGCACGATCACCGATGTGCCGGACCTCTTCCCCGATGGGGCCCTGTTCAGCTACATCGACCCCTTCACCACGACGATCGATTCGTCGGTGACGAGCAACCTTGTGGGTCCGATGATCGGGTTCCGGGCGGACCTCGGTGGCGACAAGTTCAAGATCTGGGGTCAGTGCAAGTTCGGTGCCCTGGCCGACATGGAGACGTCCACCGTCTTCAGCCAGAACGTGCGGCCTCAGGTGTTGCAGTCGATCTACGGCCCTGGCCCCACCTCCAGCCGCACCCGGTCTCACACGTACATCACACCGGTCTTCCAGACGGGAATCAACGGCGAGTTTGGCTTCATGAGCTACCTCCCCATCATCAAGCAGATTCCCATCATCAACCTCTCGAAGTTCCGGCTTGGTTACGACTACACCCTGATTGGCGAGCTGTCGCGGCCCGCCCAGGTGCTGCAGTACAACGTCGATGTGATCGACCTGAAGACCAAGCGTCAGAACTTCAGCATCAAGACCCTCAACTTCGGCCTCGCCTGGGACTTCTGATCCCTGCCTGACCACGGGTTGCGGCTATAATCGCCCGGAGGAGAGCTGTCGCCAGACGGCTCTCCTCCGGTTGCGTTCTTTGACCTCCGCTTCCTGCATGACAGCCCCCGCGCCCCGGACACCCATCTACCTCGACGGTCACGCCACGACCCCGCTCGATCCTCGGGTGCGTGACGCGATGTGGCCGTGGCTGCTGGTCCCGGCCAATGCCTCCAGCAACAGCCATTCCTATGGGTGGCGGGCCGCGGAGGCGGTTGAACAGGCCCGCCAGCAGGTCGCCCGCCTGCTGAACTGCGAACCCCGCGAGCTGATCTTCACCAGCGGGGCCACCGAAGCCAACAACCTGGCCCTCAAGGGGGTCCTGCAGTCCCCCCGGGCAAAAGCCTGGGGACTGGTCACCAGTACCGCAGAACACCGGGCGGTCCTCGATCCCGCCCGCCGACTCTCCCGCCGGGGAACGGAAGTCGTCTTTGTACCGGTCGATTCCCGCGCAGCCATCGAAGTCGACTGCTTCCGCGACAGCCTCACCCACCAGACACGGCTGGTCTCGCTCATCCTCGCCAACAACGAGGTGGGAACCATCAACCCGATTGCCCAGGTGGGATCCCTCTGCCAGGAACGTCGACTCTGGCTGCACTGCGACGCCTCGCAGGCGGTCGGGAAGATTCCGCTGGATCTGTCCTCTCTTCCCGTCGATCTGCTCAGCCTGTCGGGCCACAAACTTTACGGTCCGCAGGGGGTCGGGGCGTTGTTCATCCGCCGGACCGAACCTCCACTCCCGCTCGAACCGCTGTTTGACGGGGGAGGCCAGGAACAACGGCTTCGCCCGGGAACCCTGCCGGTGGCAGCCGTCGTCGGACTGGGCACCGCCTGCGAACTGGCCGCCCAGGAAATGGCCGAGGAAGCCCGGCGGACTGCTGGATTGCGCGACCGCCTGTGGGAAGGATTGTCGAGTCGGCTTTCGGGAATTCACCGCAACGGCGACCCGCACCACACACTTCCCGGGAACCTGAACGTGAGCTTCGACGGCGTCCCGGGGCCCGTGTTACTGACGCGGATGACCGAAATTGCGGTCAGTTCAGGCTCGGCGTGCAGTTCCGCCGAGCCCGAACCCAGCCACGTTCTGCGGGCGATGGGAGTCCCGGAAGCACTCGCGCTCGCGACCCTGCGCTTCGGACTCGGGCGGTTTAACACGGCAGACGAGATCGACGTCGCCATCGACTCGGTGAGCCGGGTCGTGGAAGAATTGCGGACTGACCCCCACCGGGCCAAGTGAACCCACTCTCTGCCAGGGGTCCGCGAAACAGGCCATCATCGGCCCGTCGGCAGCGATGCCTCACGCCTTGGGAAGCCCCTTGAGCGCTTCGAGAACCTGTTCGTCGTGGCCGTCGACATTCACCTTTTTCCAAACCTTGGCGATCTTCCCCTGGGCATCGATCAGGAAGGTCGAACGCTGGATTCCCATCGACTTCTTGCCGTACATGTTCTTCTCGCGCCAGGCACCAAACTTCTCGGCCACCGCATGATCGGTGTCTGACAGCAGCGGGAAGTTCAATTCAAACTTGGTGCTGAATTTCTGGTGACTCGCGTTGTCGTCGGGGCTGATGCCCAAAACCACGGCACCCAGCTTTTCGAGCTGTTTTTTCTGATCGCGGAAGGCACACGCCTCACGGGTACAGCCGGGGGTGTCGTCCTTGGGATA
>DNUF01000003.1:27470-29188 GCA_003508595.1 Planctomycetaceae bacterium
GGGGTGTCGTCTTTGGGATAAAAGTAGACCACCACGGGCTGGCCCTTCAGGGCCGACAGTTTCACCTTCTTGCCATCGGTCGCAACCAGGTTGAAATCGGGGGCTTTGGAACCTTCGGCAGGCCAGTCGGCAGCGGCTTCAGTCATCTCAACACCAGAGAACAGGCGAAACAGAGGCGGGGAACCAACGCCGAATCTTAGGTCTCCCACCGCATGGGGCAAGAGGATCGGAGCCGGCGGATTTCCGCCTGCATTGCGCAACTCGGGAAGTTCTCCAACGAGAATTCGACAGGTTCGGAATAAATCGCACACTGCACACAGACCGACAAAACAGCCTACCTGCGCTACCAAGGCTGCACAACCGCTGCATTTTTTCCAAGAGTTCCTCTTTACCAAATCAAAAGTCTCCGATAAGTACCCGCGGCTGAACGCTGGACCCAGCCATTTTCCTCTCTCAACCGCGGGGCGTGAGTGCCAATGGAGTGCCCAACTCGACTGGTCTCCCCTGCGATTCCTCTGTGATAAAACAGGATCCGCGCATGCTTCCCATTGTGCCGCGTACCGTTCTTTTTCTCTGCCTGGCTGGCTCGGCTGTTGTGATCTCGCGTCCCGCGCGGACGCTGCGCGCCGACGACGTGCTGCCCCCCGCAGTCGTGGAGACCGTTGAGTCGGTCCCCGCCGCAATCGCCGCCGAGATCCCCTCGGCGATTGAAACCGCCGTGGAGGAAGTCTCGCCGTCAACCGAGACTTTCCTGGCTCCGGAGCTCCCTTCGGCAGAACTCGCCAACCCAATCGCCACCGAAGTCATTCTCCCCACCCCCCCGGCTCCCGAGGCCGAATTTGCGGGGGAGGTTCCCGTGCTGGCGGAATCCCTGAACGAGGCAGCGGCCCCCCTGGAGTCGCGGTCGGCCACCCTCGCGGCACCAGCCGCTCCCGCTGAGGAGATCGGCTTCACCCCAGCCGACCAAACCCCGCAGGAACAGCTCGAACCGATCATCGTCGACATTCCGACCCCCGGGGAAGCGTTGGATTCCGATCTGTCGCGGCCTGCCGAATTCGCGGCTCCGGAAGCATTGATCGACGCGGTTGCCGAGACCTCTGCTCTCCCCGCCCCCGTGGTTGACGTGCCGGCGGTTGAGCCCGTTCTGGAAGCCCCGGCTGCCGGGGCGCTTCCCGTCGTGGAAGTGCCTGCCGCCCCGTCTTCGGCTCTCGTCGAGGAGTCCGTTCCGGCCCCCGTTGCCGTCGAGAGCGCCGCTCCGGAAGCGGTCGAAGTTCGCACCATCGATCTGCCGACCGTGGACGCCCCTGTGGTCGACACGAAGGTCGTTGATCTTCCGGCGGTGGAGGTCCCCGCGGTTGAGGTGCCTGCGACCGAGGCCGTTGCTGCAGAGCCGATGGTCGAGACCAGTGTCGTCGAATCCCCGGCTGTGGAAATCTCAACACCGGTCGAGACTGCTCCAGCCGCGCTCGAAGAGGCTCTCCCGGTCGTGGCGACCGAGCCTGCCGTCGAGGCACCAGCCGTCGAACTGCCGGTTGTCAACGAGCCTGCCATCGAGACCCCGGCCCTCGTCGAAGAGACGCTGCCGTCGACCCCAGCCGTCGAGACCGCGATCCCGGAAGTGGCTGCCGAACCGGTCGTAGCCACCCCCGCCGTCGAAACGCCAGCGGAAGTGACGCCGGCCGTCGAAGCACCGGTGGTCGAAGCACCGGTGGTCGAAG
>DNUF01000003.1:29408-72961 GCA_003508595.1 Planctomycetaceae bacterium
TGGTCGAAGTTCCCGTGGTCGAAGCTCCCGCCGTCGAGGCTCCGGTGATCATCGAGGAACCGGCGGTGGCTCCGCCCCTCCCCGAGGCGGACGCCGCCTCCGAAATCGCCGCGGAACCTGCCGTCGAGTCGGCGGTCACTGAGATCATCCCCGAGGCCCCTGTTGCCGAAACGGTGGCCGAACCGGTTGCGGAAACCGTCGTCGAAGCGGTTCCTGCGACGGAAGTGCCAGTGGTCGAGCCAGTGGTCGAGCCTGTGGTTGAGACCCCGGCTGTCGACGCGGCGGTGGTTGAAGCGCCAACCGCAGCTGAGGAATCGATTCCGGCCACGACTGCGGTGGAGTCGGCCATGCCCGAAGTGGCTGCTGAGCCAGTGGTGGAAGCGCCGGTCGTCGAGACCCCAACTGTCGAGCCGGTGAGCATCGAAGAGACAACCCCGGTCGCCGAGGTTCTGCCCGTCCCTGCTCCGGTCGTCGATACCCTCCCCTCCACGGGCGAAGTGGTCAGTGAAGAGTCGCCGGCGCTGGAGACCCCGGCCGAGCCGATTTTCACCGATGTCTCGCAAGAGACCGACTTCGTGTTTCCGCAGTTCCCGGTTGCGACTCCCGCTCCGATCGCGGAGACCATCGCCGAACCTGCCGCTCCCGGCTCCGCCGTGGAACCGATCCAGGAAAAGTCGGTGTTCGAAGTGCTCCGCTCCGAGGACCTCGACACCACGCCAGTGGCCGAAGGGGCTCCGCAGATCGACGCACCGCTGGAAGTCATCCCCTCACTCCCCGAGATCACCAGCGTGGAGGTGATTGACGAGAGTCTCCCCCCGGCACTGGCTGAGGTTCCCCTCGGATGCCAGCCCCCGCTGGAGGGTGTGATCGCCGACCCCGAGATCGCCCCCTCGGTCGATGCTCCGGCGGTCGTCCTCCCCCCGGCAGACGTGATTCCCCAGCCGGCGGTCATCACCGAGATCCGTGAAGTCATCCCGGCCGAAGAACTCCCCGCTCCCCCGGAACTCCCGGTGGAAGCGGGCCAGGACCTGGCACCCATTCCTGTCGAAGTGCATCTTCCCCTCGAACTGTTCGATTCGCTGTAACAAATCACGCATGTGGACCAGTCCCGCCGCACACTCAGCGAGACTGAACCAGGACCGGTGCCGGGGGGTCATTCCCCCGGCACCGGTTTTTTCATGCGCGGGGCTGAGGCAGCTCGACTGGGGAGTCGGGCAGACTTCCGGCGGTGGCGCCGTGCGATCGGGCGTGATCGACCAGGCTGGCAAGTCCTGCGACGGTGATCAGGCTCAGTCGGTTATGGATTTTCTTCCCGGCCAGGGGAGCGAAGTTGTAGAACGGGTACTGGGCCGACAGGCGGGCGAGGGTGGCCGGGGCCAGCGTTCCCTGCGGCGTCAGTTCCAGGTCCTTGAAGTCGAGGTCCTGGATCCGCAGTCGCACGCCGAGCCGTTTTTCAATCCGAAAGGCGAATTCGAGCAACTCGATCGATTCTCCTCCCGCCTCATCGGTCACCTGCGTTTCGGCCGAGAGTTCGCCCGGTTCGAGGGCCAGCAGGTCCGACAGTTCTTCAATCACAATCGCGAGGGTCTCGTCAGTCTCGGGCATCGCAACACTTCCTTTCATCACAGGAACACCTGGCCGGTCCGGTAGCAATCCACCCTGCGTTGGGCGCAGCACCACCCGGGGGATCCGGCAGCGATCCCAGGGCCCTATCAGTTCATCTGCCGACGTACTTGTTTGAATGCTCCTTCAGTCACAGCCCCGACCAGCTGCGGGGTGAAGCAGGGCTGGACCCGGTGTTTCAGCCGGTGGTTCCCACCACACGGTTCGCCAGCTCTTGCCCGGGCCAGTCGACAAACTCGGCATAGACGGCCGTCACCATGGGGTGGGCGTGACCGAGTTGCCGCTGGACGAACAGCAGGTTCCCCCCGGTGCGGAGGTAGGCGAGATAGCCGTAGGTATGCCGGAGGAGTTGAACGCTGGCCCGATCGGCCAGCCCGGCCCCCGAAAGAATACGGACAACCCGGCGGTAGAGGGCTGTTCGCTCGTAGGGGCGTCCCCGTTCGTTGAGCAACAGGGGAGATTCGGTGGGGCTGGGCGATCCTGGTTCGCGGGGGGGACGTTCGAGCCGGGGGCGGACCTGCTCGATGTAATCGCGGACCCGCCGGTCGAGCAACGCGGGGAGCAGGACCGTGCGGTCTTCGCGGGGGGTTCCGGCGACCCGGAAGACCGGTTGGCCGAGGGTGAGGGAGGTGTCGGCGAGTGTCAGCCGGCAGAGCTCCGAGTTGCGCAACCCCGAGTAGACGAGTGCTTCAATGAGGAACTGGTCAACGCGGGGGGTCAGCTCGCCCGGGGGGGCCTGATCGACCTGCAGTTGCAGCCAGGCGAGCAGTCGCTCGACCTCGTCGGTCGCGAGGAACATCGCGCGGGTCAGTTTCCAGGGTTCTCGCACCACGACAGAAAACTCCTCGACAGTGATCAGTCTTGTTGCGTTTATGAAATCACAACACTTTCCATCTGTCAAGTTGCGTTTTGAGTCGTTGGAGAGAAAACCCGATGTTCCCGCACGGGGTCGGGATAGGACCCTGACGTCTGGCACGCAGTTTGCCTATTCTTAGAACCATTGCCCCGGATGCTGGAGATACAGGCCAGAATCTGCCACCTCCGCGAAGCGCTCGCGCACATCAGGGGCAAGTGCTGCTGAAAGAACCAGCAGCAGGGTCGTAACTCACAGCACAACAGACGCGCTCGTTCCGACTTTCACCCTGGCCGCTCAACCTCAAGAAGTTTCAGGAGTTTACAATGGCGGGAACCCCCAAGGACTTTTTCGACCTGGCCAAACAGGTCGGTGCGGAGCACGTAGATCTGAAATTCGTCGACATGCTCGGGACTTGGCAGCACTGCAGTTACCCGATCGACACCTGGGATGAAAAGACGTTCAGTGAAGGGGTCGGCTTCGACGGTTCGTCGATCCGTGGCTGGCAGGCGATCAACGCCTCCGACATGCTCGCGGTCCCCGACGCCACGACCGTCCGTGTTGATCCGTTCTGGGCCAAGCCGACGCTGAGCGTGATCGCCAACATTGTCGATCCGATCACCAAGCAGGAATACACCCGCGATCCCCGCTACATCGCCCGCAAGGGGGTGGCCTACCTGAAGCAGCTCGGCATTGCCGACACGGTCTTCATCGGCCCCGAGCCCGAATTCTTCATGTTCGACGACGTTCGCTACAAGTCGAGCATGAACACCCAGTACTACGAGGTTGACTCGGCCGAAGGGGCCTGGAACACCGCCAAGAGCGATGGTCCCCTGCTCGGCTCGAAGCAGCCCAACCTGGCTTCGAAGATTGGCGTCAAGGGGGGTTACTTCCCGGTCGCCCCGCTCGACACCCTGGGCGACATCCGCGCCGAGATGGTCAGCGAGATGCGGAAGCTCGGCATCATCGTCGAAGCCCATCACCATGAAGTGGCGACCGCCGGCCAGTGCGAAATCGACATGAAGTTCATGGATCTGCTCACCATGGGTGACCAGATGATGTGGTACAAGTACGTCATCCGGAACGTCGCCCGCCGGCATGGCAAGACGGTCACCTTCATGCCCAAGCCGATTTTCGAAGACAACGGCTCGGGGATGCACACCCACTTCTCGCTGTGGAACAAGGGGCAGCCCCTGTTCGCCGGGAATGGGTATGCCGGGATGTCCGAAATGGCCCTCTACGCCATCGGCGGTGTGCTGAAGCACGCCCGGTCGATCCTGGCCTTCGCCGCCCCCACGACCAACTCGTACAAGCGGTTGGTCCCCGGGTACGAAGCCCCCGTGAACCTGGCGATGTCGCAGCGGAATCGTTCCGCTTCGGTCCGTATCCCGATGTACTCGTCGAACCCCAAGGCCAAGCGGTTTGAGTTCCGTTGCCCGGATCCCAGCTGCAATCCTTACCTCACCTTCACCGCGATCCTGATGGCGGCCCTCGACGGCATCACCAACAAGATCGACCCGGGTGAGCCGCTCGACCGCGACATCTACGAGATGAGCCCCGAAGAACTGGCTCAGACTCGCAAGACCCCCGGTTCGCTCGATGAAGCCCTGGGTGAACTGGAAGCCGATCACGACTACCTCACCAAGGGTGACGTCTTCACCCAGGACCTCATCGAGGCCTGGATTGGCTGGAAGCGCGAGAAGGAAGTCGACCCGATGCGGCTGCGGCCCCATCCCTACGAGTTCTCGCTCTACTACGACAACTGAGATCCGGGGACAACTGAGATCCGGAAAGTTCTGGATCCGCACACAGGAGAAAATCTCTGGCTGGACGTGGTCGGGAGGGACTGGTCCCCCCTCCCGACCCGTCGCATCCCCCAGGATTTCTCTTCAACTCGCCGCGGGACGCTGGTTGATCCAGCGTCCCGCGGTTTTTTGTTGACTCCGTTCCGATCCCCGGCCGGGCTTCGTCCCCCCCTGCTCCCTCCCTCCTCCCCGGTTGCCAACCCTTCCCTATCCTCCTCTGCGACCATTGTGTTTAATTCGGGAAGCGTAACCCCGGTCGGTGCTGCCCGTGCGAGTGCCGACCCCTGTTCCCCATCTTCCCTGGAGTGGCCACCATGCGCTGGCAGCCGGCGTTCGTCTTTCTCCTCGGCCTTGCAGCCCTCTCAAACCTGCACGCCGAAGAACTCACCTGGAAACGTCTCAAGATCGACGATCGCTTTCGCTCGGAAGGGGTCTCGGTCGCCGACGTCAACAAGGATGGCAAGAACGACATCATCCACGGCCTCGGCTGGTACGAAGCCCCCCAGTGGACCTATCACGAGATCCGCGAAAACAAGGACTACGGTGATGGCTCGGGAAGCTACAGCAACAGCTTTGCCGACTTCGCCCACGACCTGAACGGCGATGGCTGGACCGATGTCATCTGCATCGACTTCCCCGGCACCCCCTGCTACTGGTTCGAAAACCCCAAGGGAGCCGCCGGTCCCTGGAAGCAGCACGAGATCTGGCACAGTGCCGCGAATGAAACCCCGCTGTTCACCGACGTCACGGGCGACGGCAAGCCCGACCTGGTCTTCAGCTCGGAAACCGAGGGGCTCGTCGGCTATCTCGAAATCCCCGCTGGCGAAGCGGTCACCCAGAAGTGGAACTTCGTCGCCGTCAACACCGACAAGCGCGATCCCGTTCCCCAGGGAACGCCTCCCGACAAGTTCCCCGCCGGGACCTTCCGCTATTACCACGGTCTCGGGGCGGGAGACGTGAACCGCGATGGCCGGGTCGACATTCTCATTCCCCACGGCTGGTGGGAGGCTCCCCCCAGGGAGCAGCTGGGCAAGGGGGTCTGGAAGTGGCACCCGCTGAACCTCACCCCCGATGGCAAGCCGGGTTACCTGCCGGCCAGCGACATGTACACCGAAGACCTCGATCTCGACGGCGATGCCGACATCCTGATGAGTGCCGCCCACAACGTGGGAATCTGGTGGTTTGAGAACCTCGGGGGTGCCGAGCCCGAGTTCAAGTACCACCTGATCAGCGAGCAGGTGACCCAGACGCACGCCCTGCACTTCGTCGACCTCGACGGGGACGGCGACCGCGAACTGGTCACCGGCAAGCGGTGGTGGGCGCACGGTCCCAAGGGGGATGTCCGTCCCGACGAAGACCCGGTGGTGATCTGGTTCGACATCGCACGGCAGAAAGGGCAGGCCCCCAAGTTCACCCCGCATGTCATTCCCGAAAGCAGCGGCTCGGGTGTCGGCACGCAGTTCACGATTGCCGACCTCGATGGCAACAAGACCCCCGACATCATCCTGGCGAACAAGAAGGGTGTGAACGTGCTGCTGCAGATGCGCGGGGCGAAGACGGCGGCGAAGTAGTACTTCCAGCCGGTTCTCTCAACGAAGAGCCACTTTTCATTCCGCCCGCCGGGAGTGTCTGCATGGGCAGACCGACCGGCGGGCGGTTGTTTTTGGGGAAGTCGCCCGTCGCCGCCAGGGCATCTTCCAGGCCCGGCAGGCCCAGTCGCTAGAATGGAGATGCAAGTTCCCTCCTCTGCCGTGAGCCCCACCCCATGAAAATCCGCCTCGACTATGGCAAGACTGGCCTGGATGTCGAACTCCCCGATGACCGGGTTGTCGGCCCGTTGTCGCTGCGTCCGGTGACGCCGCTCGACCAGCCGGCCCGGATCCTGGAGCAGGTCCTGGCGCACCCCATCGGCTCTCCCCCGCTGGCCGAGTTGGCGCGGGGGAAGCAGTCGGCCTGCATCCTCATCTGCGACATCACCCGCCCCGTCCCCAACACCCTGTTGCTGACCCCGATGTTGCGGATTCTGGAAGAGAACGGAATCCCGCGTTCTGGCATCACCATTCTCGTGGCGACAGGCATGCACCGCGCCAATGAGGGGGAAGAGCTGGTGGAACTGGTGGGACCCGAAATCGCCTGCAACTACCGCTGCCTGAACCACGATGGCAAGAACCGCGATCAGCACCGGTACCTCGGGACCACCGACCGCGGAGTGCCGGTCTGGATCGACCATCGCTACCTCGATGCCGAGCTGAAACTGGCGACCGGCCTGATCGAGCCGCACCTGATGGCGGGCTACTCCGGCGGCCGCAAGCTGATCTGCCCGGGGATCTCCGCCCTCGAGACGGTCAAGGTCTGGCATGGCCCCGACTTCCTGGAGCATCCCAAGGCCGACTATGGCCATCTCAGCGGCAATCCCGTCCACGAAGAAAACACCCGCATCGCCCGGATGGCGGGCTGCGACTTCATCGTGAACGTCACCCTCGACGAGAAGCGGCGGGTGACATCAATCGTGGCGGGCGACATGGAACAGGCATTCCTGGAAGGGGTGCGGTTCATCGAAGAGGTGGTCCGCGCACCGGTCCCCGAACCGTGCGAAGTGGTGGTCACCTCGGGGGCGGGGTATCCCCTCGACACGACCTTCTATCAGGCCGTGAAGGGAATGACCGGCGCATTGCCGATCGTCAAGGCGGGAGGGACGATCGTCATTGCCGCAAGCATGACCGAGGGGATCGGCAGCCCCGAGTTCCAGCAATTGTTCCGCGAAAACGCGACACTCGAACAGTTCATGCAGCGCATTCTCGGGAAAGACTACTTTGTGATGGACCAGTGGCAACTGGAAGAAATGGCCAAGGTCTGCCGGCGGGCGAAGGTGAAGGTGGTGACGCACGGACTGTCGGCCGAGACCCTGCGGGGGCTGTTTGTCGAACCGGCCGAAAGTGTCGAGGCGGCGGTGGCCGAGGCATTGGCGTTCCACGGCCCGCACGCCCGGGTGGCGGTCATTCCCAAGGGCCCCTATGTGATGCCGGTGGTGGCGTAGGGGAGTGGGGAATGCCGACTGCAGATCCCAGCGCAGGGGCTTCAGCAACGGTCTCTGAACGGCGGGTTCTTCCTTGGCAATCGGGAAGGTCGTGCCGGTCCAATCACCCTTCCGGCGTTCCGCGGCCGCTGCTGGAGCAAGTGGTGGTCCAGAAGCGGCCGGGCATCGTTTCGACGAGTCGAGAGCTGATCACAACGGCTTCGCGGTCGCCTCTTCTGGGGGGGTGTGGTACGTTAGTTCCTGAGTTCTCCACGACCGTGCGAACCGTCGCTTTCCGGACCTGCCCCATGCCGTCGCCTTCCCGCTCTCCCGCGATTGCGTCCCCCCTCCCCCGCCGCGACTTTCTGTGGGATGTCGGGGGTGGGTTTGCCGGGCTGGCCCTGAGTGGGCTGTTGCAGCAGGAAGGGCTGCTGGCGGCCGACACCACCCGGGCCGATGGCCTGGCCCCCGTCGCCGGGATCGGGGGCCGCAGCGACGTTCCCCATTTCCCCCCCCGGGCCAAGCGGGTCGTCCAACTTTTCATGGGGGGAGCCGCCAGCCACGTCGACCTGTTCGACTACAAGCCGGCTCTCGAAAAACACCATGGCGAACCGTCCGACTTCGGCGAGCCGGTCGAGGCGTTCCAGAATGGCCTCGGTCCCTGGATGAAGCCGGTCTGGAAGTTCCAGCCCCATGGCCAGTCGGGCAAACCCCTCTCGGAAGTCGTGGCTGACCTGGGCCCCTGTGTCGACGACATGGCGTTCGTCCACAATCTCGTCGGCAAGACGGGCGTTCACAGCCAGGCGACCTATCTGCAGGCGACCGGGTTTCAGTTGCCGGGCTTCCCCGGCATGGGGTGCTGGGTCAGCTATGCCCTGGGCAGCCTGAATGAAAACCTGCCGACGTTCGTCGTGCTGCCCGACCATCGCGGCTTCGCCTCAAATGGACCCAAGAACTGGGACACGGCGTTTCTTCCCGCCCAGCACCAGGGGACGATCATTTTCCCCGGCAAGCCCACCCCCATCGCCGACCTGTATCCCGACCGCCGCAGCCGATTCGTTACCGCCAACAGTGAACAGGCCGCCCAGCGGCTGCTGGGCCGACTGAACCGCGAGCACGCCGGCGAACGACCGGGAGACTCGCGTCTCGAAGCCCGCATCCGCAGTTACGAACTCGCGGCCCGCATGCAGCTGGCCGCCCCCGAGGCGCTCGACCTCGCCGGGGAACCGCAGCACATCCTCAAGCTCTACGGGCTCGATCATGGGCAGACCACCTGGCCCAGCGAGATCAACCCGGCGGAAGAAATCGAATACTTCGGCCGGAAGTGCCTGGTCGCCCGCCGTCTGCTCGAGCGCGGGGTGCGGTTCGTCCAGATCTGGAGTGGAAATGACAATGGCTTCCCCCGCCGCAACTGGGACTCGCACGAAGATGTCGAACGCGACCATGGCCCGTTGTCGCGCGGGATGGCCCGGGGGGCAGCCGCATTGATCCAGGATCTCAAGCAGCGGGGGATGCTCGACGACACCATCATCCTCTGGACGACCGAGTTCGGGCGCATGCCCTCTTCGCAGGGGGGGAAGGGACGCGACCACAACCCCTACTGCTTCACCAACTGGCTGGCGGGAGGCGGGATCAAGGGGGGCACCACCTGCGGCGAAAGCGATCAGTGGGGCTACAAGCCCCTCGACCGCGAGAATCCCACGCAGGTCTATGACATCCACGCCACGATCCTGCATCTGCTGGGAATCGACCACACCCGGCTGACCGTCCGAAACAACGGGATCGACCGCCGACTGACCGACGTCCACGGCCACGTGATCGAAGGACTGCTGGCCTGAGTCTGCGACCGACCAGACCTGTCAGGCTGGCCCCGTCCATCGGCGGCTCGAGGTTCCCCGCATTCCGTCTCGTTCGATTCCGTTCGGCCGGTCGAGCCCCCTGACGACCAATCCCTTTCTTCCTGGAGATGCGGCGTGAAGTCCCGTTCGACCTCCCGTGGGGCCAAGACAGCCCGCCCGGCCGAGCGCCGGCTGATCACCATCGCAGACCTCAACCGCCTGATCGGTGTCTCCGATCCGCAGATCGCCCCCGATGGCTCGGCGATTGTGTTTGTGCGGAAGCATGTGGGAGACAAGAACCAGTACGTCACCAACCTCTGGATGGTGCCGACCGGGGGAGGCGATTCCCGCCCACTCACCTCCGGCGGCAAAGATCGGCAGCCCCGGTTTTCGTCCGATGGCACCCGACTCGCCTTTGTGGGAGAGCGCGAAAAAGGGAGGCCGCAGGTCTTCGTGCTGAACCTGGCCGGGGGGGAGGCACAACCCCTCACGCAGTTCCCGGAAGGCTCGTTCGGGGCCCTGACGTGGTCTCCCGACGGACGCTGGCTGGCGGTCTCTTTCCGCGAGCGCGATCCCGAGTGGACCGAGACCGCCAAAAAATCCCGGGTGGAAAGCGGTGCCAGCGATCCGCCGCGGGTGATTGATGATCCGTGGTACCGGCTCGATGGCGACGGCTATTTCAATGCCGCCCGGCATGTGCTGCATGTGATTGACAGCACCACCGGCGAGATTCACCAAACCTGGCGTGAAGACCGGCTGGGGACGTTCTCGTTTGATTTTTCGCCCGACTCCACCCGACTGGTGATTGCCGCCAACCGGCACAAACAAGCGCTGCTGCAACCCGAGCATGACGAACTGCTGCTGATGTCGCTCGACTCGGGCAAGGTCCGGGCCATTCCCAACCTGCCCCCGGGGCCCAAGGGAGTCCCCGCCTGGTCTCCCGACGGTCGACACATCGCCTATGCGGGGCGGCTCGGGCCCGATGGATTTTACAGCGTCGAGAATCTGGAACTCTGGGTGTGCGATCCCGAGACGGGCAATCCCCGCAGCCTGACCGGGGGGACTGATGAATGCCTGATGGCGGTCTGCCTGGCCGACTCGGTCGAGGCAGCCTTCGCACCGAAGTTCGCCTGGACCTCCGACAGTCGCCGACTGCTGGTCAAGGTCGGCCGGCACGGTCGGGCGCAGATCGCGGCGGTCACCCTGGGAGGCAAGTTCCAGTTCCTCACCAGGAAAGCGGCCGAGCATGAACTCGGCAACCTCTCCCGCCGGGGTGGGCTCGCGGCCATGTGCTTTGGAGATGCGACCCATCCCTCGGAAGTCGCCGTCGGCAAGCTCGAGAGCGACCAGCTCTCGCTGCAGGTACTCACCTCGTTCAACCAACCGCTGCTCGAGGAACTTGAACTCTCCACGCCGACCGAGCACTGGGTCGACACGGCCGACGGCACCCGGGTGCATGCCTGGCTGCTGCTGCCCCCGGCATCGAAACGCCGGGCGAAGATGCCCGGCGTGCTCGAAATCCATGGAGGCCCGCACGCCCAGTATGGCAGTGGATTCTTTCACGAGTTCCAGGTGCTGGCGGCCCAGGGCCATGTGGTCTGTTATTCGAATCCACGCGGCAGCAAGGGATATGGGCGCGATCACTGTGCGGCCATCCGGGGGGCGTGGGGAAGTGCCGACTGGGTCGACATCCAGGCCGTCATTGGGTTCCTCAAGTCACAGCCGATGGTCGACTCAAAACGACTGGGAGTGATGGGGGGGAGTTATGGCGGTTACATGACCAACTGGGTGATTGGCCACACGCGGGAATTCGTCGGAGCGATCACCGACCGCTGTGTCTCGAACCTGGTGAGCATGTTTGGCTCGAGCGATTTGCCGGATGAACCCGACAGCTACTTCCCGGGCAACTCGTGGGATCGACCCGAGGCACTCTGGAGCATGAGCCCACTGAAATACCTGGGAGAGGCCCGGACGCCGACGTTGATCATCCACAGCGAGGGAGATCTGCGGTGCAACGTCGAGCAGGCCGAGCAGGTCTACACGGTGCTGCACCTCAACGGGGTGCCGGTGCGCTTCGTGCGGTACCCGCGCGAGTCGAGCCACGGACTGAGCCGGAGTGGCCCCCCCGACCTGCGTCGTCACCGGCTGGGGCAGATTCTCGAATGGTGGAGCCGCTGGCTGAAGTAACGGCGCCAGTCCCCCTCTGGAACATGCGTCATGATCAAGCTGTTTCCCTCGCAATACCTCGATTTCACACGACGCGTCCGGCGTTATGGACTGCTGCTGGGACTGCTGCAACTGGTGATGCTGCTGGTCATCGTGTGGTTCGAGTTGTTCTACGGCGGGGCGCTGACATCGATCTGGCTTTTTGGCAGGCCGATTCGCCTGGTGACTCTCTGGCTGATCCAGTCAGTGGCCCTGGCGGGACTGTGGACTCTTGGTCGGCGGCTGGCCGTATGTGTCATTTGCCCGCAGTGCCTCACGACCTTGACCCGGGTCCACCGGCACCGGGTCTACTACTGTCCGGCATGCGATCAATACACCGACGATGGGACCATGGCCCGGTTGGCGGAGACTCCTCTCCCTCCGGTCCGTTCTCTCACCGAGTAGCCTGCCCGGGTTGGAAGCCCCCTCCAGGGCGTGGACCTCAGGGACTAGAACTGCGCCAGCCTCAGCAGATCATCATCCGCCGGGACCTGCTGATAGCGCGCCCGTTGATAGCGGGTCACGAATTCCTGTGCGCGCGGCAGCGGTGCATCGGGACGCTGCGCCAATCGCGCCAGCAGGTCGCTCTCGGTCTCCTGCGGCCCCGGATTCACTCCCCAGCGGACCAGCGACCGCACGAATTCATGTCGTACGCGGCCAAGCAGCGGATCACTCGAGTCGAGCACCAGCGGACCCTGCCGTCCGGAACGGCCCCGCCGCCGTCGCTCCCGCCAGCGCCACGCGGCCCATGGAACCAGCAACAGCAGCAATGGCAGGCCCAGCAGGCGGGCCAGCGTCTGGCCCGGATGATGCTTGAGCATCAGCCCCACCCGCCGGGCCCACGCCTGCAGTTCGCGACCAAGGCGGCTGCTCCAGCCCGACGCCTGCTGCGGTTCGAGCAGCTGCTGACGGGATTCAGACGGAGTGGGGTCAAACATGCGCCAGCGCTGTTCCGACTCGATCCAGACCTCGACCCACGCATGGGCATCCTGCTCGCGCACCACCACGTGTCCCGTCAGCGGTCCCCCCTCGGGCACGAGATATCCTCCCACGAGCCGGGTGGGAATTCCCGCTGTCCGCAACAGGGCGGCATGGGCCGAGGCAAAGTAGACACACCACGCCGGCCGTCGCTCACGAATCATCACCGCCAGCGGATGCTGCCGGGGACCGTCGGTCATCAGGTCGACCTCCAGCGAGTACTCGAATTCGCGGTGGAAGAACTCCTCCACCTGCCGGGCCACCTCGAGTGGAGAGGCCGCTTCCGGGACAATTTCCTGCAGCAATGGCTGCAATTCGGCGCGCAGGCTGTCGGGCAGAGATGTCATTCCCTCCCCGGGGGGAGACTCGACAGGCAACAGTTCCTGCGGGTCGTACCACAGCGTGCCGTCATGCACCCTCCCCACACCCGTCAAGACCCCTCCCGCATCGACCGTGGCCTGGAACCGCAATCCCGCCGAAGTCCCAGCCGGGGCGGGAATCTGGTCGAGGGTCTCATCCAGCAACAGAAAGTCGAGGCGGGTCCCGGCCCCCCGTCCCTGCACGGCCGGCTCAAGCGGCCGACGCGTCTGCCGCAACCGGGACGAGCTCGACCAGTGCAGCCCATCAAACTCATCCATCACCTGTGTCCGCAGTCGGGTGGGGGTCCGCGACAGGTCCAGGACAGGTCGGGGAAACAATTCCATCTTCCCCCGAAGCATCAGCGTGATGTCGCGCGTCTGGGAGGCCCGCACCACCCGTCGGGGATCAAACATCAGGTTCTGCAGCCAGGCCAGAAACGGTTCTTCCAGCGCCCGGATGCGCGGGGACAGAGCCTGTGAGGCCGAGAGGGCCACCAGCAGGCAGGTGGCCGCCACGACCCCGGCCGGCCAGCCCCGGCGCGAGAACACGACCTGCGGCACACCAGTGGCGTACCCTCCCTGCACCAGTCCCCCGAGGATGAACGCCCACAAGACTCCCCACAGGGGACCGGTGACCGCCACGCTCGACGACAGGGCCACCAGCACCCATTGCGTGACCCCAAACCACAACAGCTGTTCCGACAGCAGGAACCAGTACAGCAACCCCAGCATCGCGCCGGTCAGCAGGCTCAGGGGGAACGGGCCAATCGGTCCCGAAGGGGGCTCACCCAGCGGCAATTGCAGCGCCCCCATGACGATTCCCATGATCACGGCGACAATCCACCCCCGCCCGGTGCGATCCAGACGGAGGTCACGCCAGATCACGAGGGCGAGTCCCGCCAGTCCCAGCATGGCCCCCGCCAGGCGGTCGTGGGCCAGTCCATGGTAGAGCAGTGCCAGTCCCGCGACCGGTAGCCAGCTCCAGCGCGAGCCTGTATCGAGGACTCTCGTGGCACTCATCGCAGGCTCCTGCCCGTGGGACCGGTCGGCGGCGTGCGGATCTCCGGAACCAGCTCGTCGGGACCGAGGTCGGTCGGCTGCATCCCGGGTTGCACGCAGATCACGCGCACCGCGACACCCAGCCTTCGCAACGCCTGCACGACCCCCGACCGGCCGGGCTCCCAGTCGAGCATGACAAAGATGACGGCCGACAGTCGGGGAGCCTCGTACACGAGCACCTCTTCAAGCGCCTGCGCGTCGAGCGCATCCCCCGCCTCGACGCAGGCGAGAATGTCGAGCAGTTGTTCGAAGTGGGCGAGGGCCCGGCCTGCCTGCAGTTGATAGACCGTGGGGCCGGCGGCAAACAGGTCGACGATGTTGTCGCGCCGGGCGAGTGCCTCGACCAGCCCGGCGGTCAGCGAGATCGCCTCTTCGAGGCACTGCTCGGCCTTCGCCGACCGGGCGCCGATGTCCAGCACCACCGCCAGCCGCACGAAGTACTCTTCCTGGAACTCGCGGGCGATCAGCCGCCCCACGCGGGCCGACGAGGGCCAGTGGATGTCGCGCACGCGGTCCCCCTGCCGCCAGTCACGCGTCCCCGAGAACTCGGTCGAATCCCCCACGTGTGATGCGACTGGAATGCCACCCGGCTGGTAATGCCGAACGGCAGGAAGATCGAGTCCGGTGACCCCAGTCACCCGGGGACAGACCAGCAGCCGGTCGATGACTTTCCGACGTGGGCCCGACTTCACCAGTGCCAACGGGAGCGAGGTCGCTCCCTGGAGTCTTGTCAGTTCGTACGCACCACGTCGGCCGCACCAGAGCGCCAGCCGAACCGCGACCGACTCGCCGGGCTCAAGTTCGTCGATCACGGGGGGTTCCTCGACGGGACGCAGGTCGGGGGGCAGCGACCGCTCTTCGATGACGAGGTTGCGGGCTGTGCGCTGTCCGGTGTTTTTCACCACCACGGTGTAGCGGTACGTCTCGCCGGCAGAGGGCCAGGGGCCGAGTTCGCGACGCAGTTCGAGACGGGGGCGGAAGAACCAACCGGCGATCCACGCCACGGCCAGCAGGGTCATCCCGAAACTGAACGACGCCAGCAGCAGCGTGGTGATCTCCCCCAGCAGCAGTGTTCCCGACGCAATCGTTCCCCAGAGCAGGATTCGTCCGGCGACTGTCAACCGGCCCCGGTGCAGATCGTCCGCCCAGAGGATGGGGGGATGCTCGAGAGCGGGCATCCAGAACGACCAGCGACGGCGACGGGCCATGGCAACGGGTTTCGCAAAGACATCGGAAAAGCACGCACAGCGATGGCCGGTATGGCGACCGGCCCCCGGCAACGCCACACCTGGGGCGGACCGGAACGCTCCCAGGCCCCAACCGAAATCCCTCAGCGGGGAACAGGGACTTTTTCGAGCAGCCCGGCGATCACATTCCGCTTGTCAACACCGGCATAGCGGGCGCGGGTGTCGAGCACGAGGCGATGGGCCAGCACGGGGATCGCCAGCGCCTTGAGATCCTCGGGCAACACGAACTCGCGGCCGTGCACCAGCGCCCGGGCCCGGGCCATGCGGGCGAACTGCAGAGAACCGCGGGTCGAGACCCCCAGCTTGACCGAGACATCCTCGCGGGTGGCACTGGTCAACCGCAACAGGTAGCCCAGCACGGTCTCCTCCATCAACACCTGCTCGGTGGCCCGCTGCAGGGTGAGCAGATCGGCCGGGGTGGCGACCGGCTCCAGCGTGTCGAGCGGGTGACTCGACTGCTGGTCGCGCAGGATCCGCCGTTCTTCCTCCTCGGTGACATATCCCAGGCGCAACTGAACCGAAAACCGGTCGAGCTGTGCCTCGGGCAGGGGATACGTGCCGTGGAACTCAATCGGATTCTGCGTGGCAATGCAGAAGAAGGGGGGTTCCAGGATGTGCGTCTGGCCATCGACGGTCACCTGCCCCTCCCCCATCGCTTCGAGCAGGGCCGACTGGGTCCGGGGGGAGGCCCGGTTGATCTCGTCGGCGATCAGCACGTTGCAGAACACCGGACCGGGGTTGAACCGGAAGGTCCCCTCCCGGGGATTGAGAATGGACGAGCCGACGATGTCGGTCGGCAACAGGTCGGGGGTGAACTGCACCCGCTTGAAGACGCACTGGGTCGACAGAGCAAGGGCCTTCGCCAGGGTCGTCTTGCCGGTCCCCGGAATGTCTTCCAGCAGGGCGTGCCCCCCCGCCGCCAGGCAGCACAACAGCAGTTCCAGCGACTCCCGCTTGCCCCGAATGACCGTTTCGAGATTGGCCAGCAACCGCTGCAGCAACTGCTGGGCGGCGGCCGCACCGGCCGATGACTCTCCGGAAGAACGGGACATGGCGGACACTGCGAAAGAAAGGGAAATACCTGGAGACCGGCCGCGATTCCCTGCCGGGGAACCGCCCCGTCCCACCCGTATGGGTGAGTCGGCAGAGCGTGTCCCCCATGCAGGTGCAGGTTCAGCGGGAAGAACGGCAATTGAAGGGGTGCAGCTTCCCATCCAGCCCCACCTGCACGGTGTAAGACTTCCCGTCGGGAGCGACCGACGCCTTGATGAGTCGGCCCTGGCAGCCTTCGGTCTGCCCCCCGTTGGCGATGAACTCGGCCGGAGTCTGCTCGTTGTCGGCCAGTTGCACATTGCGGTGCAACTGGAACGCCGCCTGCAGCGACTTGACCTTCCGCAGGGTCTCCTGGGTTTCCTTCGCCCCACCCTTTGTGGGCCCGTTGCACGTGACCGTCACCCGGGGATCAATCGCCCAGACCAGCGCCGGGTTGTTGCTGACATTCAGCCCATGGTGGGTGACCATGAAGAGCTCGATCTCTCCCAGCGGGTTGTTGGGGGTCACCAGCTTCGCCTCCACGTTCCAGGTGAGGTCGCCACAGCAGAGGAACGAAAAGTCGCCAAACTTGAGCCACAGCGAGACACTCGCGGCATTGTCACTGGGGTCGTCGGCCTGGGGCTTGTGGGCCGCTGCGTGGGGATTCGGGGCCCCCTGGTTGGGCAGCACGTCGCGACTGGCCGTGGCAACCCTGACCGAGAGTGGGGTCTGCCCGGCCTTCAGGGGCAGGGTGTCCCCGACTTTCAGGGTCTTCGAACGGTTCTGCGCGGCAGCCCGGTAGCGGGCCGCCTTCTCGGGAAATTGCGGGTCTTCCATCAGCGTGTCGGGAATTCCCCGGTCCCAGAAATTGCGGATGGGAATCTCCGAGGCCAGGGCGGCATGATTGCCGAAGTGGTCGAGGTGCCAGTGCGACACCACGGCATGGTCCAGCTGCTTCCGGCCGGCATCCCGCAGCACCTTCAGGATGCGATCCCGGTCCCGATAGCCATTGTCGGGGTAACCCGAGTCGATCAGCAGCGACTCTCCCTCGGGGGTGACCAGCAGCGTGGCGGCTCCCCCTTCGACATCGATGAAATAGATGTCGAGCCGGTGGTTGGTCTCATCGGCCTGGACCCCGGGAGTGATCCCGGCCCACAGGCTGCCCAACAGCAGCAGACACGACAGCCGAATCGGAAGTGAGCGCATCGCTTGGAACCTTTCTGCGGCAGGAAGCAGGAGAGCCGGCCGGGGACACCGGCCGTAAGTAAGAACGGGGTCCGCCACGACAGCGGGCCCGCAGCCAGGCACCGATCTCAGCCAGGCCTGGTGGGGATGCGACCGAAGGGGGCAGGCAGGGTGTCGGCCGCCGCCTGTGCAACCTCAGCACCCGCCGCATCAGATGCCGGGGTACCCGTTTCCCCAGGGGGCTGGCGAACAACGACGGGGGGAACCACGGCGGGAGAAACCAGGACGAGATCGGGGTTGCTGGCCGCAGCTGTGGGGACCGACTGTGGCGCGGAATCCTCCGGTGGCCCGGTGGCGGGATCCGACTCCATCCGGTCAAGATCGGGATCGAGCGGGTTGCCGGTGATTTGCTGGTCGGAGAGCTGGTACAGCTCGGTGTTGAAGATCTTCAGCAGGGCGTGCAGACACGACGCGACAACCGGGCCGACAAACACCCCCCACAGCCCCATCAGCTGGATCCCTCCCATCACGCTTACAAACGCCAGCAGCGGGTGCAGCTTGACATTGCTGTGGAGCACATACGAGCGGATGACATTGTCGAGCAGCCCGACCACGACACCGCCATAGATGGCGAGAAACCCGGCCCGCACCCAGTCCCCTTCGTGAAATCCCAGCCAGAGCACATAGGGGCCCCACACCAGCCAGGTCCCCAGCAAAGGGACGAGGGCCGTGAGGGTGGCCAGCAGTGTCAGCAGGAAGAAGTTGCTGGCCCCGCACAGCCGCATCCCCACCCCGGTGGCGATTCCCTGCCCCACTGCGGCGGCAAACGTGGCGACGACGACCGCCCGAACCGCCTGGTCAAACTGCAGCAGCAGCCGCTGCTTGTAGTCTTTCTGGACCGGGATCAACCGGACAGCCCCGGCGAGCATCGCCGGACCGTCGGCCAGAAAATAGAAGTAGGCCACCACGAAGGTGAGGGTGGAAATCACGATGGAGGCCAGCCCCCCCAGCAGCGAGGGGGTGGAACCGGCGAAGCTCATGGTCTTGTTGGCGACGGTGGTCGCGACCGACCGCAGCTTGTCCCGCAGTTCCTGCTCGAGTTGCGCTTCGTCGGTGACCGGGTCTCCGGTCACCTCATGCAGCCAGAGTTGCCAGTCGTGCAGCTTGAGGCGGTCGTTCAGGGTGCCGAAGACCTCGTTCCACTCGGCATCTTTCAGCACACGGCCGGCGAGCGAGTACATCTGGCGGGCGGCGAGAACCGTTCCCAGCGACAGGGGAATCATCAGGGCCCCCAGGACCAGGGCGGTCGTCAGGCCGGCCGCCAGCCCGGTCCGGCCCCCCGTCCAGGTGGTGACCCGGCGGTAGAGGGGCTGCGAGAGCATGGCCAGGACGGCGGCCAGGAACAGCGGGAGCAGAAACGGGGCGAGGACGTGAAAGAACGTCAGACCCAGCAGGCCGATGAGTGCGGCCAGCAGTCCCAGGGAGACAAGGCGCGGAACCTGAGTCATGGCGACCTGGACGACAATGAGGGGAACGGGCGGGTCCCCGGGACCGAGGCAACCCACCGGTGCCGGCTGATCCGACCGGGACTGGCTTGCGTTGGAAACCGACCGGCCCCGATACTAGCACCCCTCCTTCCAGAAGTGCACTCCATGGCCAAACACTACGTGCTGGGTCTGATGGCGGCGAACCGCTGCGGAATTCTGGCCGCCGTGTCGACCGCCCTGGCCGAGCTCTCCGGAAACATCCGCGACATTCGTCTGACTGTCGTCGAGAACTACTTCACGATGATCCTTTCGGCCGATTTCCCCGACACGCGGGATCCCGCCGTCATCGTGGGGCATCTCGAGGGGGTCGGGCGCCCGTTTGAGTTGTCGGTCCTGCTGCGTGAACCCGGGGTCGAGCCGTCATCAGCGGTGCCTCCCCACGATTGCCAGGTCTTCCAGTTGACCCTGGCCGGCAACGACCCGCCGGGGGTGCTGGCGCGGTTCTCGGCCCGCCTGGCCCGGGAACAGATTGACATCACCGACATGTACGGCTGGCGCAGCAACCAGGAATCGCCCGTGATCCTGCTGGAACTGGCGATTCCGACCCATGTCAACATTCCCGATCTGCGCACGGAACTGACCGAGATTGGCCGGGGCTTTGGCCTGGAAGCCCGGCTGGATTTTGTCCGTTCCGGATCGACCCGCGATCCGCGGCCGTTGCGCACCCGTCTGCCCACAGGCAGTCAGCCGCTGGGTGAGCGCTGACCCCTGGGACACCATCCGCTGTGCCCCTCCCGGGAGACAGTGGCTGTCACCTTTGACACCCTTTGCATATCGACGCACCGATGGCGACCGAAACCCCCACGGCGGCCGGGGCTGTTCCCCCGACCACGGAACCACCCCTCGACGATGTGATGATCGCCATGGACATGGTCGATCTGCTCCGTCGGGAAGAGCAGATCATTGCCCGCGAGATCAATGCCGCGGGTGAAGAGGAAGCGCTGATCAGGCGGATGAAGGAGATCTACGCCGCCCAGGGAATCGACGTCACCGACGACGTGCTGCGCGGCGGACTCGAGGCGGCCCGCCGGGACCGCTTCAAGTACGAACCGGCTCCCTCCGGCTGGCAGCGCTGGCTCGCCGAGCTCTACATCGACCGCGGCCGGTGGCTGCTGCGACTGGGGACGCTGGCCGTCATTGGGGGCCTGCTCTGGGGGGCCTACTGGATGTTCATTGAGGGGCCGCGCCAGAAACTGCTGCGCGAGACCCCGGTGCAGATCAGCGAGACGGCCGACGCCATCACGCGCGAGTCCAAGGTGGACGGCCCGGGCGACAAGGCGAAAAAACTCGCCGAAGAGGCCCGGGGTCTGCTGCAGGCCGGTCAGGTGCGCGAGTCGCGCCAGAAACTGCAGGAACTCCAGGAACTGCGCCGGTTGGTCGAAGGCGAATATGAACTGCGCATCGTCGCCCAGGGAAGCACCGGGGTGCTGCGCGAGCCCAAGACCAACCAGGGTCACATGAACTACTACATCATCGTCGAGGCGGTGACCCCCGACAACACCCGCCTCACACTCCCCATCAAGAGCGAAGAGACCAACCTCACCAGCCGCGTCTCCAAGTGGGGCCTGCGGGTCGATGAATACACCTTCCAACAGGTCGAGAACGACAAGAAAGACGACGGCATCATCCAGAACAATCGCTTCGGGATGAAAAAACGGGGCTACCTCGAACCCGAATTCCTGGTTCCCAGCACCGGAGGGGCGATCACCGCCTGGTGATCTCTTCCGTTCCCCGTCCCCGTTCCGCAACTTTCGTCCAAGCCCGAACCGCCAGCGAGATCCCAGCCGTGCCCACCGGTGTTGAAGTTCTCTCGTCGATTGAAAAAACCCTCACCCAGCTCCGCCGGGGGACCCAGGAGGTCGACCAGGAAATCCAGGCGGCCACCCGCCAACAGGTCGAGATCCGTCAGGAACAGGCGCAGCAATTCCGCGACCTCGCCAGGCTGATGCTCGACGAGAAGCAGATGGTCCCCTTCTCCGAGGCGATGGAGCAGGCCCGCCGCAAGGCCGATGAACTGCTCGCCCGCCGTCACGACAAGCTCGCGGTCCTGGAACGCCAGCTCGACGACGTGGTCGATCGCCAGAATGTGCTCGAAAAAGAACGCCAGGCAGCCCAGGACAAGATTGCCGAGGCCGCCCGGGCTCTCGACAACTGCGAGGCGGCCGCCCAGGCCAAGCTCGCCCAGCAGCCGGCCTACCAGCAGCAGTTGCAGAAGGCCCGCGATGCCGACGGGATCGCCAAGCATTCCGAGGAAAAAGCGAGCCACGTCGGAACCGACTTCACCGAGCGTTCGAAGCCGTACGAAAACGACCGGCTCTTCATGTACCTCTGGAAACGGAAGTACAACACCGCCCAGTACCAGCGGTTCCCCCTCATCAGCTGGCTCGACAGCTGGGTGGCCCACCTCTGCCGCTACCACGAAAGCCGGGTCAACTACGCCGCCATCGTCGAGATTCCGCAGCGGCTCAAGGCCCATGCCGAGAAATCCCGCGACAAGGCCCGGCGCGAATACGCCATCCTCGAGGAACTGGAAAAACAGGCCACAGATGCCGAGGGAGCCCCGGCCCTCCGCAAGAAGCTCGAGCAGGCCCAGGCGGTCGGAGACCAGATCGACGACCGCATCCAGGCCGAGGAGGAACGCTACAAGGGAATCATGGAGCAGCGGAACAAGTTCGCCGGCGGTGAGGACGACGACTTCCAGCAAAGCATCGAAGTGCTGGTGCAGCAGCTCAAGCAGGAACCGATCCCGGCCCTGATGCGGCGGGCCGAGCTGACCCCCACCCCCGAAGACAACCTCATTGTCCGCCGCCTCGCCGAGCTGGAACGGTCGCACGAACAGGCCGCACAGGCCCTGCAGGGGGCCAAGCAACTGCACGCCCGACACCTCGACCGCCTGCAGCAACTCGAACAGGTCCGCCGCGACTTCAAACGCAGCCGTTATGATGACATTCACTCGCTCTTCCCCGACGGCCGGCTGATCCAGGTACTGCTCGACAATTTCCTCCGCGGAATGACCACCTCCAACGAACTGTGGGGAACGCTGAGAAGCCAGCATCGCTACCGGCGGGTGTCGGCAGACCCCACCTTCGGCACCGGCGGTTTCGGCGGCCTCGGGGGAGGCAGCGTCTGGAGCTTCCCGTTTCCCCCCATGGGGGGAGGTGGTCGCGGCGGCGGTGGATTCTTCCCCATCCCTGGCGGTTTCTCGTTCCCCACCAGTCCTGGAGGGGGGGGTGGCGGCGGCGGTGGGGGCGGGGGCTTTGCTTCGGGTGAGGATTTTCGCACGGCTGGCGGTTTCTGACAGCACGCCGACGGTGTTCCCCCTTCTGCACGCACGGCCTGACCACTCGATTTTCCTGGCCCTGTCTTCTCAATACCCCACCCGCTGGTCAAAGACTGCGATTGACCGAATTGCCCATTCGGCCTAGGGTTCCTGCATTGGTTCCCTCCTGGACAGTCTCCATGCGCAGTCGGTCGGTCACGTGGGTCGCGGCAGTCATCCTGGCTGCCCATGGTCTGTTGGGATGCTGCTGGCATCACCAACACCTCCACGCTGTCACCACTCCGTCACCGGAGTCTGCCTCCCCGGCAGGTTCCCTGGCCCCCCCCCGGGAAACGTCCGGGAAGCATTGTTGCCATCATCATGGCAGCACCCGGCACGACCAGCCGCACGACAAAGTCCCGGCATCACGCCGGACTGTCCCCTCACCCGTTGATCACCCGGCCCCGACCCCGGCCGATGATCCGTGCACCGAAGACGACTGCGTCTTCGTGGCGGGGCCGCGGGTTGTTTCCTCCCCCGACAACTCGCTCGATACGGCTCCCCTGGCCACCTGGTGGCGGCTGCCGGCCGTTCACGCCCCCCACTGTCTGTCGAATGGGGACGTTCTGCGCCGGTCGGGGTTGGCATACGCGCCCCGACTCGAAGGGGGCCTGCGCGCGCACCGGTTGCGCACCGGTGTCTGGTTGATCTGAACCAGGCGAGGAAGAGCGTGCCGTCCTGTTGACGTGGATTCGCAGGACCAGCCGAACCGTCCCGCGCCACATGCCGTCCGGAATATTCCGCACGGCCCATTTCCCCGTGCTGTCCCCGCCGCGTCTGAGCCCCGCCACGCCTGATCGTGGTGCCACAGTCGGCTCTCGCCTCGGGAATCGGGAAGAACCCTCTTGTGTGCCGCCCCTCCCGTGGGCGGGGAGTTGTGTCGATGTCGAATGAACCTGGAGTCTCACGCTGGGGCTGGGTGACCATTCCCCTGCTGGGAGTGGCCGCCGTCACCGGCTGGTGGCCGACCCTGCGCGGCTGGTGGCCCGGCGCAACGTCGTCTCCTTCCGCCCTTTCGGCGGAACATTCCCCCGGCCAAGCGGGACACGAGTCCGATCACAACCACGCCCATGCCGGGGATGACCACGACCATGCCGGGCACGAGCACGACCACTCCGCCGGCAACTCGATCGAGTTGAGCGAGCAGGCCCGCAAGAACCTGGGCCTGCAAACCGGCGAGGTGACCGAATCGACGTTCGTCCGCACGATTCATGTCCCGGGGATCGTGGCCGAGCGCCCCGGCCAGACCCGCGTGCGGGTTGTGGCTCCCCTGACCGGCATCGTCACGCGGGTGCATGTGATCGAAGGGGAGGCAGTTCCCCCCGGCGAACCGTTGTTCGAACTCCGACTGACCCACGAAGACCTGCTGGAATCGCAGGTTGAATTCCTGCGCCTCACCGAAGAGCTGGATGTTGTCAATCGCGAACTCGAGCGGTTGCGTCCGATTGTCGACAAGGGAGCCCTGCCCCAGAAGACCCTGCTGGACCGACAGTACGAGCAGCAGAAGCTGCGGGGTGCACAGAGAGCCCAGCGTCAGTCGCTGCGGCTGCACGGCCTGTCGGACAGCCAGATCGACGAGGTGGAACAGTCACGGACCCTGCTTTCATTGCTGACGATCGTCGCTCCGTTTCCTCCTCCCGAGACCAATCCCCCGGTTCTCTCGGCCCAGTCCCGCGAGGCACCAGGGAACGCTGTCGCACCGTCGTCGGCCGACACCTCTCATGACTCCAACACAGACCGAGCGCATTCCGCCCCCCCCCTGCTGCAGATCGAGAACCTGCAGACCGAGGTCGGACGACTGGTGACCGCGGGGGATCCCCTGCTGTCGCTCGCCGATTACTCGTGGCTCTATCTCGAGGGAAACGCCTTCGAGCAGGACGCCGATTCGATTGCCCAGGCGGTCTCGCGCCACGCCCCGATCACAGCTGTCATCGAGAATCAGACCCCACCCGGGCCACAGGTCACCGGATTGTCGATCCTTTATCTCTCGGACCAGATCGATCCCGTTGAGCGGACGCTGCATTTTTACCTGGCCCTTCCCAACCAGACGATCCGCGATGAGAGTGTCTCGGGCCACCGGTTTCTCAACTGGCGCTTCAAACCGGGCCAACGCACGCAACTGCTGATCCCGGTCGAGGAATGGCCCGACCGACTGGTCGTGCCCACCACGGCAGTCGTGCAGGAAGGACTCGACTGGTTTGTGTTCCAGGAAAACGGCGACCACTTCGATCGCCGCCCGGTGCATGTCGAATACCGCGACCGCACCCACGTGGTGATCGCCCCGGATGGTTCGCTGTTTCCCGGCGATGTCATCGCCCTCACCGGGGCCGCCCAACTGCAGATGGCACTCCGCAACCGCTCCGGCGGTGCGATCGATCCCCATGCCGGTCATACCCATTGAAAGGCCCGGCATGACACTCTCCTCCGCAATGGCCGTTCCTCCCGGTCACTCCCCACGATCCCGACAAACCCGGTGCGGCGCGGCACGCGACCGCGTCCCGGGATCGGTCACGGCTTCGCAATCGGGGGGTGACCGATGTTGAATGGACTGATTCGCCTCGCCCTGCAACAACGGCTCATCACGATCGCCCTCGCACTCGTCGCCCTGGGTTACGGCGGTTATGTGCTGCTGCGGTTGCCGATCGACGTGTTTCCCGACCTCAACCGTCCCCGGGTGACAGTGCTCACCGAGGCCCCCGGGCTCGCTCCCGAAGAGGTCGAAACACTCGTCACATTTCCACTCGAGTCGGTTCTCAATGGAGCCACGGGAGTGCAGGCGGTGCGCAGCTCGTCGGGGGTCGGGCTGTCGGTCGTGCATGTGGAGTTTGCCTGGGGGACCGACATCCTCGTCGACCGGCAGATCGTCAATGAAAAGCTGGCCCTTGCCGCCGAACGGCTTCCCGCCGGTGTTCGCCCGCAACTCGCCCCGGTCTCGTCCATCATGGGACAGATCCAGCAGATCGGGCTCTGGAGCGAGACGGGCGCGACCAGTCCGGTTGAAATCCGCACGCTGGCCGACTGGGTGGTCCGGCAACGGCTGCTGACCATTCCCGGGGTCGCCCAGGTGGTCGTGATGGGAGGGGGCCGACGGCAATACCAGGTGCGGGTCCATCCCGATCAGCTGCTGCAGTTCGACCTGACCCTCGCCGACGTCGAGCAGGCCCTCGCCCGCAGCAATGCCAACGGCACCGGTGGCTACCTCGATCTCGACTCCCGCGAATTCCTGGTACGCACGCTGGGACGAGTCTCCTCGGCCGAGGATCTCGGTGCGGTGGTGGTCAAGCCGGCCCCGGACCGGCCCGTGCTGTTGCGGCAGGTCGCCCGGGTCGTCGAGGCTCCGCAGATCCGCCGGGGGGACGCGGCCGTCAATGGAGTCCCCGCCGTCATGCTGACCGTCGCCAAGCAGCCCGGTGCCGACACCCGCCGGCTGACGGATGAGATCCACCGCGCCCTCGCGGAACTGCAACCGGGCCTGCCGGCCGACCTGAAGATCAACCCGGCGGTCTTCCAGCAGCGCACCTTCATCGACCTCAGCATCCAGAACGTGCTCGAAGCACTGCGCGATGGCGGGCTGCTGGTGCTGGTGGTGCTGTTTGTGTTCCTGCTGAACTTCCGTACGACCTTCATCACGCTGACCGCCATTCCCCTCTCGGTGGTCATCACCGGACTGGTCTTCCACTGGTTCGGGCTGTCGATCAACACGATGACGCTGGGAGGGCTGGCGGTCGCACTGGGCGAACTGGTCGATGACGCCATTGTCGATGTCGAGAACATTTACCGCCGGCTGCGTGAGAACCGCCGGCTGTCGCAGCCCCGCCCCCCCCTGCTGGTGGTCTATGAAGCCAGCCTTGAGGTCCGGGGCTCGATTGTCTTCTCGACCATTCTGGTGGTGCTGGTGTTTGTTCCCCTGTTCGCCCTCGAAGGGATGGAAGGGCGGCTCTTCACCCCGCTTGGAATTGCCTATGTCGTCTCGATCCTGGCCTCGCTGCTCGTCTCGCTGACGGTCACGCCTGTGCTCTCGTACTGGCTGCTGCCCCAGGCGCGCTTCCTGGGACATGCCGAGGAAGGCTGGCTGCTGCGACAACTGAAGCGACTCGCGGGGGCCTGCATTCGCTTCAGCCTCGCGCATCCGCGACCCATCCTGGGCACCGTGCTGGCCGCCGTCCTGCTGGCTGGTGGAGTCGCCCTGCAACTGGGGCGCGACTTTCTTCCCCCCTTCAACGAGGGGAGCGTCCAGGTGAACCTGCTGCTTCCCCCGGGAAGCTCGCTGGAGATGTCGAACCAGGTCGCGGGAATGGTGGAACGCCAACTGCAGACGGTCCGCGGCGTGCTCGGTTTCGGCCGCCGGACCGGTCGCGCCGAGCTCGACGAACATGCCGAGGGGGTCAATGTCAGCGAGTTGATCGTCTCGCTCGACCCGGCTTCAGCACGCAGCCGCGATGAGGTGCTGGCCGAGATCCGTGACAAGATCGCCCAGATCCCCGGTGTGGTCATGTCGGCCGAACAGCCGTTGCAGCACCTCATCTCGCACATGCTCTCGGGGGTGAAGGCACAGGTCGGGATCAAGCTGTTTGGCGACGACCTCGCCGTCCTGCGCCAGACCGCCGATGCGATCAAATCCCGGATCGGGGATGTCCCCGGGGTGACCGACCTGCTGGTCGAACAGCAGACCGAGATTCCGCAGTTGCAGATTCGGCTCGATCCCCAGCGACTGGCGAGCCACGGGCTGAACTCGGGCACGGTCACCGAGCTCGTGGAGACCGCCCTGTATGGCCGGGTTGTCTCCGAAGTCCTGGAGGGAGAGCGGCGGTTCGACCTCGTGGTCCAGCTCGATGAACCATTCCGCAGCGATCCCGTGTTCCTGCGGCGACTGCCGATCGCTCTCCCCGGCGGCGGTCGGGTTCCCCTGTCAGCCGTCGCCCAGGTGGGAGAAGAGAGTGGGCCAAGCACGATCCAGCGCGAGAACGTCCGCCGGCGCATCGTCGTGCAGTGCAACACCGCCGGACGCGATCTCGTCGGGGTGGTGGGCGAGATCCGCCAGCGACTCGCCCCGCTCGAGCGTTCTCTCCCCGCCGGTTATTACCTCGAATACGGCGGCCAGTTCGAGAGCCAGCAACAGGCGACCCGGCGGATTGCCTGGTTGAGCCTCGTGTCGCTGGCGGGGATGTTCCTCGCACTCTACACGCTGTTCCGGTCGGTCAATCTCGCTCTGCAGGTCCTCGCGGCCCTCCCCATGGCGGCGATCGGCGCCGTCGCGGCCCTGGTTCTCTCGCAGCAGTCGCTCACGGTCGCCAGCCTCGTCGGGTTCATCTCGCTGGCTGGCATCGCCTCGCGGAATGGCATCCTGCTGATCGCCCATTACCTGCATCTCGTGCAGCACGAGGGGGAGGCATTCACCCCGCAGATGATCGAGCGGGCGGGACAGGAACGTCTCGCCCCCATGCTGATGACCGCGCTGACCGCCGGGATCGGCCTCGTGCCACTGGTGCTCGCCGCGGGTGAACCCGGCAAGGAAATCCTGCATCCGGTCGCCACGGTCATCCTGGGAGGGTTGATCAGTTCGACGCTGCTCGATTTCTTCGTTCATCCCGCACTCTTCTGGCTGTTTGGACGACAGGCGGCCGAGATTGGTCCCGGCACGAAGAGTGACGAGGAATTGTTGTCGCACCCGCTTCCCGCCAGTTCGCCGCCAGTTACCTGAACCCTCACGGCCGGGGGCCGCTCTGCCAGCTGTTCATTTTGGGTTTGTTCAACTTCTGTCCGTTCGCACGACTGTTGCTTCTTCGAAGGATCGCTCATGAAACTCTTCCCGCTGTCATTCCCGCAGTCGGTCCTGCTCGCCGGTTGGCTGGGGGCCTCGGCTCTGCTGGCACCTCCATCGGCCTGGGCCCAGGGGGCGGCCAAGCCCAAGCCGGCGCCGCCGGCCGAACACAATCACGCCCATCCCGACAAGGGACCCCACGGCGGGCCCCTCATTGAACTCGGCAACGAGAAATACCATGCCGAACTGCTGCTGGATGAAAAGACCCAGACCGTGACGATCTACCTGCTCGACGGAACCGCCAGGAAGGAAGTTGCGATCCCCGCGAAGTTCGTCCGCATCAACATCAAGAAGTCGGGCAAGGGGGAACAGTTCCAGCTGCGCCCCGCCCCGCAAAAACAGGAGAATGCCGGGAAAACAGCCCGCTTCGCCCTCAAGGACGCCACCCTCTGCGACCGCCTGCATGCCGAAGGAATCGACGCCCGCCTGGTGGTCGAAATCGACGGGAAGTCGTACTCGGGAAGTGTCGTGCACGACCACGATCACGATCATCCGTGAGCCAGGTCGGCAACCACCCGGTCGCAGCGGTCAGGCGGCCGGGTCGCGGCGCAGCGGCTCGAGCCACACCCGCAGGTCGTGGCTGTATTCGCTCGCAAGATTGACGGTCGCCAGTTGCCGGTGGAACCCGGCGGCACCATTTTCCCCCAGTTCGGCGTCGTGGGCACTGGGGAAGCGGTCGGCGGGGTTCCCGGCGATCAACCTCTGGCAGAGGGTCATCAAGAGTTCGCTCTCGACCAACTCGGCGGGGATCAGGTCGGGGAGCCGCTGTTCCAGTTCGCGCTTTGACTTGGCCAGTTCGGGATAGGTGGTGCATCCCTCGAAGGGGAACTGCCCACACAGCATCTCGATCAACACGTAACCCAGGCTGGCCAGGTCGGATTGCGGCGTACTGCGGCCCCCTTCCAGCACCTCGGGGGCGGCATAGGCGGGAGACCAGACGTGCCGTACGGTCGATTGCCGCAAGTCAACGGCCGAGCCGATGTCGATCAGCTTCCCCCGCCCCATGCGCGTCAGCATGATGTTGCCGGGCTTGATGTCTCCATGCACCAGCCCGGCTTCGTTGAGCGTCGCCAGCCCGGCCAGGCAGTCGCGCAGAATCGAGATCGCCACCCCGGGCTGCAAACGCGGCTGCTTTGTTTCGGTTCCCAGGATCACCCGGTGGATGTACTCAACCCGCTCGGGGGGATGGCAGTCCCGGGTCAGGTCGATGGTCGCCGGCTTGAGGATCTCGCGCAGGTCGAAGCCATCGAGCCATTCCATCTCCAGCAGCCGCAATCCCTGGTGCACCACGAAATCGTGGATGTCGACAATATGGTCTGACTGCAGCAGGGCCACCTTGCCGCACGCCCGACCCACCAGCGCCATGTCTTCTTCGTAGGCCTTGCGCGAGGGATACGGCTCGGGCGAAAAGACCTTCAGCGCGATCGGGCGCGAGAATCCGTCGGCTCCGTCGTGCTGGGCGAGATACACCGCCCCCTGGCCTCCCGCCCCCAACAACTTCCGCCGCTGGTAATGCCGTTGCCAGTGCAGCTGCTCAACCCACGCCAGCTCTTCGTAGCGGGCAAACAGCGCCTGCTTGTCGGGGTCGGAACCAAACGACAGCGGGACCTGGCCCTGGTAGGCCACCGTGCTTTTCAGTTCGCCGACGGGGAACGAATCCGAAAAGTGAATGAGGGAATCCTTCACGGTGGGCAACTCTGCCAGGGGAACCGGTTGGGGCAGGAAAAACAGGCAAGCCAGTGGAAACAATCAATCGGATTGGAGCGATCACCCTGGCTCCAAATCTCCCGGGGACCTCCAGTCCGGGATTCCAACCATCTTATCGGATGCAGACACAACCGACTGCGGAACAGTTCGGCAAATTCATCGGATGAGTTCCGCCGCCCCCAGACGCAGCAATTCTTCGGCCAGCTCCCGCCCGACATCCTCGGCGGCCGAGGGGGGACCTCCCAGGGTGGCCTGCAGGCGGTGGACACCGTCGGCACTCAGCACAACTCCGGAAATCCGCAGCTCTCCCTGGTCGAACCAGGTGTGGGCTCCCACGGGAGCGTGGCAACCGGCCCGCAGTTGGGCCAGCAGGGCTCGCTCGGCCTTCACACTCGCCATCACCTCGGGCTCACTGACGCGGGTCAGCAGGTCGATGACCAGTGCGTCGTCATCCCGGCATTCAATTCCCAACGCCCCCTGGCCCACGGCGGGATACATCAGCGGGGGAACCAGTCGGGCACTGATGCGCTGGGACAGATCCAGCCGGCCGAGCCCCGCTGCCGCCAGCACCAGCGCGTCGTATTCCCCCTCATCGAGCTTCCGCAGCCGGGTCTCGACATTCCCCCGGACCTCGCTGCAGCGCAGATCGGGGCGATGATGCCGCAACTGCGCCTGACGCCGCAGGCTCCCTGTCCCGAGATGGGCGTTGGGGGGCAGACCGAACAGGTCGGCGATACCCTCCGAATCGCGAGGCAGGACAAGCGCGTCGGCCGTCTCGGCTCGCGCCGGAACACCCGCCAGAGCCAGCCCCGGCGTGGGCTGTGTCGGCAGATCCTTGAGGCTGTGGACGGCCAGGTCGGCCCGGCCATCCAGCACCGCCCGCTGCACCTCGCGGGTGAAGACCCCCTGCCCGCCAAACGACCGGAGTTCACTCACCTGGTTGCTGTCCCCCGTGGTGGTGACGTGCACCAGCTCAACCCCACAGTCGGGACGGGTCGACGAGAGCAGGTTGGCCACATGCTCGGCCTGCCACAGGGCCAGGCGACTGGCACGGGTGGCAATGCGAAGCAGGCGGGGAGCAGGAGTGTCGGTCACGATCGGGGCAGCACCACAGGAGGGCCGGGGAAACTCAGCGGGGACGGGTCGCCGCCGGGGAAGAAACCACCTCCCCGGGAAGCCCGCGGGGACCAAGGGCACTCTCGGCCGGCACCATCGTCGGCGGCAGCAACACCCCGCACGAGACAATGTACTGCAACGCCTGATCGACCGTGAGGTCCAGCTCGATGATGCTGCCGCGGGGAACCATCACGGTGAAACCGCTCATCGGCACGGGAGACGCCGGCACGAGCACCGAGACCAGTGGCTCGCCCGCCAGGTCGACACACGGGCCGAGTCCATCCCCCGTGAGAAATCCCAGACTCCACGCTCCGGCCCGCGGATACTCCACCGCCACCACCCGATTGAACTCCACCTCACGCTCGGTGAAGACAAAGTCGGTCAACTGCTTCACGGTCGCGTAGACATTGCTGACCAGCGGAACCCGGGTCAGCATCCACTCGAACCGACCCCAGAACCAGCGCCCCAGCCGGACCGAGAGAAACCGCCCCACGAAATACAGCCCCAGCAGCGAGAGCGAGACCGCCAGCAGCGAAAGATGCCACTGGGTGCGGAATTCCCGCACCCCGGCAATCTCCATGTACAGCCCCATCGCCGTCGTCGGGGGGGGAGTGGGACGCAGGTGCTGGAACACGAGGTTGTAATCGTCCAGCGGGACGTAATTGGTCGGGACCAGTTCCTTCCCAATCGGCACACAGACCTGGTGCTGACGGCTCAGTTCGAGCAAATGCTCGGACGAGACCCCGCCGGGGGTCTGCAGCGCAATGGCCCCCAGGGCCGACTGCAGCTCCTGCTCGAGCTCGGGCCGGATGCGATACCCCCGACCCCAGTCGGGAATCGACGGCAAGCCGGGAGGGGGGACCAGCAGGGACTCCCGCGGGTGAATCTCGTTGGCATACTTCAATTGGGCGATGCCGTATCGCAACGCCCAGTTGATCGGACGAATGACGTAGTCATGCAGGGCGCTGCCGATCCAGATGAGAATCAGCAGCGTCAACACCGGGGGCAGCAGGATCGCCAGCCCACGGACGAAGAAATAGAACGGCTTGGCGGGCCCCTGGGGGCGTGACATCCGTGAACTCGCGTCGGGCAGAATGACCGGGGTGAACAGGCGCTGCAACTTCACGAATGATACGCCGTCAGCACATTCCCACGCGAGGGTGAACTTGCGCAAGTCTGGACTGATGGATGCTGGTCGGTGTCAGGAAAACCCTGAGGGGGACTCGGCAGCGGGTCTGGTCAGTCGCGGTCTGGCCTGATCAGGCCTGGTCTTTCCCCAGTCCGCGGGCCACGACGGCGACCACCACACGGGCGGCACCCGCCTGGACGAGTGCCAAAGCCGCCTCATGGGCCGTACTGCCGGTGGTCAGCACATCATCGGCCAACAGCACCGTTGACCCGGGTGGGACGATGCCAGGGCGGACGGTGAAGACCCCCTTGAGGTTTTCCCGGCGTTCCTGGGGACGCAACCGGGCCTGGGCTGCGGTCCAGCGGGACTTGACCAGCCCCCAACGGTGCCACGGGCAGTTCAGGCGTTCGGCCCACGCCTCGGCCAGGATGGCGGCCGGGTTATGGGGACGAAAAATCGCCTGGCGGAGGTTGTGGGGAACGGGGATGACCAGCGTTGGTGCGGCCTCGCGAAACGCCGACTCATTCCGCCGCCAGACGAGGTCGGCCAGGCCGGCGACGAGACCTTCCGCCCCCCGTTTCTTGGCTTCGATGACAGCCAACTTGACGGCCCGCTTGTAAGTGCCCAGGCGCAACACCGTTTCAAACGCGAATTGGTAGGCATGACAATGTCGGCAGCCATGGATCGTCGACGCATAGGGGCCGACCGGTGCACCGCAGCGCTCGCACCCCGCCGCGTTGTCTTCCAGAAGCTGATTGAGACAGTTCGGGCAGAACCCGCTGTCGCGCTGAATGCCGACCTGGGGGGAGAGTTCTTCCCCGCACAACCGGCAGGCGGGGGGATAGAGAAACTCGATTCCCTGCCGGCCCCACGCCTGCAGCCACCCTCCGACAGCGCGCACCACACCGGTGCCGGTGGTCCCGGGGACCGGCCCCGACTCGACCGGCGGTGTTGTGCGATCGGGAACAGGCGACATGCGTCAGCTCGCGAATGAAACCGGGTTTTGGGGAGAGGCACCTCTGTTTCGATTCTATCTTCTGCAGGAATCAAGACCAGTGAAGAAACGGGGACGCAGCTCGTTTCCTGTCTCCCAGTTCTCCTCCCACGGTGTCCGCACGCGGTTCGGTCGTGGCATCGTTCGGAATCACCGCTTGCGGGTCCGCTCCATTGACTCTGCCAATACCTGCCGGTTTACTGCATCCAGGCAATAGCGAGGCCTCGTGACACGTGTCCCGAGATTTCGCAGCAGCCCATTTGTTCCGAACGGGTGTCACCACGACGCTGCACGGAACGTCGCCGGGGGCTGGCTTCCGCCCGGGTGCGAACTGGCCAGGGGAATCACAGTGAGTGAACTGCGGGCATCTGGAGTGCCGGGGTTACCATGACATCAGGGCCCAAACAGTCGGGACAGCAGCACTGGGAGGAGATGGCCGCCACGGGGCTTACGGATTTGTCGATCCCCGTGTGGCGCCGCTTCTGCGATGAACTGCATCAGAGCATCCTGCGCGACTGGACGGGGGGCCGGCACTTCGCCTCGTCACTCAAGACCGATCTGTTCGACGAGGCGGTCGGCGAAGGACTGTTCGGCTGGCTGAGCGCGGTGAGCGATCGCGTGGAAGGCATCGACGTCTCCTCAGGCATCGTGGCCCAGGCGGCCCAACGACATCCCGGGCTGATCGTCCGACAGGCGGATGTGCGTCGCCTCACAGACCACCCGACCGACTCCTTTGACCTGATCGTCTCCAATTCCACCCTCGACCATTTCGAGGGGAAACAGGACCTCCCGGTGGCGCTCTCTGAATTGTCCCGCACGCTGCGACCGGGTGGGGTGCTGTTCGTGACGCTCGACAATCCGCGAAACCCGGTGGTGTTTCTCCGCAATCGGCTGACGCGCCCGTGGATGGGCTCCAGCACACTCACGCCGTATTTCATGGGCCACACCCTGCCTCTGGCCGAGTTGTCCCGCCGCCTGACCGCCTGTGGACTGCAGGTCGAGCGGACCGGATACCTGATGCATGTGCCGCGACTGCTGTTCCTCCATGCCTGCCGGTTGGTTTCGGCCGATTCCTGGGCGGGCTCGGCGTTGCTGCGGACCATGCACGCCTGCGAATGGGGCAACTGCCTGCCGACACGTTGTTGGACGGGACACTTCTCAGCCGTGCTGGCGAGAAAGCCAATACGATGAAGACCTCTGTGCGAAAACCGGTTTTCTTTGTGGTGGGGGGCAGTCGCTGTGGCACCACCAGCCTGCACCATACCCTGACCCATCACCCGGGAATCCATGTCCCCCCCGACAAATCTCCGAACGACTTCACCGCCAAAGACATGGCCGATTACCCCGGCTCTGCGGCCATGGCGGCGATGAAGGGACACTCGGCGTGTCCTGAAAACGGGGACGCAGCTCGTTTCCGTTGCCGAGATTCCCAGCGTTGGGGGCTGGCCACCGAGTCACGTCCGATCGCGTCTCGGGAACTTTCCGTCCTCTTCCGGTCCCGCCCCATGAAATCTGTTCTGATTGTCAGCCTGCAGATCGCCGTCGCGATCTTCGGCATGCTGGCCCTCGCGTTCCTGCTTTTCGAACCGCAAATCGAAGGTCGGAATGCGCATGCCACGCAGTGGGAAATCTACTTTCACGATTCCTTTCTGGCTTATGTATACCTCGCCTCCATCCCGTTTTTTTTCCTGCTGTACCAGGTGGAGAAACTCCTGTCGCAGATGCGACGGCAGAGTGCCGCGTCGCCTGCGGGAGTTGCCACCGTGCGCAACATCAAGCACTGCGCCTGGGTGATGATGGGCGCGGTGCTCGGTAGCCTGCTGTTTCTGCCCCAGGGCGATCCCGAGGATCGTCCGCAGGGACTGGCCTTGCGGCTGATGGTCATGCTGCCATCGATCGCCGTCGCCGTCCTGGCGGCCCGTTTCGAGAAACGGCTGCAACACGCCGTTCCACAAACGGGGACGCAGCTCGTTTCGCGCTTCCCGGAACCCTCGCCACGCCCGCCACAAGAAATCGATCCCCCTCCTTGAGCGAGAATGAACGGGGCGAGAGACTGGGCGGGCGGTGACCGGCGGGAGTCCAGTGACTGCTCGACGAAGACAGACCGCCCCCCCCCATCAGCGCGGCAACCTGCCACCGACGCGTGAAGTGACCACGTTCCTTGAAGGGCTCATTCATGACGGCCATCTCCCAGGTGTACGAGACGGTGCTCTACGCCACCGATCTTGCTGCGGCAACCGCGTTTTATGCCGGCATCCTGGGACTCACCCCGTTGCCGGGCATGGGGAACCGCGGTCTGGTCTTTCGCGTGACCGATCATGCGGTCCTGCTCGTGTTCGACCCGGCCCGGACCGCGCCTCCCGATCAGGCCGTTCCCAGCCATGGGGCGAATGGCGAGGGACACATCGCCTTCTCGGTCTCCGATCTTGAAGCGTGGCGCACCTGCTTCGCCCGGCACGGTCTTCCGATCGAGCGGGAAATCGACTGGCCCCTGGGAGGTCGCTCGCTCTACGTCCGCGATCCCGCCCGCAATTCGGTCGAGCTGGTCGTGGGACGCGTGTGGAATCTCCCCGAGTTGGCTGCCGAACCCACCGCAGCTCGAAGCTCTGAGCCACTGTTGGCCCCAACCGCTGTCCCACCCGCCGTGCAGCCCAACCCGCGCACCAGTGCCGATCCTCTCGACCTGCTGCTGGGGCACAATGCCTGGGGGACTCAGGAGCTGCTGCAGATCTGCCGGAGGCTGACGGCCGAGCAATGGCACCACCCCTTCGCGATCGGGCCGGGATCGCTGCACAACACCCTCACCCACATGGTGGGGGCGATGCGGTATTGGACCGATCGCCTGCTGGGTCCCCCACACCCGGTACGGCCGTTTCTGGATCACACGACCCAGCGGTCGGTCGACGAGGTCACCCGGCTGCACGAGGACGCCGTCGCCGATCTGGCCACCGCCGTCGCGGTCGCCCGCACCCGCGGTCTCGACACCGAAGTCCCACTGACGCTCGGCGGTGTCGACTACCGCTTCACTTGCGGGGCGATCGTGGTCCATGTCACGACGCACGGCATGCATCACCGGGCGCAATGTCTCAACATGCTGCGGCACCTGAACCTTCCCACCCTCAGCGACCGCCTGCCAGAGATTGATGTGCTGGAATGGCAGCACATCAGCCGGCAATCACCACCAGCCGCAGGTTCGACTCCATAGCCGCAACCTGCCACAACCTCGGCCACCCAATTTCTGACAGGAACACGAAACCTGATTTTGGTCCGCTTCCCGAATCGTCTTCAGCCATGGATGCGCGGGATTTGCTGCGTATCCCACAGGCGTCTGAAGGACAGTGTGACCGCACGCGCATAAGGGTGGCCATGCTCCCACCAGACTCTGCGAACAAAGGGTGGCCTCAGACATCACACTGCCCAAATCACCCCCACCCCCATCCCAAACGACCCCGCACCGGTTACACTTCGAATCACGGATGTGGTCCGGGTGCGTTCCCGGCCCCCGCTGGTTCCAGTGTGGTCTTCACAGTCGATTCGGGTGCGTGCATGAGTCGTCGTCTTGGGGGTGGGGTGGGTGTTCTGGTTTGTCTGGTGGCAGCCTGCCTGCACGGGGTCAAGCTGCAGGGGGCCGAACCGGCGGAAGTGATCTATTCCGGCGGCGACATCGTCACCATGGATGACCGGCAGCCAACCGCCGAGGCGGTCGCGGTGCGGGCTGGGAAGATTGTCGCAGTCGGCTCGCTCCAGGATGTGCTGGCCTCGAAGGGAGCGTCGACCAGGATGGTCGACCTGGCGGGCCGTACCCTGTTGCCCGGCTTTGTCGATGGTCACGGGCACTGCTTCATGGTCGGGTTGCAGGCGGTCTCCGCGAACCTGCTCCCCCCGCCCGATCATCGGATCAATGACATCGCCAGTCTCCAGGCCGAGTTGAAGGCCTGGGCTACCACTCCCGTGTCCCGCAAATACAAATTGATCCTCGGATTTGGCTACGACGACGCCCAGCTCCACGAACAGCGCCATCCCACCCGTCACGATCTCGATGCCGTCGCCCTGGACATCCCGGTCCTGGTGATTCACCAGTCGGGCCATCTGTGTGCCGTGAATACCAGGGCCCTCGCACTGGCCGGGATCACCGCCGAGTCGAAGAATCCCCAGGGAGGCGCGATTCGTCGTGAGGCGGATGGCCAGACTCCCAATGGAGTGCTCGAAGAGACCGCCTTTTTTCAGGCACTGCTGAACCTGCTTCCCCCGCTGGGTGAGGTGGAACTCGACGCACTCGCGATCGCGGGTCAGAAACTGTATGCCGCGAACGGCTTCACCCTGGCCCAGGAGGGACGATCGAACCCCCCGACCGACAAGACCTGGGCCCGCCTGGCCGAGGGGCGCAGGCTGCTGATCGACGTGGTCTCGTACCCCGACTTCAACGAGTCCGACACCCCGTATGGTCTCGATGGCGAATGGCATTCGCAGACTCTCAAGAACGGCTATCGCATCGGTGGGGTGAAGATGAACTTCGATGGTTCACCCCAGGGGAAGACCGCGTTTTTATCCCAGCCCTACCTCGTGCCGCCGTACGGACGGAACGCCACCTACCGGGGCTTTCCCACCCTGACCGACGATGAGGTGTTGCGCAAGATCGGCCTGTGCTACGAGCGCGGCTGGCAATTCCTGATCCATTGCAATGGCGACTCGGCGATCGACCTGATGATTGCCGGGGTGAAGGCCGCCCAGGCCCGGCACGGCCACGATCCCCGCCGGCGGGACGTGATGATTCACTGCCAGACCGTGCGGGAAGATCAGCTCGACGCGATGCAGGACCTGGGCATTTTCCCCTCGTTCTTCGGGATGCACTGCTATTACTGGGGCGATTGGCATCGCGACTCGGTGCTGGGAGCCGAGCGGGCCGAACGGATCAGCCCCTCTGCCTCGGCCCTGCGGCGACGGATGCTCTTCTCGCAACATCACGATGCCCCGGTCGCCCTGCCGAGCGCGATCCGCATTCTCTCGTCGGTGGTGACCCGCCGGACGCGCAGCGGCGACATCCTCGGGGCGGGGCAGTGTGTGCCGGTGGAGGTGGCCCTGAAGTCGCTCACCCTCTGGCCAGCCTATCAGCACTTCGAAGAAGCGAACCGGGGGTCGCTCGAGGTGGGCAAACTGGCCGACTTCGTGGTGCTCGACCGGAACCCGCTGAAGATCCCCATCCTCGGCCTGGCCGACCTGAAGGTGGTCGAGACGATCAAGGAGGGGCGTTCGATCTACACGGCGAAGCAGTGACCCCAACCTTGGAGTACGGCGCTGCCGCCGTCCTGGTCTGCGGATCCCACGGCGTTGCCCGGTGCCCACGGACTCCCGCACTGCACGACGAGCAGTTCGTGGGCCAGCGGATATTGCGAAAGCCAGCACCGCTCGATGACACAGTCCGACCGGTGTCGACGACGTCTGATGGGAGCTCCGGGACACCCTTTTACGGAACAGGCCGGCAACTGTCGTGCTGATTTCGCACCGCCGTTTGAGATGTCACGGCTCTGACTTGGCGGTCCAGTCATTCGCCAGTGCTGTCTCGATGCGGGGATGGTGGAAGGCGCTGTGATGGTCCGAGAGACGCAACATGAGAAACTGACGCACGGCTTCGCGCTGGTCACGTGAGACTGTGAAGGCAAACCTGGCGCCACCTCCCGCGCGCGAGCGACGGCTGGCTCGCAGGCGAGTCGCTACCAAGACCGCCTCCGTGGTTCGATCTTCCGCTTCGGCTGCCTCCAGGGCAAGGCGAATCGTTCAGACGCTGTGACGCATTCCCAATCCGGGACAGCACTGGGTTCTTGACCTGAAACGGGGCAAAGCCACCGGGACGGTGATCCAGTCTTTCGGTGAAGTCGTGAATCGATCACAGTGCCGCATCGCAATCCACAAACAGGGGGCCAGGCATGGCTCGAAGGCATTCGAACGTCCCAACCCTGCATTACGCCAGGCGGGCAATATCCGGGGCCACCCATTCGCGGAAGAGCCCGGCAACACGACTTTCGAACAACGACCGACCTCTCCCCACGTCCGCAAACATCGTTTTCCTGTGACAACCCCGCAGGGCATCGCCAACGGTCGCTCGCACCGGTCATCGTTCCCCCGGTCGTCTTGCGCTCCCCAGTGGGTCATTGGGAAGTGGCGGCTGCCTCCGGGAGGATCTCCTGACAGATGTAGTCGGCCAGGCGTGCATAGGCTTCGGGTGAGGGATGACCATCCCCGGGAATCCCAAACCGGGAGTTGCGATCCTCGATTTCGGGTGCGAATTGCTGGACCATGTGCAGCTTGAGCCCCCGCCGTTTCAGCTCTGCCGACAGGGAAGCCGCAATTGGATTGTGGGGGAACGACCAAAACAGCACATGAAACTCGCAACCGGGAAACTGTCCCGCCACTTCTGCGGCCGATTGCTCCACAACCGCCGCCGTCAACTCAATGTCCGCCGAACTGATGATCCAGTCTTCCAGCAACTTGCTGTAAACACCCGATTTCGCGAGGCCTTTCTGCAAAGGGGCCAACCAGCGTCGATCGTCATGATGTCCGAGCCGACAGAGCTTTCCCCCCTGCCAGCCGTAGCGGGGTGCATGTGCGCGATAGGGAACCCATCCCACGACCCGTTTCACATGCGGGGGAATCATCTGGTAGATGACCACCCGGGGAGGTTTCCCGCAAATCTTCCCAAGACGTCCTGATTCCAGGTTGGCCAGCATCTGATGGGGACCATAGCCCGAAAAGCCGAAATTCAGCATCCGCAGGTCGGGCCTGCGGAGGGCGACCTGCGAGGGGAGACTCTCGTCGTCCTCCACCCCCTCGCCAAATGTGTACGAACAGCCACAGAACACCACCGGCTCGGACTCGGGACGACCGGCCGGCGAGACCACACGCAGGCTGTTTTCATCAATCGTGTAGACCGCATCGATGTTGGTTTGACCTGCTGTCACCAACGTATGGCGAGCCCGAGAATTCGGCCTTGGAACCAGGCCCAGCAAGTCATCACCCATGACGAACTTGAGCTGCGGTGCATCGAGGGAGTGATACGTCGCGTCTCCCGGTTGCTTGGGTCGGATGCAGGTTTCGGCGATGGCCAGCGTGAACAGGATCACGGCCAGGTTGATGCCCCATCGTTGCCAGGGGCGACAGACAAATCCCACCCAAACGCTGCACATCCCCCACAAGACGTCGATCCAGGGGAACGGCACCCGCAACTTCCACAGCATCAGCAGTGACAGCCCCGCCGAGAGACACAGAGGGACGCAAATCACCGCCAAGCGTTTTCGGCTCGACCACTGTTGTATCGACATCACGCCCCGCAGGACTCAGAGAGACAAATGGCGAAACCCACTCCGTCACAACCGGCGGATTCGCGTGGCTGCGCCGGTGACCTGTGGACGTTTTGACAAGCCGAACTTACGAGGAGGCCCAGACTCTTCGCAAGCTGGAATTCTCTTCGTGCAGAGCTCAACCGCCATGCGCGATCGTATCCGACCGGGCACCACTGGTGCTGTGATGCTCGTCGAGGTTCGCGACGGAACGGCAAGGTCCCCGAGATTCCGTGCGGCATTTCCCCTCTCGATCCCCTTGCGACCCGAAATGCCGCTGAAATCGGTTATTATCCGCTGCTGATGTTGAGCGGCCCTGGTCCTGATCGCGTCGCGAATCTCCGCACGGGTGCCACCGGGCCTGCCTCCCTCCGGGCGGTGGGAGACACATCACGGTCGCCCACCTTCCCTGTCCCGTTCGAGAGTGAGAACCGCTGTCATGCGAGTCTTGAGGTCGATGCATTGGCTCGCCGTACCGCACGACTCCCCCCAGCTGGCGACCAGCGAATTCAAGCAGTTCATGCAGGGTTGCTTTCCCCTGCTCAGCAACTCTGATGGCAGCTGGAAATGCTCCCGAGCCAATCGGTTGCGGGATCTCGATGAACGTCTCACGGCGATACTTCTGAAGCAGGAAGTACAGCCACGCGTGTTCATGGATGTCGGGATGGGAAACGGAATCTCGACGATTGAAACCATCCATTGCCTGGAACGTGCCGGCCTCGCAGTTCAGACCATCGCAACCGATCGCAATCTGGTGGGATACGTCGTCCGGGTCAATCGCCATGTGGATGTCCTGGCCGAAGAGAATGGTCACATCCTGCTGATTGAGGGACCGGGTTGGGATCTGTCGCCGTATTGCGAACGCGGGGATTACCTCTCCCGACGATTCTTTGTCTCGGTTCTCAAGCAGGGGATCACGGCCTGGGCACGACGGCAGGTTGCGAAGCGGGGACTTCCGCTGAGTTCTCATCCCGCTGCAGAAGCGGGTCACCCGGGTTCCGTCGAAGGGCCGTTCCTCCTCGTCACACCCGAACTCAAAAACCGGCCCGATGTGGTCGTGCGGCCTGACGATCTTCTCGAACCCCTGCCAGCCGACCTCGCCGGGGTGGCCGATGTGGTCCGGATTGCCAATGTGCTGCGCCCCGACCGGTTTACCCCCCCCCAGCTCCAACAGGTGGCGGTCAACGTCCGCCAGCGGTGCCGCGATGGGGCAATCCTGCTCGTCGGGCGTCACAAGGGGAAAACCGGGGAGCGCCACGACACGGGATCGACCTTCTTCCAGGCCGAACCGGGTGGCTTCCGCGTCCTGGAGCGGGTGGGATCCGGATCCGAGGTCGAACGGTGTTTCGCTTCTGTTTAAGTTCATGGGCTGTGCGAGATGACGGTCTGCGTGAGATCACGGCCTGAGATCGCAGGGGCCGTGGACCCGGGACGATCTTCCCCCGGTCTCACGTCCCATTCGGCGACTCGGCATTCCCGACACCTGCGTGAAACACCTGCGGATGGTGTCGGGGCATCCACTCCCGGGTCGCCCCCTCGACCGGACCCCGGCTATCCGCAAGAGGCTTGTTGGTTTTCCCGGGGGTGGATTTGCTATTCTCCGGCATGCACGCGGCAGTCGTCGCGCGACACCACAACACGTGATCGGAAGACCACCTCTCCGGAGGTCCATCAGCCGATCGGCAGGAGTTTTCGATGAAGTTTGCCGGGAAGAACGCGCTGGTCACCGGGGCCAGCCTGGGAATTGGTCGGGCCGTGGCTGTCAGGCTGGCCCAGCAGGGGGCGAATGTGGCCATCAACTTCCGGTCGCACCGCGACAAGGCCGAGGAAGTGAAGGCCGAGATCGAAAAACTCGGTCGCAAGGCGATCCTGGTCCAGGCGGATGTGTCGGACCAGAAGTCGGTGGAAGGAATCGTCGCCCAGACTGTCCGGGACTTCGGCAGCCTCGATGTGTTCGTCTCGAACGCCGTCTACAGCGACCGAGAGCGGATGATCGACGCCAACATGGAAGGATTCAAGCGGACGATCGACGTCACCATGTGGGGGGCGTTCTTCGGGGTCCGGGCCAGTGCCCAGCAGATGGTCCAGCAGGGGAAGGGAGGCTCGATCGTCGTCGTCAGCTCGCCCCATGCCGTGATCCCCATTCCCACCGCGATGGCCTACAACATGGCCAAGGCGGCGATCGACCACATGGCCCGCACCGCCGCCATTGAGCTGGCCCCCCACCGGGTGCGGGTCAACATCGTCCACCCGGGCTGGATCGACACCCCGGGGGAACGGAAATTCTTCAGTGAAGACCAGATCAGCAGTGGTGCCTCAAAGCTCCCCTGGGGCCGCATGGGGACCCCCGACGAAATCGCCGGGGCGATCGCCTTCGTGGCCAGTCCCGATTGCGACTACATGACTGGCAGCACCCTCACCATCGACGGCGGCGTCAGCCTGCCGTGGTGGTCGAACCGTGATGGCGGCGAGATGTAGTCCCGCCCCTGGCCAACCCGTTCGGCCGCGGTTCCGGGCAGTCCCCACGCCCCCGCCGCGGCCTTGTCCTGCTCTCCCCGACGCCTGTTTCTCCCGTGGAGCCTGTGCCTCATGTCTTCCACCAACATCACCAGCGTACTGCAGGAAACCCGCACGTTTCCCCCCCCCGCCGAGTTCGCCGCCCAGGCTCATGTGAAGTCGGATGCCGAGTACGAAGAGCTGTGGTGGCAGGCGAAAAATGATCCGGTCGCGTTCTGGGGCTCGATGTCGACCAACCTCGACTGGTTCGAACCCTTCTCCAAGGTCATGGAGGGGGAGATGCCCAACACGAAGTGGTTCGTGGGAGGCCGGCTCAACGCCTCGTACAACTGCCTCGACCGGCACCTCAACACCTGGCGGCGCAACAAGGCGGCGATTGTCTGGGAAGGCGAACCGGGCGACACCCGCGTGCTCACCTACCTCGACCTGCACCGCGAGACGTGCAAGTTCGCCAACGTGCTCAAGAGCCTGGGCGTGGTCGCCGGTGACCGTGTCACCATCTACATGCCGCTGGTCCCCGAGATCATCGTCGCCATGCTGGCCTGTGCCCGCATCGGGGCGGTCCACTCCATCGTCTTCGGCGGCTTCAGTGCCGATGCCGTCGCCGAGCGCAACAACGACGCCCAGGCCAAGGTGGTCATCACCGCCGATGCCGGCTGGCGCCGCGGCAAGGAGGTCGAACTCAAGTCGGCGGTGGACGTGAGCCTCGAGAAATCCCCCTCGGTCCGCCAGGTGGTCGTGCTGCGCCGCACGGGCAGCCCGGTCCAGATGGTCCCCGGCCGAGATCACTGGTGGCACGACCTGATGGCCGAGGCCCCCCTCGAATGCGAACCCGCCTCGCTCGACAGCGAGCACCCGCTGTTCATCCT
>DNUF01000003.1:73162-73559 GCA_003508595.1 Planctomycetaceae bacterium
TGTTCATCCTCTACACCTCGGGAAGTACCGGGAAGCCCAAGGGAGTGCTGCACACGACCGGGGGTTACATCCTCGGCACAATGCTGACCTCGAAGTGGGTCTTCGACCTCAAGGACGAAGACACCTACTGGTGCACGGCCGACGTCGGCTGGATCACCGGGCACAGCTACGTCTGCTATGGCCCGCTGGCCAACGGCACCACGGTGATGATGTACGAGGGGGCTCCCAACTGGCCCAATGAAGGCCGGTTCTGGGAGCTGATCGAGAAGTACCGGGTCACGATCTTCTACACCGCCCCCACCGCCATCCGCAGCTTCATCCGCTGGGGAGACGATTGGCCAAACAAGTTCGACCTGTCCAGCCTGCGGCTGTTGGGCTCGGTCGGCGAGCCGATCAA
>DNUF01000003.1:73835-80639 GCA_003508595.1 Planctomycetaceae bacterium
ACCTGGTGGCAGACCGAGACCGGCTCGATCATGATCAGCCCGCTCCCCGGGGCCACGACCACCAAGCCCGGCAGCTGCACACGCCCGCTCCCCGGGGTCGTCCCCGAGATCGTCACGAAGGAAGGCGAAGCGCTTCCGGCCAACACCGGCGGGCTGCTGGTGATGAAGCAGCCCTGGCCCTCGATGCTGCGGACGCTCTACGGCGATCACGAGCGGTTCCTCAAGACGTACTTCAGCGAGATCCCCGGTTGCTACTTCGCCGGGGACGGGGCCCGCAAAGACGAAGATGGCTGCTTCTGGGTGATGGGACGCGTCGACGACGTGCTGAATGTCTCGGGTCACCGCCTCAGCACGATGGAGGTCGAAAGCGCCCTGGTCTCGCACCCGCTGGTCGCCGAATCGGCCGTCGTGGGCTTCCCCCACGAGATCAAGGGGGAGGGGATCTGCTGCTTCGTCACCCTCACCACCGGTGACGGCGACGACGCCCTCAAGCAGCAGCTCAAGGAACACGTCCGCAGGCAGATCGGCGCGCTGGCGACCCCCGACATGATCCGCTTCACGAGCGCGCTCCCCAAGACCCGCTCGGGAAAAATCATGCGACGGCTGCTGCGCGACATCGCCGCCGGACGCGAGCGCGTGCAGGATACGACCACGCTCGAAGACTACGGCGTGCTGGCCAAGCTGCGGGCCAGCGAAGAGTAACCTGTCTCTCGCCACAGCCCGGCCCCGCCCCTGGCGGTCGGCCGGACATGTGGCGCATCGGCAACCAGAACGGCCGCGGGGGCGCTGACCCAATCCCGCGGCTGTTTTCTTACGGGTCACCACGCGTCTCAACCCTGTCTCCTCTCCCCTTTCCACCCTCTCCTCCCTCACTCCCCCCCCATGAGTGCCGATCGCCAGCCCACTCCCGCCATGCAGCGCTACCTCGAGGTGAAGGCGCAGTACCCGGGCACAATGCTGCTGTTTCGCATCGGCGATTTTTATGAGCTGTTCTACGAAGATGCCCAGGACGCGGCCCGCGCGCTGGGAATCACCCTGACCACGCGCGACAAGGGATCGACCAACCCGATCCCGATGGCGGGCTTTCCCTTCCACCAGCTCGACAACTACCTCCGCCGGCTGATCCAGGCGGGCTATCGGGCGGCGGTCTGCGAGCAGATGGAAGAGGCCGCCCAGGCGAAGGGAATTGTCCGCCGCGAGGTGACGCGCGTGGTCACCCCCGGCACCCTCACCGACGACGCCCTGCTCGATCCGCGCGAGAGCAATTTTCTCGCGTGCGTCTGCTGGCAGCGCGACAAGGCGGGACTGGCCTGGCTCGAACTCTCGACCGGCCGGTTCCAGGCCTCCGAGATTTCGCACCCCCAGGTCATCGATGAACTCGGCCGCCTGCAGCCGGCCGAATGCCTGGTTCCCGAAGACGACCCCCGGCTCGCTCCGCTGGCCGAGACCCTGGGACTGACGATGCCCGGGAGGGGTCAGCCCACACCGGGACGGATGCTGCTGACAGACCGGGCCCCCTGGTGTTATGGGGTCACCCATGCCCTGGAAATCCTGCAGACGCATTTTGGGGTGCGCAGCCTCGAGGGATTTGGCTGGGACAGCATCGACACGCCCGCCCTGGTGGCCGCCGGGGTGCTGCTGGAATACGTGCAGGAGACGCAGAAGAGCGCCCTGCCGCACATCGAACGGCTGGAACCATTCCGACCCGGGGCCACCCTCCTGATCGACGAGGCGACCCGCCGGTCGCTGGAACTGACCCGCACCCTGCGGGATGGCGCGCGGGCCGGGTCGCTGCTGTTCGCCATCGATGAAACGCAGACGGCGATGGGGGCCCGCCTGCTGGCCGACTGGCTGTCGAACCCGCTGACCGACCGGGCCACGCTCGAAACCCGGCTGGATGCCGTGCAGGAACTGCATGATCAGGCGGCGTTCGTGCGCGAATTGCGCGAGATGCTGGCCGGGATGTATGACCTCGCCCGCCTCACCGCCCGTGTGGCGACCGGGCGGTCGAGTCCCCGCGACCTGCGGTTTTTGGCGAACACACTCGCACTGCTTCCCCCCCTGCGCGACCGGCTGCAGGGTTGCCAGAGCCCCGGGCTGAAGGGGCTGCGCGACCGAATCGATCCCTGCGGGGATGTCCGTGGTCCCATCGAGGCGGCGCTGGTCGATGAGGCACCGGCCAACCTCCTGGAGGGAGGGTTGATCCGCCCCGGCTTCCATCCGCTGCTCGATGAACTGCGCGACCTGGCACGGGGCGGGAAGGAATGGATCGCCCGTTACCAGGCGGACGAAATCGAGCGCACCGGCATCCCCAGCCTGAAAGTCGGGTTCAACAAGGTCTTCGGGTATTACCTCGAAATCACCGCCGCCCAGGCAGCCAAGACCCCCATCCCGGCCGACTACATCCGCAAGCAGACCCTGAAGAACCAGGAGCGGTTCATCACCCCGCAACTGAAAGAGCACGAAGAAAAAGTGCTGCGGTCGGAGGAGCGGTCGAAGAGCCTCGAGCAGGAATTGTTCGCCACGCTGCGGCAGGGGGTCGCCGCACAGGGAGCCCGCCTCAAGCAGACGGCCGAGGCACTGGCCGAGCTCGATGTGCTGGCGGGACTCGCCACGCTGGCGCTGCAGCGCAACTACTGCCGTCCCGAGTTGACCGATGACCCGGTCCTCGAGATCCGTGAAGGACGGCACCCGGTGCTTGACAAGCTGCAACCCTCGGGACAGTTCGTGCCGAACGATACCCTGCTGGGTGGCCCTCACGGCCGGATCGAGATCATCACCGGCCCGAACATGGCGGGAAAGAGCACGTACATCCGGCAGACCGCCCTGTTGACGATCCTGGCGCAGATCGGATCGTTCGTCCCCGCCCAGTCGGCCCGCATTGGCCTGGCCGACCGCATTTTCGCCCGCGTGGGGGCGAGCGACGAATTGGGACGCGGGCAGAGTACCTTCATGGTCGAGATGACCGAGACCGCCCGCATCCTGCACGGGGCAACCCCACGCAGCCTGGTGGTGCTCGATGAAATCGGCCGGGGGACCAGCACCTACGATGGGATTTCGCTCGCCTGGGCGGTGACGGAATACCTGCATGACTCGGCCCTCAGCCGGACCCTCTTCGCCACCCACTACCACGAGCTGACCGAGCTGTCGGAATCGTTGCCCGAGGTTCGCAACTGGAATGTCGCCGTCCGCGAGCAGGGGGATGGCGTCGCCTTTCTCCACAAGATTGTCCCCGGAGCGGCGAACAAGAGCTATGGGATCCACGTCGCCCGGCTCGCTGGCATTCCCCCCCGGGTCATCGAGCGGGCCCGCGTGATCCTCAACACGCTCGAGAGTGAGCATCACGATGCCGCCGGCCGACCCAACGTCCCCCCGCGCGAGCCCCCTCCGCCACCCCGTCGCGAACGCCAGCTCCAGCTCTTCAGGGTGGTCGAACACCCGGTCCTCGAAACCCTGCGCGGCATCGACCCCCGCCAGCTCTCTCCCGAGGCAGCCCTGGAACAATTGGCGGCCATCTGCCGGGAGCTGAAAGAGAACCCGTAACCCGCGCGACGACCTCTTCCCACGCGGTCACGTCGACGGGAAGAGCCCACCGCCGTCCCGGCCTGCCTCCGCTGAGTGACACCCCATGAGCAGGGGTGTGCCACAGTCCTCTTCCGCGGGAGTCCACTTCCGCGGGACCATCAGGGAGGGTCGTAGCCACCGGGGTGAAACGGGTGACAGCGGGCGATTCGTTTGAGCCCGCGCCAGGTGCCGTGCCAGGCCCCCTCCTGCTGCACGCAGGCGATGAAGTAATGGCTGCAGGTCGGCTCAAACCGGCATTGGCGACCGATGAACGGACTGAGCGTGAATTGATACACCCGCACCAGGCCAATCAGAAGGCTGGCGGGGAGTTGCCGCAGCCACTTCCACCAACCCGCATTATAGTTCGGGCCATCCATCAGCGGGACTTCCCGCGCTTCCTGGGGGGCTTCACCGCCGGGATTTCGACCGGTCCTTTTTTGCGGGCCCTGCGGGCGGCATCGCGGGCGAGTTGAGGCAGGTTCGCCAGCAGTTCGGCCACGGTCAGCTCTTTGGCATCCTGTGGGACCAGCACGAAGTCGCAGTCGATGGGCCAGTCGGACTGTGTTTGCCGGAACGCCTCCCGCAGCAGCCGGCGGATGCGGTTGCGCACCACCGCCCCGCCATGCTTCCGCCCGACACTCAGGCCAATGCGGGGGCCCACGTCCGACAGGGCGGCAAACACCAGCACCTGGTTGTTGCGGGCCGTGCACCGGTGGGCATACACCCGGTCAAACTCCGCCGGTCGGCGCAGGTGCCGGTGCTTGGGAAACGTTGCCTCACCCATGCCCCATCACTCCGGGGGAGCAGTGTGAGAGCCGGCGGGAGGTTCCAGCTTCTTCCGCAGAAACCAGTCGGGATCCTGCGGGGGAGTCTCGGGGAGAGGTTCGCGGGCCACCCGCCGGGCCCGACTCCCCAGCAGCAGCACGGTCGCCAGCAGCAGCACCCCCAGCGTCACGATTCCCATCAGCAGCAGGAACGCTGCCGAAAGAATGCGGTTCGAGCGTTCATTCTCGGGGGGGGCGGAATGATCAAATCCGTGACCCGAGCTCACAACCTCGATCTCGGGATGATCGACCTGGACCCGTTCGCCCGCCGGCGACGGCGTCCCGCCAGGCGCGACCGATTCCGCCTCTGCCGATTCCCCGTCCGCCGACTCCGCAGCCACGGACTCCTGGGCTGAGAGTGACGACGTGTGGACCGCAATCCCGGTCATCGCCAGGGTCACCACTCCGGACTCCAGCAGCACGCGGCGGTTTACCACAGTCCACTCCGGGGATTGTAAGGAGCCTCTTCGCCCAATTGCTTGAGCAGTTCCTGCGCCCTGGGCGAAAGCGTGGGGGGGAGCACGATCTTGATGATCGCATACAGGTCCCCCCGGGTCTTGGACGCCTGGAACAAGACCCCCTTCCCTTTCAAACGCAGTTTCTTCCCCGACGAGGTGCCGGGGGGGATGGTCACTTCCATCTTCCCTTCGGCCAGCGTGGGAACATCCACCTTGGCCCCCAGGGCTGCTTCGGTGGGAGTCAGCGGGACATCGACCATGAGGTCGCGTCCCTCCCGGCGGAACCACGGGTGCTTTTCGACCACCACCCGCACCAGCAGATCACCAGGCCGGCCGGCCCCCTGCCCGGGATGCCCCTGGCCCGCCAGGCGGATGATCTTTCCCGTATCCACCCCGGCCGGAATCTTCACCACGAGATGCTCGTCGCGGTTGCCGCGCTGCAGGAACAGGTCGTAGTCTCCCCCCTCGGCTGCGATCTGGAAGGGAACCGTAATCTCGATGTCCTGATCCTGCCCATCGAAGGCACCAAAACCCCCGCCAAACGGGTTGCGCCCCGCACGCGGGTCCCGTCCCCCGCCAAACAGGTCCTCGATATCGAATCCGAAGGGAAATCCCCCTCCCCCGCCGCCGGGTCGTCCGCCGCCGGGGGGGGGAGTGCGCGGATTGAAGGCGGGGCCGTCGGCTGAGCCCCACTGGTCGAAGTTCGCCCGCTTCTGCTTGTCCGACAGGATCTCGTACGCCTGCTGGACCTGCTGGAACTTCGCGGCCGCATCCTTCGACGGATCGATGTCGGGGTGGTAGGTGCGCGCGAGTTTCTTGTAGGCCTTGCGGATTTCTTCTTCCGAGGCGGTCTTTTCGACGCCCAGCGTCTTGTACGGGTCGAGTGGCATGCGGATTGTCGGGGAATGAACAGGAGTGCGAGGCGAATTTTACGGGGCTTGGGCGGGGGAATCCAGCAGCCCCGCCAAGCCCCTCCTCGACAGGTCGCCCCCACCCACTACAATTCCTGCCATGTTCGCCTTCGCCCTCCGCAACCTTCTCAGCCGCCCTCTGCGCAGTGCCCTGGCCCTGTGCGGCCTCACCGTGGCGATTGCCGGGATGGTGGGATTGTTCTCGGTTGCCGAGGGAATCCAGGACACCGTCCAGTCGACCTTTGGCAAAATGCCCGGCCTGGTCATCATCCAGCCGGGAGCCCCCATTCCACTCTTTTCCCGGCTCCCCTCCGACTGGGATGCCGAGCTGTCAGCGATCGAAGGGGTGCATGTCGTGCATCCCGAAGTCTGGGCGCGGGCGCACCTCGTCAATGGGAAGGCGGCGATCAGTCCCCCCCGCTTCCTGTTTGGCTCGGACCTCGCACGGGCCGACCGGTTGCTCTACAGCATCTATCGCGAAAAGATGACCGCGGGCCGGTACCTGACAGCCGACGATCGTGGAACCCTGCACTGCGTCATTTCCAAGGCGATTGCCGAAGAGCAGCATCGCGCTGTGGGCGACACGCTCAAGGTCGACGGCAAGGATCTCGAGATTGTGGGGATCTACGACACCAAGTCGCTGTTCCTCGACGTGGCGATCATCATCGACATCACCCTCGCCCGCGAGATGGGGAAGGTCGGAGAAGACACGGTCTGCAACTTTTATGTCGAGCCGCAGGCAGCCGTCCGCTACTCCGATATCGCCGACCGCATCAACGCCCTGCTGGCCAATCGTGGCCCGGGGGCGTGGCAGCCGACTCTCGACCAGGCCCTCGACCTCGCGGGAGACAACGCGGCCGTCAAGCAACTCGCTCCGCTGGCCAAGGCCGCCCTCGCCGCCGCCGGTGAGGCCAACGCCCCGAAACCTTCCCCCGGCGACGCCCCCATCGAGATCCGCAGCCCCGAAGACTGGTCCGACCAGGTCCAGCAATTCACCGCCGACCTCGACCTGTTCCTCGCCATCATGACCACCATCGGCATCACCAT
>DNUF01000003.1:80931-84212 GCA_003508595.1 Planctomycetaceae bacterium
TGGTCTTCCGGAAATGTGCTGACCCTCATCGGGTGCGAGAGTGCCCTGCTCGGTCTGGCCGGGGGAGTCCTCGGGGCACTCGTGGGGTGGATTGCCACGCATGCCGTCAATGCCCGGTTCCCCACCCGCATCCATCTCTATGCCAGCCCGAAGCTGCTGTTGCTGAGCCTGCTGTTCAGCTGCGTGCTGGGGATGCTCGCGGGGCTCTATCCCGCGCTGCGGGCGGCCCGCATGGCCCCCATGGAGGCGATCCGCCGTGGCTGACGCCCCTGCTGCCCATTCCCCCTGCATCGACGTCCACAACGTCGTCAAGACCTACCGCCGGGGAGTCGACGAAGTGCGGGCCCTGCGCGGGCTGACCTGCCAGATTCCCCAGGGCCGGCTCAGTTTCATCGTCGGGCCCTCTGGCAGTGGCAAGAGCAGCCTGCTGTATCTGCTGGGAGGGCTCGACCGCCCCGACTCGGGAGACATCAGCGTCTTCGGCCGGCCCCTCACCCAGTTCTCGCACCGCCAGCGGGACGAATTCCGCCGCCGGGAAGTCGGGTTCATCTTCCAGAACTTCAATCTCCTGGGAAATCTCTCGGCTGTCGACAACGTGCTGGTCCCGTTTCTCCCCCAGGGAATCTCCCCGGACCTCCGCCGACAGGCGGTCGAACTGCTGACCCAGGTTGGTCTCGCCAAGCGCCTCGACCACCGCCCCAACCAGCTCTCGGGGGGGGAACAGCAACGGGTGGCCATCGCCCGGGCCCTGCTCAAGCGCCCCCTGCTGGTCCTGGGAGACGAGCCCACCGGCGAACTCGATTCGACCTCGGGAGCCGAGATTTATCGGCACCTGCGCCAACTGCGCGATCAGCACGGCTCGACCATCGTCGTCGTCACCCACGATCGCAGCCACATCGAGCCGGGCGACTTCGTGCTGACGATCCGCGACGGCACGCTCAAGACCGACTGAGCCGCACCGCCGAAACCTGCCGATGTGGCAATGGCTCTGGCACTGGCACGACTCGTCTCAGGCGAAATGCCCTCCGCCGGGTGGATCTGGGGCGGCTTTCGTTGGGCACTTCGGAGTTCACCCCGGAAGTCATTGTGGAAGGCACTCCGTCAGCATCAGGCGTCTCCACTGTCGATCTGCCAGAGCCGAAGCGGACTCGTCACTCCGATTTCATGATGACGAACGCCCCGGCAAAGATCAGCGCCCCCCCGATCAGCACTCGGGGGGAGACCGATTGACCGAACAGCAGGGCCCCGAACAGGACGACGAACAGGGGGTACGAGATTTCGAAGACGGCCGCCCGCTGGGCTCCCAGCAGTTGGATCGACTTCAGGATCGACAATGCGGCAATGGTGGCGACCAGCATCGTGACGACGATCAGCCACGACGGCGACGGAGCGGCCTCGCCGTGAGACGTGGCCGCGAGGGGTAGCAGCGTGTCCCCCTGCCACCACAACAGCGGAGCGGTCAGCAGCATTCCTCCCAGGGCGTGGAGGTAGTACAGCCGATAGATCGACTGCCCTTCCAGCAACCGTTCGTCGAGACAGTACGTCAGTCCCCAGAGTGCCGAGGCCAGCACCGCCAGCACATAACCCGCCGTCATTGTTCCTCTCCTGACTGTCGAACCGGACCGCCTGTGCCGTGACTCCCCCGGGGGATCAGCCGGCCGATTCCCGTGAACCGGGCCGCCGTCCCGAGTGTCTGTCGGAAACAGCGGTCTGGCAACGTAGTCGTTCCCGGGATCAGACGGTAGACTGCTGGGAAACAGGCCCTGCACTCCCTCCCCCGCACAACTTCCACAGCCCCGTGCCGGGACCTGCCCCCTGCTCCCGTAGCTCAGTTGGATAGAGCAACGGATTTCTAATCCGTCGGTCGCGTGTTCGAATCACGCCGGGAGTACTGAAAGCCGCGAGGAATTGCCGAGAAACCCAGTTTTCTCGCAGTTTCTCGCGGCTTTTTCTATTTCCGGCAGACTCTCCAATCTCTTCCAATCCGCCCCTGCAGTGGCAACCGGGTTGTGCCACCCGATTGGCCCGCACCATGTCTTCGGGCTGGACTCGCTCATTGTGTGTCTGGGCTCGTGCCGCATTGTGACCCATCCAAGTCGGGACGACGTGTGCCGGCCAGTCCCGGGAGAGTTCCATCGCCCGGCAACGTCGTGCTGTCCGGGAGCCCGGGCGCGCCCATCCCCCGCCACGAGTCGGCGAACGGCCCAGCGTCAGCTGGCTGGTGGAACCGTCCCAGAGTCGCACGACGCCCCCCGTCGCGCGTCGGCTCCCTCTCCCGCGAGACGACGCCCGGACAACAACACCCGCGTGACTGCGGGAGGGGGCTGGGGGGAGCGCGAAACGGCCGCGGCGGGGGGTCAACCTCCAGGTTTGCGGATTGAGCCCGCCCCGCTCCACCTCACCAACGTCGCCCGGACAAATTTTCAAATTTGTCCCACGAACCCGCGGCCTCGCCGCGCGTCGGCGAACGGCTCAGCGTCAGCTGGCTGGTGGAAGCGCCCGATCCCAGCTCGACGTCCCCAATCACGCAAAACGCCCGCCGTGCACGTTCCCTGTCGGCGAAATTTCTCATCGACACCGATGGTGGCCAATCGAACGACACATGGTTCGAACCGCTCGGCGAAACTTGCCAGGCAACGCCGCAAACTCGCGCTGGTCCAGCGGCTGCGGTCCCCTTGCGGACATCAGGCCAGCAACTCCTCGACGACGCGCGCGCCGGTCACATCGGGATCGGTCAACCGTTCCGGCCGACCGCTGTGGGTGAAGGTCAGTTTCGTGTGGTCGATCCCCAGCTGATGCAGGATCGTCGCATGCAGATCGGGGACGCTGACCCGGTTCTCAACCGACTTGTATCCGAACTCGTCGGTGGCTCCGTGGATGTGTCCCGCCTTGAAACCGCCCCCCGCCATGATCGTGCTGAAGGCATGCCGGTTGTGATCGCGACCGTCGGCACCCTCGGTGATGGGCAGGCGACCGAACTCTCCCGTCCACATGACGATCACATCGTCCAGCAGACCCCGCATCTTGAGGTCGGTGATCAGCGCCGCGCTCGGCTGATCGACGTACCCGCAGATCTTGCGCAGGTCGTTCTTGAGATTGGAATGGTTGTCCCACGGCTGGAACGACGGATCGAGCGGCGGGAACACCTGCACGAACCGCACTCCCGACTCGACCAGTCTTCGCGCCATCAGGCAGCGTGTGCCGTACCCTGCGGTCGCCGGGTTGTCGAGACCGTACAGTTTGCGGGTCGCTGCGGTCTCCGACTGCAGGTCGAGCACCTG
>DNUF01000003.1:84548-94281 GCA_003508595.1 Planctomycetaceae bacterium
GAGCGTGCCTGCGCCTCGGCAAAGACCGGCCGCGCGGGATTCAAATGCAGCACGGGGGGACCGGATGAGCTGAACTCGGTCCCCTGGTACACGGCTGGCAGCCAGCCGCTCGACCAGACCATTTTCCCCGACGTGTTGTAGCCCGCCGGATCGCGCAGCACGATGTAGCCGGGCAGGTCCTGATTCTCGGTGCCGAGCGCGTATCCGATCCACGAACCCATCGCCGGGCGACCATTGAACGTCTTGCCCGTTTGCAGCATGTTCAGCGCGAACGGATGGTTGTTGTTTTCCGTGAACATCGAGCGGATGAGGCACAGGTCATCCGCGACCCCGGCCAGATTGGGAATCAACTCCGAGAGTTCCATCCCGCATTGCCCGTGCCTGGCGAACTGAAACGGCGTCCCCAGGAGCACGTTCTTGTTTCCCAACTGAAACACCTCGACCTGTTCCGGATGTGGCTGCCCGCTCCGTCTGGACAACTCCGGCTTGTGATCGAACAGATCCATCTGCGATGGACCACCGTTCTGGCACAACTGGATGACGGCTTTCGCCCGACCCGGAAAATGTCCCTGCTGCGGAGCGAGTGGATTCGCTCTGCGCGAGACTTCCGCTGCCCGTGCAGGCGACAACAGGCCCGCCTGGTCCAGCAATCCGGCCAGCGCCAGTGTGCCAAAGCCACTCCCCAGCGATTGCAGCAGTTCCCGTCGATTCGGATGCATGGTGCGATCACTCCACATACAGGAACTCGTTGGACGACAGGAGCATGTGGCAGAAGTCGGCCAAGGCCATTGGCCCTGCTTGCTCGACGGGGTTCCCGGTGGACACGTACCCCTGTGCCTGCTCATTCAGAAAGGCGACACTCCTCGCCAGTTCGCTCTCGATCGGCTGTCGTGCGAATACGATCTGGAATCCGAGCCTGACCCGTTGCCCGATCTCCGGACCAGCCATCTCGCGGATGCGCTCCGCCATCCGCTCGGAGTGTGTGAACAGGAACTCACTATTGAGAACGGCCAGCGATTGCAGCACCGTCGCCGAATTCGTCCGCTGCGTGCAGTTCACCGGCATGATGGGGGCATCGAAGATCTCCAGGATTTTCAGCGGATAGACCCGCCGTGCGAAGAGATACACACTCCGGCGATTCGGACTCGTCGGCGTGGGAGCGGGCTTCGCCTCAGACAAGCCATCGGCGGGATTCGTGATCTCGACCGGCGGACCACCGGCCGACCGATCAATCGCACCGGAAACCGCCAGCACCGCGTCGCGGACGATTTCCGCTTCCAGCCGACGCAGGTTCATTCTCCACAAGAGCCGATTGTCCGGGTCAAGACTCTCGCCCGAGACGTCGGTCCCGGACTCTTCAGAGCCGCGACCGGGGCGACGTGACGACTGCCTGTAGGCCGTTGACAACAGGATTTGACGATGCAGCCGCTTGACGCTCCAGCCGTGCTCGATGAAGTCCACGGCAAGCCAGTCGAGCAGTTCCGGATGCGACGGCTCGCTTCCCGAGTGGCCGAAATTGCCGAGTGTCTCGACAATGCCCCGGCCAAAGTGATGATGCCAGACGCGATTGACAAACACCCGCGCCGTCAGGGGATGGTCGGGTCGCGTCAACCAGCGGGCGAGCGCCAGACGACGCCCACTGGTCTCCCCCAGAGACCCTGTCCCCTCCGCACTTGCCGGGGTCGCGACCGGTTGCAGGATTTCCGGGAATCCAGGTTGCACCAGCACGCCGTGCGCTTTCACGTTGCCCCGACGATGGACATGCGATACCGGGGGCTGTCCGACATCCCACAGCGCCTGAATGACACCGTAAGTCTGCTTCCGGGCAGGCAACGCCGCTCTTTGGTCGGCACTCGTCCTGAGGGACTCGCGCTCGGTATCGCTGAGCGCCGCGTCGACGTCGGCATCGGCAATCGCCAGTGACTTGGCAAATTTCTCCGCAAGATACTTCGCCACTTCGCCGCGCTGATCCGCCGGCTGTTCCACCGCTTGACGGACATCGCTGCGGATCGCGTCGGGAATCGACGCCAGACGCGTTTCCAGCATGCGCTGTCGAACCTGCTGCCGCAGCATTGTTTCGGCTTTGGTCAATTCGGCGACCTGCTGGTCGATCTCGGTATTCCGCCGATCGATGGCCACCCGTTCTTTGGGGGAGACATCGGCCAGGTAGCGGTCTTTGGGCTTCTTCCAGGCATGCGGATTGAAGGCCGGTTCGAAACAGGCCATCAGTCGGTAGTAATCCCGCTGCGGCAGCGGGTCGTACTTGTGGTTGTGACATCGGCAACACTCGAACGTCAGCCCCAGGACCGCCGTCGAGAACATGTCGAGCGTTTCGTTGATGACCTCGTACCGCTTTTCAATCCCGTACTGATCGAAATCGGTGTGATCGTCGACATGGCGCAAGAACCCGGTCGCCGTGAGCAATGACCTTGTCCGCGCGTCGAATGTCTCGGCCTGTCGCCAATCGACCAGTTCATCCCCGGCAATCTGCTCGGTCAAAAACCGATCGAACGGCATGTCGTCGTTGAATGCCTCGATGACATAGTCGCGGTATCGCCAGATGCCATTGCTGGGATAGATCGTCCCCAGATCGTTGTCGAGCTTGCCATCGACATACCCGGCCGCATCGAGCCAATGCCGGCCCCAGCGTTCGCCGTAATGCGGCGATTTCAGCAACTCGTCGATCAACCGTTCGTACGCATCCGGTCGCTCGTCTTTGAGAAACGCCTCGACCGCCGCCGGCTCCGGGGGGATCCCGATCAGATCGAGGTAGACCCGCCGCACAAGCACGGTTCTCTCGGCATCGGGAGAAAAACCCAGCCCTTTCGCTTCCAGCCTGGCCAGCAGGAACCGGTCGATCGCCGTCCGCACGCGATCTGTGTGTCGGACCTCCGGTTCGGCGATCTGACGTGGCGGCTGAAACGCCCAATGGGCGCGGTCGGTCTCCGTCACCTGCGCCCGTGGCGGCAATGCGACAACGTTTTCCTCCGCAGGGGCACCAGCCGCGATCCAGCGACGCAACAATGCCACTTCCGCCGAAGAGAGATGATTGTCTTTCCCCGGCGGCATCTGCCCCTGGGCAACGAGGTCGATCAGCAGGCTGCGATTCGGCTCCCCTCGAACCACCGCCGGTCCATTTTCTCCCCCCCGCAGGATCTCCGAGAGCGTACGGAGATCGAGCTGCGCTTCCTGGACGTCGGTGCCGTGGCAGTCATGACACCGAGCCGCGAGCAACGGCAGGATGTTCGTTTCGAACGACGGCGGGGCCGACACGACGGCATCGCGCACCGTGATTGTCACATCCAGCCTCGTCCCATCACCGGCATGCGGCAGGGGAGTTCCATCCAAGCGGGCATCGACGATGAAATAGAGGAACTCGCCCGCCGCGACCTTTTGCCCCTCGACGGTGAACGACCCTTTCTGCGATTCCGTTCCAAACACAGATTGACCGCTGGCCAACCGGACCGGGTCGAAGCCATGGTTGGTATCCGCAGGGGGCTGTGGTCCGCGTTCGACGTACCAGGTGATGCCGCCGCTCGATTGCACATGCTCGAAACTCCCCTGGATTTCCAGCATTCCCGCCACAGGACTTTCCCAGCCCACAATCACGGCGTGCTCGGGACCAGGGGCGATGACGATGTCGCCGCGATGTACGGACAATCCCGCCGCTTTGTCTTCCGACGCCACGGAGACAACCGGTGATTCCGCCGGAGTGAGCCGAAAAATCCAGCCATCAAACGGGAGACCAAAAATGCGGTCTCCCTTCTCGCCCAATGGGACATAGCGACCATCCCGCAGCCACTTCCGCGACTCAATCGGTCCCTCGGATCGCGTGGTGCGCAGGAAGTGCCAAACCGGCTCCCCATCCCGATCGGACGTGGGATTCTCTCTCCCGGCTCCGGTCTGAAAATCCTCCCGGAGCGACCAGGTCATGGTCCGCGTCGGACGTTCCTCACCCACCACGTCATTCGACACGCCCAAAGCCAGCCACATGGCTGTGCAGGCCCACACGCAGCACCAGGCCATGTGACGGTGACTTCGGAGATCGAATTGCATAGTCAGGCCACTTCTGACGAAGAGAGCAGCAGCGTACCGGACGGAGATGCCGGCTTCACAGATCCGTCGAACGTGATCGAATCGCACGAGGTGTCGTTCGTGACCCGAGTTGGAAACTCCCTGCTGGCGGGAACCACAGGGGGAGGTGGTTGGCGAGCGGTTCGGTTGGGGAGCCGAATGGATTTTGACACCGCAGTTCTGGACTGTTGCCGGCGAGTGACTGTTGCCGACGGGCCTGTCCTGTGACATCGACTCGGAGAGTCGATCGACTGGGGGTCATTTCTGCGGCAACGACTTCGCCCCCTTCACCAGTTCCACCATTGCGTGCCCCATCGCTTCGCCGACGTCCATGTAGACCTCTGCCTTGCCCCCGTAGTGACCGTTGCCACTTCCCCCCTGCGCCAGCGGATGCGTGTTGACGGTTGCGACATTCCCCCGGAACTCGGGGTACTTGCCCGAGGTGCCATCGACGGCGAGGTGGCCTTCGAGAACAGCCCGGGTTGGCCCACTCCCCTCCAGCGTCGCCTCCCCCAGGGTGGCGCAGACAAACCTGGCGTCGGGAGCGTTGAACTCCTTCCGCAGGGCCTTGATGAACGCGACGAGATTGGCTTCGTAGTGGGCCGCATGCCCGGCATTGCCAGCGTCGCGCTCCCCCTGCCAGAAGAAGAACCCGGCCACCTCGCAGCCGTTCGCTCCCGGGTAGTGCTTTTCGAGATCGGCCAGGGCCTTCTTCGCGTCGCCGATGTCGGTGTCCCACTGCTTGCCGGCATACCAGTCGATCGGCTTGCCGTTCTTGTCGAGCCAGGCGGGCGATTCGGTTGCGAGCCCCTGGGCCGGGTCCATGTCCCAGAACTCCGGCTTATCCTTGTAGCCGGCGTAGACCAGCTTCTTCTCGATTCCGTCCTTGTCGCGTGCGACAAACTCGCGCCGCGGGCTTCCCGGGGGGAGCAGATCCCAGCCCAGGGCCCGGTTGCCAATGCAGCACTTGAGAATCAGCACCGGTGCATCGATCGCATTCCCCAGCAAGTGGCCAATCCCGAGTTCCGGACCCAGCGTGTTCCCCTTCACGGTCATCCACTCGTTGTTCAGTGGACCCTTGCCAGACATGTACCGCACAAAGCGCACATCCTTCCGCTCCCGCCATCCCCCCGCCTCATCGACGAGGTACTGGTACTTCTTCTTCTCCTGGACGGCATGCTCCAGCGAGATGTCGCCCCCCTTGACCTTGCCGAGCCCCACCATGTTGGACTGCCCGAGCAGGATGAAAACCTGCACTGGCCGGGTCATGTCGGCCGGCTGACCATCGGGCGGGGGAATTGTCCTGGTCCCCTCCTGGGCCGCCACGGGAATGGCCGTCAACATCAGCACCGCCAGCAACCTTGCCACGCATCGACCAAAAGAGAGTTTCACGAGATCTCCAGAGCGAGAAGAGTTCAGTCGGAAAACATTCAGCAGGTGGGACTCTGCCAGGCGCGGTGGGTGCCGCGTGACACGCGGCCCGCCCCGGTCGCCGACCGTTTCGCGTGACAGGGCTCGGTGCCGCATTGCCGGTCGGGAGGCCGTTGAGAGACCCTCCGTCCGTGGAGCGGGATTGTAACCGAACACGTGACGCGGGGACCACACCACAACGGGATCTGTCGCCGGTTGCCGGTCCCGCCCTGCGTCCGGATCAGGGATTCCAAGCCGCTTTCAACAGACAACGGGCTGATTACGACGAGTAATTGGAATCCCGGACACCGTTTCCCAGGGTGGGTGAGGCTCTGTGGTCCTTCGGATGCGTTGGATTCCTGGGGACCTGGGTCGGCTGGCAGTTGTCGCCAGAGGGGACGGCTGCCGGCGACGTGATGATTGATGGCGGCACGTCGTGTGACATCGACTCGGAGAGTCGATCGACGATGTTTGCCGATCTAAGTTCGGCCCTTGATCACCGTCTCGTTCCGGGCGGCCCAGGCGGAGATGTCTCCCTTCTGGATCGTTGTCGCCATCAGGTCGGGAAACAGGTCCGGGGTGCAGGCGAAGGCGGGGGCACCGAGCGAAGTCATCCGGGCGGCCAATGCCTCGTCGAAACAGGGAGCCCCCTCGTCACTCAACGCCAGCAGGCAGACCATCGTGACGCCACTGGTCGTCAGCTCGGCGGTCTGCCGCAGCAACTCGGCTGCCACTCCCCCTTCATACAGGTCCGAGATCAGGATGAAGATCGTCTGCGCAGGACGGGTGATGTGCTGGCGACAGTACCGCACGGCCCGATTGATGTCGGTCCCACCTCCCAACTGGGTGCCGAACAGCACATCGACCGGGTCGTCGAGTTGATCACTCAGGTCGACCACTTCGGTGTCGAAGACCACGAGGCGGGTCGAGACCGCCCGCAGCGAGGCGAGCACCGCCCCCATGATGCTGGCATAAACGACCGAGGTGGCCATCGACCCACTCTGGTCGATGCAGAGCACGATGTCGCGCAGGGAAGAGCGACGCCGGCCGTATCCCACCAGCTTCTCGGCCACGATGGTGCCATGCTCGGGAATGTAGTTGTGCAGGTTCTTGCGAATGGTCCGGTGCCAGTCGATCTCGCTGGCCCGGGGACGGGAGGTGCGGGAGGCCTTGTTCAGCGCCCCCCGTACCGCCTCGGTCAGCGGATTGCGCAACCGGCGTTCGAGTTCCCCGGTCACCTTGCGGACCACCTGGCGGGCGGTCTCCTTCGTCTTGTTGGGAATGACCGACTTGAGTGACAGCAGGGTGCCAATGAGGTGCACATCCGCCTCGACCGTCTCCAGGGTCTCGGGTTCGAGCAGCATCTGGTGCAGCTTGAGCCGGTCGAGAGCGTCCTTCTGCAGCACCTGCACGACCGACTTGGGAAAGTACTGGCGGATGTCTCCCAACCAGCGGTTCACGTTCGGAGAAGAACTCCCCAGCCCGGCCGAGCGGTCCGAGTCGTACAGGGCTTCCAGCACGCGGTCCATCGCCGCATCGCTGCCGTCGAGCCCCCGGCACAACCCGGCGCCGGCCCCTGCTCCGTCCGCCTGCTTCCCCAGCACCAGCCGCCAGCGCCGCAGCCGTTCTTCTTCGTCAATCGCCATCGTCATGAGCCTGTTTCCGAACGGGAGTCGACCGGGGTCGTGAGGGAATGCGGCGGGGGTGGGCCCGGTTCCATCGGCACACCCAGCACCTGTGCCAGGACGGGCAACACCCGTCGGGCCCGCGTGAGATCCATGCGTTCTGCGGGGCTGGCAGGCGCTGGACGGGCCCCGTCCCCGGCGGGCGTGGACGGCAGGTGACGGACTTTCTCGCCCATCTGCCGGCGCTCGGGCCCGGTGAAGTCGGCAAAGGCGCGCCGCAGCAGCGGCAGCGTCTCGACGAACGTCTCGGGAGACAACTCGGCCAGCCAGCGGTCGAAGACCTGCCAGACCCCCTCCTGGTGCAGCAGCAGCAGCCCGCTTCCCCTCAGCAGACCGGTGGCCCACGCCGCCGATTCCGCTGCCGGATTCACCACCGACAGCGCGAGCCGGGCCCGGCGGTACAGCTCATCGGCTGACAGCTCCCCCTTTTCCAGCAGCACCCGGCAACACCAGCCCCGCAGCAGGGGATGTGCCCCCCCCTCCATCATCCGCCGCAAGGCCTGTCGCCAGTCGCGCTCGAGATCGTCCCGGTCCAGCAGATCGAGCGACTGCGAAACCCGGCCCAGGCTCTCCTGCATCCGTCCCGCCGCCTCGTCATCGAGTGCCGAGCACGCCGTCCCCAGCCCCACCACGATCCGCTCCAGCATCCCCTCCACGATCGGTTCGATGTGTCCGGCAGACGTCTTCCGCACATCGCCGTACCGCGCCAACTGGGCCAGAGGCAGCAGGCCATCCATCAGGTGCCGTACGTCGGTCCCCACGGCGGCCAACGACTGGATTTGCGCCAACAGCGGATCGACCGCCCCCGCCAGTCCCGCCAGCACTGCGCGATGCAGCAGCCCGCTCAACTCGGGCAGGTTGCCCGCCCGCGCTGCCAGGTCGATCACCCGGGCGGCGGCGGCCAGTTCGATGGTGTTGCCCCAGACGCTCGCCTCGATGATCCCCACGGCCAGCTCGGGCGTCCATTCGAGCTGCCACAGTTCATGGAAGGTCGAGCTTCGCCCCCCGCTGCTGCGATGTGTTCCCCAGGGGATGCCCAACAGTCCCAGCCGGTGCAGCAACTGGCTGCGCGCGAGATCCATCTCCTTCCGCACGTCCAGGTCGAGCGGCTGGCTCATGGTCGACGGCTTGAGCCGCAGTGACTTCTGCAGCCGGGCCAGATCCTGCGCCAGGGGAATGGCCGGGGTCTCTTCGGGAACCTGTCCCAGCACGTCCCCCACTTCGAGCCGATCGTGGATCAACTGCAGCGGCGCGGGCTGTCCGTGACACAACACCGCGAGGATCGCCTCGTTCAACTCGGCCAGTCCGGGGGACCGCAGCTCGCGCATCGCCGCGAGGGCATCGGCCAGGCGGACCGCCTCAATCACCGAGGCCGCCGAGGCGTCCAGCTCCCGTTCCCGCAGCAGGCGGGCCGCCGTGGTGATCCAGCGGGTGGCCGCCGACTCACGCGACGTCCAGAGGTGGTCGTACCAACCGGGAGACTGCACCCCGGCCCCATACCCGCTGCGATACGTCAGGCGGGAATGTGTCCAGGGGATCCACGTGGCGGTGGTCTTGATCCGCGTGAGCCCCTTCAGGCGGGCACTGTCTTCCGAAACCCTGCAGCCGGGGCGCTTGCCATCGAGAGCCGCGTCGTCGAGCACCGGGGCATGCCAGGCACCGCAGACCACGGCGATGGTGGCGTACCCTTCCCTGCGCACGGCGCGCAGGACGGTTCGCATGTGGGCCTCGCGTCGCAGGTCGCGGTCCTGCGTCTCGGGAAACTCCTCCCGCACGGTCCGCATCGCCTCCAGGATCGCCGCGAACAGCCCGGTGGCATTGGCCCGCTGCTCGATCTGCTGCTCCCACCACAGTTCGTGATCGCGATAACCCGCCGCCTCGGCCAGCTGGGCCAGAGGATCAACCCGCCAGGGAGAGCTCCCGCCCCCCTCGTCTGCGTCGTGGTCGGTGCTCTCTTCGGGCGACGGACTCTGTGCTGCGGGAGTGGGGACCGCGGCCGCGGCCGGGGGCCGGTCGGGCGAGCCGGCCCCGGGTTCGGTCCCGTTCGGCGACTCGGGGGGAGCGACTTCCGGAGGCCGCTCCAGCGCCAGGCGCAACGACTGCGGCAGATCCATCAGGCGGACGGGGACACCCTTTTCCGCCCCCCAGCGCAGGGCCTGCCATTCGGGCGAGAACCGGGTGAAGGGGTAGTAGACCGCCCGGCGGGGTTCGTCGGGGGGATAGAGCAGCAGCGCGACCGGGGGGATCATCTGCGCGTGCGCCCCCTGGGCGAGCACGTCCTGGGCGTCCGCCGGGCCCTCCATGACGATGATGTCGGGCTGCAGTTCGTCCAGGGCGGCCCTCAGGCTGCGGGCACAGCCGGGGCCATGATGACGGATTCCAAACAGGTGCAGGGGCATCGGGCGCTCCGATCAAAGTGGGGCGAAGCCCGGTCAGCTGGCCGATCGCCCGGCCCGATACCAGTCCTTCCAGTCGTCCCGTTCCTTGACGATGGTCTGCAGGTATTCCTGCCAGACCACCTGGTCCTGCACGGGATCCTTCACGATCGCCCCCACCATGCCCGA
>DNUF01000175.1:0-5145 GCA_003508595.1 Planctomycetaceae bacterium
CGGACCAGCTTCATGATCCGGCCCGAGACGTTCCAGTCCTGGACGTACAGGTTGCCGTCCTTGTCCCAGTAGGAACCGTGGGTTCCACTGAAGATCCCTTCCTTCCACTGGTCCTGGGGAACATTGAAGTTCACCCGTGTGGCAGGATCGGGGTTGTGTCCCAGCACCGCCATGATGGTGTTGCTCTTGTCGAGGATCACCAACCGGCCGTGGAGATCGGGAACCGAGACGTAGTCTCCCTGGACGGCGGCCGAGGTCGGCATCCCCAGGCCGGTGATCACCTCGTCGATGTAGTCCCCGTCGAGCGAATAGTGCACGAGTCGGCCCTTGGGCTCATGGTTGCGGTCACAGACCAGCAGCCGGGGAGGGTCATAGCGGGTGTCGAGCACCATCCCGTGGGCGGTGTTGAATTCCTTCAGGCCGTTCCCCTTCACACCGAAGTGCTTGATGTACTTCCCGGTCTTGTCGAACTTGAAGATGTGATTGCTGGCGTAGCCGTCCGAGAGGAAGATGTCGCCATTGGGGGCCACCGAGATCGCAGTCGGGGAAAACGCCTTCAGATCGAGGCCCGACTCCTTGGGGAACGGCAGTTTGAGGACGATGTCGCCGGTCTCGGAGTGGAACTTGATCCCCTCGGCATTGGCGTTGCGGGCACCGTAGATGAACTCCACGCCGTCTTCATCACGGATCTTCATGTCGTGGATGTTCGAGTACTTCTCACCCAGGAACCGGCGGATGACCTGCCCATCCGGGTTGAAGACGAAGACCCCCATGTTGGCGCTGGTGTAGATGTTTCCCGCCTTGTCGATCACCACACCGCCGTGCGTCGGACCGATCTGCGACTTGCCATCGGCACCCAGGCCCCAACCGGGAACCGTGTCAAAGGTCATGATGCCCGCTCCCATGCGGACGGGGGCCACCTTCTCGGCGGCAGCGAGGGGGGCGACCATTCCTCCCACCAAGACCAGGGTCACCAGGGACAGGACGCGTTTCACCATCGTCAGACTCCAGGCAAGCGAGCACAACCCGGGACGCCCGCCCGTGCGGCCGACCCATTCCGGAACAGGGGCGATTATCGAACCCTCTCCCGGGCAATTCAACCGCCACGTTTCCAGTTGGGGACCGAAATCGAAAAGCCGTGGATCACCCCGATCGCCCATGGATGGTGAGGTCCCACATCAACCGGTTTCGAACCGGCGGCGGGCGGCAGGTGCCGTTCGCTCGGACCCTCCCAATTCACTTCTTCTCGTCGATGTGCTGTTGGGCCTGCTCGACGAGGGGGGCCAGTTCCTGGTTGTCGCCATACAGGCGCACGATGCTCTGCCAGAGTTCGCGGGCGGCAAGCGTATTGCCGTCACGCTGCTGGTTCTCGGCTCGTTCCAGCGCGGTGCGGACAATCTCCAGCCGATCCGCATGGGCGGTGCCACTTGACTGGATGGCTGCGATCTGCCGCCGGGCGAGGTTCACAAACACCCGTCCCTTTTCATCCGCCTGCAACAGGGTGACGAGGGCCTGGTAACGTTCCAGGGCACTCACCTGGTCGCCAAACTGCTCGTACTGACGCGCCCGGGCATAGAGGCGCTCCCCTTCGGAGTCGAACTCGCGCCCCAGCTTCAGCTTGAACTTCAGCTTCTCCTCAGCCTTGTGCATCTCGATGCGGTCTTCCCAGTTCTGCACCTCGGCCAGGTGGGAGGACTGGGGGAACCGCTGCCGCAGGGGCAGGAGGAACTCGCGCTGCGCCCGGTCCCACTGCAGTGGATCGTCACTCTCCAGCATCACCCGGGCGCGCTCGAACAACTGCTGCTCGGAGAGGGGCCAGAGGGCCCAGGTCAGTCCGGCCAGCACCAGCGCCAGGGTTCCCAGCAGGAAGGGGGTCCGCTCGTGGAACGGTTTGCCGGCATCGGTCGACCTGCGTTTCTTTTTCGGCTTCAGCAGGCCGCGCACCGTCCGGGTATCGCCGGTCAGATGGAGTGCCGTGGGCCCTCCCGTGGCGACATGCTTGCTCACCCCGGCCTGCTCGGCCACCTTCTGCTCGATCTCCCGCAGGGCGACAATCACCGCCGAGGCATCCCGGGGTCGTTTCTCGGGATCCTTTTCCAGCAGTTGCAGCACGAGGTTGTCGAGAAACAGCGGACAGTCGAGAGCGACGGAACTGGGACGCGACGGCTTCTTCTCGATGTGGGCGTACATGATCTCCGGCGCGCTCCCGCCCTCGAATGGGGGCTTGCCGGTCAGCAGTTCAAACAGCACGCAGCCCAGCGCATACAGGTCTGTGCGGGGAGAGGCCGGAGGAAAACCGCGCACCTGCTCGGGAGCCATGTAGGCAAAAGTTCCCACCGTGCGTCCCGTCGCGGTCAGGCCCGTCTGCTCGGTATCGCGGGCGATCCCGAAGTCCCCCAGCTTGAGCTTGCCGCTCTTCGAGCGCATCAGGTTGGATGGTTTCAGATCGCGATGGATGACCCCCGCCTGGTGGGCACATTCCAGGGCCGAAGCAATCGAAATTCCGATCTGCACCACCTCCTGCCACGGGAACCGTTCCCGCCGTCGCAGTTCGGCAGAGAGAGTCCCCTGCGTCATCAGCTGCATCGCGATCCAGCGTTGCCCCCCGATCTGTCCCCCGCCAAAGCAGGGAATGATGTGGGGATGCTTGAGCTTCCGGAGGATCTCGGCCTCGCGCTCGAACCTCGCCACGAGGCGGGGTTCTTCCGAAGCCTCGACGGGAAGCAGCTTGAGAGCGATCTCCCGGTTTTCCTTGACGTAGAGCGCACGGTAAACAACGGCCATCCCCCCGGAACCAAGCTTTCCCTTGAGGAGGAAGGGACCGAGCTGCCGTTCTGTGGGATTCGACGATTCGGGGGAAGACGGGCCAGCCAGATCCGCCATGGGACCTCTCGTGCGAGACTCGGGACAGCGTCAATTCTCCCCAGCCCGTTCCGACGAATCAACCCCCGAAGGTTTCCCCGCCGTCGGGCTTGCGGCAGAATGTCTGCGGGTTTCTGAATTCTGTTGCCTTCTCCCGACTCGGCTCCCTGCCAGGCCCGCGCTTGCCTTCCCCACCACGACCGACTTCCCCAGCCCTGCCGCCGGCCGCCCCCTGGCGCGGGCTGTCCGCCGGGGCCGCGGCCAGCGGAACCATCGCGGCGGTGGCGGGACTGGTCTTCAGCCGCGTTCCCCTGCGGATGACCGATCTCTGGGGACACCTGGCCTATGGCCGTTGGATCGCCCAACATGGCCCGCCGACAGCCGAACCGCTGCTGCCGATTGTCCAGGTGGGACCGTATGTCGACTCGGCCTGGCTGGCTCAGTGGCTGTGGTACCGGCTCGATGAGGTCACGGGCCCCGCGGGACTCCAGTGCCTGCATGCCGGCCTGGTGCTGCTGACCGGGTGGTTGCTGGCCTGGGCGGGGGCGCGACAAACCCGGTCGTGGTGGGGAGGGACAATCGCCAGCCTCTTCTGGTTCGCCACCAACTGGTTTCAACTCCAGGTCATCCGCCCGCAACTGTGGGGCTGCCTGTGCGGGGCTCTCACCCTGGTCTGGCTCTGTGGGCGCGGTCCCCACCGCCCCAGGCCGGCCTGGCTGATTCCGATCTTCTTACTGTGGGCCAACCTGCATGGGTCATTTGTTGTCGGCTGGCTGTGGCTGGCGCTGGCGACCGGCTCCCTCTGGATGGAAACCCTGCGCTCGGTCCGGTTGCGACCCGACTCACCAACGGCGCTGGCCCCGCGCGACGTGCGTGCCCGACAACTGCTGTGGGGGGTGATCCTCGCTCTCGCCACCGTCTGGATCAATCCGTATGGAGGACAACTCCCGGCAGCCGTGCTTGATGTGGCCGCCCATCCCAACCTGCGCGACCTCAGCGAGTGGCAGCCCCTGCGGCCTGGTTCCCGCCAGGGACTGATCTTTGTCTCCAGCCTGATCCTGATCGCACTTGCCGCAGTGGGGCGGCTGATCGTGGGACTCAGCCAGCGACGCCCCGTTTCCCGCTGGTTCGCCCCAACACCGGCATGGCTGGCCCTGAGTGGATTGATCCTCGCCCTGGCCACCGTGCGTTCGGCCCGCTTTATTGTCTGGTGGGGCCCCATTGGCGGGCTCTGGCTGGCGACCCTGTTGTCGGGCCGATCCTGGTCCGATCGTTCGCACTGGTGGAACCAGCCCCGGCTGGCGTGGTGGCTCGTGCCCGCCCTGGCGAGCGGCATCGCCCTCGGACGGAGCCCCCTGGGAACCTGGTGGCGCACCCGGCAGAGACCTCCCCTGGCAGAGATGGTCGAAGCGCAGACCCCACTGGCAATCGCCGAGTTCCTGCGGGCACATCCCGAGCCCGGATTCCTCTTTTGCCCGCTGGAGTGGGGCGATTACCTGCAGTGGCAGGTCCCGCAGTCACCTGCGATGCCGATTCTCTTTGGCTCCCACGTCCACCTGCTGCCCCCGGACCTGTGGCGCGACTACCTCGCGGTCGTCCGCCGGTCGGCGGACTGGTCGACCGTGCTGGACCGTCTCGAAGTCGAGACCGTTGTGCTCGATCGCGCGGGGCGGCCCGGGCTGATGGCCGAGATCGACCAACACCCGGGCTGGCAGCGGGTCTACGAGGATGGACTGGGAGTGATCTGGCACCGGCGAACGGTCAACTCCGCCCCGAAAGCCGAGGGGGACCATTGAGAGGGACCGCAGCGCGCAAAAAACCGCGGCTGCCCTGGGGACAACCGCGGTCGGGAACACCAGTTGTTCGAGGGGGCGATTACAGCCCGGCAGCGATCTTCACAAGGCGTCCGGCGGGAGTCTTGCTCCCCTCCGCGGCGGTGCCGAATTCGGTGATGTAGAGGTTCCCCTCCTTGTCGAACGCCATGGCGGTCGGCTTGTCGAGCGAGACGATCTTCTCGGCCTTCACGCCACTGTCGGTGACGTCGAGGCGGAACAGGCCACCGTTCTTGGTGTCGACCCATGAGTAATCGACGGCATACAGCTTGCCGGTCTTGGGGCTGTAGGCGAGGGCGGCGATGTCATTCAGGCCGGTGGCGTGATTCTTGATCAGCTTGCCGGTCTCGGGATCGTAGAAGCTCAACTGGCTGTCACCGGCCATGTTCACCTCGCCCATCTGCCCCACGACAATCTGCTTGCCATCGGGAGACATGGTGATGCCGACAGG
>DNUF01000175.1:5414-9303 GCA_003508595.1 Planctomycetaceae bacterium
GGCTTGCCGTCGACGATGTCGGCCTTCAGGATCCAGCCCTTGGTGTCATCGCCGTTGGCGGTGACGTAGAACGCCTTGGGACCGACGGCGATGGCGTAGAAGTTCCCTTCCCCCTTGGCCGACGCTTCCCCCGGGCCGATGGGGCCGAGCTTGAACGCGGCGTTGTCGGCGGCGGTCGGCTTCTCGGCGGGATTGGCCCCGATCTTGAAGACGCGGACCAATTCTTCAGCATCGGCGAGGCTGCCGTCACCGACGATCAGGTGTTCGTCACCCAGCAGGGCGACCCCCAGGGGGCCGATGTCGTACTTGGGTCCCTTGCCGTACACATCGGTCTTGAAGGCGTCAATCTCGACGAACTTCTTGGCGGGGCTGGTGGGGGCGACCCGCAGGACAGCCGGGTGCGTCGCGACGAACAGGTGGCCCGTCTTGCCATGAATGGCGAGACCGCTGGGGTTGTCGAGCCCCTCGAGCACGGGAACCGCCTTGACCTGGGCGAATGCGGAAACGGTCGACAGGCCGGTCAGCAGCAACGCGCCGGCGAAGGGAACAAGACGTCGCATGGAATGCACTCTGCGGTGAGGGAACGGAAACGGGGGAGAACCGGCCCGCCAACGAGGCCAGCCGATGGTGCGGCCAGGACCCCTGGCCGCAGTGACATCAGGAAATCGTCTAGTCGGGAAGCTTGGGAGGATCGTGGTCGTGGGTGGCGGGGCTGGAGAGCCCCTCTTCCATGAACTTTACCAGGGCCGCCTTCTCGTCAGCCGACAGCTTGAGCGGGAAGAGCTCTTCATCCAGCCAGGGGTTGGATGTCCCCCCCTTGTCGTAATGTTCGACAACTTCGGCCAGGGTCTTCAGGCTGCCGTCGTGCATGTAGGGACCCGACTTCGCGATGTCGCGGATCGTCGGGGTCTTGAAGCTGCCACGGTCCCCTTCGAGCTTGCTGATCGCCTCGCGACCCACATCGGGATCCTTCCGGTCCATCCCGATGCCGATGTTGTGGAAGGCATTGTCGGTGAAGTTGGGACCGGAGTGACAGGCGGCACAGTTCGCCTTGCCGAAGAAGAGCTTCATCCCGGCACGAGCCTGTTCCGACAGCGCCTCGACCTCTCCCTGCTGGAAGTGGTCATAGGGGGAATTCCCCGAGAGTACCGTCCGCTCGTAGCTGGCGATCGCCTTCGCGACCTCGTCGGCCCGGATCTGATCGACGCCGAACACCTGCTTGAAGAGTGCCTTGTAGCCCGGGATGGCATTGAGCCTCTTTTCCATCTCGGGGAGTGGCAGTCCCATCTCGATCGGGTTGGCGATCGGTCCCAGCGCCTGCTGCTCGAGGCTGCCGGCCCGACCATCCCAGAATTGGAACTTCTGGAACGCTGTATTGATGACGGTGGGAGAATTCCGTCCCCCCTTCTGACCCTTGATTCCGGTGGCAAACTGCTCGCCGTTGCTGAATCCCCTGGCGGGATTGTGGCAGTCGGCACATGACACGGTGTTGTCGGCCGACAGCCGGCGGTCGAAGTAGAGCTGCTTGCCAAGGGCGATCTTGGGGGCCGTCTGCGGATTGTCCGTGGGGGCCATGACCGCCGGAAGCCCCAGGGGATGACCCGACTTCGTGTCGGCACCGTGGGTGGCAATCGGCCCGGGAAGCAGGCTGAGAGCCAGGCTGGCCGGGACGAACAGGAGGCGCCAGGCAAGCGACCGGCGGGGAGAGACGACGGCTTCCGGCGACTGGCCGGGAACCACGCGGGAGGGCTGGGGCATGGTTGCGGTCTCGGGGGGAAACGACTACGAACAATCAGTCGCGTCCCATCTTAGGAGGCCGGGGATGAACTGCAAGCGACCCTCCCTGAGCCTCCCGAACGACAATCCCCCACCCTGCCCCCCGTCAGGAAAGAGCCTGAACTGTGCCCCGGCTGAAGATTGCCCAGGTCTTGCGGAATGGTCCCGTTGGCTCGGTCATTGACGTGCGCGGCTGGGTCCGCACGCGGCGTGAGTCCAAGCAGGGGTTTGCGTTCGTCGAACTGAACGATGGCAGCTGCTTCGCCAACCTGCAGATCATCATCGACCGCTCGGTCGACGGCTATGACGCTCTGCTCAAGCAGTTGACCACCGGGTCGAGCATCCGGGTCGAGGGGGAACTCAAGGAGTCTCCGGCCAAGGGACAGGCGGTCGAGGTGCAGGCCCGAACCGTGCAGGTCTACGGCAGTGCCGATGCCGAGAAGTACCCCCTGCAGAAAAAGGGGCACAGCTACGAGTTCCTTCGTGACATTGCCCACCTGCGGTCCCGGACCAACACGTTCGGGGCGATGGCCCGCGTGCGGAACGCCGTCTGTGCGGCGATCCATGAGTTCTACCAGTCACGCGGCTTCCTCTACGTCCACACCCCGATCATCACCACCAGTGACTGCGAGGGGGCCGGGCAGATGTTCCAGGTCACCACGCTCGACCTGGCGCTGTTGGCCAAGTCACGGGGTGAGGTCGACTTCTCGCAGGACTTCTTCGGCAAGCGGGCCTCCCTGACGGTCAGCGGGCAACTCGAGGCCGAGACCTTCGCCTGCGGTCTGGGAGATGTCTACACGTTTGGGCCGACGTTCCGTGCCGAGAATTCGAACACCACCCGGCACCTGGCCGAGTTCTGGATGATCGAACCCGAGATGGCGTTCTACGATCTCGAGGACAACATGCAGCTCGCGCAGGAGTTCATCCAGTTCGTGTTGCGGCAGGCGCTCGAGCGGTGTGGCGACGACATGAAGTTCTTCGCCGACCGCGTCGACAAGACGGTCATTTCGACCGCCGAGAACATCGTCAACAACCAGTTCCAGCGGGTCTCGTACACCGAGGCGATCGAGCTGCTGCAGAAGTCGGGGCAGAACTTCGAGTACCCGGTGGAGTGGGGGCTCGACCTGCAGTCGGAGCATGAACGCTGGCTGACCGAGCAGAAGTTCGGCTGCCCGGTGATCCTCTACAACTACCCGCGGTCATTCAAACCGTTTTATATGCGGTGCAATGAAGACGGAAAAACCGTGCGTGCGATGGACGTTCTGGTCCCCCGGGCGGGGGAGATCATCGGGGGGAGCCAGCGGGAAGAACGGCTCGACATGCTGCTGCACCGCATGCAGGAATGCGGGCTGAATCCGGACGAGTACTGGTGGTACGTTGACCTGCGGCGGTACGGCACCGTCCCGCACGCCGGGTTTGGCCTCGGTCTCGAGCGGGTGCTGCTGCTGCTGACTGGCATGACCAATATCCGCGACGTGATCCCCTTCCCGCGCACGCCGAAGCACGCCGAGTTTTAGACCCCGATCTGGAACGCCGGCCAAGGCGTTTGACACCGACCCTCCGGCATACTTCGACCGATCCGCAACCCGTACGCCGGCGGAGGTCGAACCCCGATGAACTGGTCCGGGGGGAAATGCGCCGGGCGGGAGTGACAGACCGGCGGCCAGGCAGATGGCCAGGCGGAGATGGAGGTTGTGGTCCCCATGTCCTGCGCGCACCGGGGGCTGTCAAGAACTCTCCAGTGCGTCGGCAACCGGCTTTCAGGCGGCTGCCGGTCGCGCGTGGCCTGCCTCGACCTGCCGGGCGATCCGGAACAGGCGGCGGTATTCGGCCAGGAAGGACTGCAGGTCCTCGGTCGAGTACATCCCGATCTCCTCCAGCCCCTTCCGCATATGCTCAACCATGGCGTCCTCCGACCCGAATTCCGCCTCCAGATTGAGGAGCAGGTGACAGGTCGCGAGATTTGGTTTTATAAAGCGGAAGCCCTCCAGGTTGAACTCTTTCAGGCGGGCTTCGCCACGGGCGACACGGGCGCGGAGCGATTCGACGACCTGGGCTGGAGTTGATCGGGGAGCGGGGGTCGCCGTCCCGGATCCCGGGAGGGGGTTGTGGG
>DNUF01000175.1:9576-10795 GCA_003508595.1 Planctomycetaceae bacterium
CTGGCCGCGCTGGCGTCGACGGGGACGGTCGCAATGGCGTCGACGGGGACAGTCGCAATGGCGTCGGGCGGGACAGTCGCAATGGCGTCGGGCGGGACAGTCGCGCTGAAGTCGACGGGGACAGTCGCCGGGACGGGTGCCTGCGGTCTCTTCCGCCGTTTGGGCAGGGGTGGCCCGAAGACGGGGGGGCGATCGGCTTCGGGGATGGCCCGGCGTTTCCTGATCTCCTCCCATGAGCCAATCACCTTGCGCAGACCGATTTCATTGTCGGAGCACGCTTCAAACTCATAGCCGAAGTTGTAGGCAATCGACGCCTCGAACAGCTTCGCGCCGGTGATTCCCTCCTTCCGGGCCCAGAACCGCAAGGTTTCGAAATCGGCCAGACCGCCGAACATCTGCAGATAGAGGGCGATGTACGACTTGGCATGGAACAGGATGCGGTGCTTGGCGTCGAGCTTGCCGAGGGGGAACTCCTGGCCCGTCCCCACCTCCCAGCGCATCGGCTGGCCGGGATTCTGCCAGACGCGCCACGGTTCTTTTCCCGAGTCGTTGTAACCGTAACCGAGCTTCAGGCATTCCAGCACCCGGTGACCATGAGTCGGGTCATCGGGCTTGGCGACCCGCCAGATGCTGCGGGCGACGCTGATGAGCGAATCGCTTTTGAAATACTGCTTGATTCCGATGGCGTTGCGGAACGCATCGGGCCGCTGGGTCAGCACGAGGACGACCCCGGTCTCCCGGGCCAACGCCTGCAAATCGAACACGAGGTCTTCAAACACCCGTTCGCTGTCGGTGCGCAGGTGCTGCTTGAGCTGGTCGATCACCACGAGGCGGAGACTGGGCCGGCGGAGCAGGAATTGCCGCAACCTGGAGAGAACTTCCCGGGTGTGCAGCCGGACCCGGGTTTCGGGGGCCTCCCCCCCGGCAATCTCCGGTTGCGGCAGCTGACCCCGGGGGAATTCGTGATGGCTGTATCCCCAATCGAGCAATTGCGTCGAGGCTTGCAGGACCCGCCGGGGATCACCTCCATTCCGGGCCACCTGCTGCAGCACCGCCTCGTCGAAGTCATCGACAGAGTTGAAGACCAGCACATCCGAGGGGGGGAGAGCGTTTGCCGGGACGGGCACTCCGGGAAATGGTTGGCCGACCGTGACACGTGCGATCCAATCGGTCAGAACGCGGGTCTTGCCGGAGCTCTCCTCCCCAACGACCACCACCA
>DNUF01000175.1:11107-11408 GCA_003508595.1 Planctomycetaceae bacterium
CGACTCCGGGCCGTCCCTCTTCAGTCGGCGTGGCAGCCAGCTTGCCGGCCGGGATCTGTGCCGGGGGGATCACCCGGGTGGTCTCGAACGGCGGATTGGCCGCGACACGCTCTGGCGCACAGAGGTCTTTTTGTACCGTATCCGCAGCGAGATGCCCGGACAGGTCCCGCCGCGGGATCGGTTCGGCCGCCTCTTGGACGGCGACTCCTCCGGAACAATCGGGGTTTTCCCCTTGTTCCAGAGCCTTCGCCCGCGACTTCTTGCGGAGCCAACGCGTGTATCGCGACATGGTGTTCCTCTG
>DNUF01000225.1:0-5967 GCA_003508595.1 Planctomycetaceae bacterium
CGATGGGAGACATCAGCGATCTCCGACCGTGTGGGACCAGTGTCCGACCGACTACGAACGCTCGCGGGCCAGCTTGATCACGCAGTCCAGCAGGACCAGGGGGGTCGGACTGGTCTGTCGGACATGTGCTGTGACACCGGCGGGAATCCCGAAGTGATCGTGAGGGGTGAGTTCACGACTTTCCCCAGCGATCGTGACTGTTCCGGTTCCGCGGACCACCGACACCGCACAGTATCGGTCGAGCTTCCAATCGAGTCCACGATCGGTCACCCGGGCCACCGACAATTCCAGCCCTCCAATGCCGTCACGGTCGGTCGCGCTGGCCGGGATCAACGGATAACGCACCGACGCGAACCGTGCCGCCGCCTTGTCGAGCTCGCGTTCGAGCAGGATCGTGCCGTTGAGCCTGGGCCCCAGCACCGGCGCGGTCTGCAACTGGTCGAGCTCGCGGGGTTGAGGCTCGACGTCGAGAAACACCCCCCAGCCGCCGCAGCGCAGCGAACCGAAGATGAAGGGGACATGATGCGGCAGCGTTCCGATGTTGGTGTAACCGTGCCGGGTCCGGGGAGGGATCGGCATGGCATACCCCTCCACCAGCTCGGCCTTGGTGTCTCCCAACACGGTGTAGCCATGCATCGGGCCGTAGCCCAGGTGAATCTCCACTCCGACATGATGCTGATGATACGGCACGTCCGCCTTCTGGGCGGGAAGCCAGGCGAGATTCCACGAGTGGTGGTCCCCATACACCAGGGGTACAATCGTGATTCCCAGGTTGGGAACGATGAATGAAGCCTGCGGTGGAGGTTCGAGATCGCGCGTCAGGTGAATGCCGTTGCCACCGGCAATCACCTCCATGCGGTTGACGAACAGCTCGACGATGCAGTCGAGATCAGGGTGGCGCAGGCGTTCCCGGGCGGCGTCCAGCGCATCGAGCACCCGGGCCAGATGAGTGCAGTAGTGGTGAAACGTCGCCACCAGTGCCCGGGCATCCTGCCCGACTGCATCCATCGAGCGGTTGGCCAGGGACTGCAGCGTCTCGTCGGCCCGAACCAGGTGCAGGGCCGACAGCGGGTCCTGAACCACCAGTCCCTGCAGGGCCAGCCGGGTCGCGTGGAACGCCCCGATGACCTCGCCCCGGAAGGCATGGCAATACAGCCGGGCCAGCGTCACGTCGCGCTCGGAAATTCCCTCGGGGGCCCGGCCGCGGGCATGGCTGTCGCACGCGATCTGTTCGAGCCGGCGGTAGTTGTCGTGGGCCCGCAACCGGGCATGAACGCAGGACGCAGTCATCGGGGCAGGCAGACCGTCAGGTTCAAGGAATGAGGACCAGCCTCTTGGAGGCGGACTGTACCACAAGCCGCAGTGAGCCCCAACAGGCGTTTGAACCATTCCGGGCGGCTTTCCCGCGTGAAGTGTCGGGCGATAAGATCCGGCTCGTTCCTGCCGCTGTTGACCTCTTCGAAGCAAGGACCCGAGCCCGATGCCGTCCCTTCCCCTGCTGGGTGCCGCCGCCGGGCTGCACGTCGTCGACTATGGCATTGTCTTCGTCTACATGCTGCTGATGATCTACATCGGCTGGCGCTGCTCGCGAGTGCAGGAATCGACCGAAGACTTCTTCGTCGGCGGCCGGTCCATGCCCTGGTGGGCCACCGGGCTCAGTCTCGTCGCCACGATGATGTCGACCCTGACCTACCTGGGCGTTCCCGGTGAGGTGTTTGGCCAGGGAATCGGCATGCTGCTGCAGTTCATTGCGCTGCCATTCGCCTTCCTGATCATCGGCTGGGTCTGGGTGCCGTTCTTCATGAAGCTGCAGCTCACCAGTGCCTACGAGTATCTCGAACTGCGGTTCGGCAGCACGATCCGGCTCTGGGCGGTGATCCTGTTTCTCTACATGCGGTTTGTCTGGCTGGGATTGATCATCTACTCGGCGGGGACGGCAGTGGCCGAGATGACCGCCGACACCGCACCGGTTGCGGTCGCCACCCTCACCGGTGGCCTCGTGCAGTTCCAGACGGTCGAGGGCTGGCGGATGTTTGTGCTGGTGGCGACGGGAGTGACCGCCACGATCTACACGACGCTCGGAGGGATCAAGGCGGTGATCTGGACCGACGTGATCCAGTTTGTGGTGCTCTTCCTGGGGGCTGTGATCACCCTGTTGATCGTGATGCTGAAGACCGGGACTGGTCCCGGGGCATGGCTGCATGAGGCGACCACGATGTCGCACCAGCTCCCTCCCTGGTTCAGCTTCGATCCCCGCACGCGGACCACGATCGTGGCGGTGGTGCTCAATGGACTGTTGTGGCATGTCTGCACTCACGCCTCGGACCAGGTCGCCCTGCAGCGGTACTTCTGCACCGACTCGGCCCGCTCGGCCCGCCGGACCGCTGCCGTCAACTTCGCGTGCGATGCGGCCATGTCGATCCTGCTGTCGCTGGTCGGCCTGGCGCTGCTGGCCTATTACCAGCGGAACACGCAAGACCTGCCCCCGGCCATGGCCGACGCAATGCACGCGATGCTCGACCATCCCGAGAACATCACGGGGAAGAACACGTTTGCCGACCAGGTCTTTCCCTGGTTCATCGCCCATGGCCTGCCGATCGGGCTGTGCGGTCTCGTGGTGGCCGGGGTGTTTGCCGTGGCTCAGTCGAGCATCGATTCGGGAATCAACTCGACCTGCACCGTGCTGATGGTCGACCTGATCCGACAGTACCGCCGGACCGCGTGGGACGAGCAGACAGAGTTGCGGTGGGCACAGGTCCTGACGCTGTTGATTGGGGCCCTCGTGACGCTGATTGCCGTCGCGGCCGCCGAGTTCGGCCGACTGTCGAGCATCATGGAACTGCAACTGCAGAGCTTCAATGCCGTGCTGGGCCCCCTGGGGGCGGTCTTCATGCTGGGCTTTCTCGCTCCCCGGGTGAACCAGTCGTCGGTCCTGGTGGGAGCCCTGGCGGGAGCGATCGTGGGATTGGGCCTGGGGTTCTGGGCTCCGCTCGATGCCTGGCTCACCCGCTGGACGGGCGCTGCCGAAAGCGTCCTCGGGGTCCCGGTTTCGCCATTCTGGATCATCCCCTTCTCGTGGCTGACCACGTTGGTGACCGCCCGGGTGGCCAGCCTGTTCTTCGGGCCGCCGTCGGCCGGGCAGACCCAGGGATTGACCTTCTGGAGTGTGCGCCGGGGAGCCACGCGGATCGTTTGACCGGCCGACATCCGCTGCTGCCCACCAAGTTTTTACGAGATCCCGAGGCAGGCTGGCATCCTATATGATATGATCCAGCCAGACTTCGCAAAAGGCGTCTCGGCTTCGTCCTGGAACACACGTTCGTCGAATTCGAATTGTCGGAAACAAGCTGCAATCGCTGCCGTCGGTGAAGCGACTCCAGCCTCCCCCTCTTCGCGAAAGAGTTCTGCATGTGCTGTTTTTCCAGGCCCGTCATATCGGTTGCGGACACCAGGATTTTTGCGCGGGGCAGTGGCCGCAACCAGTACCTTGTCTACACCATGAAGTACGCCAGTTCGCAGGCGTTGGCGATGGTACTACCGTTACCCATTCCCCCCGGCACCCACGAGTCGGAAGTGCGGTTTATCAATCTGGAAGGCTATCGGGGATTTTTCGAATCGCTGCAAACGGGTTTTCCGAGTCGGAAAGTCTCGCAACTCCAATTTCTCTGTGCAAGCCGCAGACTGACTGTGCACGACGTCGGAGACTTCGAAGCGTCTTTTGTTCCCACGATCGATGATTTCGACCGGCTGGATCCTCGATTCCGAATTCCCCGTGCCACCTGGAACAAGATTCCCACCTATGCCGACTACGGATTCGCAGTCTTCAAGCTCAAGAAGACTCGCTCCGCCCTCTGGACGAAGCTTTCTTCCACGTTGATCGATCACTCAAGTCGGACAGGCGATGATGTCCATCCCATGGCACTCGAATTTCCAAGGCGCAATCCCGACCTGCTCTTCTTCCCGACGATTCACATTCATGATGGGAAGGTCCATCCGACCGAATGGTTTGATCACGAGCTTTACTGCCAGGCAGACCCTGCGATTGAAGAGGAACTCCACCTGGATGAGGGGCCTTCCGGCTGGCAACAGTCCAAGTGGCCCGCGCATCGTTTCGTGATGACGGCGCGAACCGCAGAAATCGTCCAGCCCGATCTACCCATCTGGCGGAGGATTGTGGAGGGTCGACTTCCAAACCGGGATTCCCTGGTCGGCAGGGGGGGCTCTCTTCCCACGTACGATCCGCAACCGGCCCCTCCTGCGCGGTGACACCGCAGGAATTTTCAACCGGGTCGATCCTGTCGACTCCCGGTACGACGAGGTAGACTCTCGGGCATCGATTCTCCGGCCCCGGGCAGCCACTGCGCTGGCGGGTGCTGGTCCGGCGATCCTCAGTTGAGACCCCGTGAATTGTCCTCCCGCCGTCGCATCCTGCTGATCCAGCTTCCCATCCCGCAGCCCGGTCAGGAACCGGCGGTGGGGAATGTGCCGCTGGCTGCCGGTTACCTGCAGCTTCTCGCCCGACAGCGGGGACTCGAAACGCAGTATGACATTGAGATCCTGCCGCCGCCCCTCGCAAACCAGTTGAGTGACCAGGGACTGGCGGCCGAGATCCTGCGACGGGAACCCTGGCTGGTGGGATGGACCTGCTATCTCTGGAATGTCGAACGGACTCTCGACATCGCCCGCCGGGTCAAGCAGGTGCGGCCGGGAATCCGCATGGTGCTGGGAGGCCCCGAGATCACGGCCGACAACCTCTGGGTGCTGCAGCGTCCCGAGGTGGACTTCGCCGCGATTGGCGAAGGAGAACAAACCTTCTGTGAACTGCTGCAGGCACTCGAGCAGGCCGACGTCCCTGCCACGACGATCCCCGGTCTCTACGTCTCCCCCGCCCTCGATCGGACGCGGGCGGGTGCCTGGTCGGAAGAACCGGTCGGCCTCGGCCCCATTCCCCCGTTCCGCCAACCGTTGCCGCATCTCAACGAGATTTCGTCCCCCTATCTCGCAGGCATCCTCGACGCCGCCGACGAACGGCTGTTGCTGCTCGAAACGCTGCGGGGCTGCATCTTCAAGTGCAAGTTCTGCTATTACCCGAAGAGCTACGACGATCTCTACTTCCTGTCACGCGACAAGATCGTCGCCAATCTCGAACATGCACGGCACCATGGAGCCCGCGAAGTGGTGCTGCTCGACCCCACCCTCAATCAACGCAAGGATTTCGACGCGTTCCTGCAATTGTTGGCGGAGTGCAATCCCGACCGGCAATTCGAATACTTCGGCGAATTGCGTGCCGAGGGAGTCACCCCCCGCACCGCCGGGTTGCTGCGGGCCGCCCACTTCACACAGGTGGAGATTGGCCTGCAGTCGATCGATCCCCTGGCACAGGACCTGATGGACCGCAAGAACAACCTCAAGGCGTTCGAACGGGGAGTACGGGCGCTGCGCGAGGTGGGAATCAGCGTGAAGGTCGACCTGATCATCGGACTGCCGGGCGATACTGTCGCCTCGGTCCGCCGCAGCCTGAACTGGCTTCGCGACAGCCAGTTGTTTGACGAGGTGCAGGTCTTCAATCTCGCCATCCTCCCGGGGACCGCCTTCCGACAGGAGGCGGCGAGTCTCGGTCTTGAACACCAACCCCGCCCCCCGTATTACGTGCTGCGGACCCCCACACTCGAACTGACCGACCTCTACATGCTGATGGATGAGGCGCAGGATCTGTTCGAGACCGAGTTCGATCCCCTGCCGGAACCGCTCTTGCCATCCCACCCGGCGATTGCCGTTCTCCCGGGTGTGGTCAACTCGCACCGTCTCGATCTCGACCGGGAAGCCGATGCACTGCCGGCCGCCCCCCAGCGGGCACAGGCGTTTACCCTCTGGCTGGCCGGTCATGACCTGACCCGACACACCGCGCGGGCCTGCCAGTTGGTGGAACAACTGATGACCGACAATCCTCACACCACCCTGCAGGTG
>DNUF01000225.1:6234-6391 GCA_003508595.1 Planctomycetaceae bacterium
CTGCGCCAGGCGTGTTATCGGCAGACCACGTACCTCGACCGCTTCTACTCGATCTTGCCTGGACCGATGAAGGGCTCAAAGCGACTCGTCGTGCTGGTTCCCTCCGACTGGCTCAGTCGCGCAGAACTCGAACCCCTGGAAGAGGTCGCCACATTTG
>DNUF01000093.1:0-1327 GCA_003508595.1 Planctomycetaceae bacterium
TGTCTCCCGGTGATTCCTCGGCCGACGGGGCTTGGATGACGCCCCTGCTGGCCGCGGGAGCGCTGGGGCTCTGGATGAGCGACCGCCCGGCACGACGCCGGCAACGCCGTTTTGTGCGGGGGCGAAAGTCAATCGGCCGGCGGCCCGACGCACGTGAGGTGTTCCTGGAGCCTGAGGATGACCATGTCAGCCCGCGGTCTCCCCAGCGGCGAAGCCATCGCCTGCGTCGCGATGTCTCGGCGACCAGACGAACGGAGACGGCCGTGGCCACCGTTGCCGCCCGCCCGAGTGCGGCGGTACTCTGCGAGCCGGGGCTGCCCGCCACGAGCCGTGTGGCTCGGGCGTGGGGATTGGTTTGGAACCTGGCGGAGTCGTCGCGAGTGAGTGCGTCGGTGGCGGTGACAACGTGGCCGAGGAGGTCCGCGGCACGGGCCGGGGGGCAGCGGGCCGCGCGCATCGGTGTCCGCAGGGGACTTCGCCGGGGCGTGGCCGTTGTGCTCGCCGTGGCCGCGTTGGCGAGTTGGTTCTGGCAGCCAGGGAATAGCACTGTTGCTCCATCGGGAGAGGCCGTCCGGACCGTATCTGGCAGGGGGGCCGCAGATTCGGTCGCGATCCAACCCGCCGGAAGCGAGCGGGTGACCGGGCCGTCGGGTCAGACGTATCACGCCCGGGCGATTGAGACGATTCGGACAGGTCAGCGGGTGTTGGCCCGCAATCCGCAGTTGGCCGAGGCGGATCTGCCGGATGCACCCGTCGATCCCGGGTCGTGGGTGAACATCCACCTGCGGATGGCGCAGGCGACGGGGGATCCTCTGGAGATCACCCTGCTGCGCCCGGTGGAGTGGCTCGCGGCGCAACTGGCGGAGACCGCGGCGCTCGACGCGGAGTATCCGCAGGCGTTGGAGGAGGCCCGAGGGGCCGGAGATGATCGCGCTTTAACGGAAATCGGGTCCGTCATCGTCTCCGGCGAGGCTCCCCGACCGGCCCCCGGCGGCATCCCAGCTCTCGGCGCGGACCAAGCCCCGACCACTCCCTGGATCTTCCTGACGCTGCACGAACTGGCAGCGGTGGGGCCGGCCGAGGTGGTCGAGGTGAGCCCCTGTCCAGAGCTTGAACCCGGCGCAGGCCGCCTGGTGACGGGGACGTTCTTCCACCACTCGGGCGAAGTCCTCGACATCACGGTCGATGGTCTCACCGAACCGATCGGCTGCACCGGAGCCCACCCGTTTTGGAGCGAAGACCAGCAAGACTTCATCCCGGCCCGCGAGCTGGTCCCGGGCGAAACCCTGCGAACCGAATCGGACACCCTCCGCCAGATCACCCGCAT
>DNUF01000093.1:1542-3974 GCA_003508595.1 Planctomycetaceae bacterium
CATCACCCCCCGCCGCGGCCCCCCGGTCCCGGTCTTCAACCTCGAGGTCGACGCCGAGCACGTGTATTACGTGTCGGTCGATGGGGTGTTGGTGCATAATGCGTATGCTCAGAATCCCGGCGACGATTTTGCTGAACTTGCTCGCCAAGATTCACTGCGACACATGCGAGAGGCCGATTTGGAACTCGATTCCCAAGATCTGCAGTTCTATGGCGGCGAAGGTGTGATTTACGAAGTACCGGGGGCTGGGACTCCATCCGGGCTTCCGTACATTGGTTCGACTGACCTGTTACCGGACCGAGCACAGAAGGCTACCGACGGGCGTAATCGTCGCATCGCTCGACAAGTGGGAAGCTACCCAATTGGAAACAACGATGCACGAAGGCTCGCCGAACAACTTGCAATCGACGATCGTGGTGGAATTGAGATGCTGGACAACTTGCGAAATGAGATCAGAAAACGACGTGGAAACTGACAATGACTGCAACAAGCGATCGAATTCTAGAGTTCTGGAACTGGTTCATAACTCGTTGTGACCAATTCGATGAATGGTTGAGCAGTGGAGCTACCGAAGAGATTGGGCTTGAAATGCAGTGCAAATTTCAGCAGGCGTTCCCAGAACTTGGTTGGGAGCTTGGGCCTGGTTCGCAAAAACGGAATTTTCTTGCATTTACCCTGAACGGTGACCCAACCAACCTCGAATTGGTCAGCGAGATTCTGAAAAGAGCACCTACGATAACACGCTGGGAATTCCGGGCTGGACGACCACGGCGCGCCTACTCAGGACAACTTGTTTTCCGTAATGAGTTTGGCCAGCAAATTACGATCAGTCTGCAGGATTGGCGATACGTGCTCACAGAGTTTGATAACGGTCAATTCTTCGACATTGATATTTCGACGAAGCAAAAATTGAGACTCGATAGTCGGGCTAAGCAACAAGTCCTGAAGACGGCGGTGCAACTCGCGTTAGGTGAATTGCAAACACTGAGATACATTGATCGAATTGAGTTCGTTGAGGAACCCATAAAGGAATGGTATGCAAGATCGACGCCTTTTGAGTACCTTGCCGAGCACATTGATAGCTTGACCGCTCCTCAAGGAACTTGACAACCGAAGTGTGACAAAACGTGCTGGGGAAGGAGTGCCAGAGTAAGGTCGACACCACTCGACCCATGAATGGGCGTTCACAATCTCTGTAGGTCCTTGTCAAAACCAAATCGTGGTCCGCGCAGTGGCGACGGTCTTCCGTTGGTATGGGTGATAGAAACGTGGTTGGCCCGCAGATCTGTCGGTCCAAGTTCGGGCCGAAAAGTCGAGTCGCCAGCGTCGCGGTGTGTCGGTGGGCAGCGGGTGGGAGAACACCCTGGCCACCGTTGCCGCCCGGCCCAGTGCGGCGGTACTCTGCGAGCCGTGGATGCCCGCCACGAGCCAAGTGTCTCGGGCGTGGGGATTGGTCTGGAACCTGGCGGAGTCGTCACGAGTGAGTGCGTCGGTGGCGGTGACAACGTGGCCGAGGAGGTCCGCGGCACGGGCCGGAGGGCAGCGGGCCGCGCGCACCGGTGTCCGTGGGGGGCTTCGTCGGGGCCTCGCAGTTGTGCTGGCCGTAGCCGCGTTGGCGAGTTGGTTCTGGCAGCCGGTGACGAGTGCGGTCGCTCCGTCTGGCGACACCGTGCGGACCGTGGCTGGTACAATGGCCGCAGATTCGGCCGCGAGACGACCCGCCGGAAGCGAGCGGGTGACCGGGCCGTCGGGTCAGACGTATCACGCCGGGGCGATTGAGACGATTCGGACAGGTCAGCGGGTGTTGGCCCGCAATCCGCAGTTGGCCGAGGCGGAATTGCCGGATGCTCCCGTCGATCCCGGGTCGTGGGTGAACATCCACCTGCGGATGGCGCAGGCGACGGGGGATCCTCTGGAGATCACCCTGCTGCGCCCGGTGGAGTGGCTGGCGGCGCAACTGGCGGAGACCGCGGCGCTCGACGCGGAGTATCCGCAGGCGCTGGAGGAGACCCGATCGGCCAGCTCCGCGCTGGAGATGACGGACATTCGCTCGGTGATCCGTGCGGACGAGGTTGCTCTACCGGCCCCTGGCTGCATCCCAGCTCTCGGCGCGGACCAAACCCCGACCACTCCCTGGATCTTCCTGACGCTGCACGAACTGGCAGCGGTGGGACCGGCCGAGGTGGTGCGGGTCGAATCCTGTCCGCCGATCGAACCCGGCGCCGGCCGGCTGGTGACGGGGACGTTCTTCCAACACTCGGGCGAAGTCCTCGACATCACGGTCGATGGTCTCACCGAACCGATCGGCTGCACCGGAGCCCACCCGTTCTGGAGCGAAGACCGGCAAGACTTCATCCCCGCCCGCGAGCTGGTCCCAGGAGAAACCCTGCGGACCGAATCGGGCACCTTCCGCCAGATCACCCGCATCACCC
>DNUF01000165.1 GCA_003508595.1 Planctomycetaceae bacterium
GAAATCATCACCACGAATGCCGGCAGATTCTGGTTTTCACTCCCCAGCCCATACGCCAGCCAGGCTCCGATGCTGGGACGACCGGCGAGCTGGGCTCCCGTCTGGAAGAACGTGACTGCCGGGTCATGATTGATCGCCTCGGTGTGCAGCGTCTTGATGAAGCACAACTCGTCCGCCACCCCCGCGATCTGGGGCAACAGTTCGCTGACCAGCGCGCCACTCTGTCCCCTTGGTGCAAACGCATACTTCGTCGGAGCGACGGGAAAGCTGGTCTGGGTCGCCGTCATCCCGGTGAGCCGCTGTCCCCGACGGATCGAATCGGGCAACTCGGTGCCACGCAGGTTCGCCAGGCCCGGCTTGAAGTCGAACAGGTCGAGCTGCGAGGGGGCTCCCGACTGAAACAGGTAAATCACCCGCCGGGCTTTCACCGGCAGATGCGGAAAACCGGGCAGGCCCCCCGCCGTTGCCGTGGTCTCGGCGGCCCCGGCCCGACCCTGCTCAGCCCCATCGGCCGCGAGTGACGCAAACGCCCACGAAGCCAGCGCCCCGCCGGCCCCCTGGAAGAGTTCGCGACGTGACAGGGGAGCCCGTTGTGCCAGCCGATGCGGGGGAGAAACCGGGAGATCCGATGAAGTCATGGCAGTCACGCAAGGTTGATTGGCGGGAACGGGAGAGTGGGGTCCGAAGTCTCACAGCGATGGCGGTCGGACGGTCACTCCCGGGTGATTGTCTCGTCGAGGTTCAACAGCAGGGCACAGACGGTGGTCCAGGCCGCGTGCTCTGTGACATCCAGCCCCTCGTCACGGGGAAACTCACCGACAGCCAGCAACTGCACGGCTGCGTCTGGCTGTGACCGGAACCGTTCTCGATTCCTCTGGAGGGCCGATTCCAGGACGGTGAGTTCCGTCGGTTTCGGCACACGTCCCAGCACCCGGCGGAACGCCCAGGTCAATCGAGCCGATGGCGCATCCTGCGGTCGCTGCAGCGCCTTCTGGGCCAGCACCCGTGCCGCTTCCACGAAACCCGGCTCATTCATCAGGGTCAAGGCCTGCAGTGGGGTGTTGGTGCGGGTCTCCCGCACGATGCAGGTCTCGCGTCCCGCGGCATCAAACGTGATCATCGTGGGTGGGGCAATCGTCCGCTTCCAGAAGGTGTAGAGACTGCGCCGATACAGCGAGTCACCATGGTCCTGCACGTAGTCCGTATCGCTCAGTTCCTTCCACAACCCGGCCGGCTGATAGGGCTTCACCGACGGCCCCCCCAGTTGCTCCACCAGCAACCCCGCCGCAGAGAGGGCCTGGTCCCGCACCATCTCAGCCGCCAACCGGTTCCGGGGCCCCCGCGCCAGCAGTCGGTTTTCAGGATCTCTCTGCAGCAGTTCGGCACTCCCCCGCGACGATTGGCGATAGGTGTTTGAGGTGACAATCGCCCGCAGCAGCCCCCGCACATCCCAGGCGTGATCCTTGGGAAGCGAATCCCGGAACTCCCGGTTCTCGGTGGGAGACGCCTGGAATTCCACGGCCAGCCAGTCGAGCAGTTCCGGGTGGCTGGGCCACTCTCCCTGTGTTCCCAGGTCGTCAACGGTCTTGACGAGTCCTGTCCCCAGCAGCATCTGCCACAGTCGATTGACGGCGACCCGAGCGGTGAGAGGGTGCCGTCGGTCCACCAGCCAGCGGGCAAAACCGAGTCGGTCTCGCGGGGCCTCTGCGGGCCAGGGGCCCAGGGCGGTGGGAGTCCCACGCTCGACCTGTTCGCCCGGACGGTCATAAACACCACGCAACAGGATGTGGGCCGGTCGCGGCTCGGGAAGTTCCTGCATGATCATCGTGGTCGGGAAACTGTCGAGCAGTTCGGCCCGCTCGCGCTCCAGCGCCAGCAATCCCTCCCGCGCCTCCCTCAGTTCGGCGGGGGCCTGCCGATCGAGGAAGTACGTGGCCAGTTTGTCCTGCTGCGGCTCGGTCCGCCCGGCGGGTGGATGTCCCACAATCTCGGCCAGGGTCTCGGGGGTTGCGACCACCCGGGCTTCGGCCGGCGACAGCGCTGTGTTGTAGATCCGTACCTCATCGATCTGGCCGTGGAACCTCCCCTGGGGGCCATTCCCGCCGCCGATCCGCAGTGGTTCTTTCGAGGCAAAGGTCTGGTTCAGCAGGTCGAGTTTCACCTTGACCGGAACGGGCTGGCCATTGACGTAGAGGGCCACTCCCGAGGCGACTCGCGAACCATCGTAGGTGGCCACGACATGCTGCCATTCGTCACTCGCCAGCGGCTCTTCGGTCTCCACCCGCAGGGCGTCGTCGAGCCAGCGTTTGACGAGATTCAGCTGCAGCCTGCCATCCTTGAGGACGAGGCAATAGCCGTCGGCCTGGTCGGCATCGGTCATCCGCGACACGATTGTCCCCCCCGCACTCCCCTCGGGACGAATCCAGGCCGAGAGCGTGAATGGATCGTAAAACCCAAAGTTGGCAGTATCTCCCGCTTCGATGAGGCGGGTGCCATCGAACTGGGCCGCCCCGGCAAATCGTCCTGACCCAAACGCCGGTTCCCCTCCCACAAATGCAGGGTCGGTGACCGGGCGAACGCCTCCCGGTGGGGCCGATCCCAGGAGGTTGGCCGAAGCTCCGGGCGCATTCGCCTTCCGCGAGGTCAGGGTGCCGTCGGGGCCCTGCGAGGCGAGAGTCCCATCGAGCGGCCAGTATCGCACAAGGTCCCGCTCAATGGTCCAGTCGGGCAGGGTGTCGGGACGCGTCTTCTGTTCCCACTCCTGTTGCAGTCTCTGCAATTGACTCTCCTGCCGTCGCCACAACTCGCGGGCCGCATCGAGCCGTTGATCGAGTTGCTGCAGAGCCTGCTGCTGCACCAGCGTGGGAGACTTGATCGAAGGAGGTGAGTTGCCGTACTTCCACGCCCGTCCGTATTCCGGGATATTGTTGAAAAACGCGTATGACTGGTAGAACTCGCGTTGCGACAGGGGGTCGAACTTGTGGTCGTGACAGCGGCTGCAACCCATGGTCAGTCCCAGCCAGACCGTGTACGTCGTCTCGACGCGGTCCACCACGTACTCCACGGCGTATTCCTCGGGGATGATGCCCCCTTCGCCATTCCCGCGATGATTGCGGTTGAAACCGGTCGCGATGATCTGGTCGAGCGTCGCGTTCGGCAGCAGATCTCCTGCGAGTTGCTCGACGGTGAATTGATCGAACGGCAGGTTGCGCTGGTAGGCCTCCAGCACCCAGTCGCGCCACCGCCACATGAAACGCTCGCCATCGCTCTGGTAGCCGCTCGTGTCGGCATAGCGGGCACCATCGAGCCAGCGGACTGCCATTCGCTCGGCATGCCTCGGCGATTGCAACAGTCGCTCGACCACGGCGCGGTAGGCACTCTCGGAAGGATCGGCCACGAATGCGTCGACCTCGTCCGGAGTGGGGGGCAACCCGGTCAGGTCGAGTGTCACCCGCCGCAGCAGGGTCGCCGGATCGGCCGGCGGCGCGGGATGCATCCCTTCCTGTTCCAGCCGGGCCAGGACAAACGCATCAATCGGATTGCGGACCCAGTCGGCCTGTGTCACCCCGGGAAGCGGCTTCGGTTCCGGTGGCAGAAAGGCCCAGTGCGGCTGGTAAACCGCCCCGTGTTCAATCCACGACTTGAGAGTTTCGATCTGCTGCGCGGAGAGCGGTTTTCCCATCCCCGGCGGGGGCATCTGTTCAGACGCCTCGGTCGAGACAATCCGCGCCACCAACTCGCTCTGGTCAGGTTTCCCCGGCACCACCGCCTGGCGTCCCCCGAGATCGGCACGGGCACCGCTCTCGGTATCCAGTCGCAGATCCCCCTTGCGACGTGCCGAATCGGGTCCATGGCAGGTGAAGCAATGATCGGCCAGGATCGGGCGAATGTCCCGATTGAATGAGATCTCGCGCTCGGCCGCAGACAGTGGCGCCAGCGAGAGCGATACGAGGCACCACAGTGCGGCAGCGACACTTGGTCCAAACGCCCTGGCGGAGAAACTGAGGCAGGTGGGCATGGGGCTCGATCCTGGGGGGCAGGGTGATCGATCTGGCGGGAACCTCTCGATTCGCTCCCATTGTAATCGCTGGGACGAGCTCAGGTCAGCCTTGGCCCCCGTGAGTTCAGCATCCCGCAGCAGCCCGTTCGCCCCCTCGCTTTGAGTTCAACAGTTCGCAAAAAAACGCGATGGCCTCCCAGGCAGGAGATCATCGCGTTTGAAGTCAATCAAGAATTTCTGGAAGACGCTGCTGGCGGAGAGTCAATGGCCAGGTCGTTGTGTCGCGGGGACTGGAGGGGGGAGGCGAATCGCAGTCGTCCCTCGAATCCGCTTCAGCCATTCCGGCGACGGCGGAACAAGGCGCACAGGACCAGTGCCGAACCCATCAGCAATCCCGAACCCGGTTCGGGGAGGCAAGTGATCGTCGTCCAGGTCCCTGCCACCCGATTGCCCGTCCCGTCGGTGATTTGAAAGAACGATGCCATCGAATCAAAATCGAACGGGGCTCCGTTCGTCCCAGCCTCCGTGAGCATGTCGAAGGCCTCCAGCGATCCGTCACACAACCCTATCAGCGGGTAGTTCGTGATCGCGTAATCACGGTCCATCGTCTGGTTCAAGACCGCCGAACCCAGTGTGACGACCAGCGTGTTCCCGGTCCCCTGGGCAAAGCTGACCGAACCCCCGCCCACTCCCGAATAGTACGAATCGTCAAAAGTGCCCGTCAGTGTGACTATGTCCGAGACGTTCAAGCCAAAGGCATTGCCGACATCGGCGACGTTGACCGTCCCAGTGAATGAGAAGTTCACCGCGGCCGCCTGAACCACAGCGGGCTGCAGCAGCCCCAGCCCGAGGAGCAACAGCAGCAGTGAAGAACAGGAACTCAGGCGACTGTGGACGATTCCGAGCATTCTGTAAACTCCAGCGAAGGGGGGCGGAATTGAGTCGTTAGCGTCGTGTTTGGTATTTCCGACGTCAAGGCTCTTGCCCCCCAGATTCTCTGGAATCCTACATTCATTTTTTCAGAGTCGTTCAGGCAGGCACCAGGCAACGGCTGATCGGGAATCTATATCGATTGTCAAAGCGGCACACGCTTCTTGTGCCTCAACCGCCCACAGGTCATCCACCAAACAGCCGCTTCCAGCCACTGGTCTTGCGCGGCTTCCCCGTGTCGCGTGTCGTTCCGGTGGACAAGGGGGCCCGAATGGCCGCGGCTCCCCGCGGGTCCTCGGGCAGCTTTGCCGTCGGCTGGGGGGGGCGGCTTTCATACCCCGCCGGTTGGACCATCCCCTGCTGCGCCGACCGTGGGGATTGCAGCCGATTGTTCCCCTCGGGAATGATCAAACCGGTCGACTGTTGTGTCTGGCGGGCACCGGCGAACGGATTGTCGTCGAGCCGGCCACGACGGGATTGGGTTCCGGGAATGGGGGGGAGCGGCGGCAATCCCGTTCCTCCCTCAACGCCGGGCGAGAGCGTTGGAAAATCGGGAGCGGTCCCTTCGGGAAGGGAAGGACGCTGCGGGTCGGGACCGCCGTCAGGACCTTCCGAATCCACATCCCGATACGGAAGTTCCGGGAGTGGATCGCGGTCGACCGGCGATTTGGGCTTCTCCAGTTCGAACGATTCGTCGGAAGGACGTTCCGACGTCGGGTAGCGCTGGTTCGAATAGTCGGGACGCAGGGACAGCGGATAGCAGCGGTCGCTGGTGAAGCGCCCCCGCGGACCCCGCGAGCCAAACTGCTCTTCGTAGAAGTACACGCCGTGGGTTTCGAGAATCGTCCCGGTCTGCCGTTCGAGCGTGGCGAGTTGGGTGTTGTAGAGGGTCAGCGAGTTCGCCTCGCTGCTGATCGTATTCCCCCAGTCGGTGATCGCCTGCAGCACGTTCAGGTAAATTGTCCGACCATTTTCAAACAGGGCCGTCTGGTACTGCAGGTTCACCCGCGCCGCCTTGCGGGCCTCGGTGTAGGCGAGGAACTGTTCATACGCCTGGTCGACCAGCCGGGTCGTGGTGGCCAGTTGGTGAACCGCCGCATGGCGTCCCTGCCGGAGGTTCGCCTGGTCCCGCGCGATCGTCAGTTCTGTCGAGCGCATCTGGGCTCGGGTCTGGCGCAATCCCAGGGGCATCGACAGGTTGATCCCGAGGGTCCAGTCGTTGAACTCGTTCAGCGAGGTGTCGAGGAAGCTGCCATCAGGCTGGACCCCGTACAGTCCCTTCCAGCGGTACAGCGCCAGGGCGTCGACCCGGGGCTGGGCGTTGTTCGAGGTGATGATCAGCGACTGCTGATCGGCCTGCAGGGCCAGTTCCAGGTCGATGAGATCGGGTCGGTACTCCGCCGCGAGGTCGCACAGGGCGTTCCAATCGGAGACATACCGGTCGCGACGCGGATCGGTGACCGGTATCAATTCGGTCCCATCGGAAGGGGGAAGTCCCAGCAGGTTCCGCAGGGCGGCCTCCCGCTGGATCACATTCGCCTCAGCCGTCACCAGCGCCGCGCGGAAATTCGCGAGGGCCGAGCGGGCCTGCGCGACCTGGGCAATGTCGTTGATGTTCCCCCGGAAACGGGCTTCGCCCACCCGCAGCGCCTCTTCGGCCTGTTCGACCTGCCGCCGGCGCACCCAGACATCCACCCGCGCCACCACGAGGTTCCAGTAGCCGTCGACCACACTGCGGACCTGTTCCTGAACCGTGTCCTTCAATTGATAGAAACTGCGTTCGGTCCCGATGCGGGCGATCACAATCGGTGCCAGGTTGGCCGCTGTCCCCGCTCCCTGCAGCAGCGGTTGGCGGTACGACAACTCGGCGGCCGGCTGGGAAACATTGTTCAGCGGGACATAGGCGTTGCGGAACCAGATCGGGCTGGTCCCCACCGCCAGTGATGCCGTTCCACCCAAAGCATTGACCTTGTCGATTCCGGTCCGGAAGTCGTAATTCCCGGTTCCCGATCCGACAATCACCGCCTGCCCGGGGTTCAGCGGGTCGAAAAACCCCTGTCCCCCCTCGTTCCGGTTCCAGTTGTTGCTGATCCCGAGGGTCGGATCAAACCGCGCGTTCTGCACATCGATCGTCGTGTTGGCGATCGCCGGGTCGTAAATCGTCCGACCACTGGCAATCGCAGTGTTCCCGGCCAGAATCCGGATGACATCATCATTCGCCAGGGCAATCCGAATCGCCTCGTCGAGCGACAGCAGCAGCGGTTGGTCGGCGGCTTTCCAATACACCGAGCGGGGATGTTCGGGCGACCCGAGCGCTTCGGTCGGCAACTCTTCCGCAGGACGGGCTTCGACCACCGTCTGCTCGGGAAACAGCGTCGGGATCGGGGGCTGTGCGTGAACGTGGCCGACGCTCAGCCAACCCCCCAGGCCCAACAGGCCCCAGAGGCACGAGTTCAGCAGCGATCGGGAGGCAGACGGTTCCATGATCGGTGTTATCGACCGGTCATGCCGGTTGTGCCCAATCTTTCTGTTGTATGGATCGGGAAAATTCGGCCGAATCTCGGGGTGACGCAATTTGGGGGACTTGGTAGGATTCGCCGCGTCGCTGGCAACACCAGCCGGAAACCCCTGTTTTCCCAACTCTTTTCGTCACTGACCCCCCGCATGGAGACCAAGCTGCCGGTTGAGATTCTCACTCAACCCGACGACTTCACCTGCGGTCCGACCTGCCTGCACGCACTCTACCAGTATTTTGGCGACGAAATTCCGCTGGAACAGGTGATCAGTGAGGTGCAGTTCCTGGAAGGGGGGGGAACCCTGGATGTGCTCCTGGCGAATCATGCCCTGAAGCGGGGCTACTCGGCCAAGATTTTCACCTACAACATCCAGCTGTTTGATCCGACCTGGTTTGGTGAGGCGGTCGTCGATCTTCCCGGGAAACTGCGGGCCCAGCAGGCGGCCAAGACCGAACCCAAGCTGCACACCGCCACCGATGCCTACCTCGAGTTTCTCGAGTTGGGGGGGCAACTGCGCTACGAAGAGCTGAACTCGGCCCTCATCCGCAAGTACCTGCAGCGCGAGATTCCGATTCTCACCGGGCTCTCGGCCACCTATCTCTACTCGATTCCCCGCGAATACGGCGACGACTGTCACGACGACGATGTCCGGGGGCGTCCCTCCGGTCATTTTGTCGTGCTCTGTGGCTACGACGCCGACAGCCGCGATGTGATGCTGGCCGACCCGATTCGCAAGAATCCCCTGGCTGGCTCCAACAAGTATGTGATCAGCATCGACCGGGTGATCTGCTCGATCCTGCTGGGGATCATCACCTACGACGCGAATCTGCTGATCATCGAACCCCGCCGCATGCCCAGGCAAGGACGCCGTGTCCACACTCATCGTCGTCAATAACGTCTCTGAATGGCCGTTTCACATTCCAGGGGTCGAGGTCATCGACGCCTGGACCTACCTGACGGAGCCCGAAGTGGGGCTCCGGCGGGGCGTGAAGCTCTTCAACCTCTGCAAGAGCTATCGCTACCAGACCGCCGGGTATTACGTGACGCTGCTGGCCGAAGCGCGGGGCCACCGGCCCTGTCCCAATATAACCACCATCCAGGACATGAAGTCCCAGACGATGGTGCGGTTTGTCTCCGAGGATCTCGACACCCTCATCCAGTCGACACTCGCCCCGATCCAGTCGGACGAGTTCACGCTGTCGATCTACTTCGGTCACAATCTTGCCAAGCGTTACGACCGCCTGTCACTGCACCTGTTCAATCTGTTCCAGGCCCCGCTGCTGCGGGCCCAGTTCGAGAAGACGGGCGAACGCTGGCAGTTGCGGAACATTTCCCCGATTCCGGTCGGCGAAATTCCCCTGTCGCACCACCCCTTCGTGATTGCCGAGGCGACGCAGTACTTCAATGGCAAGCGGGGCTCGATCCGCAAACGGATTCCCTCGAAATACGACCTGGCGATTCTCTTCAATCCCGAGGATGAACTCTCTCCCTCGAACAAGAAGGCGATCGACAACTTCGTCAAATCGGCCGATGCGATGGGACTGGGGGCCGAGGTCATCTCCCGTGACGACTACGCCCGCATTGCCGAGTTCGACGCGCTGTTCATCCGCGAGACCACGCAGGTCAACCACCACACCTACCGCTTCGCCCGCCGGGCGGCCAGCGAGGGACTGGTCGTGATCGACGACGCCGAGTCGATCCTCAAGTGCGCCAACAAGGTGTACCTCGCCGAATTGCTGCAGCGGAACCGCGTCCCCGCCCCGAAGACGATGATCGTGCACAGCGACAACGTCGACGAGATTGGTCCGACCCTGGGGTTTCCCGTCGTGCTCAAGCAGCCCGACGCCGCCTTTTCGCAGGGGGTGGTGAAGTGCCGGGATGAGGCCGAGTTGCGTGACCGGGTCGAGGAATTTCTCAGCCGATCGGAACTGGTCATCGCCCAGGAGTTCCTCCCCACGCAGTTCGACTGGCGGATCTGCATCTGCGACGGACGGCCGTTGTTCGCCTGCAAGTACCACATGGCGGACGGGCACTGGCAGATCATCAAGAAGGAAGAGGAGGGGGGCAAGCTCGACTTCGGGCGGTTTGAAACGATCCCCGTTGAGATCGCCCCCCGGCACGTCGTGCGTGCCGCCCTCAAGGCGGCGAAGCCGATCGGGAACGGGCTGTACGGCGTCGACGTCAAGCAGTCGCACGGAGACTGCTACGTGATCGAGGTGAACGACAATCCCAACATCGACGCCGGCGTCGAGGACAAGATCCTGAAGGGTGAGCTCTACCGACGGATCATGGACGTCTTCCTCCGCCGCATCGAACGCCGCAAGGCGGGGCTGGAAGTGGCCTGAGCGATCAACGGGCCTGACCACTCCACTGGGCGAAATCCCCCCGTCAGCGTCGAGGGATCCGTTTCCCGGACGTTGAGTTGTCAGATCTGGGCCTCCCCCACCGCCCAGGTACGGAACGATCGGACGATCGCGGCTGGCCCAGCGGAGGCGACGGGCCAGCCCACGCCAACCGATCGACAATCGGCTCGCCGATCCCGCCGGCCCTCCCCACGGGCACCAGTTTCAGGCACACGCCTGTCATGGCCCGTGCCGCTCTCCGGAACTCCCGGTTGAACGTTCGGCATTTCCCACGCGGTGACTCCGCCGATGGACAGAACGCACGCGGGATCGGCACGAGTTGAGGGGCGGCTGGGAAAATGGTTTTGCGGTGTTTGTTTTGCATGCGAATGTGCACGTCCAAGGGGCGTCCGAGCAGTTCTTTTCCCGGAAGCGATCGTTTGTTTGGAAGGGGAAGGGGATTCCAGCTCGCTTGATAGGGGATTCCAGCTCGCTTGATGACGTGGGCAAACCGGCGGACAGTGACCGACTACCTGTCGGCCACCAGCGGCGCAAGATTGCAGCCGATGAAGCGGCAGTGAACGGAAAACTAGTCTGACGGACGTGTCGTTCCACGCCTGGAAGTGGTCATGCGACCAACGGCACCGATTTATTTCTCTCATCCGAATCGCCGATCTCGTCGCCCGGTATGCCGTCATAACTTGCTCCTGTGTCGTGTGTTGCGGAGATCCCCGAAATCGCAGGAAGGCCCCTGGCTGGATCGACTTTCAAAAAATTTGGAAATTTCGGTCCGATTTTTCATTTCGAGACCGTCTATCGTCCAAGGAGCGTCACGAACGTGCGATCGTCGCCTGATCATACAGCGATCGCATGATGCGGGAGACGCCTCCCGATCCATTTGACAACACGCGCTTCGAGCTGATCATGCAAAGACAACGGATTCTGCTGCTGGCGGGACTGCTGGGTCTCCCGGCGGTCGCCTTGGCTGGTCCGCACGTTGACATTTGGAGTGTGCCAATGGATCTCTCGTGGGCAGGCTCGAAGACGTTGTGGGACGGCGGGAGTCACGGCCTGTTGGTGTCTGATGGTCTCCCACGAAATCTCTCGGGCTCTCCCGGTATGCCTTCAGCATCTCCCCATCGAATTACACTGACGGAAGATTCCGACAGTTTTCTCGGTCTGTGCAAGCGGCGGCAGAGCCCCCCCGAATCGAGTCTTCGTCCAGATTCCGCTGGTGGCATCATGGCCGAGAGGGGTGATTTGCGTCCGCAGCAGTTCGCTTTGTGGCAATGGTGTTCTGGTGACTGGTGCTTTGGGCATTCCCGGGTGACGGGGCCGGTCGTTCGCGAATCCTCGTGCACTTGCAATGCCGGACCAGCTTCGATAAATGTAACGATCCAATATGTTCTGGATTCGGTTTGTCTCGAATCCAAACAGCATCGACGACGAGATCGGCCAGAACTCGATGCAGGGCGAAATGGATCGACATTTCAATCGGGGCCGGGAGTGCTGCTTTCAAACAGGGTGAATTCCGAAAGGCCGTCGGAGCACGTTGTCCGGAAACGGGCGCAATCGCTGTGTTTCGACAATGCGATCTTCCTCTGCGTTCAGGTCCGGGAGTTGTAAGTCGTCTGGATGCGAGTTCGTCGATCGGTTCGCGTGCACGTGTGATATTTCGCATGGGGTAGGCAGGTGTGCGTCAATTTCTCGGCGTTGTTTTCAAGGTGTGTGGCCTGAGGATCAGGTCGTGGAGTTTCGGGTTGGTGCGGCACCAGGGAGGTCCCGCACACATCGTGAATCGAGATCTCGCGGGACCCATTGTCACAGTGTGTGGTTCCCGGGTCATGCTGGTCACTTCAGTTCAGGAGAGTAGCAGTGCTTTCAACGTCTTGGCGAAGCCTCGTGGGACAGTGGATTCGACGCGTCGGAGGCTTCTCTCGTCTTGGTGCCCGACGCCGGCCCCGCCGCCGCTCCGGATCACGACGCCACACAAACTTCCGCTGCTTGACCGAGACGCTCGAGGCCCGCGTCCTCCTGGCCGGCGATGCCTTTGAGGGAAACAACACCTGGCAGACCGCCAGTGACCTGGGGGTCATTCCCGGTGTGCACCGGGGCGCCCTCAGCATTGACGTGGCGACCGATCAGGACTGGTACCAGTTCGACCTGCTGCGCACCGACGACCTCTCGTTCCAGATCGACTTCAACCCGGCCGCCGGCGCCCTGTCGTTCGAACTGGTCCGGGTGACGGGAACGACGCCGACAGTCCTGCAGTCTTCAGCCCCCACCGCCACCGGAGCCCGTCTGACGGCGACCGGGCTGACCGCCGGCCGGTATTACCTGCACGTCACCGGCGCGGGAAATACCAACACCTACAGCCTGGCGGTCGATCCCGCCGCCACCAGCACCACCCGCGTGCTGTATGTGAATGACACCAGCACCACCAACGACTTCTACTCGACGGCAGTTGGCAGCAGCACCAACACCGGGCTGAGCCCCGCCTCTCCCAAGGGGTCGCTTCAGCAGTTGGTCGACGCACTGCCCCTGGGGCCCAATGACCTGGTGGTGATCGACACGGGGACCTACTCGGCGGGTGTGCTGGTCACAGCCGCCGATGAGGGGGTGACCTACGCCGGTTCCCCCGGAACGAGCCGCCTCGACGGCACGTTCGAGATGGCCGATTCCGATTACAACACGCTGTTTCGTCTCACGCTGGGGGCGACCGGGACGTCGGTCCATCTGCATGGCACCGCTTCCGATGTCACGTCGAACACCACTCTGCGGAAGGTGCAGATCCTCTCGTCCAGCACGGGCGTCCGCATCGAGGGGGGGGTGGACAACGCAATCATCGACAGCCAGATCAGCGGGACGGGAAGCTACGGTCTGCATGTCTCCAGCGAGGGGGGGGTTATCGTCTCCGGCACCACCATCTCGGGACGCAGCTACGGTGGGTATCTGGCTTCGCTCTCCTCGGCCCTGTTGACGGGCAACGACATCACCGCCGGGACGTATGGCCTGTATTTCCACAATGGACACAATCTGGTTGTCAGCGGCAACAATCTCCACGGCGCGCAATATGGTCTGTATCGCTCGGTCTATCTTGAGAACGGAGACCTGACTGTTTCCGGCAATCGCATTTACGACAATGTCACGGGCGCTTACTCCGAGGCTTCAAACACCCTCTTTCTCGGCAATGAGGTCTTCAACAACACGACAGGACTTTCGGGCTATGGAATGTTTGGCGGCACCGACTGGTCCAACCCGAATCTGATTCGAAACAACTCCACGGGATTGGTGCCGGCATGGGGGCAGACGGCAGCCTTTAATCGCATTCTGAACAACTCTGTGGGGATCCGACCCGGCGGCAACAACAGCCTGCGCAACAACCTGCTGGTGGGCAACAGCACGGGGGTCCTGGTCCAGAGCGTCTCGAATGTGGCGCTGGTGAACAACACGATTGTCACCCCCTTGGGAACCGGCATCCGGCTGCAGCAGTCGGCGTCGAATGTCAGTCTGCGCAACAACATCCTGTCGACTGCCAGCGGGACCGGTCTGTGGGTCGCCACCGACAGCCAGCAGGGCTTCGTCAGCGACTACAACAATCACCACACGTCGGGCACCGCCACCCTCATTTGGTGGCAGAAACCGTTCGCCGACCTGTTCGACTGGCAGGTCGAGGCCGATCTCGACCGACACTCGATCGGCACCACCGCCCCCGCGCCCCTGCGCGACGCGCCGGGCTTTGTCGATGCGGCTGCCGGTGACTACCGCCTCCAGTCCAGCTCCACCAGTATCGACGCGGGTGACCCCTCCGATCTGTTCTCGGCCGAGCCCGCGGTCAATGGCCGACGCATTGACCTGGGGGCCTATGGAAACACCGGTCTCGCCACCCCCTCGGCATCACGGGTCCTGCGCCTGGAGTATCCCGAGTACTACGCCGACTGGCCGGCCGCTGAAGGACGAGCGATCCTCTGGAGCACTTACGACTCGACGACCTCCAACGGGAAGTTGGCCGGGTCGGTCAAGATTGAGCTGTATCAACAGGGGGTCGGGCTGGTCACCCAGATCGCGGTGGTGCCGGCCGCTGATGGCAGCTACGGCTGGAGCCCTGAAATCTCCGGAATCGCCGGGTCGCTGACGAACCGCTATTCGATTCGGATCAGTGCGGTCGACGAACCCTCACTCGCCGACCAGTCCCGCGAAAGCTTCTCGGTGCCTCCCTCGGGAACCGGCTTCTACGTCAATGACGGCTCCACCACCGGCGACGAATACACGACGGCGGTCGGCAACAACCGCAACACCGGCAAGAGTGTCGGCGATCCCAAGGCGAATCTGCTTCCGCTGCTGCGCGCCTACGATCTGGGCCCTGGCGACACCGTGCGGATCGACTCGGGCGACTACATTCATGTCCGCAATGTGATTCTCAGCGGCAATCCCGTGCTGGGGAACGACGAGGGGCTGACGATTACCGGCCCCACCGACCCCGCGAAAGTCGCCCGCATCGACCGGGCCAATCCCCACACCGGATCGACCAACATCGAATTGAACGATGCCGATTTCGTCACGCTGCGCAACCTCACGCTGACCGGCGCCGGGATGGGTCTGTGGGTGCGTGCCGACAGTTCGAATTTCCTCGGCAACCGGCTGGTCTCGTCTGGCAACACGACCGATGGCATCCGCATTGACTCGCCGATTGGCAGCCTGTCCGATTCGGTCGCCTTTGCCAATGGAGGCACCGGCATCGCCCTGAACGATCCTGGTGCCGCCCGGGTCGAGGCCAACCGGGTGTATGGAAACCGTCATGGCATCACCGTCTCCAACTCCACCGCCGGCGAGCCCACCGTGATCGGAAATGCCGATCTGTCGCTCGGCCGCGGCAACCTGGTTTCGGGCAACACGGAGAAGGGAATTCAGGCGAGCGGCAACGTGCTGGTGGCCGGGAATACCGTGTGGGATCAGTCGAATTCTTCGGGCGTCGGGATTGATTTGGTTTGGAACGGGTCCGGTATTGACGCAGAGGCCCGCTCCAACGTCGTCTATGACAATTCGACGGGAATTCAGACCAATATTTATGTTTCGAATGCCCGCATTATTGGGAATCGTGTCTACCACAATACCGGTGATGGCATCAAGGCGTCCAAGGACACGACGGTCACTGGCAATGTGGCCTACGCCAACTCGGTGGGTATCGAGGGGATTACCTGGACCTCCGCTCCCTTCACGGGCGAGATCTCGAACAACCTGGTGTATGCCAACAGCACCCAGGGAATCCGCCTCGACCACGGTGACGGGGCATTGCTGACCAACAACACTGTCTACCAGAGTGTCGGGAACGCAGTGCTGATCGAGGGCTCGTCCACCAACACCACTCTCCGCAACAACATCCTCTGGGTTGACAGCGGCTACAACATTTCGGTGGCCAGCGACAGCCAGGTCGGTTTCCAGAGTGACTTCAACCTGCTGTACACCACCGGAACCGGCAAGGTGGCCTATTGGCAGGGGACAGCCCGACCCACAGTGAATGCCTGGTACAACACCATCTTCCAGGATGAAAACAGCCTCGGACAAAATCCGCGGTTCGTCAATCCGGCGGGTGCCGATGGCATTCTCGGCTATCGCGCCAGCCCCGCTGGGGATTTCGGCACCGATGACGACTTCCACGAGCAAAGCGACTACGGCAGCTTCCATGGCGGTGCCCTGGCCCCGGTGCGCAGCCCGTCGACTGGCCTGCCAGTCGCCGCCACGGGAACCTGGGTCGCCGATCCATTGCGCTCTCCGGCGATTGACCGCGGGCGGGGGACCGATCCCTATGCCAATGAGCCGGCCAACAACGGCCGCTATCTGAACATGGGGGCCTTCGGCAATAGCTCCCAGGCCTCGAAGAGCCCGGCGGAATATGTGCTGGTGACCCGACCCGATGGGGGCGAGGTCTGGCCGGCCCGGCAAACCTTCCCCATTCGCTGGAGATCACACAACTCCACGGGCACCGTTGATATCGAACTGTGGCAACAGGGCGGCAGCGCGCCGGTGACCGTCATCGCCGATGACACCCCCAACGATGGCGAATTCCTCTGGACCATTCCCGACACCATCCCGGCCCGCTCCGACTATCTCATTCGGGTGATCCGGGGAGACAACGCCGCTCTGAACGACGTCAGCGGGGCCGTGTTTGAAATCACTCCCCCCGTCACCGTCTATTACGTCAACGATGGTTCCACTGCGGGCGATCAGTACACGACCGCCGCAGGGGACAATGCCAACACGGGCCTGGCCCCCAACGCCCCCAAGGCGTCGGTCTCGGCGATTCTGGCGGCGTATGATCTGGGCCCGGGAGACATCATTCGAGTCGATGTCGGTACCTACAACCTGGCGGGTAATCTTGCCATCGACGCCCAGGACAGCGGGGTG
>DNUF01000219.1:0-13633 GCA_003508595.1 Planctomycetaceae bacterium
CCCGAGCACCTGGCTCTTGGCGGTGAGCTCGTCGAGAATCAACCCGCAGTCCTGCACGCAGACGAACTTGTGAATGCGGATGTTTCCGGTCTCGGTGTCGACCGACAGGTCGACCATCTGCACTCCCCCCACCTGATCCGAGGTGAGCCCGTCTTTCTTCGGGCCCTCACCCTTGACCACCAGGGGCATCTGGCCCAGGAGGCCACACGCCTGCTTCCAGGTGCAGACCTCCTTGTTCCCCGCCAGGATTTTGCCATCCTTGGCGCGGAGCGCGTCGGACTCCACTTTGTACTTCTCGGCCACCTTGTCGAAGATCGTCCACAGGGCGTCCTGGGCCGCCCGACGATGGGCTCCCGAGACACCGCCGACGGTGATGCTTCCCCCCGATGCAGCCGAGGGAGGGTACTTGCTCGATCCGAGGTTCACCTTCACGCCCGAGAGTGGCAGGCCAAACGTCTCGGCCAACACAATCGAGATGATTGTGCGGGTCCCGGTGCCGATGTCCTGGCTTCCCAGGAACGTCTCCACCGAGCCATCGGGATGGACCTTCACCTCGCAGGTGCAGGGACCGGCACCACCCCCCCAGCGATGGAGGGCCATGCCCAACCCGCGCTTCACGGGGCCGTTCCCTCCCTGGCCGCGGGGATGCCATTTCTCCTTCCATCCAATCGCCTTGGCGGCGATTTCCATTTCCTCGGCATAGGTTCCCGCCTTGTCATTCAGCGTGAACTCGAGGTTCTTCAGGAAGAAGTCGTAGCTGTTCATGCCCAGCTTGCCCGCGAGGTCGTCGAGGGCGGTCTGGGTCATGGCACACAACTGCGGATGCGGCGGAGCACGCCAGGCCCGGTTGGGCCCGGTGTTGCACTCCAGTCCTGTCTGCGACTTGCGGGTGTTCGGGAATTTGAACGGATAGGGGAGTTGGCCGACGTCGACCCCACCCCCCGCCATGCCGTCGGAGCCCCAGTGATGGCTGTCCCAGGCGACGACCTTCCCCTCGGCATCGGCGGCCACGGTGACCTCGACGAAGCCCGAGGGACGGGTCCCTGCAACCTTCAGTTCGGTGGCGCGGTCGAGCATCAGGCGGACGGGACGGCCCGTTTCCTGGGCCATCTTGGCGGCGGCGAGCCCCCATTCATCTGCCTGGAACTTCGAGCCGAAGCCACCCCCTTCATAATTGCCGGTGATGGTGACGTTGGCCTGATCGATTCCCAGCGGCTCGGCAAACTGCCCGGCTGTTCCCGACACGTTTTGCGTCGAGAGGTGCACGTCGAGTTCTTCCCCCTTCCATTCACAGTGCGAACCGTGTGGTTCCAGGCACATGTGACTGATGGTCTGGATTCCGTAGAACCCCTTGTGGACCGCCTTGGCTCCCTTGATCGATGCGTCGATCGCGGCGTCGATCTCCCCTTCATTCTGGGTCTCGACCACCGATTCCTTGGCGCTGCCGCGCTCGCGGGCGCGGTCGGCCTTCTTGCCCGCTTCCAGATCGGCCTCATCGACAAAGTGCTCGAGCACCTCGTATTCGATGGTGGCCTCGATCGCCTTGATCCCGTCGGCGGCCTGCTCGGCGCGCTCGGCGGCGACGGCGGCGATCAGGTCGCCGTCCCAGCGGATCTCATCATCCAGTTCCTTGAACAGATGGACCGCCTTCACCCCGGGGACCTTTTTGGCCGCCTCCACGTCGATCTTCTTCAGGATCGCGTGGGCGTGCTTGCAGGTCACCACTCGGGCGAACAGCGTCCCCTTGGTGTTGATGTCGGCCGAGTACTTGGCCGCCCCGGTGATCTTCGGGAGGGCATCAATTCGGGTGATTTCCTTGCCGATCAGGACGTTCTGATCGCGGGGACCCCACCCATGTTTGCGTTCAGCCATGTCAGTTGCCTCCCTTCTTCGAGCACTCGAGTGCGGCGGCGATCACGCCGGCGTAGGTGCCACAGCGGCAAATGTTGCCCCCCAGCCCCTTGGACACGTCCTCGACGGTGGCATTGGGCTTGGCGGCCACAAAGGCGCGGGTGGCAACCACGAACCCGGGAGTGCAATAGCCGCACTGGGTGGCATCATGCTTGACGAAGCACTTCGCGACCGCGTCATTGTCACCAGTCGCCAGACCCTCGGCGGTCTGGATCTTCTTGCCGACCGCCTGGTGGGCGAGGACACTGCAGGCATATGCCGCCTTGCCGTCAATCAGCACTGTGCAGGCACCGCAGTTCGAGGTGTCGCAAGCTTCCTTGGCACCGGTCAGGCTGAGATCGTCCCGCAGGACGTCGAGCAGGGTGACCCGTGGTTCCACGGTGACCGAGACCCCCTTGCCATTGATGTTGAGCTGAATGGCGGTGGCCTTGCCGGGAGCCACCTTGGTGCCTGCCTGCTGGGCCTCGGCATTCTCGCTCACCGCCTGGGAGAGGGTGGTGGCGGCGACAGCCGCCCCGGAGCCCCGGAGAAAATCGCGGCGACTGAACCCGGACTTGGTCCGGGCATTCTCGTCGCGGTGGGAAAGACCTGGATCGGGCATGCAATGCTCCTCTCTCTGAAGAAACCGCACGAGCAGGAAAAAGAGGGACAGGGTCGTACGAAGACACCCAGTCACGGTCCCAGACTCCCCGGGGGGTGGGACGCCGCTGCCGATTGTACCGGCCGCCCCGTTGGTCACAACCGAAGCGGGCAAATTCCCGGCAGGACCGGACAGGTCGATGCTCCCCTGGCGGGGAATCCATTTCGCATTGCCCCCGACGCAAGGTATGATTGCGTGAACTCAACGCTTCTCCACAGACGCCGCGGTGCAACGAGGGCCGAATTGCTCGGCTCCGCCGGGCCTGCCCTGGGAGGACAGTCCCCGCGCTGTTTCGCCGGGGGAAGAAAGGGTGTCTCGATGATTGCTCTCCGCCACATGCTGTGCGGACTGCTGGTCCTGGGCGGGGTTACCGCCTGGGCTCAGGACAAGGACGAGGGGAAGGCCGAGAAGCCGGCCGGAAAGAAGTCGGCCGTGGAACTGAAAGATGCCCGGGGCAAGGCCAGCTATGGCATTGGTCGCAATATCGGAACCCAGCTCAAGAACGATGAGCTGGAGGTGGATGTTGACCTGCTTGCCAAGGGGATTGCGGAAGCCCTGGCTGACATCGAGAATCCCCTGTCGGAAGAAGATTTCCGTGAGGCGATCTCCGAGTTCCAGAAGTCGATGCAGGACAAGGCCGTCGCCAAGAACGACGAGTTCCTGAAGAAGAATGGCAAGGAGAAAGGGATCAAGACCACCGACAGTGGCCTGCAATACATGGTGATCAAGGAAGGCAAGGGAAAGAAGCCCACCGCCAAGGACACCGTCGAAGCCCACTACAAGGGGACCCTGCTCAACGGCAAGGTGTTTGACAGTTCCTATGACCGTGGCGAACCCGCCCAGTTCCCCCTCTCGGGTGTGATCAAGGGGTGGACCGAAGGGGTTCCCCTGATGACCGTCGGGTCGAAGTACAAGTTCTGGATTCCCTCGGATCTGGCGTACGGCCCCCGCGGCCGTCCTCCGGTCATCCCCCCCAATTCGTTGCTGGTCTTCGAAATCGAGTTGCTCGATGTCGTCCCGGCTGAAGGAAAGGCCAAGGGAGGCAGTGACGACGAGGAAGAAGAACCCGAATTGAAGGTCAAGAAGAAGGCTGAAAAGTAGGACTGACCTCAGGACTCCCTTCCCCACTGAAGGTGGTCCCGTCGTTGCGAAACTTTGCTGCGACAGCCCGGAAGTCCCTCAGGATTTCCGGGCTGTCGTCTTTCTCAGACAGGTCCACCTGGCCCCCCGGAAGGTCTCGCTTGCGGTTCAATCGCCGGGAGCAAGAATCCGCCATTGGGACCCCGCCGCGAAACATGTCCGGCGGGACACCCGTCACCGCCATCTTGTCACGGGGACTGGAACCAAGGCACAGGACTTGGCAGACTACGCGATCTAAGGACCCCGTTGGTCCGGCCCGCCGTTCACTCCCTGCCCCTGGGATTCATCGCATGTCCCGCTGCTGGTTCTGGATCCTGATGCTTGCACTGACTGCTTCCCCCGTCGTGGGGAACGATGGACCGGTTCCCCAGGTGATCCTGGCCGTGCATGGTGGACTGGGAGAATCGCCCGGCGTCCTGACCAGAGACGAAGAGAAGGCGGTGATGGCTGGGATCGAACAGGCCCTGAAAGCCGGTCACCGCGTGCTGACCCAGGACAAAGGGTCGGCCATTGACGCGGTTGAGGCGGCCATTCGCATTCTGGAAGACGATCCCCAGTTCAACGCCGGTAAAGGGGCCGTCTTCACCAGTGATGGACGGAATGAACTCGACGCGTCCATCATGGATGGCCGCGACCGCAAGGCCGGAGCTGTGGCGGGGGTCACCACGGTCAAGAATCCGATTCGCGCCGCGAGAGCCGTGATGGAAAAGACCCGCCACGTCCTGCTGGTCAGCAAGGGGGCGGAGGAATTCTCCAGGGCCGCCGGTCTCGAAATGGTCGATCCTTCCTATTTCCGCACCGAGCGCCGGTGGAAGGAACTGGAAGAACGCCGTCGCCAGGAGCAGGCCCAACCGCAATCCCGACTCGACCCCTCGGGGTTTCTACCCGGTTCTGATCCCGGTCGACACTGGAGCACGGTCGGTGCCGTCGCCCGCGACACGTCCGGGCATCTCGCTGCCGGGACCTCAACGGGAGGCATGAGTTACAAGCGGTACGGTCGGGTCGGGGATTCCCCGATCATCGGGGCGGGGACATTCGCCGACGATCGCACCTGTGCCGTCTCGTGCACCGGTCATGGTGAGTTTTTCATCCGCTGGCAGGTCGCCAGCGACATTTCGGCCCAGATCGAGTATCGCGGGGTCGATGTCCGCCAGGCGGTCGATACCGTCATCAATGGCAAACTCAAGCCGGTGAAGGGGGAAGGAGGGGCGATTGTGCTCGACCGCGAGGGTCGCTTCGCCTCCGCCACCAACAGCGACAGCCTGTGGCGGGGATGGATCACCGCCGACGGCAAGGTGACCGTCCAGCTCTACCCGGAATAGCGGGGAGTTGCGGGAACCATTCCGTGGCCATTCGTGTCGGATGTCCACAATCCCCTCCCGAAATGGAGGCCGGGACCGGACCTGGTTCCTGGTGTTCTCGAGTCGTTTCCGAAAGTCGTGGAGAGTGTCCGCATGCATCGTCCAAGTGGATTCGCCCTGGTCTTGTGGAGCTTGGTTTTTTGCGCAGGAGGCCTGGTTGTGAATGCGGCCGAAGAACCACTGAAATCACCCTCCCGCGAACTGTTGGGACGATGGGATCTCACCGTGCAGGGGCCCCAGGGAGCCTACCCCTCCTGGATTGAGGTGAAACTCTCTGGTCGCAATACGCTCGTGGGTTCCTATGTGGGACAGTTTGGCAGCGCTCGGCCCGTTGCCAGGTTTGAGGGCGAAGGGCTCTCCTTCCGGTTTCTTGTCCCCCCCCAGTGGGAGAACCGTACGACCGATGTCGTTGTCGAGGGGAAGCTGTCCGGCGACACGCTCTCGGGAACAGTGACGGGAGACAAGGGCGAAGTCATGGCATGGACGGGCCGGCGGGCTCCCGACCTGAAGCGGACAGCCCCCCCAAAATGGGGCCAGCCAATCGAACTGTTCAACGGTCGTGATCTGACGGGTTGGTCGGTTCAGTACAACCAGGTCAAAAATGGCTGGAAGGTGGTCAACGGACTGCTGACCAATGCAGAGCCTGGCAACAATCTCCTCACCGACAGGAAGTTCCAAGACTTCCAGTTGAAGGTCGAGTTCCGCTATCCCGCCAAGAGCAACAGCGGCATCTACCTGCGGGGCCGGTACGAATTGCAGATTGAAGACAACCACGGTCTGGAGGCCGAGTCGCACCGCATCGGTGGGGTCTACGGTCATCTCACGCCGTCGGTCAACGCGGCGAAACCAGCCGGCGAATGGCAGACCTACGAAGCCACCCTGGTCGGGCGCGTTCTGACAGTGGTCTTGAATGGCGAACGGGTGATCGACCGGCAGGTGATTCCCGGCATCACCGGGGGTGCTCTCGACAGTGACGAAGGAGCTCCCGGGCCGATCCTGCTGCAGGGGGACCATGGTCCGGTCGAGTTCCGCAAGGTCACCCTGATTCCGGCGGAGTGAATTGGGCCGGTGTTGGCCCTGTCGTCTGCAGGAGCGGTGACTTTCTGCTTCCAGGGATGGGTGTTCAGACAGCCGCAACGGGGGGAGTGGATTCCTCAACCTGTCTGTGCTGATTGAGCCGATCCGTGCGGATTGAGCCTGTCGGTACAGATTGAGAAAGTCACGATCGCTGGACGGACTGTCCCCGAATTGTGCGAATGAAAGACGTGCAGGATTCGGGGGGTCACGGCATCCTGGCGATTTCGGCAGCGGCCGCCTCGCGGGGATGGGGCTTCACTGCTCCGCCGGGCAAAGTGGTCAACACCACGCAGATTGTCTTCGATTGAGGGTCGGCCCAGCAGAGTGTGCCCGTCGACCCTGTGTGACCAAACGTCTGGTCCGAACATCCGGGACTGCCGGCTGATTCACCAACGCCAAACCCCAGGCCTCGCGGGGTGAGTCCCGCAGGGTTGTGGTTGCGGACCATCATTCGGGCGGTCTCTGGTTGAAGGGCGGTACCCGGCGCCCAGAGAAATTCGGCCAGGAATTTCCCGAGGTCGGGGGCCGAAGCATGGCCCCCACCCCAGGGGGCCCCCAATTCTCTCCAGTAACGGCTGTTCCAGTCCCAGTCCCGGGCGGCGGGATCGCCCCCGCCCGCCTCGGGGGCCGTGTTCTCGGTCTGGACTGGCAGGAAGTCAGCCGGCTGAAATTGTCCGAGTCCCAGCGCGGAGTGTTTCATGTCGAGTGGCTTGAGGATCGTCTGATCCACCAGTCGGGCGATCGATTCGCCAGACAGTCGCTCGGCCAGATGGGACATCAGCAGGATTCCCATGCTGGAGTACTGGTATTTCGTTCCCGGAGAGAACGACAGCGGCGTGGAGAAAGTCTCCTTCACAAACTCCCCCAGGTGCGCATGTCGGCGGCGCAACAGCGAGTTGTGAGGCAGTTGGTCGGGCAGTCCCGAAACATGGGTCAGCAGGTGTCGGATGGTGACCTGGTCGCGTCCTTCTCCGGTAAACCCCGGCACATACCGGCTCACGCGGTCGTCAAGCTGGAATTGTCCCCGGTCGAACAGTGTCATCACAGCCGCCATGCAGAGCGGCTTCGTGATGGACCCCAGCAGGAACATCGCGTTGGTGGAAATCGCCGAACCAAAGGCGAAGGAACGCTCTTCGATTCTCTCGGGCGGCCCACGCCGGACGTGGATCACTGCCCCTCGGACCTGCCCGTTATCAACGGCTTGCTGCAGGATCCGCTTGGCCAGGTCATCACTTGCGAACACGGAGCGACCGTTGAGCCGATGGGCAATCCACGTGGCAGCAAGGGTGTGGAGAACGTTCCGGCGTCGCATGAGAGATCTGGCTCTGGGAAGTGAGAAAACCGGAACGGGAATCCCCCGTCAGAGGTCGCAATCCCCCTGGTCACAGGGTGATTTCCGGCAGCGTATCGGGACGATGGCAGGGACTCAATCTTCAGCCAGTGCGGATTGGAGCACTGGATTGGCGTTATTCGACCCGCTCTGGCGTCATCCAGTCGGCGATCATCATTCGCGGGAGTCGCCAGACTTCATCACCCCTCTGGTTTGTGAAGTAGATGCAGGACTCCGATGGTTCCAGCGGATTGCCATCGGCCCAGATCCCCCAAAACCCAGGGTGCGCATTCAGCGGTCGACGGGCGTAGGTGTGGTTGAACCGACTGCCAGCGGTCACAGTTCTCTCTCGTCTCCACGTCTCACCTTCACTCTCACTGGTCCAAAGGACCATTTCTCCTCCAGTGGTCCAGGGTTGGGGACCAGGATCCGTCGGAGCCAGAACCTGCCAATTCCCATCGGAATCAATGGCGAGGAATCCATGGTCATAGTTGTGGTCGCTGGTGGTCACTTCACGACGTCGCCAGTTCTCGCCCGTCCAGTGCAGGGTGAACCAACGCCGTGCTCCGTTCCGGGGCCCCGATTCGTACCCCTGTGCGGCCAGGTACAGTACGACGGGATGCCCCCGGCGGTCGTAATTCAAGTCCTTGAGATAAACCAGCAGCCCATCGCTCTGTGAATCATAGACCCGGGAAGGGTTGTCGATTGCCGTCAGCGGGAGTTGTAACCGATCGCCGGTCACAGTCTGCCAGTTCGCTCCACCGTCGCGTGTCTCGGCATAATAGATGTTGGCCCGGGCATTCAGGCCCACTGGGGCGGGATGCTGATCAAAGATCGTCCCCAGGCGGTCTCCGTGCCGCCAGGTGATCTGGTAGTCTCCTTGTTCGATGTGGGCGAGGGGTTGACGCGGGCTCCAGGTCCGGCCGTCGGGGCTCGTCTGCTGAAACAGTCCGCGCCCCTTGCCGTACCGCGTCTGCAGAAACAGGAATCCCCTTCCCGGCAGCCACCAGGGATGTGGATACGAGAAGTTCGTCTCCAGGATCCGCTCGAATCCAGCGATTGACCAGGGCTGCCGACTGCGATGGATCCAGCTCGGCCGACCCGTTCCATGAGAGGCCGAGAAGATCCAGACATGTCCCGCGTCATCGAGCATCAGGGTGGGATTGTCGTGGGCGTCTGTCGTCTGCTTGTCGAGCACGATGGTTGGCCGCGACACGCGACCGGTGGCGTGATCGAATTCCCCAATGAGGTGCAGCAACGAGGATTCGGTCTCGTTCCAGCCGCTATAGCAGAAGAATGTCTTCCCCACCTGAGCCGCGTGGATGGCGCAGGGAACCGACTGGTGGGGATACGTCGCGAAGCCCCCGCTGTACTTGTAGCGGTACTCGTCCCCCGAGGATTGGTTCGAATACCAGACACCGCGGTATCCCGTGTCCCGGTGCGCAGTCTCCGGTTCGGCAGCCACAAGCGTGGCCAGATCGCCCCAAAGGGCGAGCCCGGCGAACACCCATCGGATCGCGAATTGGTGGCGATCAGTCATGGCACTCCATCTTTGCTCCATGACTCAGGCTGCTCCATTCAGGACGGATTCGGTTTCGGCCACGATCGGGGTTTTGTTTCGGAGTGGACTCCACTCTTTGTGGTTGACGCCGTGTACGCCTCGAGTGGGCAGCCACTTTCGGAATTCAGTCATGGCGGGAATCTGGAAACGGTGTGGCGTCATGTCGGCCCAGGTGTCGGACCCAGGCGACGAGGTCCCAGATCGAGTCTGGCTCGGCCCAAAGAATGGCCCGGAACGATGGCATGGGAGTGCCGTTGATGCCCCCGAGGATTCGGCGATAAATGTCAATCGGTTCCGCTCCTCCCTTCAGGCGACCGGTGGTCAGGTCGGCAGCGCGCACCGGATGTCCCCAGATGTCACGCAGGCCGCCCTGGAGATTCTGCTCGGTCTGGCCCCGGCCATCGTCACCATGGCATTTGGAGCACCCTTTCTGCACAAATTTCTGTCTCCCCCGCTCCACCATCTCCAGGGTGAAGTCTGGCTGGGCCGTCAGGGGGACAATCACTTGTTCGGCGGCTTCATGCCACAGGTCGGCAACGTCTTTGGCGATGGCAGCCGCCTCCACATCTCCCGGCACCTGTCCCGAAACCTCGGCATCCATCATTAACCTGCCTTCCAACTCACCCCGCCGGGCCAGTATTTCCACTGCCAGGGCCAGTTGGTCGCGCTCCTCCAGCGAGAGTTGGGCGAACGGGGGCATCAGCGCCTCGGCAATTCCCCTGGTGATCGTACGCCGCAGGTCCTCCCGGACAGGGTGGGACCCATAAGGCGTGGACTGAAACTTGAAAACGCCCCGCCGGAAGTCGCGGGGCACCACCGGGAGCCAATCTGACCACAGTCCATCTCCCGCACCACTGTGCCCGTGACACACTCCGCAGTGCCGCCGGTAGAGTCGCAGGCTGGACGCCCATCGCTCCGGATCATTGGCTGGTTCCCCGACGAGGCGGGGGGCCGCCGGCGTCCCTCCCAGGTCGCGAACCTGTCTTGTCAACAAGGCCGCATTCTCCGGCGGCAGCGTCGCGAAGTCTGCGTGAGGTTGAAACTCATTGTCCGCACCTGGCGCCGTGGTGGTGTTCCCGGTGGGCTGACAACCCGACGAGAGTGCCCACACAAGGCCCAGCAGTCCCCGCATAACCTGGACCATCCGACCGGTTGACGGTGAGAGATTTCGGTTCATTTCAGTCAACATCGTCACGCTCTCCGGCTTGGGGTCGGACCCACCAACACCAGCCCAGCACCTGCCCTCCTGTAACCAGCAGGATGACGACCGCCCCGAGCAGGTAGGGGACCCGATGCCCCGCCAGGTTGCCGATCGCTCCCCCCACGGTGGTGCCGACCGACATCCCGGCCGCCAGTGTCGCCTCATGCAGGGCGGCGGTCCAGGCGCGGTTCTGTTGCGGACTTCCGGCAGCGCTGTAAAACAAACCGGCGAAATAGTTGAAGCCCACCAACTGTCCCAGCAGTGCCAGGCCCGCCAGCAAAGACCACGCGGAGCCTGCCTGAGAGATCACGACCAACCCAGCCGCCCCCAGGAGTTGGGAACCGATCGCAGGGGCCAGTCGAAACTGCCACCCACGAAGACGGTGCATGAGCAGGTAGGTGGCAATGATCACCACCCGCCACAGGGCCATCACTTCTCCCTGTCGTTCTGCCGGAATGCCGATCGCAACTGCCAGGTCACTGATGAGATGAAGGACCAGGCTGCCCCCAAACATGCCCCCCAGGTTGGCCAGCCAACTGAGTCGTTGGAAGGCGATGGCCCGCTGTGAGTTTCGCACGGGTAGCAGGGTTGCCGTGGGGACACCAGGCAAGGTTGTTGATTGCCGGGCTGCGATCAACGCCAGCCCCAAATTGACCAGCGCCAACAGGCAGGGAACCCCGAGGGCGACATCGTTTCCCCACGCAAACAGGGCCCCCCCGGTCAGTTGTCCTGCCATCATTCCCAGGTTCCAGGCAATGCAGAACAGGATCAGGCGTCCACTGATTCCGGACTGTGGCGTGGCCATATCCGACTCTCCCTGATTCAGCCACCCGATCAGGGGAGGGTAAAGGCCTCCCAGTCCCAGCCCAAGGCCAACATAAGAGAGCAGGAATCCGGTACTCCCCGGGAGCAACTGGCGACACCCGATGATCGCCAGCAGCAGAGTTGCGGCACCGGTCAGAAACGGTGCCGGAGCGCCATGCCGCAGGGACCCGAAACCAGCGGCGATACTGGCCACCGCAGCCGCGAACGAGAAACCCGCACCCAACAGGCCCAATTGCAGAGGGGATGCTCCCTGTTCGGCCAGTCGCCGGGTCACTATGAAGGTGACCACAAACGCACAGAAATCCGTCAGAACACAGATGACGTAGAGCCAGCCACGAAATCGCTGGCGGGTGGTAAGCGACAGGGGAGTCACTCCGGGTTCGAAGGAAGAAGGTGCAGATGGAAATTGTGTGCCAAGCCGGAATCGATTGTGACGCGAACTGGTCCGCGTGAACAACTGACCGGTGCAGGATTGAATCCCACCGGTCAACCCGATACTCTTCCAAGACGTTTTCCTTGTGAAAACAGGCACCCGTAGCTCAACTGGATAGAGCAATGGACTTCGGATCCATAGGTTGGGGGTTCGACTCCCTCCGGGTGTACTCTGCAAAGACCGGCTGGTCACAGAGTCGTTCCAACCCCATTGGCCGTGCAGTCTTCCATGCCAGTCTGAATGGCTCGAGCAGGTGGCATGCAGACTGTTGGGATCCGACGACCGAGACTGCTGGGAGCACCGACACCGAGTTGACTAGTCTGGCTGGTGGGCGAGTGGGTGGTTGGAGACACAGGCTGGTCGGTGTCGTTCAATAAATCCCCGTCCTGAAACCCCCCGGCAAACTGGCCGGAATCCTGGCTGGCCGGAATATGTCGCCCAAGGGTGACCAAACCTAGCGGAGGGTCAGTGTCCCGGAAGTGCGTGCCATAAGGGGGGGCCTCTGACGGGTTTTGCCCTCTTTCTCACATGTCATTTGACGGCTCGTCGCATCACGTTGGTGATATTGTCGTCGGTCGCAGATCACAACAACGAATTCACAGCTTCGTGTTTCCTGATTTCTCAGCGGAGATTGACAGATGGTTCGGACCGCGGTTGTTGGCCTGCTGGCCTTGCTGGCAGTAGTGATGGTGGGAGGTGTCGAGGCGCAGCAACCGCCGACGAAGACTCCTCCTGTAGTGCCCGGCGAGGCGGCGAAGAGGGCTCTGGAGGCAACCCAGAAGGCTGCCCAGAATGCAATTCCGAACGCTCCGGTCGCTGCCCAGAAAGCCGCTCAGGATGCTGCGGCCCGGGCGGCCGCGGCCCAAAAAGCGGCCGCTGGCCAGGCGTCCCCGAAGAACGCCCCCCCTGCCAAGGGGGCTCCGGCGACCAAGGAGTCGGCCACCAAGACGGCGGTCGATACCGTGGCCAAGGATGCCAGCGGGACAGATCATGCCGCCGATGATGAAGCTCTGATGAACATGGCCGTCGAATTCGACAAGGCCTACAACGCCCGCGATGCCAAGTCGCTCGCGGAGATGTTTTCTCCCGATGCCCAGATGATCGACGCCGACGGCACGACCGTCCAGGGACGGGAAGACATCCTCAAGGCGTTTGAGGAAATCTTCGCCAACGAACCCGAGGGTGTGATTGAGACCGAGGTCTCTGACCTCAGGTATCTGGGTCCGGCGGTGGCGATCGAGACCGGGCGCACGGTGCTCATTTCCGCCCCCGATCAGCCTGCGGTGATCAACGAATACACCGCCGTGCATATGAAATCGAAGGACGGCAAATGGTTGATGACCATGGCCCGCGACACCCCGACCGAGGTGAATGACCAGACCGAAAACTTGATTCCCCTGTCGTTCCTGATCGGCGATTGGGTCGATGAAAGTGCCGATGCGGTGGTCAAGACCACCTACGACTGGTCGGATGGAGACAAGTTCATCGTGGGCAAGTTCTCGGTGCAATTGCTGGGAGAAGAGGCCTTCTCGGGCACCCAGCGGATTGGTTGGGACCCGTTGGCCCGCAAGGTCCGGTCCTGGGTGTTTGATTCCAATGGCGGATTCCAGGAAGGGCTTTGGACCAATCGCGACAACCAGTGGTTGGTGAACTATCGCGGAGTCAGTGGAGACGGGGAAGTCACGTCGGGTACCAGCGTCATGACCATTCTCGACCGCGATCGCTGGAGCTGGCAGTCGCGTGACCGGATTGTCGGCAGTGAAGCGCTCGATGATACCCCCGAGGTGTTTGTTGTGCGGAAGGCACCGGCTCCGGTCGATGCCCTGTCGGCAGCCGAAGCGGCCGCTGAGCAAAGCGACCTTCCTGGCGTCCAGGCCAAGGAAGAGGCGGTCAACGCCGACATCAAGCAATAGTTATCGTTGGATTGGCTGGCCGGATCGCGGGCGAACCTTGGCAGCAGGCCCTGGTGTCCGGGACCGACTGGTCTTTTCACTCGACAGTCTTCCATACTTCCCGTCTCGTGTTTCGAGACCGCATTTGCAGTCACTTGGAGGCACCTTGAACATCTCGAAAACCAATCGCTGGCTGGCACTTTCGCTGGCACTGCTCCTGACCAATTCCGAATGTTTTGCGGGCCGCGGGGGAGGCGGCGGG
>DNUF01000219.1:13832-14128 GCA_003508595.1 Planctomycetaceae bacterium
GGAGGCGGCGGATTCCGGGGGGGCGGTGGTGGGGGTGGCTTCCGTGGCCCGTCGGGTGGTGGTATGGCTCGTCCGTCCATGCCTGCGGCACGGCCCTCCATGCCAGCCAGCCGGCCTTCGATGCCCGCGGCCCGACCCTCCATGCCGCAGGCTCGTCCTGGCGGTGGTGGGATGGCGAACATGGGGCGGCCGGCAGGGGGAATGCAACGGCCCAATATGGGGGGCGGTAGCGTTCCATCGATCAACCGTCCGGGAATCGGCGGAGCTGGCATGAACCGACCCAATGCTGGGGGCCT
>DNUF01000219.1:14348-14482 GCA_003508595.1 Planctomycetaceae bacterium
CCCGGTGGCGCCACCACGCGCCCGGCTCCGGGCGGAATGGCCGGCAATCGGCCAGGTCTGGGGGGGGCTGGCAATCGGCCTGGCGGGGGAGCGACAACGCTGCCCGGCAATATCGGAACCGGCAATCGTCCTGG
>DNUF01000219.1:14686-14857 GCA_003508595.1 Planctomycetaceae bacterium
TATCGGAACCGGCAATCGTCCTGGTGGTGGCAATTTGCCGGGCCTGGGTGGGAACCAGGTTGGTAATCGACCTGGCATTGGCGGCGGTCGACCCGGTGGTGGAGCCAATACGCTCCCGGGAAATATCGGTGGGAACCGTCCTGGCCTTGGCGGTGGCAATAACCTGCCGGG
>DNUF01000219.1:15054-15421 GCA_003508595.1 Planctomycetaceae bacterium
TGGCGGTGGCAATAACCTGCCGGGCAACGTCGGTAACCGTCCTGGCACTGGCAACAACCTCCCCGGCAACATCGGAAATCGTCCCGGTGGCAACAATCGCCCAGGCATCGGGGGTGGGAACAACGCCATCACCGGAAACCGCCCCGGGACTGGCGGCGGATTCAACAATGGCAATCTCGCTGGTGGCGGTGGTTGGGGCTCACGTCCCGCCGGCCCTGGAAACGGTGGCAACTGGAATGGCCGCCCCGGTTTGGGGAATGGAGGCTGGAACAATGGCAACCGCCCCGGCAATGGCAACATTGGCAACGGTAACATTGGCAACGGCAACCATTGGGGCAACAGCGGCCACTGGAACAGCAACCACTGG
>DNUF01000219.1:15614-16938 GCA_003508595.1 Planctomycetaceae bacterium
GGCCACTGGAACAGCAACCACTGGAACAACAACAATTTCAACAACAACAACGTCAACATCAACAACAACATCAATAACTGGGGTGGTGGTGGTTGGGGTGGCGGTTGGGGTGGTTACCACGGTGGATACTGGGGCGGGAACTGGGGTTGGGGGAATCATCCCTGGGGGGCATGGGCAGCCACCACGGCCGCCGTTGGCCTGACCAGTTGGGCGCTCGGTTCGTCGTTCTACAACTACGGCTATGCCTCGTACGCCAATCCGTATTACGTGCCTACGCAGTACGTGGTGGTGGACAGCCCCGCCGTAAACTACAGCCAGCCAATCTCGACCCAGGCGTACACGCCGCCGTCGAACACCACAATCATCGTCAACAACGATCCCAGCCGGGGCTCCACCGCCAATCCGGCGACGCCGCCGGGAACAGGTGATGCTGGCAGTGCCGCCGCTGGCCCCAATGCCGAGGCAACCGCGGCCTACAACGCTGCCGCCGATGCCTTCAAGTCAGGGGACTACAACGCCGCACTCAAGGGGGTGGAGACTGCTCTCTCCAAGCTGCCGGGAGATACGACGCTGCACCAGTTCCGGGGCCTGTGCCTTTTCGCTCTGGGCAAGTACCAGGAAGCGGCTGGCACGCTCTACGCAGTGCTGTCCGTTGAACCGGGGTGGGACTGGACCAGCCTCTCGTCGTATTATCCTTCGGTCAGCGTCTACACCGAGCAATTGCGGAAGCTGGAAGCGTACGTCAAGGGCAACCCAATGGCCACTGACGGACATTTCGTTCTGGGTTACCACTATCTGTGTGCGGGACACTCTGATGCTGCTCTCAGGCAGCTGAAGATGGTGACCGAGCAACAGCCTCAGGATCAGGTGTCGGCCGCCCTCGTACGGATGCTTTCTCCCCCGCAACAGGCCCCGACTGACACCCGAAGTGCTCCCGGAACGGCACCCACCCCCGAGGGGACCGCTGCTCCGGCAGCTCCAGCGGGCAAGGCTCCTGCCACTCTGGTGGGTAACTGGAAAGCCCCTGGACAGGGTGGTGGCGAGATCGCGCTCGACATCAAGGATGACGGCACTTTCGAATGGAAATACTCGAAGGATGGCAAGGACAACGCGTTCGGCGGGAAGTACGAAGTCAACCAGGACATGCTGGTGATGGAGAACAACCAGGGCCAGACGATGGTTGCCCGTGTTACCGACCAGGGTGACAACAAGTTCAAATTCGAGGTCGCCGGCGGACCGCCCAACGATCCTGGATTGATGTTTGCCAAATAGGCCTTTTTGAAGGCGGCTGGACTCTGCCACAGCGCGGAAGTCTGAGGAAGTT
>DNUF01000024.1:0-283 GCA_003508595.1 Planctomycetaceae bacterium
TCCAACCCTCAATGTTTTCGAGAGCGACTCGATTCTCGCTCGTGACGCTCTTGTCCGTTAACAGCCGAACCAAATCTTTTAGACGACGGTACTCCCAGTGTGACGGAATGCGACCTGGCCATTCGTCAGCGACCTGCTGGTACAGCTGATAGGGAGCAAAACTCATTTCGACAGCTCCCCAATCATCTTCACGATGCGATCCGTCACCCCCTTGAGTTCGGCGTCGATCGCGGCGAGGTCGCGGGGGGGTTGGAAGACGTAGAAGTGCCGGTTGAACGGGATC
>DNUF01000024.1:497-11453 GCA_003508595.1 Planctomycetaceae bacterium
GGTTGAACGGGATCTCGTAGCCGATCTTCGTCTTCTCGTCGTCGATCCACGCGTCGGGCACATGCGGCCGCACCTCCCGCTCGAAGTACGCCGCCACCTCCTCGGTCAACGGCACATCCTCGGTGTCGCGCAGCGCGCTGTCGGGCCGGGGCTTCCCCTTGTTCTTCCCCTTCGTCTCCAAAACCACCTTCCCCTTCGCGTCCCGCTCGGGCCGCTCGACCGTAATCGTGCGGTAGCCGAAGTCTTCGTTGCGGAACACCCGGCTCACCGGCACCCGCTGCCCCTCGGCATTCTTCAGCGACGCCTCCCGCGCGTCGCCGAACAGCCGGGTGATGGTGGTGATGTGCTCGTCGCTCAGTTCCTTCCGCTTGCTCCCCAGGCTCTTCCGCATCTTCTGCCACAGCCCGCTGGCGTCGATCAGCTGCACTTTCCCCTTCCGATGGGCCGGCTTGCGGTTCGACACAATCCAGATGTAGGTGCTGATCCCCGTGTTGTAGAACATGTCGGTCGGCAGCCCGATAATCGCCTCCAGCAGGTCGTTCTCCAGCACATGCCGGCGAATCTCGCTCTCGCCGCTGCCCGCCCCGCCGGTGAACAACGGCGACCCGTTCAGCACGATGCCAAACCGGCTTCCCCCATCCTTCGTCGACCGCATTTTCGACAAGAGGTGCAGCAGAAACAGCAGCGAGCCGTCGCTGACCCGCGGCAACCCCGGGCCAAACCGCCCGGCATGCCCCTGCTCTTCGTGTTCCTTCTCGACCGTCTTCTGGATCTTCTTCCACTCCACTCCAAACGGCGGATTCGACAGCATGTAGTCGAACCGCTGGCCGGGCAGCCCGTCGTCCGACAGCGTGTTGCCGTGGATGATCTGGCTGATGTCCTGCCCCTTGATCAGCATGTCGGCCTTGCAGATCGCGTACGACTCGGCGTTGAGTTCCTGGCCGTACATCACCAGCCGGGCCTCGCGGTTCAGGCTGGCCAGATGCTCCTCGGCGACCGAGAGCATCCCCCCGGTCCCGGCGGTGGGGTCATACAGCGACCGGACGATCCCCGGCTTGGTGAGGGCGTCGTCATCCTCGATGAACAGCAGGTTCACCATCAGCCGGATGACTTCGCGGGGGGTGAAGTGTTCCCCGGCGGTCTCGTTGGAGATTTCGGCGAACTTGCGGATCAGCTCTTCGAAGACCAGCCCCATCTCGGCATTGCTGATGGTGTCGGGGTGCAGGTCGATGTTGGCGAACTTCTCGGTTACCAGGTACAGCAGCCCGGCCTTGTCGAGCCGGGTGATCTGGGTGTGGAAGTCGAAGCACTCGAAAATATCGCGGACGGCGGGGGAGAACGCCTCGATGTAGGCGGCGAGATTTTCGGCGATGTGGTCCTGGTCCCCCATCAGCGTTTTGAGGTTGAGGGGCGAGGCGTTGTAGAACAGCTGTCCCGATTTCTTCAGCAAAAACGGCTCGGGATTAATCTTCGCCGCCTCGCGCTTCGCCTTCTCGGCCAACACAGCCGCCTTGGTCGGCTCGAGCACGCAATCGAGCCGGCGGAGCACGGTGAACGGCAAAATCACCCGCCCATACTCCGACTGCTTGTAATCCCCCCGCAACAAGTCGGCGACCGACCAGAGAAACGCCGAGAGGTTTTGCTGAGACATGCGCTGACACACTTTGACAGGATGAACGAACCACCCCGCCGGGCCCCCCGCGGCGGTTGCCGTCGGGGTGTGCGGTCATGGGATGTCCGGAGGCAGTTGTGGGGAACGGCATGATAGCAGGGATGCCGGGTGGGGGAGAGGGTGGGGCGGTTGTCGCGGCAGGGCCGAACCTGGAGTACGGCGCTTCCGCCGTCTTCCCATGAGGTGGGAGGCGGCGCGATGTGCGCACCCGGGCTCCCGCACGGCACGACGGTCCGGGCGATGTCCAGGGGCCACGGCGACCCGCGATCAAGTTGCCGACGGCGCGTTCACGCACCCCTTTCGGGGTGACGGTGCGGATGGGGGCCGCGTTCCGGGGGTGTCGCTGCGCTCGACCCCCGGCTCATTTCTGTAGCCCCTTCAGGGCATTTTCCGGTGGATGGTCTGCGCGGCCCAGCGGGACGAGTGGTCGTGGAGGGGCGCGCAGGGGCCGGACCCGGAGATCCGGGCCTCCGTGACGCGGATTGTGGCCCCAGGTGGCGGTCGCTTTCGGTTGCTCGCCCTGTGGCGAGAGGTTGGAAACCGATCGTCCGGACGGAAGCCCTGCGGTGGCGGGTTGGAAACCGACCCTGCGACGGGGGTCGGGGGATCTTGGGGTGGCAGGTGAGGTCTGCGGCGATCCGGCACTGTGCGGTTCAAATCGTCGCGAGGCCGGACGCGTTCCCCAGCGACGCCGTCGCGTTCCCGACCCCGAGAGGGGTCACAGAAATGAGCCGGGGGTCGAGCGCAGCGACACCCCCGGTGGCTGTCCCCCAACAATGCCCGGCACCCTGAACGGGTGCGTGAAAGCGCGATTGGGGAACAGGGCGGGGGCTTTGTCCGACCGTTCACGTCCCGCACGGCACGACAAAATCTCGAGTCCGGCGCCGTCCGACCGTTTGGATGCGGGGGGAGGTGACGTGCGCTCCGTAAACCCGGGCGCCCGCACGAAACATGGTCCCCTGGCGAATTTCGCGGCGCGGTTGCGACCAACGGTCGCTCCGCGGGTCGTCATTGGCGTTGATCCGGCACCTCCCCAACGGGGATGCGGAATCTAGCCCGGGGTTGCCACCTGGGGTGGCGACCCCGGGTGATTCAGCCCACATGAACCTCAATCCGGAAGGGATTGCTGAAAGACGTGGTGGGCGAATTTCAGGAGGCATGTCGAGTGACATTCCTGAAGGAACCCCGACAGGGTTCAGGTCTCGTCGGGGCAGCCCGTAACCCGGGGTGACTGCTGCGCCGCAACCCCGGGCTATCTTGAGGTTCCCCTCCAGGCAACGTGCGCGGTCGGGGAAGTCGAGCCGGGATCGGCGCTTCCACCAGCCAGCTGACGCTGAGCCGTTCGCCGACGCGCGGCGGGGCCGCGGGCTCGTGGGACAAATTTGAAAATTTGTCCGGGCCGCGCTGGTGAGGTGGAGCGGGGCGGGCTCAACCCGCAAACCTGGAGGTTGACGTTACTGCGCGGCCGTTTCGCCCTCACCACGCCCCTCTCCCGCAGTCACGCGGGTGTTGTTGCCTGGGCGTCGTCTCCAGGGAGAGGGAGCCGACGCGCGACGGGGAGCGTCGTGTGACTCTGGGACGCTTCCACCAGCCAGCTGACGCTGAGCCGTTCGCCGACGCGCGGCGGGGGATGGGCGCACCCGGGCTCCCGCACAGCACGACGTTGCCGGGCGATGGAACTCTCCCGGGACTGGCCGGCGCACGTGGTGCGAACCGGGTTGGGGCACAGTGCGGCGGTGGCCCAGAAGCATGACTTGCGAGTCCAGCCCGAAGACCTGGGGCGGGCGAACGGGGTGGCAACCCGGGTGGCAACTGCGCGGGCGGATTTGGGGGAATTGAGCGTATCCCAGAAACAGGTGAAGCCGCGAGAAACTGAGAGAAAACTGGGTTTCTCGTCAATTTCTCGCGGCTTCCAGTGCCCCCACTAGGGCTCGAACCTAGAACCTAGTGATTAAGAGGGACATCAGAACTCAACAACTCGCTCAAAACACCGTGCTTTTCAGCGGTTTTCATCATACTACCCTGTTCAGTTCGTTTCAATAGCGTTCCATTGCGGGGTAGTTTTCCGGGGTAGTCTTTGGGGTAGTGACGGTCTCAAACAGGCCCGAACATCACCTCGGCAGGATCTCGGCAGCAGGGCCTGCTGATGTTCGATATCGGCCTCACCAGCCCCTCGGCATCGTCGGTCGACTCGCAGGCCATGCCATCGGCCTGCACAGCGTTATGGGGCATCCTCGGCAGTGGCAAGGGCATCGAGGTCTGCCCCGCTGTCGGCTCGGTGAATCATCGCCTGCCGCCAGTGCAGGCAGCCCCCCCGGAATGGAAGGGGCTGCCATGACTGCTGGCCCACGTCGATCAGTTGCACCTCGCTCTCGCCAGCCGCAGCCGTCGCCACGCGAGATCCAGCGGGTCAGCTTGTGGCGTTGCTCGCTGTGCAGGCGATGGGGCAGGCTGCTGTTCAGGGACTGCCACGGCTTTCGTGGCGGGGTAGGCGGGCCATCCCACCAGCGAGACTTCCGCCAGCGAGACTTCGAGGAGAGTGCGCACAACCTCCCCTCCTGATTTCTGCCATGAATCCCTGATCACAGAGAACCCGAAACTCATGCCATCGACATCACCGCGCCGAACCGCTTCCCATGCGGATCGTCCGGCCTCGGTGCTTGGCAGGTCGGCATCGAATTTCAGCCCCTTCCGGTCGATGGACAACCGCAGGGTGCCGGACTTCGTGCGGGCCAGTGGCAGCCCATTGCCGTCATGATTGACCAGTAGGCGAACATCCTCATGCTTCAGAGTCTCGCGGAATGCCGCCGGGTCGATGATCTCGACGAACCCACCCAGGTCGACGCTCCTGCTGTTGAACACCGCCGCCCATCCGGTGATCTTCATGGCAGGGCCTCCCGTCGCGCTTCGAGTCGGGCCTGCCTCACTTCGAGTTTCCCGGGATCGCTGTCCGGGATCGCCTCGATGATCGCATCGAGGTCTCGCCATTCCTGATCACTGCGCCGGGGCTGCCGTCGAATCGACTCGGCCAGCAGAATCGAGAGTTGCCGTTTTTCGTTCGCTCTTTCCATGGTGCTAGACTCCGAACAATGCGGGGTGCTTGTGCTTCAGTTGGGTGATCTCCTGCATGAGGACCCCCACGCCATTCCGTTCCACTTCGAGGGCTCGCAGTTCGGCAGACAGTTGCCGGGCCTGCTGCTGATGTTCGGCAATTCGGTCGGCCAGTGCTTTGGTGATCTCCGGGGCAGTTCGTCGCCGCAGGTCGGCCAGTTGGTCCTCGGCAGCCTGCACAGTGCGCCACGCATCGAGGTCTCGATGGAACTCCTGCTCGATGTTCTCGATGCCAAGCAGGTCGGCCAGTGTTCCCACCAGTTCAACCTCGGCCTGATCCAGTTCATCCTCGGCAGCCTGCTTCACCAATTGGTTCCACTGCCGCCGGGCATCGTCGAGACTCTGCTGCTTACGCTGGTCCAGCCCCGCCAGTCCGCTCGGGATCAGTTGCTTGACGGTCTTCGTTTTCATGGTCGCTCTGCTCCTGTCGGCCTTCCGGGGGCCGCGCCCGTTGCGGTCTCGATGAACCGCTGTTCGATCTCCCCCATCAGCTTGTGCCGCATGAGGTAGGTGTACTCGCTTTCAAACATTCCCTCGGGAGGGACATCCTCGAACTGTGCCGGGGTGCCGAACCAGATCGGACCACCCAGAGACCGGGGCCCCGCCTGCAATTGACGGCGGGGGCCTGTCGTCTCCAGTGCCAGCAGCCACCAGCCCCATGGCCTGCTGCCGGGGTGTCGGTCGATCCAAGCTGCCAGCAGGTCGGGCCCGTGCTCCCGCCACAATCGCCTCCCTTCCTCGGGGCTGATCACTGTCTCGGAGTAGAAGCAGAACCCATGCAGCAGGTGCTCGAGCGCCTCGGCACTCATTCCGCCCGGGGCAGATCGTCTTCGAGGGGCCTGCCTGATCGGTCTGGTCATTCCGCCCCCATGGCGAGATCGACGTTGAGTGTTTTCAGTGCGCGTTGCAGTGCCGCGAGACTCGCCCGTTCAATCGCAACCGCCGGGTGCTCTTTTTGGTTCTGCCGATTGTCCAGAGTCGTGAGCCCCTCGGTGAGGATGATCTCGCGGGCCTGCTGTGCTCTGTCGGCCATGCGGCAGCCCCCTTCCAGAACAGACAACGCATGGGGCGCGAGATCGAACTCGCCCACAATCCGATTCCACAATTCCAGTCCAGCGGGCCCCAGGTCAGCAGGGGGGGCCTGTTCAATGTGATCGCTCATCTTCACCTCGTGTTTTCAGGAAACTCGGGTCGTGATTTCGTAGGCGTGGGGATCGCGGTACGGATTGTGGCCACCCTAGAAAATCGGGGTGCCCTACCCGGGGGGGGCCATCGCCACGCCACCAGCAGGGCAACCAGAACGCCCGCCAGCAGGCCCAGCGCCTCGCGGTAGCCCATCGATGCCTGCCACGCCAACGGATCGCACAGCGGGCCCAGCAGAGCCCCTGCAATCGCCTCGGCTCGGTCACCCATCAGCCAGATCGGGACGGTCACCAACCAACTACAACGCATGATCGATCTCCTGTTGAATCGCTAGCTTCATGACGTACTCGCGAGCCTGCTGTGCCTTGATGAACTCGGTCTTGGTGCAGACCAGAACACCAGCCGCCACCAGAACCTCGATGTCTCGTGCCGCAGTGTTTTTGCTGGTCCCCAAGAACTCAGCAGCCCGGCGACATCCCAAAGCGAACGGGCCATCGTTCACCTCCTGCAGTGCCGCACACAGGCCCGCCAGCGCTTTCAATCGCTCGACTCCCGCGAGAGCAGCAGGCAACCGTGGGGCTGGTCTACCCTCGGCCAGTCGAACCGCCTGCTGCCATCGTGCCCCATGAGGGAAACGGCAGTTGGCCCACGCTCTCTGAAATGCCGTCCAGCTTGTCGTCTCGTCTTTCGTGGCGACGATGCCCCAGGCCAGTGGCCACCACAGAGCGAACGTCTGCCGCAATTGCTCCTCGCTGCAATCAGGCTGCTGGGCCTTGAGTTCCCTCGCCAGATCGAACAGCCGCGCTTCACGTTGTCCGGTGCCGGTCGGCAGGTGTCGGGTCACCAGTTCCCCAAGTATCAAAGCCTGCTGATGGGACACAGGCCATGGGTCGTGGTGTGGGGAGTGGGGGAGAACAGGTAGAAGCAGCCTGTCCGGGGTGTCAATGAACGGGATTGAACTCGGTGGACTGCCACGCCAGCGGTATACGGTGCCGGTGCTGTGCCGACTGGGAGGGCCGACAACGTACGCTCCCTCACCGCGCAGTTCGCCATCTGGGAAACGTCGTGTGCGAGATGAACCCCGAACTCTCGCATATACATGGCAGCCCCTCGCGGTCCGCACAGTGGGCAGTGAATCGGCCAGCCCCCGGAACTCGCGGGCCCAGCGGTCGTAGGCGTCCTGCTGGTCAAAGTCTCGAACCACCAACCCATCGGAGACGTTGCCGCAGATCACCGCCAGACCGGTCTCGGGACGCTCGAACCAGCGCTCGAGGGTCTCGTGGTCTGCCCTCGCCTGCTGGAATCGGGACCATGATCGCAGGGCCGGAACCTTGCTGGCGGGCCTGATGGGAATGACGCTAACACCTAGGTCGGTCAACCGCAGGGCTTCGAGGAGATTGTCATTCATGGGGCCGAACTCCCATCTGCTTCCAGACTAGTCGGGGCGCTCAGTACGAGTTCCAGTACAGCCCGCTTTTTCGCCTCGATGAACCGCAGCTCCTCGGCCTGCTGCTCGACTTCGGCGTTGTAGCTTTCCAGATCAATCCGGCCCCGGATCGCCTCGTCCAACCATGTCCGCAGTTGCGCCGGTTGAACGGCTTCGAGTTCATAGCAGTCGCTGCGCCCATGCCGCTCGATGAACCCCTCATAGTTTGAACTGGACGGCTTCGCATCGAGATTGTAAGGCAGCCCCATTTCATCCGCCTGCCGATGGGTGATCGCCACTCTGTCGGCTGTCAGTTCGTCGATGTCGAACTCATGCGCGAGACTGTTCACCAGAGTCTGCGCGATGGAGTCGCCATCGGGATCGCAGTCCGCCAGAATGAATAGGTGACATGCATCTTTCCGGGATGCGTGATATCGGGCCGCCAGTTGGTGGCGCAGGTCTGCACTGCTGTTGCCCCGTGCTACGATCAGCGGGATCGTGAACTCGGCACAGGTCGATTCGAGAAATCGCTTGACGCTTAGTTTCTCGCATACGACAGCGAAGAACACACGTTGACTCTGCATGAGGTCGCGCGCGTACCCATCAAACAGCAGTTTGCTTTTCTGGCCGATGAATTCTGCCGAGTTCGGCCAGGTCTGCCAGTGAATTGCCGGTCTTGTTTCATCGATGATCCACCCCCACGGAACCTCGCCCGCCAGCCTCATACGGGTCAGCAGGTCGCTCAAATCCTGATAACTCTGCCGGTCATTCCTGTAGCGCGAATTCGGCTTGCGGGAGTTCCGCAGTGGGGGCTGCCGCAGCAACGCATAGTGCAGGCCCCTCACGCTGATGGGGAGATCAGTGCCGAGTTCGCGCAGGACCTTTCGAACGGCATCGGCCATGGGGCGTTTATCGTCACTGATCACGCTACGCTGCTTGCGTGTTGCACTGATCTCGATCTCCTCGGTCTCGCCATCGGATCGCAGCTTTCGCTGATCTCGTGCCGCTCGCAGTACCTCGTCTTTGCTGATGTCCACCAGCTTCTCGCGGGTCAATTCGTCGAACGTCTTCTGTCGACCGTGATTGTGTTCCCGCAGCAGACGGGCCCATTCATCGCTGCTGCAATCGGCTCGCCTGATGGGAAGGATCTCGACGGGGACGGTTTCGAGCCCCAGGTGCTGCGCTGCCTGCAACCGATTGTGACCACTGATAATGTAGTGGTCTCGGGAAACCAGCAGCCGCGCTTCAATCCCACGCTCGCGGATCGATTCGATCAGGCCCCGCAGGTCTGGATGATCAGGGCCGCGCGAGTTGTAAAGAATCTGGTTCTCAGGACTTGGTTTCAGTCTCGCGGTCTCGATGTCTTTTCGTGTACGCTTCACTTTGCTTTTCTCCGATTGCCCCCCGGATCGATTGCCAGTCACCGGGGGGCTTTTTTTGTTTGAATATTGATCAGGGAATCAATCGCTCAGCAGGCCAGCCCGCTTGAGGGTCTCGGTCTCCTCGGGGGATCGCTCGACAGCAGGAGCAGCAGCCGCCGGGCCCGCCTGCTGTGCCCTCACGAAACGATCCAGCGCCTGCTCATCGACGAACAGGCGCTTGCCCACTCTCACGGTTTCCAGACGGGCCCCTCGGCAGCCACGCTTGGCCCATCGCCACGCCGTTGCAGGAGAGACATCGATGCCCAGCTTTTGGCGCAGGGCCTGCCGGACTGGAAGCAAATTGGAAGACATTCTTCGTTCAACTCCGAAGGGAAAATGGTGCCCACGGAATCGACGTTATCGCGAAAACACAGATACGAAAGATGACGTTGTGACATCCGCTCAGCAGGTGTCACAAAAGAATCAGCGAGTCGATTTCAGGTAACGATAGTACGCCTGCTTTGCTGCCTCGGCAGTGGGGGCCAGCCCCGCTTCCACTGCTGCCTGCCAAGCATTCTTTCGCAGCTTGTGTTGCTCGACGATCTTGGCAATCTTCCGCCCACGCTCGAGCGCGGTCTCCTGCTGTTTCTCCTGCCCCTGCTTTGCCCCCTTCCGCCTGCCGGTCTGCTGTGCTTCCGCCTGCCTGATGATCGGGGCATGAATCTGGTTGTGGGCATCGATCAGGGCATTGAGCAGGAAAGCCTGCTGTTCGCTACCGGGGGGACAGAAAATGGGGTCTCGAAGTGCTTCGAGGGGCAACCACAATAGGCTCGCGGAAATGGTTACCGGCAACAGTGGCAACGGGCCCCGGCCCTTGCGGGCCTGCTTGGGCGTCTTGCGTTTCGCCATGAGGATTCCCTCGGGATGAACACCGGGGTGAGGGCAGCAGGGCCACCCCCACCCCGAACCGAACAGCGCCTAGCCCAACTGCTGGACGATGCCCCGGACTGATTCGACATCCGCCCGCGCGTAGATCTCGGAGGTCACACAACTGGCATGGCCGAGTAGAACCCGGGCCTGCTCGATGCCTGCAACAGCCCGGACTCGGGTGCCGTAGGCGTGGCGCAGCATGTGCGGACTCCAGTGCTTTGCCCCGGCCTGCTTGGCAGCCTGTCGAACCCACTTTGAGTAGGCGTTGTTGTCGTAGACATCACCAACCCCAGACCGTTCCCTCGAATCCCTCGGGGAGAAGACGTGCTCCGTGGGGGCCTTGACTGCCAGCAGGGGCAGGAGGATTGCTTGCGCTTCCCTCCCCAGCAGGATCAACCGTCCCTTGCCCCGCCATGCCCCCTTATGCGTGGGCGGGGTGTATTCCCAGATCTCGCTGGTTCGGTCGATGTCGCAGGGGCGCATGATCAACAACTCGCCACCCCGCGCGCCGCAGTGCCATTGCACCAGAACCAGAGCCCGCATGGGAGCAGGCAGGTAGGGCAGGGTCTTCTCGACATCCTCCCATGCCACTGGAGTTCGGGGAGGATGATCAGGGGCAACCGTCCGGCCCCGTTGCAGCCCTTGAACCGTCGCCAGTGCCGAGAAGACTTCCACCTTGACCAGTTCCTCGCTGGCAGCCCATCGGAACATCCGCCTGATCCTGCCGATGTGCTGGTTGACGGTCTTGCGAGACAGTCGCCCAGATTCGACCATGGCAGCCCGGATCGATTTCAGAGCCCGGGGGCCAAACTGATCGGGGGGCAGCTTTCCCTCGGGACAGCGGGTCAGCCATGCGAGAGCCCGCTTCAGTCCCTCCTGCTCCGTGGTCGGTCGGCCATCTGGGTGCCGATAGTGAACCCGGGCATGGTCGGTCACATAGCGGGCCGCGAGGAGTTCAACCGTCCGGGGACTACCCTTTGTGAGATCGGGGGTAGTCGATTCGCCTGCCGGGATCTTGGCAGACTTTGCCGGGGGGGCTGCTGGCAGTTCACCTGCCCGATACTGCCGCAGGAGTTCCAGATATCGCAGGTCAGCTTGAGCAGACCCGAACGTTCCACAGTAAAAATCTCGCCCGTTCAACCGAACCCGGGCTTGGCCAGTCGCCTTATGGCAACTCAACTTCGGCATGCGCATGGAGAATCCTCTCACGCTAAACAGCGCGGTGAATTCCCCACTGATGCGGATTCACACAGGAGGAGACTCCCGGAAAAGGGTAGTACTACCCCGGCGGGGTTAAATCCACCGGGGTGCAC
>DNUF01000107.1:0-26566 GCA_003508595.1 Planctomycetaceae bacterium
GGTTTGGAACCGATCCCGGGAAGTACCAGGTAGGGGGAACCCGCGGAAGACTGAGTTGTCTTCCCGGGGATGTCGCTTTCCCGAAGGGGGGGGAAAGCCGTAGAATAACCGTGGCTTTAAGATGGGTGGCTGTTCAGGAAAGGCGCATGGGATCTTCAAGACGGTCGCAACGTTCGAGCATACGCAGGTCCGTCCGCTTGAATTATCGGTTTGCCGGGATCCTGTTGGCTTCCTTCCTGTTGCTGGTGATGGGAGCCTGGGGAGCGCGTCGGTTTTCGATGTCGCGGAATTCCGGTGCGTTCCTGCAGCATGCCCGCAACCAGTATGAAGCCGGTGACATCCGGCAGGCGTTGCAGTCATCGGAGCGGTACCTGAAAATTGTTCCGAACGACCCCGAGGGGATCGACCTGTTTGCCGAGTTGGTCGACCAGGTGGGATTGGCGGGAGAAGATCTCCAGGAGGCTTACCAGATCCTCTCCGACTTCGCCGTGCGGCATCCCGAGCGGCACGATATCCGGGAGCGTCTCTACAAGTTTTCCTATGAATTGCGCCGGTACGGCGAGTTGGTGGAGAACCATCTGCCGGACATGCGTGATGTTGTCCTGAAAGACCGCGATTACCTTCGTATGGCGGTGGATTCCTTGCGGGCGTTGTCCCTGCAGAGTTCTGGGTTGACGCTCTACCTGGCGGCATTGGAGAAACGCCCCGAAGCGGTGGGGGTTTATTCTGATCTGATCGATTTCCTGAGTGAGGAAGAGTTTACGGCGGTGGATCTGGCGGTTGTCCATCAATGGTTTTCGAAGGACTCCCGGGGAGCGGCTGACGGGGAAGCTGATGACGAACGAAGCCGTTCGGGGCTGATCAATGAAAACTTGCGGGACCTGGCCCGTCAGGATGATGGTGATTCCGGAACTCCGACACCTGACGAGGATGATCCTGACCGGGAGGGCATTGACCGGGAGTTGGTGGAAGAATTGACCGGTCAGGGCAAAGAGACCGCGACGTTGAATATCGCGGCACTGGTTGACTTGATCCTTGAGCGTGTGCGTGAAGTGGGACGCCCGGAAGTGGATGCCCGTGTCCTGATGGGGCGGACCTGGCTGAAGCGGGGACTGTTCGACAAGGCCTTGGAGGAATTGGACAAGGCGTCGAGCCTGGATGGGCAAAATCCAGATGCCCTGAGCCTGAAGGTCGAGTTGCTCATGCAGCAACGGGCGATTGCACTGATCACGGAAGATGGTCCTCGTGCCGCCCAGTTGCTGGAATCGATTACCTCGCTGAAGGACTCGTGTGACGATCAACGGGCTGGGAGCTGGACTTACCATTCCATGCTGGGACAGGTTTTCCTGGAAACTGGCGACTCGGTGCAGGCGGAAACCCAGTTTCGTCTGGCATCGGATCTGGGAAACAAAGAGAAGTTGGAACTGCCTCGTTCGGTTTCGGGTCGGACGGAGGGACTGCGGATTGATTTCCTGACCCGCTGGGGCCTTGTCAACTGCCTGATTGAGTCCACCTACCGGTACACGCCGCAGTCTGTCGAGGAAGAGAAGATTCGGGACAAGAAACGGGAGGAGATTGTTGGGCTGACTGAGGAGTTGCGGCAATTGGGGGCGATCCCCTCGCTGATTGAGTATCTGGACGCGAGAATCCTGCTGGTGCAGCGCAAGTGGGGCGAAGCTGCCGAGCGATTCGAAAGCATCCGGGCCAATGTTTCGGATACTCCGGAAATCCTGCGATTTCTTGATCAGTCGCTGGTGGAATGCTATCGGCGGTTGCGAAACCCCGACGAGATGATCCGGGCACTGCAGCGGGCCGTGGCTGATGACCGAACTTGGTTCGAGGGACGTCTCTCCCTTGCGGACGCTTACCTGATGGTGGGCCGCGACGACAAGGCGATGGATGAGTTCTCCCAGGTCTCCTCGGTGACCGCCATTCCCTCGATGGCATTGCGCGTGGCGGTTCGGAGGGAGTTGCTGCGTCCCGAGACCAGCCGGGACTGGTCGAAAATCCAGGCCGTTCTGGATGAGGCTCTGGACAGAAATCCTGGCAATGCAGATCTGCTCTCGATCCAGTGTGATGTCCTGCGATTCCAGGGGAAGGCCGAAGAGGCGCTGGAGAAACTGGCCGAGGCTCGCAAGGCGAAACCTGACGATGACGGCCTGGTGGCGGTCGAGGTCGGAGTTTTGCTCCGAAGTAGTGAGGCAAATCCAAAATATGTCGACCAGGCGGATCAACTGCTGGGGGAGATCCAGCGAGATTCCACTGTACTGCGGATGGCCCGTGCGGAATTGGAACTGGCACGAGGCGAGGCACAACTCGGAACGCGACTGCGGGCACTCGCGGACGGTTCGGAGACATTTCCGCAGGAACAGCGCAAGATCCTGATGCTGCAATTGGCTGGAATGGCTCAGGCAACAGGATTCAAGGACGATGCCCTTTCGCTGCTGAACCGCTGCCTTGCGATCGACCAGGATGATCTCGAGGTGCTTTCGGAGAGGGCCGTGCTTTTGATTGAAACCGGCTCTTCAGCGAACGAGTTGGAAGCGGACTTGGCGCGGGTGAGGGAACTGGAGGTCAATCCGCGTCCCAATTTCCATTACCTCTCGGGACTGCATGACTTCCGCGACTATCGGCTTCTTGGAGACTCGGAAGAGGAGTCTGTCAAGGTGAACCGTGTTCGGCTGCTCCGCTCGGCCGAGCAGAACCTGGAGATTGCCGTGAGGGGGCGCCCATCCTGGGTCGCGGCCAAGAATGAGTATGCGAACGTACTCTACGAACTGGGGGAGGAGGATACCTCTTTCCGCATCGCGAGAGAGTTGCTGACTCAGGGGACGCCGACGCCGGATGCGGTCACGAACACCGTCCGGTACCTGTTGAAAAACCAGCGTGATGAAGAATTGCTGGAAGTTGTCCGGGAACTTGAGGAGTCGGCTCCCCGGATGGTGTCGGAAGATGTTTCACGGGCCGGGATGCTGGCCAGCTATCGATCCCGTCGGTGGGATGAGACCCTGAGACGGTTGGGCAAACTGGGTTCGTCGACATTGGAAGACAGCCTGATCCAAGCCCAGTTGATGATTGCCCGGCGTGATGATCCCGCTCGAATTGAGCAAATGTTGAGCGAGGCACTGAGCCTCGCGCCTGATCAGCAGATGGCGTGGTTTCTGTGGGTTTCGTTTCTGGTCCGTGAGGGACGAACCGTGGAGGCCAGGGATGTCCTGGAGCGGATCCGAACCGAGGTTCCGGCGGAACCGCCGGAACTCCGACCATTGATCCTGGCCCAGTGTGAGGAGATCCTCGAGGACCTTGAGCAGGCCGATCAGCATTACAGCGAGGCGCATGGCGGAAAAGTTGCGAACTTGCCGATCATCAATGAGCACATCAGTTTCTGTGTGCGCCACAATCGGCTGGTTGAGGCCCAGAAACTTCTCAAAATCCTGTTCGACGGGGCTTCGGGACTCGATCCTGAGGCCCGAAGTCGGGCGGAGATCCTGTATGCCAAGCTCCGGGCGGTGACAGCGAAGACCTACGAGGAATTCGAAGAGGCTCTCGAAACTCTGCAGGCCGACAAGGAGCTGTCAAAGGTCAGTGCGGAGCAACTGCGCGCCCAACTGCAGCTTTACGCCGGAGTGGGACGAACCCGGGAGCAGAAGAAGATGATTTCCATCCTCGAAGAGCTCTTGGATCGCAAGCTGCTGACAAGCGGCGAATCGACCGAGTTGGCCTGGTTGTATGCCAGAAACTGGCGTTGGCCAGATGCGGTCGTGCTCTATCGCAAGATCCTGGAAAGCGAGCCCGACAATCTGCCTGCCCAAGCGAGCTTTGTCGAAGCGGCCCTGAGGCGAACCCAGCTCGATGAACGGACCAAGCGGGATGTGGGCCGGGCGGTGTCGCAGTTGGAGGTTCGTGATCCTGAGAGCCTGCGCACGCTGATTGCCCAGACCCGTTATCTCCAGGTCGAAGGACGGCTGGATGAATCGGAGCAGTCGATTCGCCAGTTCGTTGACAAGCTCGATCGGTCTCGGGTCGTCGATCAATTCCGGGAGGTGATGGACACTTCCCGTGCGCCGGCGGTCCTGCAGATCATTCGCGCGGAGGCGACGGCTGCCGGCGATGCCAATTCACTCGCCCTGGTGAATGCACTTGCCAATCGCAGTCTGTCCGGTGATGACCCGCAGTTGATTTTTCAGTTGAACAAGTACATCGATACCCCACGGTGTACGGCCGCGATCCGGGAGCAGCTGACATTGTTCGCGGCATCACTCGCAGAAGCCACTGAGCAGGCGAAGCTTGCCGATGAGCTTTATCAAAAGTCACGAGACCGCGACCCGTCGGCTGACAGCCAGTTGACCTACCTCTCGTATCTGTCGCGACGTTCACGGTTTACCGAGGCGCTCGAGTTGTGGGAGCAGATCAAGGGGGACTATCCGCCACAGATCCAGGCGAGATTCCTTGCGGCCATCGCGCGGGCCGGGAAGGCACCTGTCGAGGTCTGTTCCAGGATTGAAAAACTCATTCGCGAGATTCTGCTGGGTCTCGACGAAGGTGATGTCGAACCGCGGGTCGGCTGTCTCGTTGCACTGGCCGATCTCTACGATCTGCAGGAACGTTTTCTCGAGGCGCGTGGGGTTTACGGACAGATCCTGGAGTTGTCACCCCGCGATTTGACCGCACTCAACAATCTCGCGATTCTCAACTCGTTTGATGACAGCCCCAGTGTGAAGCAGCGTGGAAGCCTGCTGATTGACCAGGCGATTGAGTTGGTTGGACCGGTGCCGGCATTGCTCGATTCGCGGGCCCTGGTGAAGCTCAACCTTGAACAGCCCGACTTGGCGATTGAAGACCTGCGGAAGGCGCTCGATCTGGACTCGGACCCGATGTTCTGGCTGCACCTGGCAAGTGCCCAGTTGAGGAAGAATGACATTCGAGGTGCCGGGGAATCGTTTGAGCGAGCCAATGCATTTCAGATGGATGTTGAAAAACTGCATCCGCTGGAGCGCCCCATGTTTGAGGAACTCCGGCGGAGACTGGGAGGCTCCGGAGGCTGAGATCGGTGATGTCCCGGGGAGCGTGCCATTGTCGCCGAGGAGGCTGCATAGATGTGTGGTCGGTTCACCCTGCGAGCCAGTCCTGTCGAGTTGATGCAGTTCTTCCGACTGGCATCTCCACCGGCAGTCGCGCCGCGATACAACATCGCACCGACTCAGCAAATCGGCTGTGTGATCCACTCGGTGGAGGGGCATGAGTGGGTGTCGGCTCATTGGGGAATCGTGCCGGCCTGGCAGCGATCTTCCGGAACCGTTCGTCCCCTGATCAATGCCCGCGCGGAATCGGTGCACCAGAAGCCCAGTTTTCGGGAGTCGTTTCGCCGTCGGAGGTGCCTGGTTCCTTTTGATGGTTTTTTTGAATGGCAGACGACGGGGACCGCGTCTCGCAAACAGCCCTGGTTGATTCGTGTCTCGGGGACTGGAGTGGCCGTCTTTGCGGCACTGTATGACCATATCCCCGGGGCGGACGGACAGACCCGGGTTTCCTGCTGCCTCTTGACGACCGAAGCCAATTCTCTGGTGGCGGGAATCCATGACCGAATGCCTGTCATTCTTGATCGCGCCGACCAGGAACTCTGGATGACTGGTGAAGTGTCCGACGTGCTGCCGTTGCTGCGTCCCTACCCCGCGGAACTGATGGAGCGAGTCACAGTGGGCTTTGCCGTGGGCAATGCCCGAAACGACACCGCCGACTGCATCATGCCGACCAGCGAACCCTTGCGGGGGAGTTCGCTGACAGGCGCTGGAATGCCCCAATCCACTCATCCCCCTGGGGGGCCGGAGTCCCATGCTGCCCTGTGAGATCATGCATCCGCAAGTTGGGTCCTGGAGGCCCGTTGCTTCGGGCGATGCCGGTGTGGTGATTGGGAAATTGTCCCAAACAAATTGCGGCCGACGTCTTGCCAGCGGAGTGCTCCTGCTGGGAATCGCTGTGACGGCCAGTGTTGCCGGTGCGGAGGAGGTCGCACGCAAGGTTGCGTTCGAGGAAGTTTCATCACTTCTCAAGACACGGTGCGTCAAATGCCACGGCCCAGCCAAGGCCGAGAAGAGACTGAACCTTTCGACACCGGCAGGGATCCTGCGAGGGAGCGAGGCTGGTCCCGTCGTAACGCCCCATGATCGCGACGCCAGTCCACTATGGAGTCGGGTGCACGATGGCAGCATGCCTCCCGATGATGTGCTCAGCGAGGAAGAGCAAGGTTTGCTGTCCCGATGGATTGAATCGGGGGCTCCGGGATTGTCGACTTCGTCAGAAGGCGAGCATTGGGCATTTCGTCCCCTGGGTCCCGCAGATGATCCCGCGGCGAAGGGGGCAGGCGAGGGGGAATCGTTGATCGATCGTTTTCTGCAGTTGCGACTGCAGGCTGAAGGCTTGACTCTCGGAGGGGAAGCCGATCGCGAGAGTCTCTTGAGACGGGTCTCGCTGGTTGTGACGGGGCTGCCTCCCACACTGGCGGAACAGCGGGCGTTTCTGGCGGATCAGGAACCCGACGCCTACGAACGGGTTGTGGACCGCCTGCTGTCGTCACCCCAGGCCGGGATTCGTTGGGGGCGACTCTGGCTTGATGCCACCGGATACGCGGACTCGAACGGATACTTCAATGCCGATTCCGACCGACCGCTGGCATGGCGATACCGGGATTGGGTCGTGCAGTCCATCAACGCCGACATGCCGTTTGACGAATTTCTCAAGGCCCAGGTCTGCGGAGATGAGTTGGCGGGTGTGGAACCGGGACGTGAAGTGACGCCTCAGGAGCAGGGACTTCTGGTTGCCACGCATTTCCTGCGGAATGGTCAGGATGGAACCGGCGAAAGTGACGGGAATGCCGAAGAGGTCCGTGCCGACAAGTACTTCGCGCTCGAGTCGTGCCAGCAGAACGTCATGTCGTCCCTCTTGGGGCTCACATTTCAGTGTGCCAAATGCCACGACCACAAGTTTGAGCCGATCCTTCAGGAAGACTATTACCGCCTGCAGGCAATCTTCGCCCCGGTGTTTCCCATCGACAGTTGGAAGAAGCCGAATGAGCGGTTCGTCCTGGCTCCTCTCGCGGGCGAAACGGCGCGCTGGAACTCGGCGCTGGATTCCGTGAAAAGTGAACTGGAGCAGGCGAGGTTGGCTCTCGCGGACTACGCGCGCCTGAAGAGACCGGTTGGGGAAGTGCTCTTCCGGGACGATTTTGACCGGGCAGTTTTGGGGCCGGACTGGAGCAATCGGTTGCCCGGCGATGAACAGCCTGCCGGGAAAGTCCCGGTGCAGCTCGATTCGCGGGAACGGCCGGGAGCATTCCTGAGAGACGGGCGTCTCGTGATCGCCGAAGGGAACACCCAGGGAGACAGTCTCCTCAGTACGTCGAAGGCATTGGCATGGCTCCCGGCCGAGGTCGGTGCCGCAGTCCAGGTGACCTTCGACCTCGTCTCCAATCGAAGTGAAGACTCAGACTCTCCCGCCGAGCGGATCGGTTACCTGGTTGCACTTCGGGATTTCGCCGACCAGAAGCCGGATTCGGGCGGAAACCTGCTGATTGATGGACATCCTCAGGGGGGGAGCACGGTGCATCTCGATTATCCGGGAACCGACTCTCGGTCGGTGGGGGTGATCGGTGCGCAGGGGCATGTCCCGGGGCGGAACTTTGGGATCCGGCTGACACGGTTGGAAGAAGACAAGGTACGAGTCGAATCGCTGGTCGATTTCCTGCCCGACGGCAAATCCATCGAGCTTCCCGCCGCCGACGTTCCTGCGGGGGGGTTCGGCTTTGAGTACTGCTGCAATCGCAGCTTTGTGGTCGACAATCTGCGGATTGAGGCGTTTCCTCCCGAGGCCTCCAGTGAACCGCTGAAGGAGTTCCTGGCCGGGTTGCGTGCATTGCGCCAGCGGGTTGACGAACTGTCGGGACGGCTGAAGTCACTCGAGAGCCAACCGCCCGGAAAGATCGCGTGGGTGTCGGACCTTGTCTCCACCCCTCCCGAGGTGAGATTGCTGAGTCGCGGAAACTACGGCACTCCGGCACATGTTGTGGCACCGGGGCCTCCCAGGTTTCTTGCCGGGGGAGCCAATGTGGACTTCTCTTCCGAGAAGGGGAAGGTCACGACCGGTTCGCGGTTGTCGTTTGTGGATTGGATGCTGACGAGCCCGCAGGCCCGTGCTCTCCTGGCACGCACCCAGGTGAATCGCCTTTGGCAAGGTTGTTTTGGAGCGGGAATTGTATTGACAACCGAGAATCTCGGGCAAAGTGGTTCTCCCCCGAGTCACCCCGAGTTGCTCGAGTACCTGGCCAATCGCTTTGTGGAGGGAGGGTGGCGGATGCGACCACTTCTTCGCGAGATGCTCTTGTCGCGGGCCTTCCGCCAGTCAAGCCTGGCCTCGGATGCCGGTCTGGCGGCCGATCCCTCCAATCGACTGTTGTGGCGGTTCTCCCCTCTGCGGTTGGATGCCGACATGATCCGGGACTCACTGCTGCATTTTGCGGGACATCTTGACCCTTCCCTGGGGGGATCGCCGATCCCCACGCAGCGAACAGATTCGGGAGAGGTGGTCGTGGCCGAATCCGAAAAGGGACATGCCCGTCGGTCCCTCTATCTCTACCAGCGCAGGACACAGGTGGTGGGTTTGCTGCAACTGTTCGATTCGCCGCAGATTGTCTTCAATTCCACACGTCGTTCCCGTTCGACAATTCCCCTTCAGTCGCTGGCGCTCCTGAACAGCGAGTTCATGATTCACAGGGCGGAAGAACTTGTCGGGCGGCTTGAGCGGGATGCCGTGGAACCGTCCGACCGAATTGAGCTGCTGTGGCGTCTCTGTCTGGGCCGGGCTCCCGATCCCGAAGAGCGGGCTTCGGCAAGGGAATTCCTGGCTCAACAGGCTGGCCGCATTGAAGGGCCGTCGGATACGACGCGGCAGGCCTGGCGGGATTTGTGTCAGAGCGTCATGACCTGTAGCGAAGCGCTCTATCTGCGGTGAACCCTGCGGCCCGGAGTGCACCGTCATCGGACCTGTGGATCGACAGGCAGGCGATTCCACATCCTGGGAGCCCCGCCCGTCAGTTTCGGCCGGGGCAGTCTCGACAGGGCAGTCTCGACAGAGCCGAGTCTTTGGAGCGTGGGGCTTTGTTGCCAGTTCGGACGTGGTGTCAAAGGTTGGGACTGCAGGCATCGTGCATGTTCGAGCCGACTCCAGGACGGCGGTCTCAGGTTGAGGGCTGGCTGCAAACAGCAAAACTCCATCGCGTGGCCGCATCCCGAACGACAGTTCCCTGAGGGATGCCTTTCGAGACAACCGCTGCTGCTGGGGGGGATGGGAGGGTTGCGGGAAGCGGGCGACCGAGGGGCGCGAGTCGAGAAAATTGGCAACATGAGGTTGGACTTGGCCGTGGGAAATTGGGACGGTTCCCCGCCAGACAGGGGGGATTGACCGCAGGAGCCATCCCGGGGGTTGGTCTTTCCGATTTTCGGTGGAATTGATAAAAGCCCTGCCCGTTGGCCAAGGAAAGGCTTTCCAAGAAGACTCATGACAGGAGTTGTGAACGGATGCTGCCCAAACACAGGGACTCCCTGATTCCACTGCTGGTGGCAGTCTGTCTGGCATTCTGTGGCTGTCGGGGATTGCCGTTTGGGCCCGAGTCCGATGGAGATTCGGTCGCTGCTCCGGAATTCGGGCTGAATACGGTTCCCCGGCAATGGGAGCCTGCGATGGAGGACGGTGACACATCGGCCCGCTCCGCCGCGAGTTCGGCCTCTCTGGATGAGAATCCCGACGGAGATTCGGGGGATGATGAGGCGGCCCCAGGCACCCGGGGCGGTCGCAAGAGCAACTCCCGGAAGGGAGAGGCGGAGCCGGAGTGAGGCGGCCAGGGGCTCGTTACTCCGGCAAGGCCTTTCGGTGTCGTATTGGGTTTGCTGCCCCTGGGGGTCTCTGTGGAAAACTCTCCGTTGTCGACGAGTGACGGACGGGTGATTGTCCGGATCGTCTGGGGACATGTGGCCCTGCCAGGAGGGCGAGCATCCTCGGAGCTGGCCGGCCAATCCTGGGGGATGTCGGTGCCACGCAGCGGGTACCTGGAGTTGCATGCAGGAGCAACCGTTGTGGCGCGGGGTGAATTGTGTCTCCATGACGGTCAATTGGCTCTGCGTATCATGCAGGTCTGTGGAGCGTTGTCGTGAGGAATCGGACTCCGACACCGGTTGTGAGATCAATGGTCATGTCCCGCTGGATCACCTGGACAGTCCTGGGAATCCTGTTCCTGAATTCCAACGTGATGGCCCAGGAGGGGGGCACTGCCTCGCGCAGGGTCACACCTCCGGCGGGGGCTCTGGATGGCGAACCTGGCCATCGTGGGAGTGGTCCGACATCGTCCCCTGTGTCGGGCCTGCTTGCTCTGGGGGTCCTTGTGGCGGGAGGGATTTGGTATTGGAAAGAAAGACGCGGAAGCTGGGGGCGTGCTGGTCAGGGGCCTCTGCGTGTGGTTCTCAAATGTCCGCTGGATGCCCGTCACACGCTGATGCTTGTGGAAATGCCCGGGCGGTTGCTGGTGTTGTCTTCATCGCCAACACAGGTCTGTCTGCTGAAAGAGCTGGATGATCCCGGGGAAGTCCAGGCGGTCATAGATCAGCTGGTCGGGGGAAATGGACACATGGGGGCTGTGCCGGGGAGTCATGCGGCTGCGATGCCGGCCGGAAGGAGGGCGGCATGATCCACCTTTCCGGGTTGAAGAAAAAGGAACGGCGGAGCCCCACCGTGCTGCCCTGGTTGCTCTTGGGGCTTTTTGTGGGGCTGACGGCGGCCGTTGCCCCGGGGGCAGAGTCCGAGGGGAATCGCGAACGAGGCCCCGTGCGCAATCGTCCGAAGGTGGTGGAACGGTTCGTCGATCAACAGCCGTCGCGAGACCCGCTTCCGGACGAGACGGACGACGGGGTGATTCCCGCCCATTCGGTCCGTCCGGCACGGCAATCCCGTGCAGAGGTCGAAGCAGCCCACGTCGATGAGTCTTCCCAATCGGCTCGCGAGGGGGACTCCGAGACACCGATCGACCTGGGGGAGTGGGGGAATGCCTGGCCGATCGCGCCGTCACTTCTGGCGATGATGGCCCTGTCGGTCGTTCCATCACTGCTGCTGATGACCACCTGCTTTGTGCGGTTTTCCATCGTGCTGGGGCTGGTGCGGCAGGCTCTCGGAACACAGCAGATGCCCCCCAATTCGGTATTGCTGTCACTGGCACTCTTTCTGAGTTGCCTCGTGATGGAGCCGGTCTGGCGCCGCGCGTATGCAGAGGGACTGAAACCGTACCTCCAATCGGCATTCGGGGAATCACGCCCTGATCTCGAAACAACCACGGTGGCCACCCTGCGCCCACTGCGGGAATTCATGTCATCACAGATCGAGTTGGCGGGAAACAGCGAAGCGGTCTGGGTCCTGCTGGAATCGGGAACGAAAGACACCCGTCAGGGGCGGACTCAAGACGCGGAATTGACCTACGACGACATTCCCTTTCCGACGCTGGCCGCTTCCTATGTGCTCAGCGAGTTGAAGGTGGGCTTTGTCATCGGTTTCCAGATCCTGCTGCCGTTCCTGATGATCGATGTCATCGTGGGATTGCTGCTGTCAACCCTCGGATTGTCGTCCATGAGTCCCACCTCAGTGGCGTTTCCGTTCAAACTTCTGCTGTTTGTGCTGGTGGATGGCTGGACTGTGATTGTCGGACGATTGTTGAGCAGTGTTGCCGGGTGAGGTGCCCTCCACGATCCCGACAAGCGAACCCCCGGGAGTTGTGGGTGTCTCAAAGTTCAGGAGTGAGTCATGGATGTGGATGGTGCTGTCGAGATGATCCAGCGTGCCGTGTTGACCGGCGGATGGGTCTGCGCGCCAGTGCTGCTGGTGTCGCTGGTTGTCGGCCTGCTGCTCGGGATGTTGCAGACCGCCACGTCCATTCAGGAGCCAACCGTCAACCAGGTGCCGCGAACCGTGGCAACGGCGATCACATTGCTGTTCCTGTTTCCCTGGGGGTTGCAGGTTGTCGTCGATTTCACATTGCAACTCTGGCATGCGAAGCCCTGACGTGGGGGCGGTGCAGATACAAGCAGACTGACTCAACGGTGTGGTGTGGCGAGAGCGCTCTCGGAGGCAATCCTGGCTGGAGACGTGATGGCCTGGTTGCAGGTTTGGGTCATCCTGCAGGTGCGAATGGCAGGGCTGGTGGTATTCCTCCCCCTGATTCCGCCAACATTGGGATTCCGGTTTCGCTTGGGACTTTCATTTCTGCTCAGTTGGGTGTTGGCATCGTCGCTGGATTCCGGGGCCAGGCCATTGTTTTCCGCGTTGCCGTGGATCCAGTTGCCGGGCGAGTTCCTGCTGGGAGCCCTGTTGGGCCTTGGGGTATCGCTGGTCCTGGCGAGCGTGCGCCTGTGTGCCGAGATCATCGAATGGCCCTGGGCGGGACCGCAATCGGGGGGAGAGAACGACTTCCTGGGGGCTGATGGATCGCCGATTGGAGCATTGCTGTCCTGGCTGACGGCGTTGGTGTTTCTTGTGGGGGGCGGGCATTTGCAGGTGGTGGTGGCGTGCCGCGAGATGGTTCACGCCTATCCTCCGGGGGCATCGCTCCTGCAGGGTGATGCCGCGGCGATTGTCTCAAACTATTGCCAGACCTCCACACTGTTGGGTTTGCGGTTGGCGGCACCGGTCTGGGGAGCCTCGGCCGTGGCCATGCTGGTTGTCTCGGGACTGGGGCGGTTGTTTCCGGTTGTTCCCGCTGTCTCCGCAGCCATCCCCTGGAGGGCCGTTGTCTGCCTGATCGGACTCACGATGTCTCTGCCACACTTCACCCGGCAACTGGACCGGGAAGTGCAGCGGTTTGCCGACAGCATTCCCGGGGAGGAGTCAGGTCCCCGGGAGGATGGTGCCGTGGTGGCCGAGGAGGCGATCGATGAGTGAATCAGCCGAGCGGGTGTTTCCAGCATCGAAACGCCGTCGTCAGATGCTGCGCCAACAGGGGGACGTGGCATCGGCATCGTGGCTGTCGGGGGCGGTCTCGCTGGCGGTGGCCGTGTGGCTGGTGGAGGCCTGGGGCGGTGGCTGGTGGGCCGAGTGGCGGCAGTTGCTGCACCAGGAGTTGCAGCGTGGGTGGGCCCTGAACCTGTCGGGCCAATTCGCCGGGATACGGCTGATTGCACTGGCCGAGGCTCTCGGAAAGGCTGCCCTTCCGCTGGTTGCTCTTCCCTGGTTGGCTGGTGTCGGGGTCAGGCTGTGCCAGACCCGGTTGCTGTGGACCGCGAGTCCACTCCATCCCGACTGGAGTCGCCTGGGTTTTCCGGGGGGGTGGCATCGGCTGTTTGGCCAGGGGTGGGGCTCTTCACTCGGCAGAATGACTGTCCAGGTGGCGGTCACCGCGGCTGTCGTCTGGGGAGTCGTTCAGTCACTGGATTCCAGCCAATTGACGCCGGTCTCCCAGGTGGGCGACGTGGGATTGGTCGATGGCTTCTTCGGGTTCCTGCGCAGTCCCGTAAGAATTCTGGTGATAGGGGGCCTGATTGCCGGTGTGGCCGACCTGGCATGGCAGACCCTCGCGTATGAACGAAGGATCCGGATGACTGCGGAAGAGGTCCGTGAGGAACACCGGCAGTCCGAACGACAGAAACCGTCCCGTTCCGGGGCCGGAAACCTGGCGTCAGCACCGGATGTGCAGGGGATGGGGGGATAACGGGCGACCCGTGAAGGGCGATGCGTTATTCATTGCTGCAATAGGGGTTGCCCAGTCTCTCGTCTCCGATCGTTGTTGTCGGGCCGTGTCCCGGAAATACGATCGTGGCATCGGGCAGGTCAAAAAGTTTCTGCCGGATTCCTGCCACAAGGAGGTCCTGGCTTCCTCCCGGAAAGTCGGTCCGACCAATGCTTCCCTGGAACAGTACGTCGCCTCCAAAGACGAGGGGCTGGGTGGCGTGTGAGTAGATGTAAACGACATGGCCCGGGCTGTGTCCTGGGATTTCACGGACTTCGAGAGGGATCCCCGCAATGGTCAGCTGTTGACGGTCGAGCAGCGTTTCTGTGGCCGGTGGTGCCACCAGGGGGAATCCAAACAGACCGCTGAGGTTGAGTTGTGGGTCGGTCAACATCGGGGCATCGCCCGCGCCGATGAGGATGGGGAGTTCCGGCCAGGTCTGCCGGAGTCCTTCAACGCCGGCGATATGATCCACATGGCCGTGCGTGAGGAGAATGGCGACGGGGACCTGTCGGCGCTCCTTCAGGCATTCCACGATGCGCGGGGCTCCGAAACCCGGGTCGATCACCACGCACTCCGGCGATTGCGGCAGTGAGACGAACAGGGTGTTTTCCTGAAACGGGAGTGTGACGAGAGAAAAAACATCGAGGGGGAGTGGAGAAGGCATGTCGCGAAAATCGGGGAGTGGAGCTGAAGATCCGGGAGCGGCGAGCGAATCCCAAGCAGACTGTTCGGGAAACCGGGACCGATCGTCCCCAGATGAACGGACCTACCCACGATCACGGGTGAGCAGTACAATCCAGCCTAAGGTCTGACGAGGAGAAGAATCAATCTTCCCGGACAGTCCCATCTCGAGTTCTCCACCTGCCAAGTGATGTCACAATCCGCCACGATCACTGAACGCCCCCCTTCTGCCAGGGTCGATTTGCGCAATCCGGTACTGGCGGGAATCCTGGCATTCCTGGTGCCGGGATTGGGGCACTACTACCAGGGGCGCCGGTTCAAGGCAGGCCTTTACTTCCTCTGCATCCTGGGGACGTTTTTCACTGGATTGAGGATTGGCCATGGTCAGGTGGTCTACTTCCAGTGGGCACCGGCAGAGAATCGGACTTTCGCTTACTTGTGCCAGTTTTGGGTGGGAATCCCGGCCCTGCCGGCGTTGGCACAGGCGAAGCTTCGCTCTGCACAGGCCTTCGATGAAGGGTACTTGGCCCGTGATTTGAATGCGGAATGCGAAGGGACAATCGACGGTGTGCCGGGGGTCGTTCGTGGGCGACTGGTGCTGGGATCGGAGTCGAGTCGGCGAGGCGGGCAGGGGGGGAGTCAATTCCAGGGAGTGCTGATCAACGGAGACAAACAGACTCCGCTCGAGGGGTCACTCTCGAACTGCTCGGTGGATCCACAGGTCGGGCCGAACCCACGGCGGGGTGTGCAGGCCTACTTTGAGTCCGGAACGGGGCCTGCGGGACGATTCCAGGGGTCGGTCGCCCGACCGCTCTGGGATTGGTATGGAGCTCCCCTGTTTGATGTCGACCCTTCGCGTGCGAATTCGCTCGACCGCGCGCACCGCGATCTCGGTTCTCGGTTTGAGCTTGGGGTTGTCTATACCATGATCGCCGGGTTGCTGAATGTATTGGCGATTTTCGACGCCATCTACGGGCCTGCTTACGGCGATGAAGAGTCTGTGCCACAACCACCGGTCACGGAACCGGGAAGGTAGACTGGCAAAGTAGACCGGCAGTAGCCGCCGGAAGTGGTGTGTGGGTTGCCGGAAAGTGGCAAAGTGGTTGTCCTGGATCAAGGGTGAGACAAGATGCTGGCGATGACCTGGATTTACGGGATGGGTCTGGACGGTGGCAGTGGCCTGGCGCGTGGCTGGTATGCCATTCCTCTGATACTCGCCATCAGCCTCGTCTATAGCGCCAGCCGACATGAGAGCTCCACGCTGATCCTGATCCGTGCCGCACGGCTTGTGGTCACCATTGGAGGATTCATGGCGGGGGTTCTCGCCATTTTGCTGATCCTGTCGCGTGGTGGTTGAGTGGCTCGAGAGCGCAGCCCCCAAGGCTCCCGGATATGACCTCAGCAGCATTGTGCCAATTGCCGGCGGTGGGTGTCATCCTGCAGGAACCGCCGGTGCGGGCATGGATCGCGCGATGGGGCCACGAGGTCTTGGTTGGTGAGTTGCGAGAGGTCCTGGAAGGGTTGCGGTCCAGCCTGCGGAAACATGACCCATCGTCGGGTCCGCCACCCACTCGCGACGAATTGCTGGCCGAGGTCCTGGCCCGGCTGACCGAACGTCTGTCTCAGCGGTCCGCCGAGGAACTCGGGCCGGTCCTCAATGCCACGGGAATCGTGCTGCATACCTCCCTGGGGCGCGCACCTCTCTCTGTTCGGGCGCGGGAATTGGTGTTGGCCTGTTCGCAAACCTGCAATCTCGAAGTGGACCTGCAGACCGGCGACCGCCTCAGCCGGGGACACCAGGTGACCCCCATGCTTCGCGAACTGACCGGTGCCGAGGGAGCGTTGGTGGTCAACAACAACGCAGCGGCGACGGTGTTGGTGCTGGCGGCCCTCGCGAAGAACCGTGAGGTGGTCATTTCCCGGGGGCAGTTGGTGGAGATCGGCGGGAGTTTTCGCCTCCCCGAGATCTTTGCGACCAGTGGTGCCATCCTGCGTGAGGTGGGAAGTACGAATCGGACCCGTCTGGACGACTACCGGGGGGCCGTGACCGAAGCAACGGCCGGCCTGATGCGGGTTCATCCCTCGAATTACAGGATTCGAGGTTTTGTCGAAAGTCCAGAGATTGCCGAGTTGGTGGAAGTCGCCCGGGAGGCGGGAGTCTGGGTGGTGGATGACATCGGAAGTGGCTGCCTGGTCGATACGACGCAGTGGGGGCTCGAGCGCGAACCAACCTTCACCGAGAGCCTGGCAGCCGGTGCTGATCTCGTCCTGGGGAGTGGAGACAAGCTGCTCGGGGGACCGCAATGTGGCATCATCCTGGGGCGGGCCGACCTCGTACGCCAGCTCGCGGCCCATCCCCTGGCACGTGCATTCCGCATCGACAAGCTGACACTCGCGGCTCTCCAGGGGACCCTGGAAGCCTATCGCCTGGGGAGGCATCGCGAAGAGATTCCTGTCCTGGCGCGGTTGGGGGCATCGGTCGACGCGCTGGAGGCGCGGGCCCGGGCCATTGTCGAGCAGCTGGCTGAGGTTACTGGACATCCAACCGGAGACAAAGGTCTCTGGTCCTCTGGCGGATTCCGAATCTCGGTCCAGCCAGCGATGGCGTCCGTGGGAGGAGGATCGCTCCCCGAGGCGGAACTCCCTTCCTGGATGATCCTGTTGCAGCACGCCGTCCATTCGTGCGACTTCCTGGCCAGAGAATTGAGGACAGGCCGCCCACGGGTCTATGGCCGGATTTCCCGGGGAGGGGTCTGCCTGGACTTGCGGAGCCTGGCTCCCGGTGACGACACCCTGTTGGTGGATGCTCTTGTCCATCTCACAGGCCAGTCATCCCCGGCGTGTGGGGAGTCATCGTCGTGACCATGGGGGGTGAGGTCACTGGACTTCCCCAGCAGGATTTGGTCCTCGTGGGAGCCGGTTATGCCCATCTGCATCTGGTTCGGCAATGGAGGATGGCTCCGATCCCCGGTGTGCGGTTGACGGTCGTGTCACCCGATCGTGAGTTGACCTACAGTGGCATGCTGCCTGGAGTGCTCTCCGGATTGTATTCGGCCGATGCTGCCACGATTGATCTCCCGCAATTGTGCCTGGCGTCGAGCGCCCGTCTCATCAGCGCCGCTGTCACAGGAATGGATCCTGACAGCCGAATCATTCGAGTCGAGGGACGCCCCCCCATTCCGTTTGATGTCGCTTCGATTGCAATCGGATCGAGTCCTTGTCTCCCGCCTGCGGTAGCCGGTGTTTCCGAGGTGATCTCCATCAAACCGCTCGGTGACTTTGAGTCCCGGTTTTCGGCAGCGGTGTCAGCTGTTCGGTCGAGGATGGCAGTTGCGACGCACGATCGCCCTGTCGAGATCCTGGTGGTTGGAGGTGGCGCAGCCGGTTGTGAACTCGCTCTCGCACTGGAACGCTGGATGGTCCGGCGACGGTTTCCGGCGAGGTTTTTACTCGTTGAGTCACAAAACACGATCCTGCGCGGTTATTCCTCCCGGACGGTCGAGAGGATGCAGCGGGAACTGCGGGCTCGTGGAGTCGCTCTCAGAGTCTCCCAGTCCATTGTTGGCGTGGATCGGCGGGAGCCGGATTCCTCCGCGGGAGAATTTCTGCTGAAAGTCCAATTCGAGGACGGGAGTGTGCAGGGGACCGATCTGGTCATCTGGGCCACCGGCGGCGGGCCCATGCCGTTGGTGGAGCACCTGGGGCTTCCACGCGATGACAGGGGGTTCCTGCTGGTCCAGAAGAGCCTTCAGTCCATTTCTGGTGCCCCAGTGTTTGCCGCGGGGGATGTCGCCTCTCTGCTGGGATGTCCACTGCCCCGCGCGGGGGTCCATGCCGTGCGGCAGGGGGCCATGCTCTGGAACAACATCCAGCACTGGTTTCAAAGGCAGCCTTTGCGGGAGTACCGTCCCCGGGGCTTTCTCTCGTTGCTGTCCCTGGGGAACGGCCGGGCATTGGCCGACCTGGCCGGTTGGTCGTTCGAGGGATCCTGGGTCTGGAAGTGGAAGGATGCCATCGATCGGCGATTCCTGCAGATGAATCGCATCGCACCGAGCCCACTGGAGGAGCCCGGGCCGGGTGCTACTGGAGAGGGAGGGCGAGTCTCTTCCGGAATGCGTTGTTCGGGTTGTGGCAGCAAGGTCTCGGCCAGTGTCCTGAAGACCGCACTGGGACGATTGGAAGGAACCACTGCAGGCGGCATCCAGGGGAGTCGTCGCAGTCCCGATGATGCCGTGGTTGTCGACCGCGAAAAGTTTCCCGTAGATGTCTTCTCGGTCGATTTTTTTCCGGCGTTCCTGGATGACCCCTATTTGATGGGGAGGATTGCGGCCCTGCATGCCCTGAGTGATCTCTGGGCCATGGGAGCAAGACCGGTGGGGGGGCAGGCGCTGGTGACTCTCCCCCCGGGCACGGAAAGGCAGCAGTCGGAGTTGTTGTATCAGTTGCTGGCAGGCGGGCTGCACGAGTTGAAGTCGGCTGGTGCCGAACTGTGGGGGGGGCACACCACGGAGGGGGGCGAATTGCTGGTTGGCTTCAGCGTGGCGGGGTGTCTCGATGGAACCGCCCCGCTTTTGAAGTCGGGGCTGGTCCCCGGGCAGTCTCTGATCCTGACCAAGCCGCTGGGGGTGGGGGCCGTCGTGGCTGCGATCGGGCAGGGCCAGGTGTCGGCTGGCACGTTGGCGGAGGCACTCCATTGGATGCTGCGATCCAATGCCTCGGCGGCGCGCGCAGCGCGACAGTCTGGGGTGACGTCGGTGACCGATGTCACGGGGTTTGGCCTGGCCGGGCATCTGCTGGAAATGCTGGAGTCGAGCCAGGTGTCAGCCAGACTGCAGTTGCAGAACGTTCCCCGGATTGGTGGTTGCCGGGAGCTGTTCGAACGGGGAATTCGCAGTTCTCTCGATGCCGCCAATCGAAAACGGGCGGAGGGGCGAATCGAGGTCACGGCCGGATTGGCAGAATCCGACGTGGCCCTCCTGTTCGATCCGCAAACTTCCGGCGGACTCTTGCTGGGAGTTCCGGGCGATCAGGCGCAACAGATCGTCACCCTCCTGAGGCAGAAGGGAGATGAAGGTGCCTGCGTGGTCGGGGTGATCGAGTCCCCCGGGAGCGGTCCCGGGGGATGGCGAATACGGGTCGAGTAGTCGACTGCTGTTGGGAGCAAGCCCCGGTTGGACGATCGCGGCAGATGTGGGGCAGAACTGGCCCCGGACATTCGGCAGTGCCTGGGCTACAGCAGGCTTTCCAGAAGCAGCCGAACCTTGCGCATCTCGACACCCCGCCCGGTCACATCCATCAATTCCGGGAGGATTTCGACCCCGAGCGTGCGGCTAAAATTCACCCGCTCGAGTTGGCTGATCAGACGGGCGTAGTCAATCTCCCCAAGCCCCACCGGGACCTGGAACTTTTCACGGGTCGAGTCCCGGAGATGGGCATGAAAGACATACGGATACACCGGATCAAAATTGGTCGAGTGGTGCGGTCCGCAGAGATAGCTGCTGGGATCGAGTGTGATTCCCAGTCCAGGAGCAGCCTGGCAGAGTTCCACAGCCGTGCGGGGATCTTCCGAGAGGTGGCCGATGCGGGTCTTGAACGAGACGACCACTCCGTCTTCAATCCCGATTCGGGTCAGTTCCCGCAGTCGATCCACTTCCGAATTGAAAGGCGTTCCGAGAGTGGCCGACGGAACGGTGATGTGCGGAACCCGCAACTGCTTGGCCACCCGGGTGACGGTGCGGAAGTCGGCGACCGGGATTTCATCTTCAAAGCAGAACGAGACCGGTGTCAGGCGGGTCATTTCGCGGTAGCGGACCGAAAACCGGTCTGACTCTCGCAGCAGTTCCGAAGGACGCAAGTGTTCACTGGCTTCGCTGAACCACAACTCGACCTTGTCGTAGCCCATATCATCGATATGGAAGCAGGCCTGGTGGATCGGAAGATCGGAAAAACAACGCGATGAAGCGGCGACAAGCATTCCTTTGCACTCCGGGTGGCCGCAGGGTCGGCACTGCCGAGCCTGCTGACAGACCCAAGGAAGACGAGCCGATCTGGCCGCGCCCAGTCCGTTGGGTGGTGGTGTTTAAGTCTCAATCTGGAATGGACTTGCGTCAAATTCCAGGGGGTCGTTCAAGCCCGGTGACTTCCAGACGGCAATTTAATCCGGTTGGGGGGAATCTGCAAGGCGAATGAATCGAGTCTGGAAAACCGCCTGTTCCAGGAATGCAGATTCCGAACGATCTGCAGACGGTTCCGTCGATACCACCTGCAGACTGGAGGACTTCTCGAAAGCCTGCACGGATGAGGCTCAGGCTCCAGCACTTCGTGGTCTGCATTCAGGGGATCCTGTCCATGCGTTCCAATTGGCTGTTTCTTTCGGCCGCCGCGGTGTTGCTGACCTGCGGCGTGGGTTGCAGTTCTTCTCAGGTGGTTCGCGGTCAGGCCCCTGTCGATGGTGTGGCCGCTGGCGATTACTGTGAAGCGGATTGTGACTGTGATGAATGCAGTCGGAAAGATCTGCGTCGGGCCCGTCGGCAAGCCCGCCGTGACGCTCGCCAGGCGAATTGCCACAACTGTATTCCCTACACGGTCCCCCATGACCTGTCCTATCCTCCCCATGGCGACATGCCCGGGATCGTGCAGTATCCCTACTACACGGTGAAGGGCCCGGATTGCTTCTTCTACGACAGCGACGGCAAACGCTGATCCAATTCGCTGTGTTCGGGCCCCACCCGAGAACGGGGTGAACCGGGCCAGGAATGGCTGGGGGACCTCTTCCTCGCCCGAGTGCTGCGGGATCTGCCCAATTCACACATCCCACGGATGACCATGTCTTCCGTGGGATGTCGTGTTGCCAGAGAGGCGGACGTTCCTTGAGTTCGGCTGGATTTCCTGGTGATGGGACTCTCTGCAAACCACCGTTCCCCGCCCTGGATGCTGCTGGCGATTTTCGTGGTCGCCGTCGTGGCACGGGGCTTGGCCGCCTGGGGCCTGCGGGATCAGTGGAGTGTCGATCGTGACCTCTACCTCACGATTGCCAACGAGATTGTGGGAGGGCGTGGATTCAGCCGCCCGTTGACCTGGCAGACGCCCCGACCTGAGGCGGCCGGTGCCCAGTCGGACCATCCACCGGAATGGCTGCTGACACCGTCACCAGAGTCCGCTCCGGTCTGCCGAGTTGTCGTCGGCGAAGCCGATCGGATCGACCTGGACGACCTGGACTTGAGCCGACAGTCCTGGCCGACAGCCTACCGCCCTCCGTTGTATCCCGCCTGGATTGCGCTCGTATTGTGGGCTGGTGGGGGTGTGGGAGGGGTGATTGTCAGCCAGGTCCTGATGGGGGGGGCGACGGCGGTGCTGGCAATGCTGGCCGCTCGTCGTCTGGGAGGGCGTGGCCATGGCATGATTGCCGGACTGGTGGTGGCCCTCGATCCGCTCCTGGTCGGGTATTCTCCCCAGCTCATGACGGAGACTCTGGCGGCGGCACTGGTCGCCCTGGTGTCGCTGGTGTCCGTCGGAATGCCTGGACGTACACAGTCGATTTCACTTGGATTGCTGCTGGGGCTGTGTGCCCTCTGTCGTCCGACATTTCTGGCGACCGGGTTGATTTGGGGAGTGGCATTTTTGGCACTGGGGAACGGCACGCAATCCAGACGCTGGCCGACGATCCTGTTGGTGTGGAGCCTGATGGCCGTGGTTGTGGCTCCCTGGGGGATTCGAAACCGACTCTCCCTGGGAGACTGGATCGTGTCGACCACGCATGGGGGATACACGCTGAGGCTGGCCCACAACCCCGCCTACGACGAATGGCTTCAGGGGGACCATGTCGAACCCTTCAGTGGTGACGCGTTTGCGCGTTCGGCCGTCCCGCAGATCGCCCCGTTTCAGGGGGGACGTTTCGAAGTCGAAGTGGACCAGGCCCACGCCCGTGCGGCGTGGCAGCACATGGCCCGCAATCCCGTGAACGCTCTGCGTGCGGGTGCCAGCTTGTGGTCGCGTCTCTGGGGACCTGTTCCCGAGTCACTGCGTCGCGCCCCCTGGTGGATTCGCCTGGGAATCGGACTGTTTCAGTCTGCGATCCTGTTGTCTGCGGCGATTGGCCTCTGGAACCTGAGGTTGCGCCGTGAAGCGCACCTGTTGGTTGGGTTGATCGTGGCGCTGCTGGTCAGCTTCACGCTGGTCCACTTTTTCTATTGGGCCGACGCCCGGATGCGAGGCCCCATCATGCCTCCCCTTGCCATCCTTGCCGCCAGCGGATGCCAGGGGGGATTTCTCCTGGCTCATCGGTGGTTGATCCGTACCGGGTTGTCGTCTTCGTCGGATGCTGCACCTGCGACACCGGACTGAGCGCCGATGGGGCCGAGCGGGGGGCAAGGCAGACATCGTGTGATCTGCCAGGGGATGACCACCCTCACGCGGCGGTAAAGTCGCAGAGTACCTCGACCTCACCATTCGCGGGATGATTCGTCTTGATCCAGATCTTGGCGGCATTCTGACTTCGCCGACTGGTTGGTGGAGATCCCGGGGGGATGATCAGCTCGATTTCGAATTTTTGACCGCGACCTTTGAAATTGTCATCTTTGCGATGCGAGAACTGGAGGTCGGCGACGTCCGAACGCAGTTCGAGAATCTCCAGGTTTTCGATCGACTGGTCCTCACAGAGCATCACCAGCTTGGCTCGGATTCCCTTCTGGGAGGGAAATGTTCCGAGGGAAATGGAGCGGCGGTCGGGGTACCAGTTGGCTCCGAGAAACCGAAATGGACCTCGCCGAACGCCGGTCAGTTGAACCGTGATTTCCTGGCCCGGAAGTCCTTCCGGCAACGTTTGACCGTTGAGTGGCGGAATGTTGGTCACAATCCGGATCGGAAACCGAAATGAGCCGATGGGCATCTCTGGTCGCACTTGGAAGATGAGCTTGTTTCCCGGCCGGTCCCCCTGGGGGACATTCGCACCGGCCCGGCTCACTTGTTTGACCTCGACCTTGAGGGGGGCATTTCCGACATCGATCGACTCGATGGTGAAATCCTCACGGAGCGGGCTCATGATTTCACCCACAAACTCTGTCGGCCGATTCTCGAAAATCTCAGGGATTTCCCAGTCATCCTGGGGACTCTGCACAATCACAGGCAGGGCCGAGCCGAGAATCCCCAATCGGATCTCGGCACGCTGGGGATCGTTCGTGTTCACGATCACGGACTTCTCGAACGCGTCGGTCCCCGGACGGGGGCGCCAGGCGAGTTTGATCTCGGCGGAATCGCCAACAGCGATGGGAGACGAGGGAAAATCGATAAAGATGCAGTCGCAGATTGCACGGCCCGGGGAGAGTCGCAGCGGTGCCTCTCCCCGGTTGTGGATTCGCGTGGCCAAAACGGCCTCCTGTCCCTCGAACACCTTGCCAAACTGGAACTGCTCCTGCTCCAGTTCGGCCTTTGGCCACGGACCGGTTTCCGACGGGGTCACCCCGCTGTCGGGAATTCGGAACAACTCCGACTCCACGTCACGAAAGACCGGCTCTCCCCGAAATCGGGAGATCAGGAAAAAGGCACCCAGGAGGAGTGCCGCAATTCCGCTGAAGGCGATCCATTGTCTTGATCGTTCGGAGGTCATTAGTCCAGCCAGGGATGCTTGATCTTGTCCCAGTACTTGGGGAACGTGGACTTGTGGAAATGCGGATCGTTGTCGCCGTCATGGCAGCGGACACAGAGATCGAACGAGGTATCGATGGAGAGGTGTGCAAAATCCCGCCAGTGATCGGCATCAGACTGGCTGACCGAGGAATCGCCCTTGGCGAGCAGTCGTTCGACTTCGCTGTGCCGGCTTCCGGGGCCATGGCAGTTCTCGCACTGCTGTCCGGCGAGGTGGGCTGTGGAGTTCTCGTCAACCCAGCCCGATCGATAGCGGACAAACTCCTTCGAATCCCAGCCGGTTACGTGGCAGGCGACGCATTCGGCATCATGGATCCGGCTGATGTAATCACCTTCCTGACCCGCGCGTCCCTGCTTGATGGAAATGGTACCCCGTGCGTGGCCAGTGGTCTTCCAGTGCTCATAGGCCTTCTTGTGGCATTCTCCGCAGGTTTTGGCACCGACAAAGTCGTTGGGTTCCTTCTCGGCCGCATTGCGCGGGTGTTCGATGGCCGGTTCATTCGCCACGAGATTCTGCAGTTCAAGCAATTCCTGATAGTGACGCATGTGGTCCCGCATGTGCGCGGTATCGCGGAAGCGATCCTCGTCGAGAGCCACAGGTTCGTAACGCAGGGAGAGTTTGTCTTCGTCGCGGAACACACCGACGACTCCCACGTACTTCCCCTTTTGTCCAGGCCAGACCCAGAGCGTCTTCCCCTGTCGGGAGGGTTGGGGATTCGGCTCCTCGGGGCCATGGGTGGCGACAATGAGGTCGAAGTCAACGAACTTGGACGCAATCTTGCGCGCCTCATCGGGAGGTGCGTGCAGCAGCAGGATCCTCAAGTCGGGCTCTGACTCTTCGATGACGGCAACCTGTTCCTGGAGCGATTCCACCGGGTCGAGAACCTCGACTTCTCCCGCGTCAATCTGCGAGGTCAACTCGGGAGCCAGCGACAGTCCCAGGACAGCCGTCACTGCCACTTTCAATCCCCCGACGTCGGAGATGACCTGGGGCACGATGACTCCCAGGTCCCGGTCTCCACCCAGCACCAGGTTACAGGCGACAAATGGGGGACGCTCTTCATACGTGATCAATTCAATCCCGTTCCGAAGTTCCTCTGGGCCGGGGGCCACGGCCGCGTAGGCCATGTCCTTCAGGGCATGCAGCGACATTTGCAGCTTCAGCTTGCCCTGCTTCCGGGTGGGGTGATTGACCAATCCTCCGACGTCACAGGCGAGTGTCGGCCAACCTTTCTCCTGGATCTGCCGGAAAAAATCGGCACGCCTCGAAACCCCGCCGAGCTGCTTCAGGCTGCAGCCGCACGGCTCCACATAACCGTGCTGTTCGCCGGTGAAGACCAGCAGGGCCTGCGGAGACTCCCATCCAGCCAGCATGGGCTTGGGGGGTTCCGGTGGTGGTCCGTGAAGCGACTCATCCTCGCTCTTGGCTGCTGCCGAGGTTGCCGTATCGCCCAAGGTCGACGTGGCGGGTTTCGAATTGGGTTGGAGATCGTCCGGTGTGTCGGATGGTTGTCCCACGAGCGGTTCGGCCGTCTGTTTGGGGGGACTGTCGACACCGCGTCGTCCCGACGTCGTCGATGATCCCATCTCCGCCGTTGGAATCGTCTCGGGATCGGTCGGATTGAAGACCCAGTAAAGTCCTGCCAGTGTGGCCAGCAGTGCCAGTGATCCCAGGATGTATGTTGCTTTCATCGGAAGACTCCTTTCACCGGAGGTTTGGGATCAGTAGGCGGTGAACTGGACCTTCAGATTCATTTCCGGTGCCTCCGGGTGGTTGGTCTTGATCCGGATTTCGGCCGGATTCTCATCGCGACGCGTCAGTCGGGGGCCGTTTGGAGGTGCCTGGACCACCAGGGTGTACCGTTTGGCGTTCCCCGCTCCTTTGGCCTCGGGAATCAACTCCACCTTGAGGGATTCGGGGTCTGAAACGACCTCGCTGAACTGCAGTCCCTCTTCAGGGGCTCCCCGAACCAGCATGGTCAACTTGACCGACCTCCCATCGGTACACGAGAACGAGCCAAGGGCAATGGTGCTGCTTTCGGGAAGATAAGCCGGGCCCAGCATGCGAATCGGCCCTTCCCGGCGTCCCGCGACCGTGACATTGACGATCGCCTTCTCCCCCAGTTGCCCGTCTGACTGCCGTTCCTGTGTATTCGTGTGAATGCGGATCGGAAAGCTGAATGAACCGACAGGCATGCCCTGTTTGACGATGACCTCGAAGCCAACTCCCGACTTCCCCTTCATCGAGGAGATCTGGTCGAGATCGACGGGATGCATCTTCACTTCCATCCGGCTCTCATCGTACTCCAGTTTTTCGACCCCCAGGTCGGTCAGCACCGGGGAAATGAGGAACCCCGCCGTGTACGAGGGGCCCGTCTCCTGAACCTCCCGGATTTCCCAGGTCGTATCGGGAATCAGAACCATGCGGGGGACCACGAGGCCCACAACCCGCAGACTGAAAACCTTGTTGTTCGGGTCATTGGTCCG
>DNUF01000107.1:26771-37261 GCA_003508595.1 Planctomycetaceae bacterium
TTGGTCCGGATTTCCGCCCCCTTTTCAAATGCGTCGGACTGAGCCGTCGGTTTCCAGCGGAGCGTGATGGAGGCTTCCCCGCCGGGAGGAATCAGGTTGTTCTCCAACTCACTGATTGTGCATTGGCAGGTGGTGTTCCCCTTCGCAAGTTCGAGCGGGGCCTCCCCCTCATTGCGAATTTTGAACGCATGTGTCATCTCTTCGCCGACTTCCATCCGTCCGAATTCAAATTCGGTCTGGTCCACCACCGCTTTCGGCCAAGGGCCTTTCTCGGCGATCTCGGGGAAATAGGATTCCTTGGTGGCCCGGAGAACGTCTGATTTCCCATCGGTGGAGATCGAAGCCCCCACCTTGGCCATATCGGCCGGGTTCACTGGTTTCGTCGGTGGCTTTTGTGCAACCGGGGCCTCCTGGTAGTCCCGCAGGGTGGAGACGACCGCGTAGGTCGTTCCCAGAAAAAGAGCGATTCCTGCCAGCAAAAGTCCTGTCCGCATGACTCACCTGTGGAGATGGTTCGCCTGTTCAGTCTCTCGGGGATCCTTGGGGAGGGATTCCGGGGAGGCGATGCTCGACACTACGTCGACAACCAGAAGAGGCGCCAACGAAAACTGCCATCAAGAACGATTCTCGCGAAGAGAATCGGTTTGGTACAGCCTGATTGCCCAATGAGTGTATAAATGTATTTGTGTCCCCAAATTGCAATTGCCGAGTGTGTCAGCAACAAGTTCCCGATGGCCGGCGTTTTTCCCCCTGGTGCCGGCCGGGGCGGGGGACATCGCTATTTTGGGTTTCGGGAACTGGCGGTGATGAGCTGCAGCACGATCGGATCATCGAGTTGCTGCACCACATGGTGAGCATGTCCGAAATCAAGGTGCCGGGTGTGGCGGTTCGGAACCGAGACTGCGATCGCCCCCGCGGAGACCGCCGACGAGGTCCCCGCATGGCTGTCCTCCAGGACGAGCATCTGGGAGGTCTCGATTCCCAGGCGTTGGGCCGCAGTGAGGTAGATCTCGGGATGAGGCTTCCCGTGTGAGACGTCCTCGGCGGTCAGGGTCACGTCAAATCGGTCTGCCAGGTCAAACCGGGCGAGCATTCCCTCGAGATAGCGCCGACCCGACGACGTGGCGACCCCCTTGGGAAGATTGTGCTGCTCGATGTGACCCAGGAGCCGGTGCAGGCCGGGCATGGGGGCGAGGTGCTCTCGGGCGAGTTGCTCAAACAGTTCGCGGGTCTCCTGCAACAATTGTTCGACCGTATCGTCCAGCGAGTGGTAGTCGATGCAGATCTGCATCGCTTCCGGGGCCCGGCGGCCCAGCATGCGGGTGTGCAGTTCCTGAGTCAGTTGCTTTCCGCGGCGACGCAGGGTCGTCTCGCCAACTTCGTGAAAAATGTCCTCTGAGTTGACCATCAAACCGTCGAGGTCGAACACGACGGCATGAATTGGCAGCAACGTGATCGGCTGCAATTCGGGAGTACTCGCCATACCTGTGCCGCCTCTCTCTCAGTGAGTCCAATTCGGGGTCTGCCGCCGATAGCTGAGGTCCAGCAGTTCCATCGGATGGACGACCGGAATCACCCTGCCGTGCTGCCGGAGCGTCGCCTGCAGTTGCATGGAGCATCCCACGTTCGGGGAGATGATGACGTCGGGAGACACCTCCAGGACGTTCTGGATCTTCCGCTCGGCGAGGCGATCGGACATGTCCGGTTCGGTCAGGTTGTAGCTGCCGGCGGCACCACAGCAGACCTCTGGTTCACGAATGGGAAGCAGGGTCAATCCGGGAATCTGCCCGAGCAGGTCGCGCGGTTGTTCGCGGATCTTCTGTGCATGGACAAGGTGGCAGGCGTCGTGGTACACGGCCCGCAGCTTCAATTCTCCCGGGGGAGGGGTCAGCCCCAATCCCGAGAGGAATTCCGAGATGTCGCGCACCTTTCCGGCAAAGCGGTCGAGCGCGCTGTGAAGGGCCGCATCCGCGGGCGCAAGCTCGCGAGCCACATGCCCATAGTCCTTGAGCATCGAACCGCAGCCGGCGACATTGACAATCACGGCATCCACGTCATCGGGGGGCAGTGCCTTGAGGTTCTGCCGGGCCAGATCCAGAGCGGGCTGATCGGCCCCCGAATGGTAGTGAATCGCTCCACAACAGGCCTGGCTGCGCGGCACCACGACGTCGCAACCGTTCTGCTGCAAAACCCGGGCTGTGGCCCAGTGCTGGTGACGGAAGACGGCATCGGCCACGCACCCGGTGAGCAGTGCCACCCTTGCCCGGCGGGGCCCGATCGCCGGCAGAAACTCGGGTAGTTCGGCACCTCCAGGAACGAGCGTCGGGAGCAGACGCTGCATTCGCTGCAATCGCTGCGGCAACAGCCGGACGAGCCCTGTCGCTTCGGCAAGCTTGTCGAGTTTCAGCGTTTGGGCAATGCGGGCCGGCCAGAGGGCCCACCGCATCCGGTTGCGGAAGGGGAACACTCCATAGAGCACGAAACGATGGAACCAGTCGGTGTTCTGTGGCCGCCCTTCGCGGGCGGCCTGCCGTTTCTGATCGGCGCGGAATGGTTCGATCAATCGCCCGTACTGAACCCCTGAGGGGCAGGCGGTTTCGCACGCCCGGCAATCGAGGCAGAGGTCGAGGTGTTCCTGGACGCGTGGCGAGAGCTCGATGCGGCCATCGACCACTGACCGCATCAGGTAGATGCGGCCGCGGGGCGAATTGTTCTCATCCCCGGTCTCGAGATACGTGGGGCATGAGGCGGTGCAGAGTCCGCAGTGGACGCAGTCGAGAAATCGCTCGTATTCGATTTCGCCCCCAACCCGATGGGCCGGGGTGACATCTTGAGAAGAGGTGGGGGTACCGGCGTGTGCTGGGGGAGTCATGCTGTACGGGGTGGAGGAACAAGACTGCCGGGAGAGAGAAGATGTCGCGGATCCAACTGCATTTTCAAGGTCTGGATCAGCCTCTCTGTGGTCGCGCTGAGCGGACTCTCGGGCAGTCCTCGACGCAGTTCCGGAGGGAGTCCCACCAGCCGCAGTTGACCATGCGCCTCGTTTGCCAGGCGTGTCAGGGGGGCAAGAGCCGAACTGATTTCCTCGGCGGATGCCTGTTCGGGCAGGCGCCCCCAGACGATCCCCGTGCCGGCATGGGCCGCCAGAGAACAGCCCAGACGGGTTCCGAGGGACAACAGTTCGACGACCTTGGACGGTGGGGCCGTAATTTTAAGGAGAGGCGGGGTGGGATGTGACTGGAAGCGGTTGAGGGTTTGCCAGAAATCCGCAGGTGAGGTTGTGTGCAGTGTGGAGTGAGATTGGTTGGCGAGGCTGCGAACTTCCCGGGCAAGAGTCTCCAGCTGCCAACGAACCTCCGTTTCGCTCCCTTCAAATCCGAAGCAGACGAAACCCGCGGCACCGGCGACCGCCTCGGGAATGTCTGCCAGGCATTCCTGGGCGGCCTGCCGATTCCAGAGCTCGACCGCGACGGGGCGGGTCTGACTGGTGGTGAGCGAACTGAGAAGGGGCTCCGCATTCGCCAGCTCGGACAGGGGAACCCACAACCCCCCGGCGGCGTGTGACAGCGGACGCAGCTTGAGGGTCACCTGGGTGATGATTGCGAGACTCCCCTGCGATCCAATCAGCATCTTGCAGAGGTCGTACCCGGCGACGTTCTTCACAACTCGTCCACCCGACTTGAAAAGTCGGCCCTGGACATCAACGGCGGAGACACCGATCAGTGCGTCGCGGATGGTCCCCTGTCCGTATCGCCTGCAGCCACTGCTGTTTGTGGCCACGACACCGCCAATGGTGGCGAGTTCAGAATGGGAGATATCCAGCGGCAGTTGCTGACCCGATTCCCCGAGGATCCGCTGCAGTTCCCCGAACCGGATCCCCGCTTCCACCGTGATGGTCATGTCGCGGACGGGATAGTCGATCACTTGATTCAGTCGTGTCGTACCGACAACACACGTTCCCGCGAGGGGTTCGCGAGGCCAGGCAGGGCTGCTGCCGCCTCCCAGCGGCAGGACAACCTGCGACGGTCCAGAGTAATTCTCGACCATCCACTGGCCAAGAGCAGCCTGGGATTCAGGTTCAAAGTCCGGTCTTGGAGACGGCATGGAGTGGAGGGCGCTCGGGATGGGATGCGGAGAGGTGACGCTCAAAGGGCGGCCCTGCGGCCTGGGGTGGTCCGTTCAATGTGCTCCATCCCGCAGCCGCCCGCCGTCGGAAGCATCTTGCTGGGGCTGCACAATCCCAGAGGGTTGAACCCATCCCGGATGGCCCGCATGACTTCCAGATCGATGGGTGAAAACAGGCGGTTCATCAGGCTGATCTTTTCCACCCCAATCCCGTGTTCACCGGTGACGCTGCCCCCCAGATCAATGCACTTCTCCAGGATTTCATCGCTCGCCGCGAGCACACGGGCGACCTGCTCTGTGTCACGCTCATCGAACAGCAGGATCGGGTGGATGTTGCCATCCCCGGCGTGAAAGACATTGACGATGCGGATTCGGTGCCTGCGTCCGGTTTCCAGGATGAAATCGAGGATTTCCGGCAAGCGAGTGCGTGGGACCACGCCGTCCTGGGTGCAATAGCTGGGACTGAGGCGTCCAATGGCTCCAAAGGCCTGCTTGCGACATTTCCACAGCAGCAGGCGTTCTTTGGGAGAGTTTGCCGAGCGGACTTCCCGGGCTCCCGTTCGCTCGCAGAGTTCGCGGATTCGGGCCGCCTCTTCATCAACGGCCACTTCCAGGCCGTCCACCTCGATCAGCACGACCGCAGCGGCGTCCAGTGGAAATCCAAAATGGAAGGCCGCCTCCACGGCTTCGATAATTCCCTGATCCATCAGTTCCAACGCGGCGGGAACAATTCCGGCACCAATAATCTCGCTGATCGCCTGAGTTGCATCCTGAACACTGTTGAAAATTCCCAGCATGGTCCGATAGGCGGCTGGGTCACGGGTCAGGCGAACAGTAATCTGCGTGCAAACTCCAAAGGTCCCCTCGTTCCCCACGAACAATCCGGTCAGGTCGCAGGCCGAAAGATCTTCGCAAGGTCCCCCGAGCTCAACGAGCGTTCCGTCGGGCAGCACGACCTGGGCTCCCAGGACGTGGTTGACGGTCACTCCATATTTCAGGGTATGTGGACCGCCCGAGTTGGTGGCGAAGTTTCCACCGATCGTACACGCCCCCTGGCTGCTGGGGTCGGGAGCGTAGTGAAATCCGGTCCCTTTCAGGTGGTTGGTCAGGTGCACGTTCACGAGACCGGGTTCCACAATCGCGTACCGGTCCCGCAGGTTGACCTCAAGAATGCGGCGCATGCGGGTCAAGGCGATCATGACTCCCCCACCCACCGGCAAACAGCCGCCCGCGAGGCTCGTTCCGGCCCCCCGGGGCACGAACGGAATCTGGTGCTGATGACAAAGCCTGACAATTTGAACCACCTGTTCCGTCGTTGTCGGAAAGACCACGACATCGGGGGAGTTCTTTTCGATGACGTATCCATCACATTCGTATACCAGCAGCTCCTCAAAAGCACTCAGCAGGCCATTTCGGCCCACGATGTGCTCCAGTTGGTTGAGGATTTCCCCGGTGACCCGGCGACTGCCGGGAACGGCGACGGATGACGTCATGGAATGCAGAGTGAGAAGGGGGACCTGAGTTCAGACGGTATCTACGTTTGAATTGTAGTTTCTGGCGGTCGGGCTCACCAGAAACGCCCGCAAATGCAGAATCACTCAAGAAATTGGGTTGAATGTTTTCAAATCGGCCTGGGGAAACCGGTTGGAATTGTGACTGCCACAAGGGACTGACTGCGGAATCGGGAATCGGCCCGGGCTGGTCAGGGACCTGCGGGGGAGCACCAGCGTCAGACTCCCGATTCTCGAAACAGTTTGACATTCGGGTTGTTCCGGTCAGGCAAGCTGCGAAAAACAAAGTGCACGACTTGCGAGAAGGAGCGAGGATAGGGTGTTTCCGGCTTGAATGGACTCAAACAGGCAAGAGAGTCACGCCGAATTCAAGGGATAGTACGCCATCAGTGGGTGTGCTTCGGGGTGGAATCCCCGAATGCGGGATGGCCGACACTCATGTTCACTTGGAAGGGATTCCTCTCATGAAATCTCCGATTCTTCGTCGGTTTCGGTTTGCCGCGGTGGCAGCGGGACTGGCGGTCGGCTCGGCCGTCCAGGTTCAGGCCCAGCACATTCCCAACTCTCCAGCTGCCCAGCAGTACGCCTCACCGCACGACTATTCGTGCCTCGAGTCGACGGGGGAGGGGACGATTTTCGACGAGATCAGTGCCGCCCCGTCGGGACAATTCTGGGCGAGTGCCGAGTACCTCCTGTGGTGGATGCAGTCCGCCAGCACTCCTCCGCTGTTGACCACCGGTTCGGCCAGCGATCCGCTGCCTGGGGCGCTGGGTCAGCCTGGAACCCGGACCTTGTTCCAGGGGATTGATGGTGGCCCCCGGAGTGGTGGCCGTTTTACGGCGGGAACCTGGCTCAACCAGGATCAGTCGCTCGGACTGGAGGGAAGCTTCTTCTTCCTCGGAAATGGAGATGACTCTTATACCGCCCGTTCTTCCGGGGAACCCGGTTCGCAGATCATCTCGCGACCGTTCTTCAACCCGATTACGGGAGAACAAGACCGTCAGATTGTGACGGATCCGGGTTGGGTCGGGGGGAGTTCGACGATCAACTCCAGCAGCACCTTCCTCGGGGCGTCGCTGAACCTCGTGACGAATCCCTGTTGCGAGCAGCCGTACTGTGCCCCAGGTTCGACTCCCTACGGATACACCTATGGGTATGTCGCCGGGTTCCGCTACCTGAGACTGGCGGAAGACCTGGGAATCCAGGAGGACCTGCGGTTCATCGACAGTGCGCCACTCTTCGCGGGTGACCAGATCCGGGTTGTGGACCAATTCGGTACCACAAACGATTTCTACGGACCCCAGCTGGGAATCCGGGGTGAGGCGTTCTCTGGACGGTGGTTCGTCAATGGTGCCGGGTTGTTGGCGCTGGGTGTAAATCACCAGACCGTCGACATTTCCGGTTCGTCAACGTTCAGCCCGGTGGGAATGCCGTCGGTGAAGCAACCGGGGGGTTTCTATGCCCTGCCGACCAACATGGGCAGCTACAGCCGCAATGTGTTTACGGTTGTTCCCGAGATCAACCTGAACGTGGGACGGCAGGTGACCGACAGCTTCCGCCTGTTTGTGGGTTACACGTTCCTCTACGTCAGCAATGTGGTTCGTCCGGGTGATCAGATCGACACCACGGTGAACACCACGCAACTTCCGGACTACACCGGCCCGGGAACCCTCGTGGGACCGGCCCGTCCGGCCTTCACCTGGCGTGATACCGGCATGTGGGTGCAGGGAATCAACGTGGGAGCCCAGTTCCGCTTCTAATCGCGAACTGGCTGGACGATTCGCAGGAACTTCTGCGTATCCTGTCCCACTGAAATGACCAGAGGACCTGGCGGGTTGCACCTGCCAGGTCCTCTGTGTTTGGAGCGGAAAGATTCTTCACCAGCCTCGTGCGGAGATCAAACGATGTTGAAGTCCTGCTTGAACTTGGCTTCGACGAAGCTGGTCGAATAACCGGCCATGAACAGCTTGAGGTAGTTGCACATGCCGGTGAGTGTCGAGGGTTTCTGGTAGGTCAGGTAGAGGTTGGCAATGAACTGGGCCTGGGCGGCCATCTTGCCATTCTGGTAGTTCGTCAGGTTGGATCCGGTCAGCGACAGCTTCCCAAGCTTCACCATGTCGCTCAGCTGGATGTTGCCAAACAACTGATTCGAGATGTTGGCTCCACTGGTTGTCGTGACCAGGGGGTTGCTCGTCATCTGGATCCAGTTGAACTGGACAACCTCACGGATGCGCACGGTTCCGGGACCGATTCCCGTGAGTGTGTAGTTGCCGTTCGCATCGGTGGTTTGGGAGATTTCCCCCGCATTCAAGGCACCGTTGTCATTCGCATCGACGTAGATGGTCCAGCCCGAGAGGCCGAGTTCACCTGGATCACGGACCCCATTGGCGTTGATGTCGTAGAACTTGGTACCCGACACGGTCGCCAGTTGGAAGTTGAGGAAATTCACTCCCGTTTTCTGGTCACCGTTGTTTACAACCTGGTTGGCGGGATTCGTCGAAGTCCGTGTCCAGCCTGATTTTTGGACTTCGCGAACGATGTACGTCCCGGCAGACAGATTGCTGAAGGTGTAGTTGCCATTCGCATCAGTGGTGGTCGACACCTCACCGGCATCCAGCACGCCGTTGTTGTTCGTGTCGAGGAAGATGGTCCATCCCGAAAGTCCGGCATCGCCAGAATTCACGATTCCATTGCCATTGACGTCGTTGTACTTGGTTCCCGAGATGGATCCGGGGACGGTGTCAAGGCGATTCCCGAAATTCACTCCGGTGACGTTCGTTCCGGAGGTGGTCGTGATCAGTCCCGGATTGGCCGTTGTCTGCACCCACCCCGCCTGCTGGACTTCACGGATTCGCAGCGTCCGCGCGCCGAGGCCGGTGAACGACCATGTCCCGTTCACCCCGGTAACGGTTGAGAGTTCGCCGGAGTCAAGGATGCCGTTGTTGTTCGCGTCGTCATAGATGGTCCAACCCGAAAGGCCCGAATCACCGGTCGGATCTCCGTCGCCATTCACATCGTTGAACTTGATGCCGCTGACGCTGACCTGCTGGAAGTTCCCGAAGTCGGTGTTGATCACATTCGTACCGGACGATCCAACGATGTTGCCGGGATTCGTCGAGGTCTGAATCCAGCCATTTTGGTTCACTTCACGAATGCGATAGGTTCCAGGGCCGAGATTCGCGAACGAGTAGCTGCCGTTGGCCGCCGTGGTCGTGAACGTCTCTCCCGCATCGAACACCGAATTGCTGTTGGCGTCGATGTAGATTGTCCAACCGCTGAGACCGGGATCGAGGGGATCGCGCGTTCCACCCCCGTTGAGATCGTTGAACTTGACGCCCGAGATCGAAAACCGCTGGAAGTTTCCGAAATTGACACCGGTCCGGTTGCTTCCGGAGGTGGCGGTGAAAGCCGTCGGGTTAGGAGTTGTCTGAATCCAGGGATTGGACACCACTTCCCGAATGCGAATGGTTCCCGGGCCGAGACCCGTCAGAGAATAGCTGCCATTGGCCGCTGTAATCGTCGAACTTTCGCCAGCATCCAGGATGCCGTTGTTGTTCGCATCGTTGAAGATCGTCCAGCCACCCAGGCCAGCGTCGCCACCCTCCTGGGATCCGTTGCCGTTCATGTCCTGAAATTTCAAACCGCCGACAGAGATCAGCTGGAAGTTCCCGAAATCCTGTCCACTGATTGAAGAGCCGGAAATCAGGGTGACTGGTGACGGACTCACCGTCTGGACCCACCCGGGTTGCAACACTTCCCGGATGCTGTAGGTCCCGGGGGTGAGGTTTGAAAACGAATAGGCACCGGAACCGTTGGTGACGGTGGACGTCTCCCCGGCATCAAGAACGCCGTTGAGATTGGTATCAAGGAAAATCGTCCAACCTGAGAGCCCGGGGTCACCAGATCCACTTCCATCGCCATTCAGGTCGTTGAACTTGCGTCCAGTGATCTGAGCGGTCTGGCTGTTGAGAAAATTGACAGTCCAGTTTGAGCCAGACGTTCCAATAATGTCCCCCGCGACCGGGTTGGTTTGCACCCAACCCGGCTGTCCAACCTCCCGGAGCCGGTAGGTTCCAGGGCCAAGGGTCAGCGAATAGGAACCGTCTGCTGCCGTCAGCGTCGATTCCTCGGTCCCGCTGTCCCAGGTATTGTTGCCGTTGCTGTCGTTGTAAATGCGCCAGCCGGCGAGTCCCGGGTCGCCTGGATCAATGGTTCCGTTCCCATTGAGATCATTGATCTTTTTGCCCGAGACCGTATTCAACTGGAAGTTCCCAACATTCAGCTGGGGCGTTCCAAGGGGACTGAAACTCTGGCCATCCGCGACCACATAGAGCTCCGGAATGTCGGCTGTGGTCTTCTTCCAGCCGGCCGGAACGACTTCAGTGATCTTCACTGTGGCGTAGGGATAATTGCCAGCGGTGTACTGAATGCTCAGCGGGAAATAGAACTCACCCGGCGCCAGTGTGATCCCCGGAAATGGCTGCGGATCGCCGGCAACATAAGTTTGGGCAGTGAACGTCTGTGTGCCGGTCTCGTCCGTCACCTCCGCCTGGAAGGTGAATTTCTGTGTGGGGGGGGCCACGTCGCCTGCTCCCTGAACCCCGTCGCCATTCACATCGACAAACTTCGCACCGCGCACGGAGCTGACGAGATTGGCCAGGAGGACCCGGCTTTCCAAAGACTCGATGACTGAGGCGGACGTTCGCCCGCGACGGCTCGTGGAACGACCATTCAACTTCGAAAATCGGAACATCGAAACTCCGGTGCCAGAAGGCCAAAAAGCGGCAAGAGACCAAGGCTTGGCTACATGCTCCCCAGATGCACACAGCCCCCGGGCTTACACCAACATCGTCA
>DNUF01000107.1:37469-46573 GCA_003508595.1 Planctomycetaceae bacterium
CAACATCGTCAATTCCCTGATTTCGCTAGAGGCTCCAGTGTGCAAAACCGAAGAATGATTCAAGATGAATTTGGTTATAGCAAGCTTGCCGTGTGTGCCGATCATGAGACCCGAATGGGGCCGACTCGGGGCAATTCTTCGTGAACTGGGAGGTCTGGGTCAAGTTTTCTCAAGTTAAATCGCGCAGATTACGAAAGAAATATTGACTACGGATCCGGAGACGGCGTAACCTTACACCAGCAATGTGCTGACGCTCATTCGCTGAGGATGGATCTTCGGTGATTGTCTCCTGGAAGGGACCTCATGAAACGGCTGCGAATACACTACTGCCTCGCTGCACTGACAGTGTTTTTGACTGCGCTCAGTCAGAATGCTTATGCGGACACGGTCACTGCAATCATTGACAACGTTTCTGCACCCCAGGTCAGTATGAACCTGAGGAATTGGTGCCCCCTGAACATTCCGCCAGCCTATGCTCCCCCAAGCGGAATTCTGACGATGGGGACGCGGGCGACTCAGTTTCGAGTCCAGCGGACTGGAGGCACTTTCCAGGGAGAATTGCTGGGCAATGTTCCGGGACGCTTCGCGGCCTTCTGCCTGGAGCCCCTGCAGCCGGCTGCCGTGGGAACCAACAAGACTTACACCCTCCAGTCACTGTCGATGGGTTCAACCGACATCGGGGGGATGGGAGCCCAGCGGGCTGGAATGATCCGTGAGTTGTTTGGCCGATTCTACCCAGACTTCTCCAAGTCCATTACGCAGGAGCAGTCGGCCGCGCTGCAGATTGCCACTTGGGAAATCCTCCGGGAGAATATTGACCCGAATACGTGTACGGTCATGCCCTTGAGTTATTCGGACCTGGACGTCACAGACACCAGCAGTGACATCTTCTTCAGTTATGCCACCGATGGATCCATCGCTTTGGCCCAGTCGTACCTCGACGCTTTGAACGGCAGTGGACCGACGGCTTTCGGGCTGGCGGCACTGACTTTGCCGGAAGTGCAGGGACAGCCGTCGCAGGATCTTCTGGTCCAGTTCGTTCCCGAGCCCTCAACCTGGATTTTGATGGGAGTGGGCATTGTTGGACTGTTCTGGCATCGGAATCGAACCAAAGCCCGCTTGGCGGCATAGCGGCTAGTCGGTCGATCGGCCTGCCCCTGGGTGAGGGCGGGCTGAATCCGGTTCGGATTTCGGGTGTTGTATGCGACGATTTCTCAGCCGTCGCGAGTGGCTTTTGGCGACATGTTGCGTTGTTGGCTCCACGAGTTCGTGTTCGCGAAGCAAATCTCGTTTAGTCGTGTATTGCGCTCATGATTCGCAGGTTGCGAGTCCGGTCTTGGAGAGATTTGGGGATCTTAACGACATTGAGGTTCTGGCCAGGTATGACACGGAGGCCAACAAATCCCTTGGATTGGTGAATCGTCTGCGGACAGAGCGAGATCGACCCCAGTGTGATGTCTTTTGGAATAATGAGTTGCTGGGAACAGCGCTCTTGGGTTCTGAGGGATTGCTGAGTCGGCTCTCGTCTGGGCAAAGCCTGCGACGTGGCGCATCTGATGCTGTTCAGGAGAGACGCTTGTGGGTTGAGTTCGGTGGGCGTATTCGCCTCGTCGTTTCCCCTCGGCAAGTCGATCTCTCGGAATCAGATGTCTTGTCGGTTCTGGAGCGTGGCGACTTGTCCGACGTGACGATTGCCAAGCCGATGTTTGGCACGACATTGACCCAATACTGTGCATGGGGTGAGGCCTGGGGCTTGGAGGAGTTGAAGCGTCGCCACCGGTCATGGCTCCGCAAGGGAATCCGGTATGTCGACGGGAATTCCGCGACCAAGGACTTGGTCGCCAATGGTGTGTGCAGTCTTGGTTTCACGGACAGTGATGACTTTTTCGTGGCGGTGGATGCGGGGCTTGCATTGCATGCGGAACCGGTTCGCGTCTCGGGCAAAACGATCTGCATCCCAAACTCGGCTGCCGTGATTCAGGGGAGTCGGCAGCCCGATCTTGCGAGACGACTTGTTGAATACCTGTGTTCCCCTGAGGTGGAATTGGAATTGGCACGGTCACCGGCACGGCAGATCCCACTGGGAGCGGTCGATCCGCAGTCTCTTACCGAAGAGGTTCGGGCATTGCGTCGCTGGGCCGATGACTCGCTCGAATTGGAACCGTTGCTCTCGATGCGAGGTCGGGTTCTGGAGTGGCTCCGGCGGGACTACATGACGTGAGCTTTGAGTTTGCCTTGGGGATGGCAGTCGTGCGATCGTTGGTGATCGCGATCCTGGCTGTCTTCGTGGGCGATCGGATTAACGCAAAGATTTCCGCATCTTCGTCGAAGACTCGGAAGATGCTGTGGGGATTCCTTCTCTGTCCCTGGTTGATGCCGGGGCTCGTCATTGGTTACGCGTGGAATGGATGGCCGTTGTATCTGTCCGCCGCTTCGATCTGGAAATGGCTTCCTGGTGTGGGAACGCTCTTGCCCGGGCTGCTGCTGCGGTTTGACCATCTCTGGAACGAAGTTCTTCTGGGTTGCCTGCTGCTGGCTCGTGCTCTTCCCTGGTCGGTCGTGATGTTGCGATGGGGCAGCCGAACTCCTGAAAGCCAATCGGCGCGGTTCCTGCGGGTCATTCGCCGGCCAGTGGCGGTGAATGTGTGGGCCAGATGGTCGCAAACCTGGTGGGACTGGGGGGGCTGGGTGTTTCCCCGGGTGGCTCCCTCATTTGGCCTCGCGTTTTTGGCATGTTTCCAGGAATTCGAACTGGTCGCCCGTCTCGGTCGCCCCTCCTGGACAGTTTGGCTGATTGATGCCCAGGCCACCGGCGTGGAACTCCCCGCGTTGCTGATGCGGTCCTGCATTGCGGCGTTGGTCCAGACGGTTTTTCTCTGGGGGCCGCTGCGGCTTGCACTCCGGGGGTTGCGTTCCGGTTCCAGCGTTCCCCTGATGGCGCCTGATTCACCGATCGCCGGGGCTCTCTCGATTCTGCTGTTGTTGTTCGGTTTCCTGGTGACGGTGGTCATTCCGGGAATCCTGTTGTTGCCGGGGGCCCTGGAGGGGCTGATTGCCCTGCTGAGCCGCCGATCGGTTTGGACAGGGCTGCTGCGGGGGATTGGCGTCGGGCTGATGGTGGCTTCCTGTGCCACCCTCATCTCGATTTTTGCTCTGAATCTGCTGGCGGGTGGTCGCGCGAGGCAGGCGTCCAGACGGAATCACGCCGCGGGGCAATGTGCGACGCAGAGGACGGTCGGGGTTTGGGCTACCGGAGAGTGGCTTGGCCTGCTGTTGCTCTGGTTGGGGGCCTGTGGCGCGGTTCCCCTGGGATTGGTCACAGTCTGGGGTTTGGCCGAGATCGGTTGGTCCGACCTGTCGCAAACGATCGTCCCGTGGGTGCTGGTGCAGGCGATCTGGCTGGTACCCCGAGCTGTGTGCGTGTTGTCGCTGATTCGAGTCTGGGCAGACCGGTCGGGAACCCATCTCGCGACTCTGCTGCTTCAGTCTCCGGATGCGGCCCGCTCGGCACGAGCATTTCCGTTGTGGTGGGGACTGCGCTGGCGGAATCCCGCGCTGGCCATCCTGCTGCTGGTGATGACTGCCTACCTGGATCTGGCGACCGGCCAGTTGTTGTCGCCCCCGGGTCTGGAATCGGCACCTGTGACGCTGTACACTCAAATGCACTACGGCCGGAACTCTCTTCTGACTGCAATGACCCTGCTGGCGGTTGCCATTCCGTGGACGATTTCGCTGCTGGTACTTCTGGCCTTGCCCCGCCTGCTGGTCTGGCTGCGCCCCAACTCTCCGCGTGGAGTCTCTGCTCCATCGCGGTGACTGACCACGGCCGGAATCGTTTGGGGCCGATTGATCTCGAGATTCCGCGCGGCATCACAGCAGTACTCGGTCCATCAGGTTCGGGAAAAACAACTCTGCTGGACTTGCTGGTGGGGTTTCGTGAGCCCACCTCCGGCTGGATGGCCAGGGCCAAATCGCAAGAAGGGGGCCATCTACCGATCTTCTGGAGCCCATCTGAGTTTGGGTTATGGTCCGAGTTAACAGTCCGCGATCATCTGGAAATGGTGGTGCCACCGGCGGGATTTCAGTTCCCGGCAGGCGGGCCGCGGGTGGCTCGGGATGAGTCGATCGAGCGTTTGCTGCGGATGTTTGGGCTGGCAGACAAATCGGGCGTGTTGCCCGATCTTCTTTCGCGGGGAGAGCAGGCCCGGCTAGCCGTCTGTCGGGCTGTCGCCAGCGAGGCGGAATTCCTCGTTCTGGACGAACCTCTGGTCCACGTCGAGCCTCGTTTGCTGCGAGAATTGTGGAGTCTTCTGCTGGCCATGCGGCGCACGAATTCAGTGACAGTTTTTGCCACTCACGAACCAGATCTGGTTCTGGGGAGTGCTGCGCACGCGGTTTGTTTGCAGGAGGGAAAGGTCGTTTACTCGGGATCGGTCGAGCAGCTTTACCAGGATCCGCCTTCCGAATCGCTCGCCTGGTTCCTGGGCCCGGCCAATTGGGTGCAGCCCCGTGACTGGGAAAATTGGCTGGGGCGCACTGACGGGCGGGAACGGGTCGTTCGACCACACGAATTGGTGGTAAATCCCGTCGGACCCGAAGAGAACGGCCTGGAGTTGAGAGGGGTTGCGTCGCGGGGGGATTACCTGCAGCTGGACCTGGTTCAGCCGATTTCCGGGGAGCCGAGATCCTGGCTGGTTTCACGGGCAAACACGCTTCCCGTGGTGGGGCAAAAAGTGTGGCTGCGTTTGCTGATGGGACTGGTTCTCTGGGCCTCGCTGGTGTTGCCGGGATGCCGTCCTTCGGGCATGGCGGAAGCAGAGCAGGCGACCGAGGTGTCGGAATGGAGGCTGCCCCCCGAGGGGATCCGGATTCCCGGTCCCCGGGCACTGCATGCGACGGGTGACCGGTTGCTGGTCCTGGACAATGTTGGCCGGGTTCTGTCTTACAACTTCCAGGGGGAACTGCTTCAGCAATGGTGGATGCCGGACTATGACATTGGGCGTCCCGAGAAGATCTGCGAATTGCCCGATGGCCGTCTGGCGGTGGCGGACACGCATTATCATCGCGTGGTGATCTTCTCGCCCGATGGCAGTGTGGCCGGAATGCTGGGGGGGTTCGGGCGCGAACCTGGACAATTTATTTTTCCAGTTGCCACGGCCTGCGACCGTGATGGGAATCTCTATGTCTGCGAATACGGAGGGAATGACAGGATCCAGAAATTTTCTCCCGAGGGGCGGTTTCTCAAGAGCATGGGGGGCTACGGTACCGGGCCTGGCGAGTTCCAGCGCCCCAGCGGTGTGGCCATTGCGGACGACCGGCTGTACGTGGTCGATGCCTTCAACAACAGGGTCCAGGTCTTTTCGACAGACGGCGAGTTTCTCGAGATCCTGGGGGGAGGCCTTCCCAATCCTCCCGACCTGGTCTATCCCTATGACGTGTCCCTGGGACCGCAGGGGGATCTTTACGTGGTCGAGTATGGTGCGGGACGAGTGACACGACTGGATCAAGCGGGAAACCTCCTGGGGCAGTATGGTCGCAGTGGAAGCGAGGCCGGTGAGTTCAAAACCCCCTGGGGGTTGACGGTGGATGCCCGGGGGGTGGTTTCCGTGGCGGACACCGGCAATCGCCGCATTGTTCAGTTGAAGTTCTAAGGGAGACACCGTGAATCGGAGTGTGGCCGGAGAACGACAACCGATGAGTTGGTCCACGGCGATCCGTGACGCCTGGCGGGCGCTACTGCCTGCCCCCCGTCGTCGGGTGACACCGGCGGAGGTGGCATCGCTGCTGGTGTTTCTCGTGGGGTTCCTGGGGATTTGCCTGTTCCTTGACCGGACCCATCGGGTCTTGTTTGCCAATCCCCGGTGGTTCCTGTTGCTCCTGGCGACCCCCTGGATCTGGTGGATGTGGCTGCAGGGCTACTCGGGACTGATGGGGACGCGCAGGTTGTTGTCGCTGTGGACTCGGCTGGCACTGGTCGGGTTGTTCGCCATCCTGCTGTCCGAACCTCGGTCGGTGAAGAGCAGTGATGATCTGGCTGTGATGTATCTCCTCGACATTTCCGACTCCACGGGCGATCGGCAGGTGAACCAGGCCTTGAGGTTCATTGCCGAGACCGCCTCGGCGAAGCCCTCGCAGGACCTGGCAGGGCTGGTGATCTTCGGCAAGAACGCTGCCGTCGAGTTCCCGGCCCGCAAGCCGTTGGTATTCGAAGGAAACTCCATCACGCTGAATTCCCTGGTCGACCGCGACGCAACCAACATTCAACAGGGGCTATCCCTGGCGGCCGCCATGCTGCCGGAAGACAAGCTGGGACGCATTGTCCTGATCAGCGACGGAATCGAGACCGAGGGCAACCTCGGACCGGTGGTCGAGGATCTCAAGGCCCGGGGGATCACAATCGATGTGCTTCCGGTGGAATACGACCTTCGCGATGAGGTCTGGCTCGAGCGACTGGAGCTGCCCCAGTTTGTCAAGCAGGGGGAGACCTACGAGGCCTCGGTCCTGTTGTCGTCTCTGCAGGCTGGGCAGGGGAGACTGCGGCTGGAAGAAAATGGACGCCTGATCGCGGAGAGGGAAGTCGAATTTGAGCCGGGCAAAAACCGGTTTGCCTTTCCAATCTACCTGCGAAACGCAGGGTACTACGAATACTCGGCCGAGATCGTGGTCCCTTCAGGCCGCGACAATCTGGCCCAGAACAACCGGGTGTTGAATTCCCTGTTTCTCGAGGGGCAGGGAAAGGTGCTTGTCGTTTACGACCCCGCCGGCGATCCGCGCGACCGACGGGAGATCGTCCGCGCCCTGGGGGACGGGCAGCGGATCATCCAGGAAATGTCGGCATTTGAGCTCCCGCGCGATGCGATGGCGATGCTGGAATTCGACTGCATCCTGTTCTGCAATGTCCCGGCCGACTCGCTGGATATCCAGCAGATGTCTGCCGTGCACGATTCGGTTTTCACCAATGGTGTCGGCTTCATCATGGTGGGGGGAAACAACAGCTTCGGGCCAGGGGGTTACCATCGCACACTGATTGAAGATGCTCTCCCGGTCACGATGGACATCGACCAGAAGAAGGTGCTTCCCAAGGGGGCGCTGGTGCTGGTGCTGCATACCTGCGAATTCCCCGAGGGAAACACCTGGGCCAAGCGGATCACCCGTGAAGCGATCAAGGTCCTGGGGGCCCAGGATGAGGTCGGGGCGATCGATTATGAGTTGAGCGAACGCTGGATCTTCAAGTTGACGCCGGCGGCCCAGTTCGAAAAGTTGTCGAAGCTGATCGAGCAGGCTCAGCCGGGAGACATGCCGTCGTTCGACCGCACCATGCAGATGGCCCTGGCGGAATTGAAAAAGAGTGACGCAGCGACCAAGCATGTCATCATCATTTCGGATGGTGATCCGCAACCCCCCCCTCCGGCGGTCATCCAGAAATTTGTCGACGAGCAGATCTCGGTCTCGACGGTTGCCATCTATCCGCATGGCGGAATGGAAATCGGGCTGCTGCGTGAGGTTGCCAAGGCCACGGGGGGGCGCTATTACTACCCGGCCGACTCCAATGAGTTGCCCCGGATCTTCATCAAAGAGGCGAAGACTCTCAAACGGACACTGATCCAGAGGAAGACGGTCTTCCCCGAGATGTTCATGCCCAGCAGCGTTCTGAAGGGGATCGAATCGATCCCGGCTGTGGATGGCTATGTGCTCACCAGTCCGCGGCAGGATCGAGAGCAATTGATCCTGCAGGTACCGGGGAGTGAGAGCGATGAGTCGGAGGGACCGGAATACGATCCGCTGCTGGCGATCTGGCAGTACGGACTGGGAAAAACGGCAGCCTTCACCGCCGACCTCTCGAGCAACTGGAGTGCCAAGTGGACTGCCTGGGATCGCTTCGACCCTTTCGTGCAGCAACTGGTGACCGAGGTGTCACGATCGCGTGAAAAATCGTCACTGCGGCTGTGGACCTACCTCAATGGCAATGAAGGGGTGATCGGGGTCGAGGATTTCGCCGAGAACGAGTCGTTTCGCGAGATGCGGGCCCTGGTGGCGGGGCCCCAGGATCGGCGAGAAGAGGTCACCCTGCGACAAGTGGGCCCCAGGCGTTACCAGGCGACACTCCCACTGTGGGGCAAAGGGCGGTATCACGTTCTGGCGGAGCCTGTGGCCCAGGCCGAACAGAAAGATCGGGCCTTCGGCGGTTTCATCATTCCCTACTCTCCGGAATACCTCCGCTTTCGTTCCAACCCCCTCGTGCTGGATGATCTCGTCAAGAGGACAGGAGGCAAGACCCTGGAGTTGACGGCCGAAATGGGGGCCGAAGACCAGTCCCGCCAGGTCTTTCCACCGGTGGAACAGCGGATCCCGCGACGCAGTTCGCAGCCGATCGACGATTGGTTCCTGATCGCGCTGGCCTGCCTGATTCCACTGGATGTGGGCTTGAGGCGCGTGCAGATCGATCCCCGCGAAGTGCTCCGCATGCTGGGATTCTCCACGAAAGACGTTCGCCGGGGTGAGACGATGGGGGCGCTGCTGGAACGCAAGCGTGAGGTCGGCAGTCTGTTGTCGGGCGGAGGCTCGGAGCGACAGCCCCTCAATACTGGTTCGCGACGCAATCCGGCCGACCCGGCTTCGGTGGCAGGACCGGAATCGCGTCCGGCCGGTACACCACCCCCCGCCACGCCTGGACGAAGCCCCCAGTCTGCCCCCCCGGCGGGTGATGCGGAATCGACCACCGGGCGTCTCCTGGAACTGAAACGCCGCCGCCAGCAGAACAAGTAACCAATGTGGCCCGCTGGGCGGGCCAATTCCGACCAACAAAACGTTCTTCCGCACGCGCAGGACATCATGAGTACGATACCGATGACGGCTGGATCTGCCGCTCCCGAGGCCGAGGCCGCCAGGTTCCAGCAACAGTTCGCCGAGGCTCGCGAGGCGGTGGGGCGGGTGATCGTCGGCCAGCAACGGGTGGTTGAGGCGGTGCTGACGGCGGTCTTCTGCGGAGGCAATGTGCTGCTCGAAGGGGTTCCGGGACTCGGAAAGACCGAATTGGTCAAGGCGCTATCGCGGGTGCTTGACCTTCAGTTTCGGCGCATCCAGTTCACCCCCGACCTGATGCC
>DNUF01000107.1:46774-77230 GCA_003508595.1 Planctomycetaceae bacterium
GTTCACCCCCGACCTGATGCCCGCGGACATCATCGGGACGAACATCATGACCAGTGATGAAGGGGGGCGATACCGGTTTGAGTTTCGACAGGGGCCGATCTTCACGCAGTTGCTGCTTGCGGACGAAATCAACCGGGCGTCACCGAAAACACAGTCGGCACTCCTGGAGACGATGCAGGAGGGGTCGGTCACAACCGGGGGGATCTGTTACCAGCTGGAGCAGCCCTTTTTCGTGCTGGCGACGCAGAACCCGATTGAACAGGAGGGAACCTATCCACTCCCCGAAGCCCAGCTTGACCGCTTCATGTTCAAGGTGGAGGTGCCATTTCTGAGCCGGTCGGAGCTCAACGAGGTTGTCAGCCGGACCATCCTGCGGAAGCAGGTCGATCTTCCCCAATTGCTGACCGGAGCCCGGATTCTCGAGTTGCGGTCGGTACTCGACAAGGTGGTGGTGGCCGATCCGATGCGTGATTACGCATGCCGGCTTGTGCTGGCGACACATCCGTCGAGCGAGTTTTCGAGTGAACGAGTGAAGAGTTTCGTACGGTGGGGGGCGAGTCCCCGGGCGGCGCAGGCGCTGATCCGAGCGGCCCGTGTCCGGGCCCTGTCGGTGGGGCGGGCGCATGTGGCGTTTGAAGACATTCGCCACTTCGCTCCGGAAGTGCTGCAGCATCGTATGCTGCTGAATTATGACGGCCAGGCGGAGAACATCCGCGTCACCGAACTGGTCTCGGAAGCACTCGCCGCTCTCCCCGAGACCCCCGTCTGACGGCAGGTTGTTCTCTGCCGGAGTCCAGGAACGTAGCATGTCGACTGCTGGTGCCCGATTCACAACGCTGCTCGAAAACCAGGTGTTGTCGCGCCTGGAGAAAATGCGGCTGAATCCGCTGCGTCGAAGAACCAATCGGACTCGCGGGGAACACCAGGCGGGCAAGGGGGGGACGAGCACCGAGTTCGCCGATTACCGGGACTATGTGGCGGGGGACGACGTCAAGAACGTCGACTGGAACATCTTCGCCCGCCTGGAGAAACCGTTCGTCAAGCTGTATCGCCACGAAGAGGATCTGCATGTGGTGCTGCTGGTCGACTCGTCGGAGTCGATGCGATTCGAGGGGAAATTCGACCGGGCCAGGCAGTTGGCTGCCGCCCTCGGAACACTCGGATTGATGAACGGCGAACGGGTGAGTCTCTACACCGCCTCGGGTCCGTCGACTCAGCCCGCCTTTCTCCCCCCGTGCACCGGCCGGGTCAGCCGCAAACGGATGTTCGATTTCCTGGAACGACTGGAGGCCGGCGGAGACTGCGCGGTCGAGCAGTCGATCGATGCCATGTTGTCGCGCCATCGCGGCAAGGGGCTGGTCATTGTGCTCTCCGACTTCCTCACATTCGGAGATCTGCAAAAGCCTTTCAACATGCTGTTCAGTTCGGGGTTGGAAGTGTCGGCCATCCAGATCCTGGGGCCCACGGAAATCAATCCCGAGTTGACGGGCAACCTGCGGTTTGTCGACAGCGAGTCGGGACAGACACTCGATGTGTCCAATGTGGGGGAATTGCTGTCGATCTACCACGCCCATCGCCTGGCTCTTGAAGAGGAGGTGGCGACGATTTGTCGTCAAAGGTCGGGACGGTTTGTCTCCATCTCTTCGCAGGAACCCCTGGAGTCGGTGCTGTTTGATCTGCTGCGCAGGCGGGGGTGGATCCGATGAATTGGGGGGGCTTTCTCAATCCGCTGGCGGGACTGTGGTTCCTGCTGGCGATTCCACTGGTGATCCTGTACTTCCTCAAACTGCGTCGACCGCAGTTGCAGGTCTCATCCCTCGTGCTCTGGCGTTCGGTTCTGAACGACAGCCGGGTCAATTCGCCCTTCCAGAGATTCCGGCGGAACCTGCTGCTCTGGCTGCAACTGGCGTTGCTGGCCTGCCTCGTGTTGGCAGCCATGCATCCCTTCTGGAAGGGGGCGGCCGACCAGGCGCAATACCTGCCGGTTTTGGTGGACACGTCGGCGAGCATGGCCGCACTGGATCGACCGGGAGGGCAGAGCCGCCTGGACCTGGCCAAGCAGGAAGTCGGTCAATTGATCGATCAATTGATGCCGGGACAGCGCCTGGCATTGATTGGGGTCTCCAACACGGCCCGCAGTTTTTGTGATTTCACCGACAATCCCAGGATCCTGCGCGCCGCCCTCGAGAAAATGGAAATTCAGCAGACGGCCAGTCGCCTCGAAGATGGTCTGAGAATGGCCCAGGCGATGGCCCTGTCCAACCCGGTGGAGACCGTGTTGTTGTTCACCGATGGCAATGTGCCGGCGAATGTCAGCTTTGACCTCCCGTTTGAACTCGCCTACCAGAAGCTGCCCGCCGGGGGAAACAATGTGGGAATCACTGCGGTGAATGCCCAGAGGAACAGGGACCGCTGGGATGTCTTTGTCCGGATTGATGGCTCGGCCAGTGCCGAGCAGCCGACCACGGTCGAGTTCTGGAAAGATGGGAGCCTTGAAGGATCGGAACTGGTGACGGTCGATGGCAGGGGATCCCAACGCGTCGTCTTCAACCTTGCGGATTCCGGGGCGGCCACCCTGGAGGTCCGTCTGAAACCGGACGGATTCGATTCCCTTGACCTGGACAACCGTGCGTTCCTGGAACTCCCCACCCAGCGCAGCCTGAGGGTCTACTGCCCGCCCGACCTGGCGACGTACCGGCAGGCGATGTCGGAGCGAGAATCGGTTTCGCTGTATCCCGATGATGGGGGGAATGGCAAGGCAGATCAGTACGATCTCGTGATCACCGATCAGGCTGCCCAGGTCGGTCTTGAGTCTCGCATGCTGTTGTCGATCGGATTGATCCCGCAGGATCTCCAGGGAAAGGTGGAATTCACCAACCAGGTGACCGAGGTGATCGACTGGCAGCGCAGTGCTCCCTTGCTGCAGTACGTCCAGTTGCGGGATCTGCAGATCGGCGGCGAACCGCGCCGAGCCGCGGATGTGGAGGATGGCGAGTTCGAAAAGTCGGGGTACGAAATCCTGGCCCAGGGAAAACGGGCTCCCCTGATCCTGCATCGCGCGGGGGCCGTCAGAGACGAATATGTGCTGCTGTTCCACACCGACCGGTCGACACTGGTGTACCGCATCGGATTTCCCGTATTCGTCAAGAACGCGTTGGAAGAGGCCCGCCGGTTGGCCGGATTGTCGGAAATTCAAAGCCATGCGACCGGAGTTCTGGCTGACCGGCAGGTGACACCGGAGACGACCTATACCGTGATCGCCCCCAATGGAACTCTGAGTACGCACCGGTCGTCCTCTGATGGGGTGTTGTCGGGAATCGCGGCCCCGTCGATCGGACGTTACAGCATCACCGAAGGAGGACGGGAAGTGGCCTCCGTGGGAGTCAACCTGCAGTCGACCGCAGAGACCGGTTTGGAGACGGTCGACTCACTCCGCGTCAAAGAAGTGCGGGTGCAGGCAACAACCACCCGACTGCAGAGCGACCGTCCACTCTGGCCGTGGCTGGCCCTGCTGGGTTTCGCGATCCTCCTGGCCGAATGGTGGTTCTACCAGAAGCGGCCTTCCGGACTGGGGGTCTCGTGATCAAGCATGCCAGTCGATGCCACCCACTCGCGGGGACAATGCCCGGAGGGGGCGGTCCTCGATTTCGTCCCTTGCCCGACAGGCCGTCGCGGTCGGTCCAGGTGGGCTGCCGCAGTTCTTTGTCGACATTGGTCCGCGTGATGGTCGCCAGGCTCATCCTGTGTCGGAAGGGAGATTGAGATGCTGGTTGTCGATGTCAAAAACCTCTGGATCCGGTATGGCCAGCTTGTGGCGGTGCGGGGCATCAACCTGGAGATTCCGAAAGGGGAAGTGTTTGGGTTTATAGGCCCCAACGGTGCAGGCAAGTCATCGACCATCAAGGTGCTGGCGACCCTGTTGCGGGATTTCGTCGGGCGGGTGCGTGTCAATGGCCTGGATGTGCTGAGAAACCCCCACGAAGTACGCGAGAAAATCGGGTATGTTCCCGACTTCTTCGGCGTCTACGAAGACCTGACTGTCGAGGAGTACCTGCAGTTTTTTGCAGCCGCCTATCGGATTGAACGTGCCCGCCGGAAATCCATCATTGGCGATGTGCTCGATCTGACGGACCTGCGCCACAAGCTCGATGCTCCGGTGGATGGATTGTCGCGCGGGATGAAACAGCGACTCTCTCTGGCCCGAGTGCTGTTGCACGATCCCGATCTGCTGTTGCTGGATGAACCGGCGAGCGGACTCGATCCCCGAGCGCGGATCGAAATGCGGGAACTGTTGAAAGCGCTCAAGGAAATGGGCAAGACAATCCTGATTTCGAGCCACATCCTCCACGAACTGGCGCAGTTGTGTACCCGGATCGGCATCATCGAGGCGGGAAGGCTGGTCGCTGACGGTTCGGTGAACGACATCTATCGCAAGCTGGGTTTGCTGCGGATCGTCCATGTCCAGGCAGCCGATCCGCTCGAGCCACTGGCCGAGCGGCTGCGCGGGATGAAGGGGGTGGAATCGGCGGAAGTGCAGCTTGACAGATTGGCCATTCGGCTCCATGAAGATCAGACGTCGATTGAGGAGTTGCATGGTTTCCTGGTGGAATGCGGTGCCCGGTTGCGAATGTTCCAGCCGGAGGCGATGGACATGGAAACGGCATTCATGAAGCTGACGGAGGGAAAAACCGCATGAATTCATTGATCGGGGATTTGTTTCCGGGGAGCGACCATCCCTCCACAAAGCATCTTTCGGCCGCATGGGTACGACTGGCCGGGCCGTCGCATTGCCTTTGGGGATCACTGCCGATCCCCTGTCGCGTCGGCGTCTGCAGGATGGACAGGGGGCACCGAGGCCCTGTCGGGGCCAGAGCCGGTCGCGGGCGGGATGTCCCATGAGCATTCCCGGACAGATGGCGTTGTGTTGTCAGAGAATCGTTGTTGCCCGAGGGGTGCTGGGGATCGTCTTGTTCGGCTGGATCCTGGCCGGAATCGGATGGGGCCTCGAGATTACCGACCAGCGGTGGGGGTTTGACGGTCGGGTGGTTCCCGAGCGGTTCGCTGTTCTGTCTGTCCTGGTTTCGAACGCGGGATCAACCCCGTTCGATGGTCAGTTGCGTCTGGAGAGAGTCCAGGGATTTGACGTCGTCGATGCCCCCATGGTCGAGTCGGTCTATCTCGCTCCCGGGAGTTCCCGCTGGGTTCAGTTCCATCCGTGGATCGATGAGCTGGGCTATTCCAACTGGCGGATCGTCTGGGGTGAGGGGGTGAAGGAACGCCTGGTGTTGAACAACCCCAATTCGACCCGGGGACGGCCGGCCCTGGTCGTCCTGGAATCTGCGGGGCGCGTGGGAGGTGCGACGGCAGCGACCAACCGATTTCCCGAGGACCTGTTTCCCCGCCACGCGACTGCCTGCGCTGGCTTGGGAGGAGTACTGCTCGATCATGAGCCCCGGTGGAGCGAGGTGCAGCAGCGGGCCTTTCTCGACTGGATTCGACTGGGAGGGGAGTTGCATCTGACGCTCGACAGTGCGGGCCGTCTCCCGAAACTGACGGGGCTGCTGTCGGGGTTGTCCGGGGGAGAAGGCACAGTCCCCTGGGGGTCGGGATTTGTTCGTCAGCACGATGTTCCGATGTCTGCTTTCGACAGCCAGACGATCCGCAGTCGGGTCTTGAATACGAATCGCTGGTTGCGGGATCGTGCTGCCCGCGTCGAGGGGGAGGGGGTAGTCCCTGAGCCGATTCCCGAAACGGGAGTTCCCTTCAGTGATCAGGAACTGGAGGTGGACGGTCCGCTGCTGCGCCTGCTGAAGGGATTGACCCGAGCCGAGCACAGTTGGGTTCTCATTCATTCGCTCTCGATACTGTTTCTCACCCTTGTATTCCCGGGAGGATGGTACCTCGGACAGCAGCGCAAGGGGGATTATCGAATGGTCTTCGGCGTTCTGATCGCCATGATCTCGCTGTTCAGTCTGATTTTCTTCTGGGTAGGTCGACGTGGAGCGGGTGAGGCATCGATTGTCGATACGCTGTTCTTCGCCGAGCAGATCGAGCCTGGTCGGTTCCGACTGTCAGGCTGGTCGAATGTATTTGTCACCCAGGGGGGAAACTACAAGTTTCAGCAGGAGGGTACGGGGCGGATGTATTCCTCGGGGCAGTCGTCTGAGGGAATGCGCGGAATGATCCGCAACGGTGCCGAGGCATCCCTGGTGACAGACATGCCTCCCTTTTCTTCGCGATCCATCCTGTCGCACATGATCGCCGAGGGGCCCAAGATCGAAGCGAGTGTTCGGAAATTCGAGATTTCAAGTGCCTCTGGACTCCGTTACGAATTCAAGTCGGATCGGGTCATGAAGAGAACAGAGCAGATGGTGCCGGCATTGGCCCGGCTGGAACTGGAACTTCGTGGCAAGTTTCGATCGACACCCCCCGGGAGGATTCTCGTGGTGTTTGGCGGACGGGTCTATGAAATGTCCGCGGGCAACAAGGCCGCTGCGGACGGTGGAATGGTCCTGACAGTCCAGTCGGGAGGGACCCCATTGCCGCAGTTCCTGAAAGTCTCGGAAGATGCGTTCGGCAACATGAACGCCTTCATGTCCACCGGCGTTGAGAATACGCCGGCGACGGCGTATCGGACCGGGCTCGACAAGGCAGTCCAGAAGGGACTGGGACTGCGCAGCAGCCGGGATGTCTTCGAGTTTGAACTGCCAACCGATCGCGTGCGGCTTTTGATCTACGACGATCCGCCTCCGGAATTCCGGTTTGAGGGCGATCAGCTCCCGAAGCAGCGCGGACGGTGTCTTTACAGTCTTGATGTGCCACTGGAGTCCCGACCATGAGTCACCCCGCGACAGCGGCCATTGAAGTCGTGAATCTCAGTCATGCCTTTGGATCTCGCTGGGCTGTTCGCAATGCGAGTTTTGTGGTTCCCCAGGGGTCATTGCATGGTTTCGTGGGGCCCAATGGAGCGGGCAAGACCACGACTCTCAAATCGATCTGCACTCTGCTGATCCCACACTCGGGAACGATCCGGGTTCTGGGGCTGGACGTCGTGTCACAGTCACATGAGGTTCGCCGACGTCTTGGCTTCATGCCCGACCACTTCAGCATGTATCGTCGGATGACCGTATTCGAGTATCTCGACTTCTTCGCGGCGGCCTATGGAATTCCCCTGGCTCAGCGCGACAAGGTGATCGATGAAGTTCTGGTGCTGACCGACATGGATGGTCGCCGGGATGAACTGGTGGGGGGGCTGTCCCGGGGGATGCAGCAGCGCGTGGCCCTCTCCCGGGTTCTGGTGAGCGATCCAGACGTCCTGCTTCTGGATGAGCCGGCGAGTGGTCTCGATCCCCGTGCCCGAATCGAGTTGATGGAGATCCTGCGGGAACTCAAGCGGATGGGGAAGACGATCTTCGTCAGTTCGCACATCCTCAGTGAATTGGCCGAGTTGTGCGATTCCGTGACAATCATCGATTCGGGACGAATCAAGTACAACGGCTCGATTGCCGGTTTGCTGAAGCGTCCCACGACTCATGCCGGTTTCCGGATTGGGCTGGCGGCGGGTTCGCCCGATGCGACCGAGCGGCTCTCGGGACTGCCTGGTGTAATCACCTGTTCACGCCTGGAAGGGACTGACGAGTACCGGGTGGAGATGGTCCAGCGGCCAGATGCCGGCAACCAGTTGCTGAAGGAGGTGATTGCTCTGGGAATCCAGGTGCACTCGTTTGGAGAGGACCGGCGACATTTGAATGAGGCCTTCATGGACCTGACGACTGGAGGGGTGGGCTGATGCTGACCGGTGCCCTGGCCCTGCTGCATCGGGCGCTGCGATTGGACTCGCGGCTGATTTCGGCGCACCTGATGCGCTTCCTCTTCGCCCTGCTGATGTATTTCAGCCTGATCTTTGCCCAGATCCAGAGCCTGGGGCTCGCGGCGGCACCAGGATTGAAGCTCTTTGAAACAATGATGATGCTGAATGTCGCACTCATCGTGTTGGCTGGGATCAGTTTTTTCGCAACGGCCATCACCGAGGAGAAGGAGGAGGAAACGCTGGGACTGCTGAAGATGGCAGGCCTCAATCCCCTCAGTCTCCTGTTGGGAAAGTCGACAAGCCGGTTGATCAACACGCTGTTGCTGCTGGCGGTGCAATTTCCGTTCACACTGCTGGCCGTGACCCTAGGCGGGGCCACCATCACACAGATCCTCGCTGGTTACGCATCGCTGGCGGCGTTTCTGATCCTGGCGGCCAATGTGGGATTGCTCGCGTCAGTGGCATGTCGCCGTGGCGGGACCGCGTCGTGGTGTGTGATGTTGTTTTTCCTTTTTTATTTCACCGCAGAACCGGTATTGAGCACTCTGGGGACCGTGTTTCCAAATGGGGGGACAGCGGGGCTTTGGAACCGGGTCGCCGCCAGGATGGCGGAGGCGTCGGTGTGGACCCGCAGGGAGGAGATTGTGTCGACCGGGTTTGGTGGCCCCATCGCCGGTTTTCAGGTCTGGTCCAACTGCGCCCTGGCACTGATCTGTTTCCTGCTGTCGTGGGGGAGTTTCAACTACTTCACCAATCCGAGAAGGCTGCAGTCCAGTGGTCCCGATCTGTCGTCCCGGCTGATCCGGGTGATGGGAGCCCGGCGACCGCGCCCCCACGCGTATCCCGTCATGTGGAAGGAATACCACTTTGTCACAGGGGGGACCCGATTCCTCATCGCCCGATTCTTCGCCTACATGCTGCTGATGGGGGGGGCGCTGACCTCTTTCGTCTGGATTGAGAATGGAAGATTTCAGGATACCGCACCGATTGTCTCTGCGCTGCTGCTGGTCTGTGTCATCGTGGAGGCATGTTTTTACGCGTCACGTCTCCTGCATGACGAATGGCGGGAACACACCCTGCCAATGCTGCTGATGTTGCCGGTCCCGGTGCACCGGATTCTGCTGACCAAGCTGGCGGGCTGCGTCCCGGCTCTGCTGCCGGGACTGGTCTGCCTGGTGATATCTCTTTGTTTCTGGGATGGAGGAATCGAACTGTTCCTGGACTCTCTCTTCCTCCCCAGTCACTGGCTCTTCGGCATCCTGTTCCTGCTGATGCTGACGCTGACGATGTTCTTTTCACTCGTCGTGCGGTGGGGCGCATTGCCCCTGGCGATTGCCGTGATGCTGGGCGCCGGAGTCTTTGGCACCTGCTGCTGGTCTCCGGCATATGTGATCATCACGAGAGGCTCGGATGGCTCCGTGGCCGGTCGTGAGGCAGCCTGCGCGGTGATCGACGCCATCCTCCTGCTGCTGATCCTGGCACTGCAGTTTGATATTCAGCGCCGGCTCGAAATCGCCGCGTCACAGTAGCTGGGTCGATCGGATTGATCCCGCGGGCATCACCGGGTGGCCGTCGACTCGTCACTGGCGGCGGCCGCCTTCAGGCTGAGGCTGCCGAAGACTTCATCCCGCCCACGCAGGACCCGGAACCGCAGTTCCGAGGCATCATTCGACGCCTTGTTGAGGATGTATTCGAGGTCCTTCAGGGACTTGGTCTCGAACTCGTGCAGTCCCACCAGGATATCCCCCTTGCGGATCCCGTTCTGGTAGGCCGGACTGTTACCACGCACATCGATGATTCGCATCCCACCGTTGTAACGCTCACGGACAACACGTGTTTCGACATCACTGGTCGGTGCCAGCTTCAGTCCCAGCATCCTCCAGCTTCGGTTGGAGACGGAATCGTCAAGATTGACCGTACGGGATTTCTGGGATCCAAGGGATCGGCGGGCAACGGTCGTGGTTCGTCCTTCATACTTCGCCGGAGCCAGGTTCAGGCTCAGGGGTGACCCTCCCCGACTCACAACAACGGAGATCGGGCGCCCAGCCGACACTTGCAACAGGCTCCGTTCGAGGTCGACCCCGTCCTCGATTCGGGTCGTACCGCACTGCACAATCACATCGTCGGGTTGAAGTCCCGACTGGGCCGCGGGGCTGCCCGATTCGCAACTCACCACGACAAGGTGCCTTTGGCGGGGAGTCTTGATGTCCCGGGTCACGATCCCGTGCCAGGTCTGGTTGCGGCGGCGAATGTCGAGCAACTGGGCGGCATAACCGCGGGCGTCATCAATCTTGATGGCGAACCCGATCTTTTGTGCGTTCGCCCGAATCGCGACGTTGATGGCGATCACCTCTCCGTCCAGATTGATGAGGGGGCCGCCGCTGTTGCCCGGATTGATTGCCGCGTCGGTCTGCAGCAGGTTCCGGTACGACTGGTTTTCAGCCTCCACATCCCGGACGAGCGAACTCACAATTCCAACGGTCACTGTGTGCTCGTAGCCGAGGGCATTGCCAATCGCGATGACCGTCTCACCCAAGCGGATGTCGGACGAGGTCCCCAGCGGGGAAACCGGCAGTGAATGGGGGGCATCGATCTTGACGACCGCGAGGTCGTGAACCGGGTCGACATCCACAATGGAGGCGTCGTAACTGGCCCCATCGTGCAGTGTGGCCCGCAGCGTCTCAACCCGCGCCACCACGTGGTGATTGGTCAGGATGTAGCCCCGTTCATCGATGATGATGCCGGTTCCCATCCCGTTGAGCTTTTTCTCGCCGGCGGACTCGAACTGCGTCTCGCGGGTGTGTTGCGTCCGCTCGCTGTGGAGATTGACCACCGAGGCCTGGGCACGGTCCACGGCACGCACGATGGGTGTCTGTCGCACCTCGGAAGCTCGGGCCGACGGGACGGCCAGCAAGAGCGACAGGGTGAACGGCAACAGGCGGAACTTGTGAACGGCGGTCAACATTCCGGGCTCTTTCACGTCTCCCGGGGACGGCCGAGTCAGCCCCTTCCCTGGAAGCCTTGGTGTGAATCGAATCCTCATCCACAGAATCACGCTGCGCGGTTGCAGCGGTTCGCCTGCAGAGATCGTCAGGCCCTCGGAAAACGCTTGAAACACCGGGTCGGTTCGTGCACATCTTGCCCAGAGCGAACGCGATTCGGGCTGTGCCGGTTGTGTGGTGATTCGCCCCGCTGAAGGTGTTGCAAGCCCGGGTTTTTCCCCGAAACCGCTGGAGTTTTCCGGCGAATGCGGAATGGATCCGCAGCCGACGATCGCCCCGTGGAAGTCAGGGTTCCGCCAACCGATACATTGTGAAGCGCCGTTGTGTTGAATCCGGAACGATCCGCAATCGCCCTCGAAGCCGCAAATCCTCACTGACCCGCAAAACGATCAATCCTGACAGCGGCGTCCTCTCGTCCTGGGGGCCACGGTCGAGGTCCCGGATGCGAGGCGGGATAGGAGCGGATGTATAGATGTGTGTCGTTCGGACCATAGTCCGGGACGGTGTGAGAACTCTTTCAACCGGAGGGAGGAGCAGGAGAGGGTGACTCCGGAAGTTCTTCCAATGACAGAGTGCGATGTTGACCTGAGAGCTGTTGACGGAGACGGAAGAGAGTTCCGTCCAGGAAGGCCAGCCGGTTGGACCGCGCCATGGAGTCGAGCCGTTCCAGTGCCCCGAGTGCGTCGGGAATGTTGCCCTGCCGAAGAAAATATTCGACCCACAGGACCGCCAGGTGGCAATCTCCGGGCAGTTGTCGTTCGCTCAACTCCAGCAATTCCCGCGCTTTCTCCTGTTGATTGTCAGCGATGGCGACAGCCGCTTCGGCCAGGTTGAGCAGGGGAGCCGTGGGAATCCGACTGCGGGCTGCTGTCACGACGTCCCGGGCTCTGTCGAGTTGCCCCATGCGTACGAGGCTGAGGACCTGGCGAAAGGGGCCGACGGGATCATCGGGAAGAAGCTCGGTAAGGCGGGCGGCCAGGCCCTCGGCCCGTGCGTCCTTGCCGTCGTCGTAGTCCAGGGCAATCAGGGTCATCAGCCCGGCTGGAAACTGGGGCTCACGCAGTTCGAGTTGTTCCAGTCGATGAAGGGCCTCGGCACGTCGGTCGGTCAGCGCGAGTGCAATGGCGGTCGTATTTTCGTAGGCCGGATTGCGTTGAAACCAGCGCGGGGCGCTGTCGAAAGTCTGCACAACATTCTCGTATTTTCCCAACGTGAAGTCGGTCAGAATGTTGTGCTGCAATCGCGACCTGCGGGTCAGACGCATGAGTGCGATTCCGACGGTGATCACCATGAGACAGATGGAGGTTACCGACACCAGTGGGGAGAAAGGCCAATCGGCGAAGTACTCGAGGGGAAGGAAAATCCCGACTGCACAGAGGGCGATCAAGGCCCCGAAAATCCATTTGCCTCGGCTGCTCCCGGTCGTTACGAGGCGTCGGGCGTGCATCTGACGCACCTTCCGGGTTCCTTGGAGCAGCAACAGCAGGGGAACCAGGGCCAGGCCGATCCAGATCATGGAAACGGCATGTGTCATTTCAGGCCACCGATACAGGACGAAGAGTCCCCCGACGATCGCACAGATCCAGGCCCCAACGGCCAGCCAACCGAGTCGTTGGCTGCGAATGAGGGCCTGGCATTCCCCATCAGAGAGTGGATTGTTGGCAAAGCGCTTCAGGCAGGCGGTCCGGCTGTTCAGGGAGGGGTGAGTTGAGGTGGCGAAGCAGAGTTCGCTCAGCCAGTTTTCCCCCTGAAGCGGGTGCAGCACATGGATCTTCTCCAATGCGATGATCATCGCCTGGGGACTGACAGCCTGTGCCGCCCTCCGGTCGCAATCAAACTCCAGGGGCCGGGAAGAGATCCGTCGCAGGCCGACAAATACGAGCATGCCCAGTCCCAGGGCCACCCAGATCCCCGATTCAGAGACGAGACATGCGGCAGTTGCGGCGAGGCTCATCAGGGGAGCAAAAAACCAGAGCGTGTGGTTGGCGATATGCCCCAGTTCGTGCGCCAGAATCGCGTCGCTCTCGGCGGTCGAAAGGCGGTTCAGGATGCCATCGGTGACCACCAGTTGGGGGGCGGACAGGCATCCTGCGAAGGCCAGTGCCTGCTGACTGTCCGTGGTGGAGGGCCAGAGACGCACCCGTGGTGGGACCACGCCAATCACCTCCGATAGTCGGGCCACACGGTCGAGAAACTCCGGATTTTCCACGAGGGGTAACGACTGTTGCCCCTGGATTTGGATGGGAGGCTGCAGGAACTGGAGGCAGAAGACCACGGACATGAAGGTCCCCATCGACAGGACGATGAGTTGTTCCGGGGTGGGATCATGAAGCAATCCCCACAGCGTTGAACCGATCAGCGGGAGCAGGCAGACCGCCGCCAGGAGTGCGGCAACCCAACCGAGTCGAAGTCGCGAGCCATGGACTTCCCGAGTGGTGCGAGTCCCTTGTCCCAGAAAGAGGAACCACAGGATGAACCAGGCGGCCGGCAGGGCAAAATACCAGGGAATGTCTGCCACAAGAGCGAACAGCGGCACCTGCAGGCTTCGTGACGGCTTGGCGGCAGGGACTTCGAATTCCGGATGGGGAGGCCATTCAACTGGCCATTCCGTTTCGGAAGCCGACTGGTTCTCTTCGCTGCGCATTTCGGCCAGCAGACCCAGGGCGCCGGGATGGGCGGGGACAAGTCGCAGGCCCTGCTCAAGATCGTGTCGTGCCGCCTGTCGATCATTCATCATCAGATGGATCCGCGCGCGAGTGACGAGGCTGTCGGCAATCTGGCGGGCCTCGGGTGTCCGAGGTCGAACAACCTGATTGATCAGGACATCCACCTGCTCATTCAGCCGCCGAAGTTCCCCTCGATTTCTCTCCCAAGACTCGGCCGACTCAAGTTCCTCCTCCGCCTCCACATCATCATCATCATCATCATCCGCATCGTGCGGCTGGTTTCCAGCCTCCGACGCCGCAGGGGGCACCTGGGGCGTGGCCGGCGTCGTCACTCCCAGCCACAGCAAGGCTCCGACTGCAATTGCAACGGCCGATTTTCGCCAGTGTCGGGAAGGGGAACTCATGGGGCTGGAAAGTACTTTTTGACGATCCATTCGGGTTGCCATGGGTCTGGCTTCCGGGGGGCGGTCGAGAGATCAATTGGTGTCGGTGTCTGGCTCATCATGGGAATGGCGACCGGATCTCCGACCTGCTGTTGCCAGCGGGCCATCAGGCCTTTGAGTCGGTCGATGTTGGACGACTGTTCGGGATTGTCGGCGAGGTTCACCAATTCATCGGGATCACGTTCGAGGTCGAACAGTTGCAGGTGATTCTGGGCAGGATAAGCGATCAGCTTCCACCGCCGGTCGCGTACGGCCCGTTGAACTGAAAGGTAGGGCAGGAAGAGGGAATCCCGCACTTCATCGCGCTCGCCCGTCCAGATTGGGCGCAGGCTGTGTCCCTCGAGGTCACTTGGGATGGTAGTCCCGGTCACATCGCACAGCGTGGGAAACAGGTCCAAAAGGTAGGTCAAGGCAAACGATGACTGCCCTCTCGGAATTCCAGGACCGGCGATCACCAGTGGCGTTCGCATGCTGTGTTCGAAAACGCTCTGCTTTCCCAGCAGGCCATGGCTTCCCAGGGCGAGGCCATTGTCCGCTGCATAGACCACGATCGTGTCATCGGAATGGCCGCTCTCCTTGAGTGCTGCGAGGACTCGTCCCACCTGCTGGTCCAGATGGCTGATCAGCCCATAGTACTCGGCCAATTGCGACCGGATGACCGCCTCGGTCCGGGGCCATGCCGCCAGCACCTCATCGCGACCGGTGACGGAACCGTTGTCGAAGGGGAACTGGGGGACAAAATTGCGGGGCAGCGGAGGAGGGCGCTGCTCGTACCTCTGCCGGAAGTCTTCGGGAGGTTGCCGGGGATCGTGTGGCGCGGTGAAGGCCACATAGCAGAAAAACGGTCGCGCCGGATCGTGCTGCTTCAGGAATTCGATGGCTGTATCGGCGAACAGCTCGGTCGAAAAGCGGTCCGTGGTCTCTGCGCTGGTCCACGTCCCCTCGGGAGTTCGGGACCGGACGGGGACTTTCGTGTGGTCGCTCATCCCACCAAACATGACATGACGGGCCTGTTGAAATCCCCGGGCGCACGACGCCTCCCCATTGTGCCACTTGCCGGTGGCAAATGTCTGATAGCCCTGTTCACCCAGCAATTCCGGCAGCAGCCGGCTTCCCCCCATCGTCGGAGCATCGATTCGAAACCAGGACTTGCCCGTCATCAGCATGGCCCGACTCGGGACACACACCGCGCCGTTGTTGCTGCCGAACGTGTAGTTCCGGCGAAAACTGAAGCCCCGTGCCACCAGGGCGTCAAGGTGGGGAGTGTCAATGTGTGGATTGCCATGGGCGGCAAGCGTGTCGGACCGCTGGTCGTCGGCAAACAGGAAGAGGATGTTGGGACGACCGGCTGTCGCCGAGGTTGGCACCGCGGCCAGCAGGCTGGTCAGCAAGAAGGCCCACCGAAGCATGAAACACAGGTCCTTTCAGCGGATTTTGGCGTCGGGTAACTGCGGTTTGATCCCCTCGTCGAGCGGCATTTTGTCGACACCGGAAACGAGACCCTCCCGTGCCATGAGGGCGTCCAGCGCGGCTTGCAGTTCGGCCCGTTTTGCGGCATGGGCAGGATCGTCTGCCAGGTTGCGCGTCTCGCCAGGATCGGTTCCAAGGTCATACAACTCGGCACGGTGCCGGTCGGGCTGGCCATCGCCATGTGGATAGCGAATGTACTTCCAGTTGGCGGTCCGGATGCCGCGCACATTGGGGGTATAGGGAAATTGCCGCTCGTAGTTGTACTCGTAGAACCAGCCGTCGCGCCAACTCGAATCTTTCCCGCGCACCAGTTGGCACCACGACTTCCCCTGGATGTCGGGTATTGGCTCGGCGTCACACAGTTCAAGCAGCGACGGAGCAAGATCGACCGTCAGGACCTGGTGATTCTCGACCTTCTCCAGCGGAAGTCCCGGGCCGCTGACGATCAGCGGGATGCGAATGCTTGGCTCGTGCATCGTCCGCTTGTCAACCATGCCATGCTCCCCCTGGAGCAGGCCATTGTCGCCGGCGAAGATCACCACGGTATTGTCGAGTTGACCGGACTCATGCAGGAATCCAAGCAGGCGGCCAACACTGTCGTCGACACTCAATACGGTTCCCCAATAGGCGTGCACCATGTTTTCGAAGTCCTGTACCGCCTCGGGGCGACGGTCGGGAAATTTCTTCCGCCATTCAAACAGGGGGCCGTAAATGCCATGCCAGGTGTCGAGACGCTGCGTGATCCATTGCGGCTTGCCTTCGAGGTGAAAGGCACTGTCGGGGTAGGGGACTGCGACCGAGTCGAATGTATGCGCGTACTTGTCTTCAGGCTGATAAAACGAATGCGGGGCCTTGTGTCCCAGGCAGAGCACCCATGGCTGATCGCGGGACTGGTCTCGCAACCACTCCAGCGCCATGTCGGTGACAACCGTGGTGTAGTAACCCGGCTTGGTGACTCGTTCCGTCCCGTTCAGGTTCCATTCGTTGTTGAAATACTTCCCCTGACCGCGATGGGTGACAAACCAGTCAAACCCTGGTCGGGGCTCATCATTCGCTTCCCCCATGTGCCATTTGCCGAGGTACGCCGTCCTGTAGCCCGCCGACTGCAATCGTCCCGGCCAGTGAGGAAGGTGGTTGGGCAACTCGGTGAAGTTGTCGCGCACCCCGTGCCGGTGAGCGTAGAGTCCGGTCAACAGGGACGCCCGGCTGGGAGAGCAAAGCGATGTGGTGCAGAAGGCATTGGCGAATCGGACACCGCGTGCGGCGATGGAGTCGATCGCTGGAGTCCGCACCTGTTTCGAGCCGTAGCACCCGAGAGCGTCCGTCCGCAGGTCATCGCAGAGGATCAGGAGGACATTGGGCCGGGGACTGGCCATCGCGGGCCAGGCAAACCCCAGCAGGACCATTGCCCACACCCAACTCCGTAATCTCATGATGTCTCCTCTGGGGGCAGTTGCCGGGCCGGTATTGCGAATGGGACCAATCACGAATTGTATCCGGATCATTTTCGTGAGGCGAACGGCACGGCTTGCCCGTGCGGTGCGGCTCGCGATTCCCGGCCGGCCGCTTCAGGACAATTGTCGGTCGCCAGAAGTTTCGCCTGTTGTACCTGGCCAGTCGTGGTCGTATTCCACCTGAACGAGATAAAGCCCTTCCGCGGGAGCCGTTGCACCGGCCTGGCTGCGATCCTGTGCGTTGAGGATGCGGGCAACATCGACCGCCGACCAGCGACCGCGACCAACATTCACCAGAGTGCCGGTGATGCTGCGGACCATATTGTACAGAAAACCGTCCGCGGCGATTTCGAGACAGACGAGAGAGTCGTCGGTCGGGGAGGACGGGGGATGCTGTCCCCTGGGAATGGCAGCGGGTTGCCAGGCATTCCAGAGTGGCTGGCGGAAGATTTGAAGTTCATGGATCGTGCGGACGCTGGTGGGCTTGTTCGGCCACTCGGTCTCGAAGCACCGAAAATCATGAGTCCCCAGCAGGGCCTGTGCGGCGGCCTGCATCGCCTTCACATCAAGTCGACGTCTCAGCCACCAGCAACGGTTCTTCAGGAAGGGGAGCGGGTGAGGGGCGTTGTGGATGAGATATCGGTAGCGCTTCCAGCGGGCCGAGAAAGTCGCATGAAATCTAGGCGGGACTTCCCAGGATTCCAGCAGCTGGATCTCCGTCGGCAGATGGGTCTGGAGGGCGGCCGCGAATTGCCGGGGTGGGATCGGACTCTGGCTGAAAAAGTTCGCCACCTGCCCCAGGGCATGCACTCCTGAGTCTGTGCGACCTGCCGAGTAAACCGTCCGTGATTCCCCCGTCAGTCGGTGGATGGCCCGCTGCAGGGCCGCCTGGACCGTGGGGCCGTTGGGTTGTACCTGCCAGCCACAAAACGGAGTTCCGTCGTAGGCCAGCCGAAGTGCGATGTTCCGTCCCAGTGACGGAGGGTGAGTCGGTGCGAGAGCGGGGGTTGCCTCGTCTTCGGGTCTGTTCAGTTCCATTGCGACCGGGAGGCTCCCCCCGGCAGGACCGGGTTGAGTCGCTGGTATTCCCCGACGGCATCATCCCAAAGCGAGTAGACGTCGTTGGGGAAGACATGATCGGGACGGGCCGGAATCACCATCCAGTCCTTTCGCCGCAGTTCTCCCTCGAGCTGCCGGGGGCCCCACCCGGCACATCCCAGGAACATGCGGAATCGTGCCTTGTTCGATTCGCCGGACAGGCGATTGAGAATATTCCGGAAGTCATCGGGACCTGCCCCGAGGAAGAGCCCGGACAGCACCTCGTTGTCACCCGTGGAGAGATCCGAAAGCCCATGCAGCACAAACAGTGCCTGGGTTTCGACCGGGCCACCCTTGAAGATGAGATCACCCCGATCTTCAAGGTTGGCGTACGACTCCAGCGCCTCTACGACGGTGGTGCGGGTGGGGCTGTTGAGCACCACCCCCATTGCGCCCTCGGTATTGTGCTCGAGGATCAGCACCACCGACTGGTAGAAATTGGGGTCACGCAGTCGGCGACCGGCGATCAGCAGGTGAGAACGCAGAGACTTGGGCATGAGTCAGTAGGCCTGCTGGCCGGACGCAATCACCGGATCAGGCCGCTTCCGGACGGGTTGTGGCCTTCCGCTTCGCTGGAGCCGGGTTCTCCCCAAAACGGTTCATGAACCACAGCACCAGCGGGCTGGCGATGTACACCGTGCTGTAAGTACCGGCGATGGCACCGATCACCATGCAGAACGCAAACCCATGGATCCCTTCGCCACCCAGGGCATACAGGATCAGCACGGTCAACAGCACGGTCAGGGCCGTCAGGATTGTCCGGCTCAGGGTCTGGTTGACCGTCTCGTTGATCATCTCCTTGGTGATCTCGGGATTCTTGCCCCGCACTTCCCGCAGACGGTCGAAGATCACGATCGTGTCGTTGATCGAGTAACCCACGATCGTCAGGAACGCGGCGATCATCGGCATGTTGATCTTGAAGTCGGTCAACTGGAAAAGTCCCGCGATTGGCGTCTTCGAGAGGTAGGAGCAGATTGCCACCATTGCCAGCGTGACCAGGACGTCGTGTGCAAGGGCAACGACGGCCGCGAGGCCGAAAATGATGTTGTCAAACCGCAGCCAGACATACGCAACAATGGCCACAAGGCTGGCGAGGATCGCCATCAGGGCCGACCACTTGGCCTCATCGGCCACCGAGCTTTCGAAGCTGGTGACTTCATCGAAAACCGGCTCGCTGTTCATCTCTGTGGAGATGATGGCGAGAGCGGTCTGCAAGTCGTCTGGGCTGACCACCTTGCTCGACCGCAACTCGATCTCCGAATAGGTCTTCGAGCGGTTGCCGGTCGCCTGCAGCCCGCTGCCGGCCTTTCCTTCAAGACCGAACAGCGAGTCGCTCCGGCCGTACTTGCTGCCGGGAATTCCATCCGCCCCAGGGACTTCCGAGAGCTTTCGTTCAATCAGGTTGGCGAGGGTCGCCGGAGCAATCTCTGAAGCACGCGTCGCTTTTCCGGAAGCATCGGCGAAGGTCAGGGTCACACGCTGTCCGCCAGCAAATTCGTCGGTGGAGGCGGCCGTATCCCCGTCGCTTTGGGAATTGGGAATCTCAGACTGTCCACCCAGCTTCATCGTGCGGCGGACCAGTTCTCCCTGGAACGCGCCACTCACTTTCTTCTCGATCTCGGGGACGGGAAGAATGGTGTCGGTTTCGCTTGCCAGGCGGAACCGGAAAAACGTGCCGGCTGGAATATCGGCCGAGGGGCTCAATTCTTCCACGGTAATGTTCTTGGTCCCAAACGCCTGTTCGAGCTTTTCACGGACTGAATCGGTTTGCTGCGGCTTCTCGAATTGCATCGTGACTGAGGTCCCCCCCATGAAATCGATGTCGTAGTTCCGGGTGCCGCGGGCGAAGAAGCAGCCCAGGCCGACGAGAATCAAGGCCAGGGAGCACATGATTGCCACGTTCTGCTTGCCCACAAAGTCGATGTTGGTCTTTCCGATCGCGTTCATGAAGTTGACCTTCTTCAGCAACCGCGAACGTTCGAGGATGTTGAAGAGCAGCCGACTGCAGTAAACGGCGGTGTACAGGTTGACCACAAGGCCGATGAACAGGGAGATCGCAAATCCCTTCACCTGCTCGGTCCCGATGACGTAAAGAATCAAGGCCGTGATCAGAGTCGTGATGTTCGAGTCGAAAATCGCGACGAAGGCCTTGTCAAAGCCGTTGTGGATCGCCATCCGCAGACTGGCTCCCCGCTCCAGTTCTTCACGCATCCGTTCGTAGATCAGCACATTGGCGTCCACCGCCATGCCGGCACTCAGGACCAGCCCCGCAAGACCAGGCAGTGTAAAGGCAGCCTTGAGATAGACCATTGCCGAGACGATGAACAGCAGGTTCATCAGCAGGGCGATGTTGGCGATGAGCCCGGCCGTTCGGTAATAGACCGCCATGAAAATCAACACCACCAGCGACGAGACAATCAGGGCCAGTCGGCCCTTCGACTGGACGTCAGCCCCGAGCGTCGGGCTGATGGTAAATTCGCTGATCGGCTCGCTCTTGAGCGGGACCGGCAAGGCACCCGCGTTCAGCACATTGACGTACTTCTGCACTTCTTCGAGGGTGAACCGGTCACTCTCGATGATCCCCTGTCGGTCGATGGGAGAGTTGATCGAGGGGGCCGTTTGCACCTCACCATTCAGAAGGACCGCGAGACGCCGACGCGACCCGTCCTGGCGGGGAGCATTGCGCGAGGTCAGGCTGAAGAAGCGGTAGCCACCTTCCAGGTTGAACCGGAAACCGACCGCAGGACCTCCCCCGGAATTGGCCGAGGTCACTTCAGCCCGCTGGAGAAAGTGGCCGGTGACCCGACGGTCTTCGGGTTCAAAAACCACGAGAATTTCATTGAACCCACGCGGCAGTCCCGTGATCTGTCGTACGGCAATCTCCGGATCGCCGTCAAATTCGGTGTTGGGAATCTGCCGTCCGCGGGGATCGGTCGAGGGAGCGACCGGGACCCACTGGGCGTCAATCTGTCCAAACTGAACTTTCTTCGCCGGGTTGGCCAACGCCTGGCGGATCAGTTCGCCATGATCACGCTGGTTGGCGAGAATGGCGAATTCGAGGCTTCCCAGTTCGGTGATTTCCTGCTTGATCTGTTCGACGACCGCCTGGTCCGCACCGGGCAGGATGATTTCAATCCGCTTTTCGCCAACGCGGCGGATGACGATTTCCTTGGTGCCGTTGGGATTCACACGCTTCATGACCGCCCCCACCATGCGGTCCATCAAGCCGTTGTCGACCTTCACCTCTTCACCGCCGCCGTCGCGGTCGGCCACTTCGTAGATCAGGTTTGTTCCGCCAGCGAGATCGATGCCAAAGCTGAGAGCATTGCGCCACCGCGATGGGTCAAACGACAATTTGTTGGCCACTTCCACGGGGGCGGCGGGTTCTGTCTTGGTCTCTTTCTTCTTTTTGTCGGTCGCCAAGGAAGGGTCGAGGAACAGCCATTTTCCGTCCCTGTACTCCATGTCATCCAACGTCAGGTCGACGCGCTTCACCGGGGTGCCAGTCCCCTTTTCTGACGCCGTCACCGCTCCAGTGGCCGGGTCAATCTTTTCATCAACCTGATCCATCGAGATCCACTTCAGGTCCGACACTCCCTGGTAGGCGTATCGGTCGCGCTGGATCATCTTGGCCAGGAACGGCAACAGGGCCGCGGCGATGAAGAAGAACACCCATCCCAGGCGGAAGGTGAATTCCCGGACCCGCAGCGAACTGCAGATGAGGTGTGCCAGTCCGAATGGCAACACCACCAGGAACAGGAAGTAGAGGAAGAACTCGAAGTTCTGGGTGAAAAAGGTCATCGATTTGAGTCCTGACTGTCCTAGCAAACAGAGGAGGGCAAAGCTGCTCTCCCGGGGTCCCACCCCTCACGTCTTTTGTTGTTCAATCCGCAGTTTCCGCTTGTCCGGGGCCCCTTCATCCGCACATGGCAGACCGGGGATGCGGGGCAATCGGGTCAGGCGGTCTTGGTCCCGTCGCTCTTGGAATTCACAAGTGACTGAATGGCCGACCGCAGGACCCGCACGCGCGTGTTGTCCGCAATCTTGAGGGTCACTTCCTTGCGGTCTTCCGACAGGTTGACCACCGTCCCGAAGATTCCCCCGATGGTCACAACCTCGTCGTCTTTTTTCAGGCGTTCCAGTTCGGCCTGTCGCCGCTTCTGTTCCACCTGCTGCGGACGCATCACCAGGAAGTAGAAGATTCCCAGCAGCATCAACATGGGGGCGAAGGTGGCGATCAGTTCCGCGATCCCTCCCTGTCCCGGTGCTGTCGCCTGGGCCAAGATCCATTCCATCGTGACTCCGATCCCTATCAATGACGACGTAGCCGGGCACCCTTTTCAAGGGGGATCCCGAACCGCTCGAGAGTCCGGCCCCGAGGAGGCCGGTTTGTGTTTCCGTGGAAGGGCTGCCGCTCACGTTGCCAGCCGCCCGTTGTCGCGCCCGAAAACAATGAAGAAAAACCTTGATTCCTGATGCCCGGGGACTTGTTTCGAAGTCCCTCCGGGGGACTTTCGGAACCGGTCCCGGCAGTCACAAAACCAAGGCTCGATCGCGAGTCTCCCCGCACCGTTTCCCTGTTCTCAGACCTGTCCAGATCTCCGACTTCCAGGGGGCAGACAATCGCCCGAACCCCTTACGCAGTCGAGAGAATCGCGGCATCTTAGGATTTCTCATCCCAGCGGGCAAGCTGAAGGGCTCGGAACTCACCCCCGCACCCGGCGCGAATCGCCTCGCGTAATTCACGCAACAGCGATTGGTAATACGCGATGTTGTGCCACGAGACCAGGATCGGCCCCAGCATCTCATTGACCAGGAACAAATGCCGCAGATACCCTCGAGAGTATCGCTGACAGACCGGGCAACGGCACGACTCGTCGAGGGGACGCGGATCGGTCTGGTATTGCCGGTTTCGCAATCGCAGGGCCCCCCGGCTCGTGAATGCCATGGCATTACGGCCGTTCCGGGTCGGCATCACGCAGTCGAACAGATCGATCCCTCGAGTCGCCGACTCGAGCAGATCGATCGGTCGCCCCACCCCCATGAGGTAACGGAGCTTGTGGGAAGGGAGACGGGGAACCGTTCCTTCGAGGGTTGTGTACATCTCTGCAGGTGGCTCTCCGACACTGAGTCCACCGACCGCGTACCCGAAAAAATCAAGGTCGACAAGGGCTTCGACCGACCGGGACCTCATTTCCAGGTCCACCCCTCCCTGGACGATTCCAAGCAGTGCCTGGTCTGACCGCCTTTGGGCCCGACGGCAACGCTCGGCCCAGAGTGTCGTTCGATCGACTGCCCGTCGAATATGATCCTGAGTCGCAGGATGCGGAGGACATTCGTCCAGACACATCATGAAATCTGGACCGAGTTGCTCCTGGATCTCCACCGCCCGTTCGGGGGTCAGTTCCAAAAGTGACCCGTCAATGTGGGACCGGAATGTGACCCCCCGATCATCCAACCGGGACATCTTCGCCAGGCTGAAGACCTGAAAGCCTCCACTGTCAGTCAGGATCGGGCCGTCCCAACCCATGAATTTATGGAGGCCCCCGAGTTGCTGAACAACCTCGGCACCTGGGCGGATCGCCAGGTGATAGGTGTTCGACAACACCATCTGGGCACCGGCGGCCCGCAGTTGGTCGACCGTGAGTCCCTTGACCGTCGCGAGGGTGCCCACCGGCATGAATGCCGGTGTTTCAATCTCCCCGTGAGGGGTGGAAATTCTTCCCAGCCGCGCTGCTGTTTGCGAGTCAACCGACTCGACTGCGAATCGGAACGGAGTTTCGATCGGTCAACCCACCGCAGACCAGGTGACTTCCTCAAGAGAAACCGGTGACCTGTCAGGAACAAATCCCCGGGACATCACCATGGTAACGGAACTCGGATCAAACACGAACTGGCAGACCGGATCGTCTGCTGGTTCGTGTCCTTGTTCCGTCAGGCGAACGGGTTCAACCGGCGGGCTTCGACGCCCTGCGATTGGGGAACTTGTTCAGCGTCGCCTCAATGATCGTTCCTTCGACGCTGGGCGCTTTCCCCTGCTCGCGCTGGATCGCCTCGTACACTTCCTGGCGATGAACGGGGATCTCTGTTGGGGCCTGAATCCCCAAACGTACCTTGTCGCCACGGATGTCCACCACGGTGATCACAATGTTCTCACCAATGATGATGCTTTCGTCGCGTTGTCTCGACAGGACAAGCATCGGGCTTTCTCCTTCGCGTCGTGCGACAGACCTTCCGGGTCTCTCGCGGTCTTCACTGACCAGAGGCTGCAGCCAGCCAGGCTGGATTCCATTATGCCCTCGCAGAGTTGTTCAGAACCATCGGTTCCACGGGCCCAGGGCCCACGCACTGCGAGGTGATACGAAGATCGTCACGAGTCAAGGGTCACGCCAGACGAGATCTGTCATTTACGGGAGGCTCCCCCCAGAGTCGCGATGGACGCACCGGTTATGACAGCCATACCGTCTCCGCCTCTTTTCCGGAGAAGCGGACTTTGCCGATGATGCCGATTCTCCCGTCCCTCCCAGCCCGGTCCCGGGCGGTTCGGTGAACTCCACTCAGCATTCCGGGGCCGGGAGACGGGCACCTCAGCCGGTCGTCCCGAGGGCGGTGGCCCCTTCGGCCGCCGGGGGACGCCGCAGGCCCGCCAGCAGGATCCGCAACGCTTCGAGGGCCATCAGAACCCCCAATCCACCGAGGACCAGCGCCACCCAGGGGACGGGGTTGCTCCACAAGTTCACTCCCGCATCTCCCGCCATTCGGGCTTGCAGGGCACCCCACAGGGGCTGAATGGTCCGCCCGAGGGCCCACATGCTCATGACGTACATGAAGATGCAGGGAATCCCCGTGACGTAAAGTACCCACTTTGCCCGGCGCGTGCGCCACAGCCAGACCGTCACTCCTAGAAGTGTCAGGGCGGCCAGCAACTGGTTGCTGGCTCCGAACAGATCCCAGAACAGCAGCCACCGCTCCTTGATTCGCCCCGATTCATCCACCGGTTGCCAGATCAGAAACAGCAGCGGAAACCCAGCCGTCAGCGCCGTCGTTACAAATTTCCCCGAGGGCCCGGTCCAGCCGGTCAATTCCTGGAGGATATACCGCCCCAGCCGCGTACAGACATCCAGCGTGTCGTACACGAAGGTGGTGAAGGCCATCAGTCCAAATGACACCCCCAGTGTCGCCGGGACCCCGATCACTCCCAGGAAACTTCCGATCCCCCGCGAGTACAGGAAATTCGGCTTGGGCTGCCCACCCGCCAGCAGGTCCGAGTCGGGGCGCAGCATCATCACGCAGCACAGCGAGACAATCGCCACCATCGCCTCCAGCAGCATCGAACCATACCCAATCAGTCGGGCATCCGGTTCGCAGCGCAGCTGCTTCGAGGTGGTTCCCGACGCGATGATCGAGTGGAATCCCGAGCAGGCCCCGCAGGCGATGGTGATGAACAGCAACGGGAACATCGGAATCGTCGTGCCTGCGGCATTCGTCACCTCAAAGCCCCGGAAGGCCGGGTATTCCACCTTGTTCCCCCCCAGCACCACCCCCAGTGCCCCGGCAGCCAATGCGAGGTACAGGAAATAACCCCCGAGGTGTCCGCGCGGCTGAAGCAACAGCCACATCGGGGCCACCGAGGCCACAATGCAATACAGCAGCAGGGCGACGTTCCAGAGTCGTTGACCATCGGCCATGATCAGGTTGTACTTCCGGCTCGGACCATCAAGCACCTGGGACAGGGCCGTTTTCTGGACGTCCGCCAACTCCAGTTGTCGTGCCATTCCCTTGTCGGTCAGTACAAAGAGCCGGCGGTTTTGAGGAACCCTGGCTTCAAACTGGGCGCGCTGGTCAGCGTTGAGAATGGCCAGAGCCTTTTCCCGGACCGCCGGCAATTCCTCCGCCACAAATTTCGGCATCCCGAAAAAGTCTTCAGCCGCCAGGGGGATGAACTGCCCCACCCAGATTGACACACCAATCAAGGGGAGAAAGATCGCGGTCGCCCAGCCCATCGAGAGTTTCGTGAACCGCAGGCAGAGTCCCATCAACAGCGGTATGGCCAGGTACAGCAGGGAAGATGTCGCAATTCCGCCCCCGGTGATCACCTCGTTGTTCTCAAGTGTCTGGATCCCCAGGAACGAACTGGCGGTCACATCGGTGAAGGCCACAATGATGTAAACCAGTGCCAGCCAGACAAAAGCCAGGAACAGCAGGTAAGAACGGCGGGACATGTTGTCCCGCACCACCTCGGCGATTGACCGTGCCTTGTGTCGGATCGAGGCGGTGAGGGCCGTCATATCATGGACCCCACCGATGAAAATCGAACCGACCAGAATCCACAGCAGGGCGGGCAGCCAGCCAAACAGGTACCCTGCCAGGATGGGGCCGACAATCGGCCCGGCAGCTGCAATCGCCGAAAAATGCTGCCCCAGCAGAAACTTCGAGTCGATCGGTGCATAGTCGACATCGTCGCGCAGGGTCACTGCCGGTGTTGGAACGTCGGCCCTGAGCCCCAGCAACCGGGACAAGATCGAGCCATAAATGCGATAGGCGGCCAGCAAGATTACGGCCGAGACCACCACGACTACGAGGAGACTCATTGTTCGTCCTGCCGTTCCAAAAAGAACTCTTTCGAGACAGACCACGATCGCGATGACAGCGCTGAGACGCTGACGTTGCCACTCACTCAGACTCGCCACCCGCTGCCGCACAACTCAACCCGGCAACCTTGGCCGAGGGCCGTCTGCCCCCGGAATCACGCCAAAGGCCTCCGCGATATGAGGCGGCCGCGATACACGAGGTTTCCTCTACGCCAGTGATGATCGATGGCGATGTTAAAGTCCAGCGGCTTGTCGCCTGGGCCCTTGGACCGAGCGTTTCAAACCGGACAATCGCCGCTCTCACGAACGTATGCATCCCCGGGTGTGGGGATGACGGTGAACAGTCGGCGGGTTGACGCCTGGCACAGTCTACATCAGTTCGGCGATGGGCCGCGGATCGCTCACCAGGTGCGAAGGGCGACCGGACGAGTTGTAGACGATCTTGTCGGGATTGATCCCCAGCTTGAGGTAGACACTGGAGACCAGGTTCTCCGGAGCGTAGATCTTTTCGATTGCCGCATAGCCCCGAGAGTCGGTTGCTCCCACCACCTGGCCACGTGGCGTGCCGCATCCCGCCACCAGGATCGACATCGCACTCGACCAATGGTCGCGGCCCGGCGTCGTCGAACCAGGGAGGGTCGAGATGGCCGGGGTGCGGCCGAATTCTCCCATCACGATCACCAGGGTATTGTCGAGCATCCCCCGTTCGTCGAGATCCTCGATGAGGGTCGCCACGACCGATTCGAGATTCTGTCCCTGCTTCTTGAACGCCGGGAAGATGTTCGAGTGGTGGTCCCAACCGCCATCATTGATGGTCACGAACGGCACCCCCGCCTCAACCAGCCGACGAGCCAGCAGCAGCCGCTGCCCGAGCGGATTCCGCCCGTACCGTTCGCGGATCGATTCTGGTTCTCGGTCGATTTCAAACGCCTTGAGCGCGACTTCCGAAGTCATCAGCGAAACGGCTTGCTGGAAGTTTTCGTCCGAACCCACGACCGGATCCCCAGTCGCCCGATCGGTGTATCGCTGCAGCTGGTCGAGCTTCTTTCGTGCCAGACGCCGACTGATGGCCCGACCATCGTCAAGCTCGGCTGGCAGTGTGACATCGCGCACCCGGAATCCCTTGTTGTTCGGGTCGTCGGCGACAACGAATGGAGCGTGCCTGTTTCCCAGGAAATTCGGTCCACCCGAGCGGGTGATGCTGGGAAGGGCGAAGTAGGGGGGCAGATTGTGTGGGGCACCCCGCTCGGCCGAGACCACCGAACCCATGCTGGGATGGAAGCTCACAAACGCACCGCAGCTCACCGGGATCCGTGTGGGAGCCCCGGTCATCATGTAGTGGTTTCCCGCCCCGTGGTTGTTCTGGTTATGACAGACCGACCGCACGATCGTGAACTTGTCATTGATCGCGGCCAGACGCTGCATGTTCTCGCTGAAAAACAGCCCCGGGACCTTCGTCTCGATCGGCTCAAATTCTCCCCGGATCTCGGCGGGAGCCTGTGGCTTGGGATCGAACATCTCAATATGGCTGGGGCCACCGTCCAGCCAGACAAGAATGCAGCCGGTGTTTTTCTTGTCGGCCCCGGGCTCGGCTCCCCGGGCCCGAGACTGCAGGGCACTCACAAAACCCCCACCCAACAAGGCTCCCAGTCCCAGGGACAGGCAGTCGCGTCGTCGCAGTCCTTCGCAATTGCTGTGGATGGCCATCGTGTGCTCGCTTCAAACCGGAAAGAAAGTGGGGAATCGTCTGTCTCGGGTTTCACTCTTTCCCACAGCCAGACTGTCGTTCGTCCTTGCGGTGGTGTCAACCCGCAGCCGCCACCGGCCCGGGCCGCATCTCAACTCAGTCCACAAACGAAAACTCGGGGGTGTTCAACAGGACCCAGAACAGGTCTTCGACCCCCTTGCGGCGATCGGGAGGGGCCGGCAGCAGTTCCAGGGCCACCTGCCTCTCTTCCGCCGTTGGAAGGCGACAGTAAACCCAGAGGTAGGCTTCCTCCACCAGCTGTTCGTTCGACAGGGAACTGGCTGCCAATTGAGCCGGTCGGGCTGTATCGAGCGACAACTTCCGATTGAGTGCCGGAGAATTCATCAAATGCAGGATCTGCGGCGTGGTGGAATCGGAGGTTCGTTCACATGGTGGGTCCTGATTGGCATCCGGCCGACCAAACGTGTCAAGAAACAGCGAGGACGAGCGGAATGTCCAGACCTGTGTCGCCCGGGACCCGGCCGGCATGGCCGGGAATTCTTCTTCGGTATCAAGGCAGTCGTTCACGGCGTCGAGCAGGACCTCAGCCCGCAACCGTTGACGATAATACCGCGAGAAATTCCGCGTATCCGACAGGTTTCGCTCGGTTGGTTGAGAGCCCAGCCCCGCCACATGCGACGTCATGATACGCCGAATCAGGTGCTTGATGTTGTAGCCGCTCTCCCGGAAATCGTTCGCCAGGTAATCCAGCAGTGGTTCATTCGAGGCCGGGTTCGTCGCCCGCAGGTCGTCCACAGGCTCCACCAGCCCGGTTCCCATCAGCTCCGACCACATCCGGCTCGCCATCACCTTGGCGAAATAGGGATTGTCCGGTGAGGTCATCCAGCCCGCGAGGACCTCCCGCGGATCCTGGTCACCCGGAATCTTCAGAGATTCGGCGGCCAGCGGCTTCGGGTCCACAATCGCCCCGGTCCGGCCATGGGCCAGTTGGCCACCCCCCGTCGAAAAAATCATCTCCTGGCCTCCAGAGATCGGAGGAGACAATCCTTCCCCCTTGTGGCCAATCCGGGTGAAAAACGCTGCAAATCCGTAAAAGTCGTCCTGGCTCCACACCTCAAAGGGATGGTGATGGCACTTCGCACACTCCAGACGGACTCCCAGGAACAACTGACTCACCGACGACGCAATCTCGACGGTCTCGGGACGGTCCCGGAAGACGACGACATTCCCGTGACGCCAGCTGCTCCCCTGGGAAGTCAGCAGTTCCTGCACAAACTGATCGTAGGGCTGATTCTTGCGAAACGCCTGCCGCAACCAGGCATCCAGGTTCCAGACCGCTTTCATCCCGGCCCGGTAGGGGTTGGGACGCAGCAGATCTGCCCACTTGTTCGCCCAGAAATCGGCATATTCGGGTCGTTCGAGCAGTCGGTCGATCAAGGCCTCCCGCTTGCCGGTGGTCGCATCGGCAAGGTAGGCCCGCGTCTCCTCCGGAGTTGGCTGACGACCGATGATCCGCAGGTAGGCCCGGCGGTGGAAAACCGTCTCGGTGGCCTCGGCTGAGGGCAGCAGCTTGAGAAGTTGCAGTTTCTGCCACACCAGCTCATCGACCGGATTCCGGCGCGGGAGTCGGGCGTAATCATCGGTGGTCAGTTCGCCTGGCTGGGGGATCAACACCCGGCAGACGGCAATGTTGTTCATATAGCGGGCCATCAGGGCCGCCTCGCCGGGGATCGGTCCGGCCTGGACCAGACCGGCGATTTCATTCGACGGAGCGGCATACGCCCGATCATTGGACTGGAATGCCGTGACATCGGTGACATCGCGGCGAGTTCCGTCGGAGTACTCCGCAAACACTCTCAGTTGGAACGATGAATTGGGGGTCAGGACCTGGGTGGGAGGCTCGCACACCACCCGGACCAGTTTTGCAGCGGTCTCGGGAGTCCGCGGGGAACCCTGCCGCATCCACTCCTGCAGCAGTTGGTAATGGGGACTACCGACTTCGATCCGTTTTCCCCCACCGTGCGGCACCTGCCCAGTCGCCTTCCGCAGCAACAGGCTTCCCTCGGCGGTGGCATTGAATTGACGGCGACCCCGACCTTCACCGACGAGCGCCAGGTAGTCGAATTCCGAGTCGAACCCCAGGAGAGACAGAGCAAACCCGTTTTGGCCCCGGGACTTGCCATGGCACGGCCCCGAATTGCAGCCGTAGCGGGT
>DNUF01000107.1:77491-83699 GCA_003508595.1 Planctomycetaceae bacterium
GGAGCCACCGCCGGTGTCGCAGCAGGGTCCTCTGCGAACACGGGGCTGACCAGTGCCGTCAGGCCCAGGCTCAACAGAAAAACACCAATCGATCGACTGTGCATGTCGGATCGCCAGCAGGGACGGGGAGGGATTTCGTCAGGAGGGAAAGAAACCGAGACGTTGCCGGAGCCTTGGCAGGTCGGTGGTGCTCGGTTCTCGATCCATCAATAGTGGCGAATCTGTCCCCGCCTTGTCAATCGAATTCTGTACAGGCGGGCACCAAAAACGACTCCGGCCGAGCGCTGCTGCGCTCGGCCGGATGGGAGGTTCAGAGGTCGGAATCTTGCCGTCCGATTACTTGGTTCCGACTTTGGCCGAGGCGGGAGCAGGAGGGACCTGTTCTTCTTTTTCGCCGCCGGAGAGCTGGACGTCGGGCTGGCCTGGGCCGGTGGACCGCAGCGTTGGGCGGGCGAAAGTGACCATCGGGGGGACATGGTCGACCGGGCGGGCGCCATGAGTGGCGTTGTGATTCAGCTCTTCACGCAGGGTTCCATCCTGCCAGGGGCCCATCCCAAAAACGAACGTGTTGGTCTCGTCCGAGAATGAGTTGGAGACTCCCCCTTCGCCAAGCAGACGCTTGGTCTTGGCATCGTAGGCGACCAGCCCGATTTTCGCGGCCGCTTTCTGGGCGTCCTTGCTGATCATCTTGACCTCGGGGAGGGTGAGCATCCCCGGGAGTGTGATTTCGGGGACCCCCATGAACGAGCTGGACAGATCGGTTCCGATCGCCCCGGCCCGAACCTCGAGGATCACGTCAGCTTCTTCCGGCTTGGCGGCAATGGCACCTCCCTGTCGCAGCAGTCGGTGGCGGATCGAGGCGATCACGTACCCCTTGTCGACGCAGTCGAGATACTTCTCTTCGACAAAGACCGACGCTTCTGCCAAGGGCGAGAAATCGACTTTGTCGAGCGATTGATCGATGGAGTTCGCGATCAGCAACTGCTCGGTGGCCGTTCGTGCCGTGTTCGACTGCCGCGTGCTGTTACAGGCCGACAGTCCGACCAGGGCTCCGCCCAGGACGAGGGCGTGCAGGGGGAACGAGGCGCGCATGGAGAGCGACCCTTTTTCAATTCAGGAAGGGGAGGGGTGGAGGGCAGGAGAGGAGAGGGACCCCAGTCGGGGCACTCCGTGAGGGGGAGGCAGAATGCATCCCCCGGAGGGGACAGCAGAGATATTCCATTTCCTGGGAAGGGGTCAATCAGGTTTGTCAGGATTTCGGAATGGAGATGTAAAAGTTACAACCTGAACGGCTTGCCAAACGCAAGCGATGGAACGGTCGTTCCGTCAATCGGCGGGCCGAGGGCGCACGCCGGAAGCACTCGAGCCATTCCCCGAATGGGGCGGCGTTGGAGGGGTGGGATGGCCAGGATCCGGGGCGTGCATGTGCCGACACCATTGCTGCCGTGCCGAACGGGTCGCGGTCATCCGGCATCCCGATTCGTCAGGAAAAAGAGCGAACCTCGCAACATTCGCGGGACGGCGCTGCCAAGGGTCGTGTCAGAACACGGCCGCATGGTGGGCGAAGCGATACCGACGGAACCGGTTGCCGCCATCACATGATTCACGAGAGAGTTTGAAGAACTCACGGTAGAAGAGGGATGACCTTGGTTGTCTGGGAAATCACCGTTTCGTGCGGCAGGAAAAATCATTTGGATAGCACTCTGGACATGGGGCTACCCTGTCATCCGTGCGAATAGTCCGCGGTTCATGACTCTTGATCCAGAGAGATTGAATGATTCGGTATCGATTTCCACGCCAGGCAAAATTGGAGTTCGGTGCGAAGTTCCTCCGGTGGCATTGGGGGGGCTTTCGAGGGGCAGTGTTCGCGCAATCGCCGACTGCTCCCGGCAACGCAGTTGGGGCGGTCGCACTTGACAGGGTGGTGCACCCTCGAGGGCGATGGTGGATGGTCGACTCGCGATACAGTCTCGGGATTCGACCGATGCCTCCAAGTCCGGGCCGTACCGTAAATTCTGGACGCAGACACCTGAGAGGTCGGGGGGAACCCGAACCGCGGTTCCTCGGACGTCTCAGCTCTCGAAGGATTCGATACCGCTATCAGCCGATAGGTTTTGACCGGCGACCGGCCCCAATTCCTCGATTCCAGTTTCACTCACATCAACGAAAGTGTATCCTTGCGTCGGAGAGAAGGTTTCTGGGTTCGGTTGAACTGGTTGGTGGAGCGACGCCATGCACAATCTCGAGATGAATCGCCGTCAGGCCCTGATTGCAAGTGGCCTGGGGACACTGACTCTGGGGACGCCGGGCCTGGTGATGGGGGCTGACAAGCTCGATGCCTCGGGCAAGGCGGTTCCGTCCGACAAATCGTGCATTTTTATCCTGCTGTGCGGCGGGCCGAGCCATGTCGACACCTGGGATATGAAGCCCGAGGCACCGCTCGAATACCGCGGACCCTATCAGCCGATTGAGACCAGGGTTCCGGGGATGCTCATCAATGAGATGCACACCCGACTGGCTCCTTTGGCCGAGCACTTCACACTGATCAACTCGATGGCCCATCCCGGGTCGATCAGCAATCACTTCGATGCGATGCACAATCTGCTGAGCGGCCAGTCCGACAAGCGGGTTCAGGAGGGAGTTCCAGACAGCCAGCCGTACATTGGCTCGTTCATCGCCAAGCACAAGCCGAGCACCCGCAACTTCGTTTCGAACGCCTGGCTCATCAAGTGCGTCGGGCCCCCCGTGTTTTGTGCCCCCAACCTCGGGATCGGGGGTTATCTGGGCTCGGCGTTCGCCCCGGTTTTTGTTGGTGCGGCTGACAATCACCCGGCGATGCCCGACTTCAAGCCCCCCTCGATCTACGATGCGTATGACGAACAGCGGTTTGAAGAGCGGAAGTCGCTTGTCAGCCGCCTGGAGTCGACCCGTCTCGACCGTGACCAGCGAGTCAAGGACTGGTCCGATCTGCGCGAAAAGACCTATGACGCCCTGACCCGCAATGAAGGACGCGAGGCGTTCGACCTCAGCCGCGAACCGGTCGAGATCCGCGAACGCTATGGCATGAATCCGCTGGGACAGAACCTGCTGCTCGCCCGGCGAATGGTCGAGTCGGGGGTGCGGATTGTCACCGTCAATGGCTGGGCTGGCCAGGCCGAGCATGACAAGGCAGGGCCCCCCAGCAGCAGTTGGGACATGCACGGCGGCAACATGGGGATGGGGAACGCTTTCGGAAACGGATCATTCGGCATGGGGTTCTGTCTCCCCAGGCTCGATCAGGCCCTGGCGGGTTTGTTCACCGACCTTGTCGAACGCGGACTGTTGAAGAACACGCTCGTCGTGGTGACCGGGGAATTCGGCCGCACGCCATATTTGCTCAAGGAGACTCCGCCCGGACGGCAACATTGGCCCCAGTGCTTCTCCGCCATCCTGGCGGGAGCTGGAATCGCCGGTGGACGGGTCTACGGCAAGTCCAACAAGTATGGAGAATACCCCACCAGCAAGCCGGTCTCGCCAGAGAATCTGGCAGCGACCATCTACCAGGCTCTCGACATCCCGATCAACAATCCGCAGGATGCCAGTGGCATCTCACGCACGCTGACGACCGGGAAGCCGATCATGGAACTGTTTGGATAAGATTCCAGAGGCCCAGGCTGGAAGGGGCTTCTTCGATGGGCCTCTGAAAACGCCACTGGCCTCCCTTGAGGGGGAGGCCAGTGCAACATCCACGTGACTTGAATTGACTATTTCCCGATCGCCCACAGGGATTCGTAAGTGCGGATGTAGATCCGCCCGTTGGAGATCACAGGAGAGGCTGTGGTGATTTCCTCGAGGGCGTTGGTGGAGACTTCCTCGAACTTGGGGCCGGCCTTGACGACGGTCGTGATGCCGTTGCGCGCGACGAGGTAGATGTTCCCGTTTGCGAAGACTGGCGACGCACGGTTGTTTTCGCCGGGGGTACGCTGCTCATAGAGCTTCTTCCCCGTCTTGGAATCAAGCACCACCAGAACTCCGTTTTCGCGGTAGAGATAGACAAGTCCGTTGTGGATGAGCGGGGAGGGGACGTCGGGGGTGGGGTTGTATTCCCACAGCTTGTGCCTGGAACCGGTGATGTCACCCGAGCCATCGGGGGTCAGTGCGATCACCCGGCCCCCCTTGGCCGACGGGGCGACGATGAGCCCGGGGACCGCCACGGGCGAGGCAACAAGACGGAGCGTTGGATCATACTTGTCGGGCTGCAGGCCCGCCGAACGCCAGAGTTCGTGCCCGTCATTGAGGTCGTGGGCGATGATCCAGTCGGCACCGTGGGTCAGCAGGTAGGCTCGCTGTCCGTCCCGGTAGATGGTGGGGGAGGCGTAGGAGTGCTCATTCTCGGAGTGGGCTTCACTGGGACGTTCGGCCTTCCAGAGTTCCTTGCCGGTTGCCTTGTCGAGACAGACGATCTTGGCCTCCCGGGTCTTCGGATCTCCTTCGCCGTGGATGAGTTGCAGGTAAAGCCGGTCTCCATCCAGCACGGGCGACGACGTCATCCCGAACTGGATATTGAGTTTGCCATACCGATCCTGCACGTCGAACTTCCAGATTTCCTTCCCGTCGAAGTCATGGCAGGCGAGGGGGCCATTGCCCAGGAAGGTCCAGACGAACTTGCCATCGGTGACCGGGGAGGGAGACGCCGAGTTCCCCTCATTGACACGCGCGTCTTTGTTCCCCTTGCCGAGATCACGGGTCCAGCGGACCTTTCCGTCGGTTCCCACGCACATCAGAACCAGGGTGTCGTTGTCTTCACCAACCGAGGTGAGAAAGATCGAGTCGTTCCAGACCACCGGGGTGGCCCCGGCCCGCCCGGGAAGCTTGAGTCGCCAGGCGATCCCTTCGGATGCCGTCCACCGGGTGGGGACGCTTGTCTCTTTCGAAATGCCGTCATGCGCGGCGCCGCGCCATTGGGGCCAGTTTTCAGCCTGCAGGGAGGAGGTCCACAGGAGGGCGAGCAGGGCGAGCGAAAAACCAGGTCGAGTCATGGGATGCGGACTGGCTGGGGAGGAGGGGCGAAACAGAAGCCACTGGAACCGGGCGCAATCAATCGGACCCGGCCATTGGCGAAAGTGTCTTGCCAGAGGCACAGCCCGTCAAGCACCATCGAACCCTGCCGGGTCGACTGGGGAGAAAACAGCCACGAAGAAGCGCGGAGGCAAACGCGGCAAGCGACCGCGGTAGGGTCAGGCTTCGGAACTGGGCTCGGATTCGAGGTGATACTCGTCAATTTTCTTGTGCAGGGTATTGCGATTGATACCGAGGCGGGTGGCCGCCTTTGTCTGCACCCCCTGGCAGGTGCGAAGCACCTGGGCGATGACCTCACGTTCCACTTGCGAGACGATCCGTTCGTGGAGGTTGTTTGCGGTGTCACCAGCCGCCTGCAGGCCGAGGGTGACCAGTTCCTGGCAGAGGGAGTTGGAGTCTTTACCCCCACCTCGGGGGAGCCGCATCGGCGCCCCGGACACGAGCTGCTTGGGGAAATTCTCGAGAGCAAGGTGGCCATTCTGGGAGAAGACGATCGCCCGCTCGACATAATTCTGCAGTTCGCGAACATTGCCCGGCCAGGAATATCGTTCGAGGGCGGCGATTGCATCGGAGGAGATCGTTGAGACGGCCACCTTGTTTGACTGGGCGTATTTCCGGATGAAGAAATCGACGAGGTCGGGAATGTCTCCGGTCCGTTGCCGCAGAGGGGGGAGGTCGATCGGGACGACATTCAAGCGGAAATACAGGTCTTCGCGAAAGCTGCCGCGGGCGACCTCATCCAGCAAATCGCGGTTGGTCGCTGCAACGACCCGGACGTCGACCCGAATGGTCCGGTTGTCTCCCACCCGTTCAAACTCCTGCTCCTGCAACACACGCAGCAGCTTGACCTGCAGCGTATAGCTGACCGAATTGATTTCGTCGAGAAACAGGGTTCCGCCGTGTGCTGCCTCAAAACGCCCGGTCCGATTTTCGTTGGCGCTGGTGAAGGCCCCCTTGACGTGGCCGAAGAGCTCGCTTTCGAGCAGACTTTCGGACAGGGCCCCGCAGTTGACCCGGACGNNGCGATCAATTCTTTGCCGGTACCAGTCTCACCCGTCAGCAAGACTGTGGCCGATGTGCGCGCCACCAGCCGAGTCAGCCGGGCCACCTCAAGCATGGCGGGACTGGATCCAATGATCCCCGTCAGCCC
>DNUF01000107.1:83945-84149 GCA_003508595.1 Planctomycetaceae bacterium
CCCAAGGCCCCAGGATCGTTCGCACGCTCACTCGGCACTGCTGTTCCTCACCGACCAACCAGACATCACTCCATCCCGGAGGCTGGTGCCGACGGAAGTGTCGGCATGCACCGATACTAGGCAGGGGTGGACGATTTTTGAAGTTCGGCCACACGAATGAGTTTCTTTTTTGAAAAAATAGCCTGTTTTGATCGATGTGGATGA
>DNUF01000066.1:0-5820 GCA_003508595.1 Planctomycetaceae bacterium
AAGGTGCTCTACAGCGAGGTGGTCAACAACGGGGCGGTGCGGCTGACGCATCTCGACCTGGGGAACACTCACCTGCAACTGGTCGAGCCTTTGCAGCCAGGGCATCCCCTGCACCGCTGGCTCGAGCAGCATGGCCCGGGGCTGCATCATCTTTGCTTCAAGGTCGATGACGTGCAGCAGGCGTTTGTCGATCTGCCGGCACAGGGGCTGCCGACGGCGCCCGCACCACACCAGGGAACGCAGGGGAAGAGAGCGCTGTTCCTCTCAGCCGCTCCCACGCAGGGAGTACAACTCGAGGTGACCGGGAACTGATCCCGGAAACATCCCGAGGGGCCGACACACAGCCGGCGGCGGTCGGACAGGAGATCTGGTTCCGCGAGAGCAGTCCGAAACCGTGCGCTGCGAGCACCGTTCCGACGGGACCGATCGAATGGCGGGGCCGCACAGGGTTCCGCGCGGTCCGCTGCCGTGCGGTCACAATCGTACCGAGGCGAGTTCGCGATCAGCCCGCTTCCGACTGCAGTGCCGACTGGTTGAGACGGTTGTAGAGCGTCTTGAGGGCGATGCCGAGTTCGGCAGCGGTCCTGGGCTTGTCGCCACCGTTCCGCTCGAGCGCCTCGAAGATCGCCTCCATCTCGATTTCGCGCAGTGACTTGGGGCGATCGGACAACGTGCGTGCCTCGCCCGGCCCGGCCGAGACAGCGGTCGGCACCCTCTTGCGGACCGACTTTCCAAGCACACTGGCGGGCAGGTCTTCCCGGCGCAGTGACTTGCCATCCGAGAGGATCAGGGCATGCTCGAGGGCGTTGGCCAGTTCACGCACATTGCCATTCCAGTCGTGCTGTTCCAGGGCTCCCAGCAGTTCCGGGGTCAGCATTCCCTCGGGGAGGGTGTTCCGCTTGAGGTGGCGGGTGACCAGGGCGCGGGCGAGCTCGGGCAGGTCGGCCTTCCGCTCGCGCAGCGGCGGCAGGGGAATCTCGAAGGTGTTCACGCGGAAGAACAGGTCTTCGCGGAAGTCTCCCTTCTCGACCATGTCGAGCAGGTTGCGGTTGGTCGCGCAGACCAGCCGCACATCCACGTGGAACGAATCATTTTCACCCAGGCGGCGCATCTCACCCGATTCGAGCACCCGCAGCAGTTTGACCTGCATCATGCGGTCGAGCTCGCCGAGTTCATCGAGGAAGAGTGTGCCCCCGTTGGCCACCTCGATCAGTCCCTTGCGGGTCGAGTCGGCTCCGGTGAAGGCGCCCTTGCGGTGGCCGAAGAGTTCGCTTTCGACCAGATTTTCAGGAAGTGCGCCACAGTTGACGGCGACGAAGGGCATGTGGGCCCGTCGACTGAGTTCATGCACCCGTCGGGCGACCAGTTCCTTTCCGGTTCCCGTTTCCCCCAGGATCAGCACGTTCGAATCGGTGGGGGCAATCTTCTCGATCAGCTGCTGGACCCGCAGCATGGGGAGGCTCGAACCGACGATCTTCGAACCTTCGACCACCTTGAGCCGGGTCTCGAGAGCAAAGGCCTTGTTCCGGAGGGCGCGTTTCTCGGCGACGCGGTTGAGCACGCCGGAAATCACCGCCAGCTTGGTTGGCTTGGTGAGGAAGTCATAGGCACCGCGGCGGAGAGCCTGGATGGCGTCTTCCATGTTGCCGTGGCCGGTGCTGATGATCACATCGGTCTCGGGCGAGACCGTCTTCAGGTGCTCGATCACGTCCCAGCCCGAGAGTCCGGGCATGCGCAGGTCGACGATCGCGGCATCGAAGCTGTTCTTGTCGGCGGCGGTGATCGCGGCCCTGCCATCTTCGCAGATGACCGCGTCGTGCCCCATGCGCTGGAGCTCGATCTTCATCACCTCGCGGATCGGGGCTTCGTCATCGACGAAGAGAATCCGCAGTTTGTTGAGCGCAGTCTGTGACAACCGCATCCTCCATGGTTCTGTCGCGGACGCGTCGTGCGTCCGGCCTCCCGCAGGCTGGTCGGTGGTCCGGCCGGCCCCGGGGGGCGGGGGAGAATATCAGGGGGGGACCGCGGGGTAAACAGCGCATTCCCCGCGGAAAATCGCACTCACTCGTCGAAACTACTGCAGGGCCGAGTTCCCGATGTCGTCCATCGTGTAGGTCTCGTAGAACTTCCGGCCGATCTCATCGCTGAGTGCCTGCAGGTAGTAGTTGCGGAAGTCTTCGTGGCTGATCTCGTAGACCGATTTCTCGGATCGCGACGGGAATCGCGACCGGATCTCGGTGGTATAGATCAGTTCGCCGTCGGTCTTGTCTTCGTTCATCTTGAACACGTTGATCACCGCATCGCACCGACCCTGGTAGAGATCGGACGAGTTCGGGGCGAACAGGCTGTAGTCCTTGATGTCGATGTGGACGATGTAGTCCAGCTTGTAGGCGGTCCCCAGCTCGGTGACCTTGTCGTAGTTCGGATTCTGATCGACCCAGGAATCGACAATGTCGGGGTTGAAGACCCGGATCTTCCGGCGGTTGAACTGGATGGCCACCGCCCGGGCGACCTCCGAATCGACCGCTTCATTGTCCCACTTCAACGCCTTGGGGGCGTAGCAGATGATGCCGGTGGTCTTGCCAGACTCGCTCAGCCACAGGCCGGTCCGCTTGTGAAAGTCCGGCTCGACGGTCGGCGGGCCGTGGATCAGGTAGCTCACCAGCATCACGATGTTGCAGCCGCTCTGCAGCAGCAGCAGCCCGGCCACGGCCGCCAGCGGCAGCAGCCGCGACCCGGTTGACCGGGGGCGAATCGTCGGAGGAATCTGGAGAGTCATGCAGCGATCCTTCGCAGGCACGTTGAACGTCGATGAACAGGAGAGTCAGTTCGGGAACGACTCCGGGCTCCCGGGGCAACATCCTGTTGCCGGGGGGCCCGGGAATGGTCAGCCAATGTCGGCTCCCGGGGGATGGTCGTAGAAGTGGCGGGCCAGTTCTTCCGCCAGCAGGTCGAGAAACTTGTGCTGGAACAATTCGGGGTGCTCGTAGTCCGACTCGATCGGCTGGTGCACCGGGTACTTCGAATCGTGTCCCTTCTGGTAAATGCGGCTGAGGCGGCGTTTTTCGCCCGTCCCGGCCATCTCCCAGACATGGATGTTCGAACGAGACAGTCCGCGGTAGAGCCCCGAGCTGTTCTCCTGGCGGGTCGCGAAGGTCTCGAACGCGATCAGGATCACGTAGTCGGCCTTCATCTCCTTCGCCAGCGCGGTGAAGTCGGTGTTCTTGTCAATCACCTCTCCCGACTCCAGATACCGCGTCACCTCGTTGGTGTCGCAGGTCTTGATCTCATGCGCCCGCAGTTTCGAAGAGACCTGCTGCACGATGTCGATCGGCAGCGAGGGATGCGTGGTCAGGGCCCGAGGGTCGGCACACGACAGCACCAGCACCCGCTTGTTTTTTTCGGTGAGCTTCTTGCCGGTCTTCGCAGTGAAGTGCGCCGGCTGCAGGGGCTTCCCCTGGGCCATCATCATCAGCCCGATGATCATCTGGCAGCCGGGCAGCAGTGCCACGGCCAGCAGCAGGGCCAGGCCCGGCAACAGCTTCGTCAGGCGAAAGACAGTCGCAGTCCCCATTCCAGGATGGCCAGCCCCATCAGGGCGAGCAGCAGCCAGAAGAACGCAACCAGGGGATCGCCCACCCTCCAGCAGCGTCCTCTCCAGGCGCTCACCCACAGCCACGGAATCGCCCCCAGGCAAACCAGTGCCAGGGGAATGGCCGAGAGATTGGCCCGCGCCGCCGGTATGAGCCGGCCACGGGTCAGGTTCGCAAAGCTGGTGGTCATGCCGCAGGCAGGGCATGGAAGGTTCCAGAGAACGCGGGTGGTGCAGGGAGGCAGACCGAGTTGCTGGTGCGTACCGAAGCCGCGCGGCTGGGGTTCCAGCCACCTTGCAACGCCAAACACCAGGAGCAGAAGCAGAGACAATCCCGCGAAGAGCCAGCGACTGACCGGCGTGAGCGGGAATCCGGAGGATCCGGGAGGGGAAACCGGGGTGGGAACCGGGGAAATGAGGGGCGGGAACATAGCGGCTCACCTGCATCGCTGCAAGACCTGTTTGCAACGTCCTCTTCAGACTATCCACACCACCCCCACGACGACAACCTCACCTTGCCATGACTTTTGATACGCAGCGCGGCCTTCCCGCAAACCCCCCCTTCCTCCAGTCACCCGCGCCAGCGCGTCCTCACTTTCCGAGGATGGCGTAACGCGTCCAGGTTCCGCGCATCGGAGCGGGTCGTGACCGACCCGTCTCACAGCCCGGTACGGAATGTCCGGGCCAGAAGGGGCCGGGTCCAAGTGGCGTGTCGAATGTGCCGGTCTCACCGTATTGACCCATCTTGACAGGTTCGGCAAATCGGGGTATCCCCCCTCCGATTCCCCGATTCCCCGTTTGCCTCCTGGCTGCCATTCTCCATGTCGCTTGCTCCCTCATTGGGGTCGCCGGTCGTTCCTTCGGCTCAGTCCGGTGAATCCCGGACCGGCACGACGCTGGCGGGAGATTGGTCGCGCGGGGCGACCGTGTCGGAACGGTTGCGGGCCCTGGTGACGTCGCCAGCCCTTCCCGGCTGGCTGGCAATGGCTGTCGGATTCAACATCCCCCTCTCCACCTCGGTGATGGAAGTGGTGACCGGGTTTTTTGTCCTGGCGGCGTTGCGCTGGCTGCGGCCCTCCCCCCAGACACTCCTCTGGGGGGCCCGCTCAACCCTGCTGATCTCCACCGGAATTTTCTTCGGCCTCGTTGCCGGTCTGGCGTGGACGTCGGCTCCTCCCAAAGAGGCGATCCGCTGCCTGCTCAAATATCGCGAATTCCTGCTGTTGCCCCTCTTCACCCTCGTGTTTGCCGAAGCCCGCTGGCGACGACCGGCGATGCGGGGGTTCCTGGTGGGGTGCGGTGTGCTGCTGGCGTTGAGCTATTTCGAATGGCTCTCGGGGATCGACCTGGGAATTTCCCAGGCGCGGTTTCCCAACGACCACGTCATCACCAAGGACCGCATCATCCACAACCTGCTGATGTCGCTGTTCGCCTATTTGGCCGCACTGGAGTGGGAACGCGCCACCGGTTTCGTCCGCTGGGGCTGGCTGGTGGCGATCGGCCTGGCGGTGTTCAACATGACTTTCCTCGTGCAGGGACGCACCGGCTACCTCGCGTTTGGGGCGCTGTTGACCCTGTGGAGTGTCCGGCAGTTTGGCTGGCGCGGATTGCTGGCGACCGTGCTGGTACTCGTCTGTGGCTCGGTCGTCGCCTGCAAGGTCTCGGCCGTCGTGCACTCGCGGTTCCTGCTCACCTGGAACCAGCTGCAGAATCAGTTTGGACCCCGGCAACAGCATTCCGATGATCCCCGCATGGAGTTCTATGTGAACACCGTGCAGCTCATTGCCAGGCACCCCTGGATCGGAACCGGCACCGGCAGTTTTGAGACCGAATACGACGCCCACATTGCGGGACGCGACCTGCTCGCTGTGTCGGAACCGCACAACGAATTCCTGCACCTGACCGTGCAGCTGGGAGTGCTCGGGGGACTGGCCTGGCTCCTGTTGCTGGTCAATCACGGAAGGCTCTCCCGCTCACTTCCCCCCTGGGAACAGTCGGTGCTTCAGGGAGTGGTCCTCTGCATTGGCATCAGCACCCTGTTCAATTCGCTGATCCTCAGTGTGACCGGCGGCGTCGTCTGGAGTTTCCTCGCCGGTCTCGCGTCGGGAGCGGCACTGGAAGCCGACGAAAGTCCCTCGGATTCCCAATCTCAGATGACGGTCGATCGGGTCACCCACGCCGCGGCCGGCCATCACGGCTGAGACTGCCGCAAAGGCCTTTCCCCCAGG
>DNUF01000066.1:6131-6666 GCA_003508595.1 Planctomycetaceae bacterium
AGAGAGAATCAGGGAAGGTCGACCAGCACGTCGTCTCCTTCGACGCGGACGGTATGACAGCCGGCGCTGATCCCGGGGTTCACGCAGTTTTTGCCGGTCGCCAGGTCATATTGCCAACCGTGCCAGGGGCAGGTGACGATGCCGTCGGTCACGTCCCCCTCAGCCAGCGGCCCCCCGGCATGAGGACAGATGCCATCCACCGCGCGCAGAACGCCATCGACGTTGAAGATGGCCAGGATTCGTCCCCCCGCGACCACTTCACGGGCGGTACCGGGGGGAATCTCACTCAGCGCCGCCACGCGAACCGGGGGCATGTTGCACTCCACAGGAAGAGGGGATCAACGGTCTCACTCCATCATCGCGGTGCGCACCGGTGTCGCCAAGTCCGCCACGGGTCCGTGCGGGCGAGTCGTGCATTGCGGCTGGTCTTCGGTCCTCGGCTCGCGAGTCGTCCCGACGGAGTGGCCTGGCTTCGCGGGGACAGCGGCGATGCTCTCGGTGGCGGGGCATCTCTCGACGCGCATGACATGAAAGC
>DNUF01000066.1:6927-17232 GCA_003508595.1 Planctomycetaceae bacterium
GTCAGGCCGCTCGCTTCAGTCGATCACGCTGCCGTTTCTCACGGGTCTTGGGGACGCTCTTCCAGCGGCGGTGCACCCAGAAGTATTGCTCGGGGGCCCGGCGGATCACACGCTCGAGGGCCGAGGTGTATTTCTGGGTGATTTCCCGCAGTGGGTCAGACGACTGGCAATCGCGCGGGTCGATCACCTCTTCACACCCCAGCTCAAACCGGGGCCAGCCGAGCGGAGTGGCCTCGTCGAGGCGGCGCGCGTAACCAACGCAGATCAGGGCCTGGTATTCGAGGGCCAGAAGGCCGATCGACTTGAAGGTCGAGGCGGGCCGGCCGAAGAAGTCGACAAACAGCCCCGAGCCACCGGCATCCTGGTCACCCAGCAGGGCCAGGCTGCCCCGTTGCTCGAGTTGCCGGACCATCGCCCCGCTGCCGCCGTTCTTCCCGATCTGCACATGTCCGGTATACCGGCGGAAATTCTGAAACCAGCGGTGCAGCAGAGGATTGTCGAGGTCCCGGGCCACCAGTCCCATGCGAAATCCAAACAGGCCGAAGACCGAGACCGCCATCTCCCAGTTGCCGTAGTGGCCCGAGAGCAGCAGCACCGGGCGCCCCGAGGCCATGGCCCGCAGCACTTCCCCCTTGTTGCGAAACTCGATCGCTTCCGGCAGGCGGGACTTCTGCAGCTTTCGCGGCATCAGCACCATCTCGCCCACCATCCGGAACAGGTGAACCCACATCTGGTGAATCGTCTGGTCAATCCGCTGGTCGGTCATCTCAGGGCCGAAGGCCTGTCGCAGATTGTCCGCTGCCACTTCGTACCGGGTCCACTTCCGGGGGAGAACGTGGTGGAGGAACCAGGCGAGACCCCGGGCGAGCGCGTCGCGGGTCCGCAGCGGAACCGCTTCGACCACCGCAACCAGGCTGCGGAACACGAGGTATTCCCCGCGGTGCCGCCACGTGACGGTCGGTTTCCGCGCAGCGCTTGCAGTGACCGTCGGTGCGGTGGCGGAATTCGGGGCAGAAATGGGGGTGGGAGTGTCGTCCATGCAGAATCCTCCCCGGGGAGACCCGCGGGGCCCGAACTGTCGCGTGAATCGGCAGAACCGTCAATCCCGAACGAATCGCGCGGACGCCAGACCGTGGGGCGGTGTCGCGATCCGAACGGAGAAACTTGCAGAGCTCACTCAGGCGGGGTCTGGAAGCGTCGGTCTTCCGCAGCAGGGTCGTTAAACTCGGCAGGCTGGGGAATTTCGTGGAATCCGGTCGGTTGGCAGCCGTATAATGAAAGGATGCCGACAATTCGATCCCTCGCTGGACGAGGGGCGGTTTTTGGTGTCCCCCCGATTCCAGTTTCCGGACCTGGCTCCCTATGGCGTTGCCTGTCGACTCTCAGCGTGGAACCGAGGCCACGGCCACACCCAGCCGTACTCCCGGTCAACTCTCCGACAAGGTCCGGTCACTTCGGATCAAGGCTCCCCCGCCTCCGGCTCCCAGCAGCAAACTGCCGTGGTTCCTCGTGACCCTGCTCGCTTCAGGGACCGGATACCTGGGCTATGAGCTCTGGAATCTCAAGCAGGCCGAGGCTGCCCGTGCGGCCCAGGCGACTGCCGAGAACGCGGCTGCCAACGCCACCGCCGCATCTCAGGCCACACCGGTCGCGATCAACACCGGGTCGTCGGCGACCACTGCGACTTCCGGGGGAGTCGTCCACGAGTCGAAGGGCTATCTCATTGCCCGCCGACAGATCCTCATCAGCCCCAAGGTCGGGGGGATGGTGAAGAGCCTGCGGGTCCATTCGCCCCGGGACCCCGAGACCAAGGGGGAAACCCTGATCGAAGGCATGCAGGTCCACAAGGGGGACATTCTTGCCGAGCTCGAGACGACCGACTACGAAGCCGACATGCTGCGGGCCAAGGCCAGCCTGGCCAGTTCTCGGCTGCGGTTTGAAATGGAACGGAAGAATCTTCCGCGTGAGATTGAGCGTGCCAAGTCGGAACTGGCCGAGGCGATCACCCAGCGTGATTTTCTGAAGGGGCAACTCGACCGCTGGAACAAGCTCTCGAAGACCAGCACGGTCAGCCCCTCCGACATTGAGAAGGCCCAGAGCGATTTTGAAGGGGCCGGGCATCGCGTGGACCGGTTGCGGCGTGCGCTGGACCTGATCACCGAGCCTCAAGAGCAGCGTCTTGCCGTGGCCGAGTCTGAAGTGGAAGCGGCCATGGCCGACTTGTCGAAGGCGGAATGGCGGCTGAGCAACACGGTGATCGTTTCGCCGGTCACGGGAACCGTTCTCAAGAAGAACGTCGAAGAGGGAAACATCGTCAATCCGGGGGCGTTCAACGGGTCCTACAGCATCTGTGATCTGGCCGACCTCGCCGATCTCGAAGTGGAACTCGACATCCAGGAACGGGATATTTCGCGCATCTTCGTCGGCCAGAAGTGTGTGATCCGGGCTGAGGCGTTTCAGGAGCACCCCTACGACGGGTATGTCTCGCGGTTGATGCCGATTGCCAACCGCTCCAAGGGGGCGATCCCGGTGCGGGTCAAGGTGCTGATTCCCGAAGACCTGGTCGGGATCCATCTCAAGCCCGAGATGGGGGCGATTGTGGCGTTCTACAAGAAGAGCGACAGTGAACCTGCCCAGGCGAGTACTCCACGGGGGGCGGCGAATGCGAATGCCGCGACCGAACCCGAATCGCCGGGAGAAGTGGCGACCAACGCCGAGCCAGCGTCGGAACAGCCGGGCGAACCCCCCCCGGAATCGGAAAACCGCTGATTTCCCCCCCGGCAGAATCGCCAGATACCCCTGGGGCGCGGTAAGCTCGCCCCCCTTGGGAGTCGGGGCCGTCGCCATGGCGGCCCGGACTTCTTCCCACTGGACGTCTTCTCCCTGGACGTCTGCCCCGGTAGCGGGATGCAGGCCCGACCGGGGCGATCCCCCCGCTTTCCGGTAGGTGTCATGTCTGGCAAACAGTATCTGACGACTCCCCCCGCCACCGCCGGGATGCCTCCGGGCATTCCCTACATCATCGGCAACGAGGCGGCTGAGCGGTTCAGCTTCTACGGCATGCGGGCCCTGCTGGTCACTTTCATGACCAGGTTCCTGTTCTCGGCCGATGGCACGCTGCAGGCGATGAGCAAAGAGGACGCGATCAGCTCTTACAGCGTGTTCGTCGGCTCGGCTTATTTTTTCCCCATCCTGGGGGCCATCGTCGCCGACGTCTGGTGGGGCAAGTACCGCACCATCCTCTGGCTGTCGATTGTCTACTGCCTGGGACACCTCGCCCTGGCGCTGAATGATCCACGTCTGGGCTTCCTGGGGGACATGCGGACCGGGTTGTTCATCGGCCTGGGATTGATCGCCCTGGGCTCGGGGGGGATCAAATCGTGTGTCTCGGCCCATGTGGGTGACCAGTTTGGCCAGAAGAACGCCCACCTGTTGGAGAAGGTGTTTGGCTGGTTCTATCTCGCCATCAACCTGGGGGCCTTTCTGTCGAACTTGGTGACCCCCTGGCTGATGAATTCGGGACCTGCATGGGTCGCCAAAAACTTTCCGGGGCTGGCTCCCCAGGACGAGTTGGGGAAGGCCCTGCTGGGACCGCACCTGGCGTTCGGCCTGCCCGGCGTGCTGATGCTGCTGGCGACAATCGTCTTCTGGATGGGACGGCATGTGTTTGTGCATGTTCCCGCCCAGGGACCCGAGAAGGTCTTTGCGTCTCTCCAGGGGGAAGGGCGGCAGGCTCTGCTGAAGTTGATTCCTCTGTTCGGTTTTGTGGCGATCTTCTGGTCCCTGTACGACCAGTCTGGTTCGTCATGGGTGCTGCAGGCCGAGAATCTTGATCGCCGGTTGATCCCCGGCGGTGATCCCCAGGGGGCCTGGGGTTGGCTGGCCGAGCCACTGCATGTCGAGTCGGTGCAGGCCATCAATCCCTTCCTGATCCTGGTGCTGGTCCCGTTTTTCAGTTACGTGGTCTATCCCGTCGTCGGGAGGGTCATCACGCTCACCCCCATGCGGAAGATTGGTGCCGGGTTCTTCCTGACGTTTCTCTCGTTTGTGATCATCGCGTGGTTGCAGCGGAGCATCGACCAGGGAAGTCAGCCCTCGGTCTATTGGCAGTTCCTCGCGTACCTGATCATCACGGCTGGGGAGGTGCTGGTCTCGGTCACCTGTCTCGAACATGCCTATACCCAGGCTCCCCACGAGGTGAAGTCGTTCGTGATGGCGCTGTACCTGCTCTCGGTCTCGGTGGGGAATTTCCTGACCGCTGGAATCAACAAGCTGATCAAGACCCCGGCGATCGGAGATCACCTGCAGGGCTGGAATTACTTCCTGTTCTTCGGGGGGCTGATGCTGGCGGCCACGGTGCTCTTCTCGTATGTCGCTCCATTGCTGAAGACCAAAACCTACGTGCAGCACGGCGACGAATCGGCCGCACATCACTAGCGTTCCCCGTTGCCCCGTGCCCCGGGTGTTGATGTGACCTCCCCGCGTGACCGCAAGCTCTGCACTGTCGAAGAGGCGGTGTCCCGGATTGCTGACGGTGCGACCGTCGCCTCGGGGGGCTTTGTCGGGGCGGCTCATCCCGAGGCCCTGACCGCCGCCCTCGAACGCCGCTTCCTGTCGACCGGCACACCCTCGGGGTTGACCCTGATCTACGGGGCGGGGCAGGGGGACGGCCGGTCGCGCGGCATGAATCACCTGGCCCACGCCGGCCTGCTGGCGCGGGCCATTGGCGGACACTGGGGGCTGGCCCCGGGCCTCGGCCGGCTCGCCCTCACGGGCCAGATCGAAGCCTACAACTTTCCGCAGGGGGTCATCTGCCAACTCTTCCGCGACATTGCCGCGGGACGCCCCGGCTGCATCACGCATGTTGGCCTGGGGACATTCATTGATCCCCTGCATGGAGGAGGCCGGTTGAATGACCGCACCCCGCCCGGCCTCGTGGAACGGATCGAACTGGGAGGTCGCACCTGGTTGTGGTATCACGCGCTGCCGATTCATGTCGGGCTGATCCGTGCCTCGGCCGCCGATCCCTGGGGCAACCTGACGATGGAAGACGAGGCGATCATCGGCGAGGTGCTTCCCATCGCGCAGGCGGCCCGCAACAGTGGAGGCATTGTCCTGGCCCAGGTGAAACACCTGCTGCAGGAACCACTTCCACCGCAGCGAGTGCGCGTCCCGGGAGTCCTCGTCGACCACATCATCGTGTCGGGCGCTGCCGAGCACCCGCAGACGTTTGGCGAAGAGTACAACCCGGCCTACGTTGAACCAGCCCGCTGGCCGGCCGTCAGTGAGCTTCCCCCTCCCATGCCCTGGGACGAACGCCGGATCATTGCCGAGCGTGCCTGTGATGAACTGCGGGCGGGGGCCATCGTCAACCTCGGAATCGGGATGCCCGAGGGAATTGCCCGTGTGGCGGCCGACCGGGGCCTGCTGGACCAGTTGACCCTCACCGTCGAAAGTGGCCCGATTGGGGGCATGCCCGCCGGGGGTTTGTCGTTTGGTGCCGCCGTTCGCCCACAGGCCATTGTCGATCAGCCCGCCCAGTTCGATTTTTACGATGGACGCGGGCTCGACTTCGCCGCGCTCGGAGCGGCCCAGGTCGACCGCCAGGGAAACGTCAACGTCGGGCGGTTCGGCACCCGCTTTGCCGGGGTCGGGGGCTTCGTCAACATCACGCAGACGGCCAAACGCCTCGTTTTTTGCGGCACACTGACTGCCTCTGGGCTTGAGGTGCGGCTCGAGGCCGGAAAAGTCCACATTGTCCGCGAGGGTTCGGTCCGCAAGTTCCTGCATGAGGTCGAACTGGTGACGTTCAGCGCGGCCCGCAGCCGGGAAATTGGCCAGGAGGTGCTCTACGTCACCGAGCGGGCCGTCTTCCGCCTTGTCGAGAATGGGCTGGAACTGGTCGAACTCGCCCCGGGCATTGATCTCGAGTCCCAGGTGCTGTCACAGCTCGACTTCCGTCCCCAGATCGGCACAATCCGCCCCATGCGTCTGGCGATTGACTGAGCCAGTCTCGAGCTCTGGTCGCAATGCACCTGTGTGGGTTCTTCTCTCCGAATTTCTGATCGCCGAGCCGGGTGCGAAAGGGAGGGGGCTTCGGGATCTGCGAGCCTGGAATTCAGCGTTCGGTTTCGAGGACCGACAGGGGAAAGATCATCGCTCCCTGCTCCAGTTCGCGGATCAATTGCCGCACGCTTTCGCCCCGCAGAATGTACTGATCCAGTTCGCTGCTGCGGACCCACCGCGCCTGCAGGCTGTGTTCATCGGGCTGGGACTTGGGAGCTGTGTCCCCGACTGGTTCCGCCACGAAGACCACCCGCATCCGGGCCGAGTCTTCCAGTGGGGTGTGGACCATTTTCAAAACACCCGTCAACCGGACCTCCAGGCCCCCTTCTTCACGCGTTTCGCGGCGGGCGGCCTCGGGGAATGACTCTCCCAGTTCGACCAATCCGGCCGGGAAGTACCAGGGTTCGCCGGGCTTGTCTTCCTGGACCAGCAGGAATTGATCGCCACGACGCACAATGGTGATTGCAAACGCCCAAGTCGGGGTTGCAGGGCGGGGGGTCACATGCGGGAGGGGCTGGGGAACGGAGAGCAACATAAAGAAAGAACCGCCCCAGGGGGCGGTTCTTTCACAGGTGTTGGGGAGATCGGGCGATCAATGTGGGTTCCGAACAGGTTGAGAACCCGGCCAGTTACCGCCAGGTGCCACGATTGCTGTTGGGCTGCAGGACAGTCCGGGAATCCCCTTCGATTCCCTGAACAATATTCCCATCGAAGTCGCTGACAATGATCGCACCACTGTTGGTCTTCTTCGCCTGCATGTCGACCACGCGGTGCCCGGTATTGTTGAAGACCGCGACCTGCCCTCCCGAGCCGGTCCCGCCGATCATGACGAGCCGTTGGGCATGCCCGGTGTACAGTTCAAGTTTCCCAAACCCCTTTTGCGAGTTGCCGAACATCACGCGGGGGAAACTGGAGTGGTCATTGACACTGATCAGGCCGTCTCCCTCGGCTGAGGTCGTCAGCTCGATGGCATAGCCCTTGTCGTTCACCACATAAAGACTGCGGGTCTTGATGCTGCCGCGGGTCCCCAGGATCGACCAGGCGAGGCCTCCGCCCAACAGGACGGCGGCGGCGATGAGGCCAAGGGAAATCCAGCGCCAACGCTTCAGTGAGCGTTCAAGCAGTTCGAGGCGTTCTTCAACCGTCATGGGCTCATCCTCGGCGCCCGATTTGCGCTGCGGCGAAGCGGCATCAGATCCCTTCTTGTCGGATCCAGGGGCGGCCATGATGGTTCAAAAATCCTTTTCCAGTCGCGCCGCGGCAGGCCCCTCCGGGTCCAGCCGTCTGAATGGGGCGGTACGACCGCCAACTGCTCCTCAATTCGCTTCCTCCTGCCAACTGCTGGTTGCGCTTCCATCGCGCCCCATCTCAGCCAGAACAGGATCACCCACTCTATCGGATCGAATCGGGGTCTCAGCAGCGGTCGAATTCAGCGGTCTTTGGGGATTTCGCGGCACCTGGGTCCAAGAGGCCAAACCAGGCAATCTCTGCCAGTGCCGACCGTCTGTGAAATCGGGAAAGGTTTGACGGCTGCGGGCTATGGAGCCAGTCCGTTCGCGGTTTCTCCCACATGTTCTCTTCCGGTCTGACATCCTGAAACCCGTTCCGCACAAATGTTCATGTCGGGGGTTGCGAGCCGACCCGACAATGAGTACCAATCTTGATACCAAAGGTTCGTCCCCCGCATTGATCCCTTCGTCGACCGCAACGTGAATGTTTGAACAATACGCCACTCTCGCATTTGTGGTCGGACTGATCCTGATCGCGGTGGGACTTCTCTGGCTGATCATTCGGGCGTTTCGACAGCGTCCACTGCTGGGGCTGGGTAGTGTCCTGTTTCCTCCAGCCCTGATTCCGTTTGCGTACCGGCATCGTCAGTCCCTCAAGATCCCGTTGCGGGTTTTGCTGTTGGGGTCGGTGCTCGCGGGAGGGGCTCTCGCCGCCGGCCGATGGCATGGTCGGTATCCCCCCCTGGGGGAGCGCGAGAAAATGGTCGATGGCGAACGGCACCTCACCCTCACGGGTTGGGACCGCAAGGATTACGCCCTGCTGCAGGACAAGACCGACACCGCGGTGCTGCAGATGGCGAATCTCGACGTCAATGATGAAGTGGTGAAAGTGCTCAAGGATTTCTCCCGCCTGCGGGAACTCGATCTGAATGGATCACAGTTGACCGATGAGGGACTGGCCCGTGTTGCCGCCTTGCCCAAGCTCGAGATCCTGCGCATTCGGGCCACCCGGGTGACTGACGAGGGCTTCCAGAAGTACCTGTTCGACAAGCCGACGCTGCATCAACTGGATGCCAGAGAAACCGTCATCTCGGCGAAGTCGCTGCGGGAATGGAAGAACCTGGATCAAGAACGCCGGAAGTATCTCAAGTAACCCTGCTCTCTCCGGTGACCGGGAGCTAACTGTCACCGTCACCCCTCATGGCTGGGGGGGCCGCTGTTCGCTGTGCTGGTTTCTGTCTGGGTCCTGATTCCTGTCTGGGTGAGATATGGCAGTTGCATTGAACGAAGACTCGCTGGGTTCTCAGGAGAATGCCCGCATCCTCGCCATCGCGTCCGACCTCGCCTATGAACCGGCTGGGACGGGTGAGGCGAAGTTCCAGAAAGAATTGGGCTTGAAGGCCCGGCTGATCAGCGTGGGCAACACCCAGTCTTGGGTTGCCAGTGACGACAAAAATATCATCGTCGCCTTTCGGGGTACCGAGGCCCCCAACAGCCTCGAAGGACTCAAGGACTGGCTGTTGACCGACGCCCTCAGCCTGTTGATCGTTCCCGAGGGACGACTGGGGACCGATCTGGCCGCCGCCGGTGTGGGGGCCCGCTTTCACCAGGGATTCGTCAATGCGATTGCCGACATCTGGGAGCCCACCCGGCATGCGGTCGAAGAGGAATTGCGGACTTCCGATCGCCCCCTCTGGGTCACCGGGCACAGCCTCGGTGGTGCACTGGCCCTGCTGGCCGGCTGGCTCTTCACCCGCAAGATGATCTCCGTCTGCGAGATCGTCACCTTCGGGGCACCGATGATCGGGAACCAGGCGGCGGTCGATGCCTTCGACCGCGAATTTGCCGGGAAGATTCATCGCTACGTCAACGCTCCCGATCCGGTCCCCCGGCTCCCCATGTACAGCCTGATGACCAACGAGTTCGTCCACTGCCAAAAGGAATGCCGACTGGCCGATCCCGAACCCGATGCCATGGCGGGCCTGCTGCAGTCGCTCGCAAAAAACACGGTCGACAAGCTGCTCAGCACGACCTTCGTCGACGAGATCTGGAATGCCGCCAAGGGTTCGGTTGCCTCCCACGGCATGGAGCATTACCGCCGGTTATTGGGCTGACCAGACTGTTCTGCTCCTCCATGGACGCTTCCGACCGTGACTGTGCCCCTCCCTCCCGCCCCCCATGCCGACTGGCGCAGCCAGTTCCCGGTTCGACCGGGGGTGACGTATCTGAATCATGGTTCGTTCGGTCCCTCCCCCAACTCGGTTCTCGCCTCACGCCACGAATGGTCGCACCGGCTGGAGAGCGAGCCGATGGACTTCTTTCTGAGGCAGATGGAAGACCATCTCGATACGGCCCGGGGGGGGCTGGGTCGATTTGTCGGCACAGCAGGCCGTCACCTGGCGTTTGTCGACAACGCCACCTTCGCCATGAACGTCGTCGCCGAGGGCTTCCCCCTCGAAGCGGGAGACGAGGTCCTTGCCAATGACCACGAGTACGGTGCCGTCCTGCGAATCTGGCGCAAACGGTGCCAGGAGACCGGTGCCCGACTCGTGGTCTCGTCGCTTCCCAAACGGTTTCAGTCGGCTGACGAGGTGGTGGCCTCCCTCTTCGCCCAGGCGACCAGCCAGACCCGGCTGATCGTCGTCAGCCATATCACCTCCCCCACGGCGGTCGTCCTCCCTGTCGAGGCGATCTGCCGGGAAGCCCGTTCCCGCGGCATCGCCGTCTGCATCGATGGTCCGCATGCCCCAGCCGCGGTCCCGGTCGCGATCGACCGCCTCGGCTGCGACTTTTACTGTGCCAGCCTCCACAAGTGGCTCTCGGCCCCGTTTGGCTCGGGGTTTCTCTATGTTCACCCCCGTTGGCAACAGCGGATGGAGCCAACGATCGTGAGTTGGGGGAACAGCCTCTCGGGACGTCCCGGGTCGTGGCTTGATCCCTACAACTGGCTCGGGACACGCGATCCCGCGGCGTTTCTCGCCGTCCCGGCAGCGATCGAGTACCTGCAGAC
>DNUF01000222.1 GCA_003508595.1 Planctomycetaceae bacterium
CCCCCCCTGGCAGGGGGGGAGCCGTGCTGCGCACGGGAGAGTGACGCGAACACGCACGCAGAGAGCCCCGATCAGGTACTGGTCAGGGGGCGTTCTTCGCCATGTAGCGTGGTTCGAGTGTCGCGGCCGCCCCGCGTTCGCTCGCCTTCCAACGCAGGACGATGTCGTGCGTGAACTCCACTTCCGAGTTGGCGGGGGCCTGCACGACTGCGAGCGGCCAGTTCTCCATGTAGGCGAATGCCTTGGTGACATCGCCGATGAACCAGCAGGTCTTGTTCGCCAGCCGGCTGGTCAACAGGTTGCTGCTGACCACCTGGTAGCCGTTGACCGGGTTCGATGCCGCGGTCTCGGTCGGGTTGCCGGCTGTGGCAAAGCCGGGGGTCTGCACGCGGATCTCCGTCGCTCCGGTGATGCGCCGCGCGGTGTACAGCAGACCGCGCGGCACCACGAGGTGCCGGGGGTCGGTCAGGATCGGTTCCCCCGTGTAGGGATCGACCAGACCGGCCATCGTCTGCTCGGCCTTGTCGAGGCTCTGCCAGTCAACGAGGGGATTGGTCGCCGTGGTGTTGATCCACGGGGTGGTCGCCTGGTAGGTGGCGTACGTCGTTCCCTTCCAGCGGTAGCGGTGGGCCTGCGTGTTTTCATCGATCACGCAGTCGATGATCCGCTTCTCCTTGTTGACTCCCAGCCAGTTCCCGACCTCCGCCGTCCGCTGGACCAGCAGGTTGGTGCGGTCGAAGAAGACTGCCTCGCGGGTGAGGCCGACGATCATCCCGCGCTTCGTCGTCGCGGGGGTTTCGACAAAATCCTCGGCCACCCCGGCCTGCGGATAGGGACGCCCCTCGGGTACCACCTCGGCCTCATCCCCCAATCGTGCAATCCCGGCGATCTTCTCGCCGTTGAACTGCGTCGGAATCGTGCGGACGAGGGGGGAGAAGACAAACGACTCGGCCTGGAACGCGTCGAGGATGGCGCTGTAGACAATCTGGCCGGTGATGCGGCTGAAGGTGCCGGTGGTCACCGCGCCACTCTCCTCCAGTCGCTGCAGGCTTTCGCCTTCCCCCCCATGGCGGGGATTCCACGAGTCGACCAGTTCGCGTCCATCGGGGATGAACTGTTCGAACAGGCCGCGGAGGGAGAAGTCGGCGAGCTGCAACTGGCGTGTCTGCAGCGCCGAGGCAAGGTCGTCAAAAAAGCGTTGTGGCCGGGCATCGCGCTGGGCCGCCTCGTACAGTCGGCGCAGCTGTGGCATCTTGATCATGGTGGAGGGTTCCTTCACTGCAGGATGAGTCGGAATTGGCAACGCGGACAACAGAACGACGACAGCCCAGGTCGGGGAGACCGGATGCCGGGCCGAGGTCGTGGATCGAGGTCGGACCAGGCCCGGAGACGGGGTCACCGCAACTGGTAGAGGGCGATGTAGTCGACCGAGAGTGACTCGCTGGCGGCGGACCCCGCCTTGAGGTAGACCCCGGCCTGGAGGGGAGGACAGCCCGCCAGGGGAAAGAGGTGCTTCACGGGAAGCCCGGTCGCATCGCGGACCTGCGAGTCGTCGAGATGAAAGGTGACCTCGGCCACCGAGGCGTCGAGCGGCTGGATTTCGAGCCGCAACGTCTGCGGTGCCGGCCCGCCGGCGGAGGTGGTGCTGACCGAGATGAGCGGGGTGCCACCGCGGACGGAGATGACCCGCCAGGTCGACTCTCCGTCGACCTTGTAGAGCCCGACGCCGTGCAGGCCGGGACGGGGTCCCTGCCCGTTGTCGAGCAGCAGGTCGGCCGAGGCGAGTGAGTCGGCCACCCCGACAAAGACGTTCGCCGCACTGACAGCCGCCTCGGCATACTGCAGCCGGCATTCGAGCATGAGGGGCCTGTCGTCGGCGGGTCGCAGCGGGCGGGTGGTGGTGCCCAGCGCGCACTCACTGTTGTCGACCGCCGAGGTGGCCAGCACCACCGCCCCCCCCGCCGCACTGGGCCCGGCACCCACCGCCGTTCCCGCATCCGCCGCGAGCGACGTCCAGCGGTGGGGCGAGAGGTACCATTCGAAGTCATCAAAGAAACCGAACATCCGCCGTTCGCGGACCGCCTGGGGAAGATCGAGCAGCTTCATATCGCCTCCGGATGTGAGTGTGGAAAGGAGAGCAGTTGACGGGGTGATCTGTGACGAGAGGGACGCTGGTGACGGAGAACGGCGTTGCCGACGACTGCAGGAGAGGGGATGTGGTTGTCGCTGGTGGTGGTGTCTGTGGTGATGCTGCGGGTGTTGCTGTCGATGCTTCCATCGACCCCTGTGTGCAATCAGCGGTGGTGTTGCCATCACCGTCTCCATTCCTCACCTCCCGTGCGCAGCACGGCTCCCCCCCTGCCAGGGGGGGAACTGTGCTGCGCACTGGGCGGGGACGGGATGGGTGTCACCTGGAGTACGGTGCGGTCCGCCGTCTTCGAATGCGGAGTGTGGACGCGGGGAGTGGTGAGTCTGAGCTCCCGCACGGGATGGTGTGCCGCGGATGCGGGATGTTGGGCGGCCCAGCGGGGAGGTGTTCGGCAGGTGGGCACACAACGGAGGCGAACACGGAGGTTCGCGCTCCCATGGCGTGTGTTGTGGTCCCTGACGACGTGGATTGTTTGGCGGATGCCCAGCGGAGACAGGTTGGAAAACCTGTCCCACGACGAGACACGGAGGTTCGCGCTCCCGTGGCGTGTGTTGTGGTCCCTGACCACGTGGGTTGTTTGGCGGATGTCCTGCGGAGACAGGTTGGAAAACCTGTCCCACGGAGGTTTGCGATGCCGTCGTGCGCCACGGCGGAGGTTGGAAGAGGTCGACCCCGAGAGGGGTCACAGAAATTAGCCGGGGGTCGAGCGAAGCGACACCCCCGGTAGGCCCCCCCGATCACGCGCGGCACCCCGAAAGTGGTGCGTGAACGCGTCATTCATCGCATGTCGCGCGGGTGGTGAATCGGTCCCTGTGGACGATGATCGTGGAGCGTTGTGCGCTGCCCATCGGCGCGTCGTTCTTGAGGGATGCATAGCGGAGGCGAACACGGAGGTTCGCGCTCCCGTGGCGCGTGTTGTGGTCCCTGACGACGTGGATTGTTTGGCGGATGCCCAGCGGAGACAGGTTGGAAAACCTGTCCCACGACGGGACACACCGAGGTTCGCGATGCCGTTGCGCGTGTTGTGGTCTCCAGCTCGACGGGGAGGGTCGTTGGGGGGAGTATGTCTGTCAGGGGAAATCTCCCCTTGCTGGGGAGACTCTGCGGACGGTTACAATGGGACCATACCTTCGAGATGGCGAAGGAACTGCCACACGACACCCGATCGCCGTGCTTCCGTTTCCACCCCTCGTTCGGAAGTACGTCTTGTCGATCATCGTCGGCTGTGGCCAGACCATCGTCCGTTGGGGAAAAAGCCGTCACCATGAGCACTGTCAGCCTGCACGAACTCGTCCACGATGCCACCCGCGTTCTCGACCGCGTCGCGGCGGGAGAACATTTCGTGGTTGTCCGCGGCGGCCATCCGGTCGCTGAATTGCGACCACTTCCCAGCATGCGTCCGTCCCCCCGCCCCCATGGCCTCGCCGCCGGTGCGTTTGTCGTCCCCGACGACTTTGACAAGCCCCTGCCCGAGAGCCTGTTGCGGGAGTTCGAGGGGCGATGAAACTGTTGCTCGATACCCACGTGTTTCTCTGGTACATCTCGGCCGACCCAAAACTTCCGGAACGATTTCGGCTGGCCATTCAGAAACCGGACAATGAGGTCTACCTCAGCGCGGCCTCGATCTGGGAGGCGGTTATCAAGCATGGGCTGGGGAAACTGCCTCTTCCCGGCCCCCCGGCACAATATCTCTCGCAGCAGCGCAAAGCCCACGGAATTGCGTCTCTTCCCATCCTGGAAGAGGCGGTCCAGTGTTTGGTCGAACTGCCGCAGATTCATCGCGATCCTTTCGACCGCATTCTGATCGCTCAGGCACTCCACCATGGGCTGACGATCGTCACCGTGGATCCGGATGTTGGCGCGTACCCGGTTGTCCTGCTGTCGAACACCTGAATCCTCAATCACCCGGCCCCTTCACCGCACCGCCAGCGCGTCATTTGCCAGCAAGCCCGGGGTGCGACGGTGACCGCCCCCCAACACGCCGAGCGGTGGACCAGCCCCGTGGACAACGACCGAGGAACGTTGTTCGCTGCCCAGCGGTGAAAGGTTGGGAAACCTGTCCCACTGAGGTTTGCGATGCCGTGAGGTGGGGTGATTGGAAAGTCATGATTTCGGGGGCAATTTCCAGAGACGTGCCGGCCCCCCCCTGGCCCCCCCCTGGCAGGGGGGGAACTGTGCTGCGCACTGGGCGGGGACGGGATGGGTGTCACCTGGAGTACGGCGCGGGCCGCCGTCTTCGAATGCGGAGTGTGGACGCGGGGAGTGGTGAGTCTGAGCTCCCGCACGGGATGGTGTGCCGCGGATGGGGGATGTTGGGCGGCCCGGCGGGGAGGTGGTCGTAAGGTGGGCACACAACGGAGGCGAACACGGAGGTTCGCGCTCCCATGGCGCGTGTTGTTGTCCCTGGCCACGTGGGTTCTTTGGCGGATGCCCAGCGGAGACAGGTTGGGAAACCTGTCCCACGACGGGACACGGAGGTTCGCGAAACCGTGATGCGTGTGGTGGTCCCGGGCCGCGTGGGTTTGTTTGGCGGATGCCCAGCGGAGACAGGTTGGAAAACCTGTCCCACGACGGGACATGGAGGTTCGCGATGCCGGTCGGGACTCTTCCCCAAAAATAAACCAGCCGGTCACCGACGTTCGGTGACCGGCTGGATGTCCGCAAGCGATCCTATTTCCCCAGCTGATCGGCCAGCGCACCGCCGTTGTAGATCTTGCGCAGCGCTTCGCTGATCGCCGCCGAGCTGACCGAGACGGCCCGGTTCTGGGTTTCGTCGTAGATGAAGTCTCCCACCAGCGACTGGATGTTGCCGTCGAAGATCAGTCCGACCAGTTCCCCCTTCCGGTTGATCACCGGGCTCCCCGAGTTGCCGCCGATGATGTCGCAGGTCGAGACGAAGTTGAACGCCGTCTCGGCTCCAATCTGCGACCGTTTGTCATGCCACGACTTCGGCAGTTCCCACGGCGCCTTGTTTGCGTGCCGGTTGGCGTGCTCGAAGGCTCCCCCCATGCGGGTGATCGGGTCGATCTGCTTCCCGTTCTCTTCGTAACCCTTCACGGTGCCGTACGACAGCCGGAGGGTGAAGGTGGCGTCGGGATACCGGCTTGGTCCCTCGATCTCGAACAGCGCCTTTGAGATCTGGGCGTACGCCTGCCGTTCGACCTCGGTCACCTGCTTCTCCATCACCTCGCGCACCGCGCGGGCGGCCGGGTCGACGAGCTTCGCCAACTGGATCAGCGTGTCGGTCGAGGCGTCAATCGCCCCCACGCCCCCCGCCGCCAGCTTCTTCCGCTCGGCCACATCCTGCAGCTTCGTCCCCGCCAGCAGTTCCGCCGCGCGGGCAGCCGGGCCCTTCCCCGCCAACACCTGCTTCACCAGCGGATCGTCGGCTCCCAACTGCTCGGCCAGGTAACCCAGGCTGTCGGTCAGCTTGGCCAGCTCGAGGTCCGGATAAATTGGAGCGGTCGAATAGAGCTGCAGCTCGAGCGAAGAGCGGCCGGCGTCGCTGTATTCCGGCAGCCGGGCGGTGTTCGGCTTCGCATTCTCGGCCGCCAGCCGGACCAGCGTGCGGGCGATCGGAAACAGGGTTCCCCCAAATCCCCGCCCCTGCTCGAGCAGGGCCGAGCGGACCAGGTTCTCCTGGTGAATCTTCTTCGCGGCGGCGATCTTGTCCCACGCACCGCCATACGCCTGCTTCATCCGCGGGTCGGCATTCACCTTGTCACGCAGGGTCTTCTCGGCCGTGGCCTTGCGGGCCATGATGCCGGGGTCCTGCAGGCCCCCGAGTTGGCCGAGATACGCCTTGCGGCTGTTCTGCACGCCGAAGAGGTCTTCCTTGGCGATGCGGGCCTGCTCTTCCCCATCCTGGCTGTACTGCTGCAGCATGATCTCCATCCGCCGCAGCATGGTCAGCACGTACGGAGCCCGCACATCACGCTGGAACTTCAGCGCGTCCATCGTGTTCAGCCGGTCGGTCCGACCGGGATGCCCCGACACGAAGACCAATTCATCCGCCCCGGCCCCCTGAGGATTCCACTGCAGGAAGTGTTCGATCTTCGCCGGCTGGTCGTTCTCGTACGCCCGGAACAGGCAGGCGTCGAGGTCGTAGCGGGGATACTCGAAGTTGTCGGGATCGCCGCCGAAGAAGGCGATGTCAAACTCGGGAGCCCAGACGAGCCGGATGTCGGTGTACTTCTTGTAGCGGTAGAGGTGGTACTGCCCCCCCTGGTAGAGGGTGACCACGTCGCTTCGCAGGCCGGTCTTGTCGAGCGACTCTTTCTCGATCGTGGCAATCACCGCCCGGCGGGCGAGGAACGCCTCCCCCGGATTCATCTCGGGCTTCACCGCCGCGTTGACCCGCGCGGTGACGTCTTCAATCGACTGCAGTACGTTGAGTTCGAGGTCGGGAGCCTTGGGCTCGTCGGCCGGGGTCTTCGCGAGGAAGCCTTCCTTGTAGTAGTCGTGCTCGGCCGTGCTGACCTTGTGCAGCGTGTCGGCCCCCACGTGGTGATTCGTCAGCACCAATCCGTTCGACGAGACAAACGAGCCCGAGCCCCCCGAGTTGAACCGGACCGACGACTTCATAACGTGCTCGATCCACGCCTCGGTCGGCTCAAACCCATACTTCTCCTTCAGTTGCTTGCGGGGGAGGTTGTTGAAGACCCACATCCCCTCATCCCCCTGGACGACAGACGCCAGCCCGGGGAGAGCGCAGACGCCGGCCAGCAGGCCGAACAGGCAGGAACGAACCACACGCATGCCACACCTCGTGTTGAAATGACAGCCGGTCAGACCACCGGCAGGAACCGACAAGAACGAAAACACCGACTCGCCTCGGCACAGGCAGGAAGCACCTCACTCGGCAGGACCGCGTCCGCCGGGGGCCGAGCTCCCGGCCGCCTGCAGCCCCGAGACCAGCAGCGGAATCAACAGCACGCCAATGCTCACCAGGGCCTGCAGATTGCTGGCGTTCCAGCTCTCCCCCAGTCGCGAGCCAATGTCCAGCAGACCGGCAAACCCCGGGATGAGCGACAGGAAGATGATGAGGATTGCCGCGACCGAGCCCCCGGCAATGTATCCCGACGACAGCAGCACCCCCGGGCTCGAATCTCCCTCATCCGCCGTCCGCTGGGTGAAGTGATCGGCCAGGGCGCGGACCATGCCCCCCAGGAACACCGGGACGGAAGCCGAGAGGGGAAGGTACACCCCCACAGCGAACGGCAGGGCGGGGACCCCGGCCAGTTGCATCACGATGGCGATGAAGGCGCCAATCAGCACCAGGCCCCACGGCAGTTTCTGGTTGAGGATGCCATCGATGATCAATGCCATCAGGCGGGTCTTGGGGGCGTCGAACTTCCCGGCCGGGCTGCCGTCGTCATGCGTGGTCAGCAAGCCATTGATCGACGGATCGACGAACCAGGCGAGAGACCCGTCGTCGCGCACGAGGTATTTCCCCTGCGGCACCCCCTGGTCGTTGCCGGTGAGGGCATGCCAGACACGGTACTCGGTGGTGTCGGTGATCGCGGGGCCGTTCGCCCGTTCCCGCCGGCCCAGGCTGGTGACCAGTTCGCCCGGCAGGACCACAGCGGGCAGATCTTTCTGCGAATAGACCGTCCCGGCGTCATTGAGCTTCACGAGGGTCCAGCCGATGACAAGGGCCGATGTCAGGGCGCCGATCAAGATCGACCACTGCTGCCACTTTGGGGTGGCCCCCAGCAAAAAGCCCGTCTTGAGGTCTTGCGAGGTGGTCCCGGCGTTCGAGGCGGCGATACAGACAATCGCGGCCACCGAAAGGGCGGCGACACGATCGGTGGGAGTTGTCCAGCCGAGCAGCAGAAAGACGAGGCAGGTCAGCAGCAGCGTGGCGACGGTCATTCCCGAGATGGGGTTGGACGACGAGCCAATCTCACCGGTCAGGCGGGACGAGACGGTCGCGAAGAAGAACCCGCACAGCACCACCAGCAGGCTGCCGACCCAGTTCATCCGCAACGAAGGGGCGAGCATGATCGCCGCCATGAGCCCGACGCAGCCGATCGCCACCAGCCAGAGAGGGAGATCGCGCTCGGTCCGGCGTTGGCCGTGACCGTCATCCCCCCCAGAGGTAAGGTCCCCCAGACCCGAGCGGAGCGAGCCGAAGATGAGGGGGAGCGCCTGGAACAGGCTGATCAGGCCTCCCGTGGCGACCGCACCGGCCCCAATGTAGAGGATGTAGTTCTTGCGGATGTCTCCCGCGTCCATGTCGCGGATCAACTGCGGTTTGACCATCAGCTCGGCGAACAGCGGCTCGTTGAGCGGGTCACCAAACAGCTTGATGGCGGGGGTCAGCACGAGGGCGGCGAGGATCCCCCCCGAGAGCATGATGCACGAGGTGCGGGCCCCGATGATGTACCCGACCCCCAGCAGTGCGGGAGAGGCCTCGGCCCCCACGCTCGCCCCCTTGAGGAACGGCAGCGGTCCCTCGGGGACATCTTTCCAGAGCTTGCAGGCCTGCATCAGCCACTGGTAGACAAACGCCAGGCCGAAGCCTCCGAAGACCGTCTTCGCCTGGGTGCCCCCTTCTTCCCCCACGATCAGCACGTCGGCACAGGCGGTTCCCTCGGGGTATTTCAGCGTTCCATGCTGCCGGACGATGAGGGCTTTCCGCAGGGGGATCATCATGAGGATCCCCAGCAGCCCGCCCAGCACGGCCACCAGCATCACATGGCTGATCTCCATGTCGTAGCCCAGCAGCATGACGGCCGGCATGGTGACGCCGACGCCAAACGCGATCGACTCACCCGCCGAGCCGGTGGTCTGCACGATGTTGTTTTCAAGAATCGTCGCCGGTCGTCGCCCCAGCAGTTTCGCGAAGAAGCGGAACAGGGTGATCGACATGACCGCGACGGGGATCGATGCCGAGACGGTCATGCCGACCTTCAGCACGAGGTACAGCGACGAGGCGCCGTAGATGATTCCCAGGATCGATCCCAACAGCAGCGGGCCCCAGGTGAATTCGGGAACGTCGGCATCGTCGGGGACGTACGGCTGATGAGTGGGGGTCTGCATGGGCAACAGTTCCAGGGGAGGGTCCGACAGGGAGTGCCGGGCGACCGCAGGACGGGGCCAGGCGCTTCGGCAACCGAGACTCGGTGGGTCGTTCCTTGGGAAAAATCATAGTCCGCCCCACTCGGGAGGGACGGGAGGGGGGCCGGGTCAGCGCGCGTCTGAGGGTTCGGGAAGTCGAAATTCACTCAGCACCGGACGATGGCTGGCGAGGTCGGTGTCGAGCACCGTTTCGTGCACCAGTTCCCACCCGGCGGGGGCGAGCACCTGGTCGAGTCGGCGCCGCGGTGTGGCCGCGGGTTGGGTGGGGGGTTCGGAGCGCGGTTCGCCCCACTGTTTCGCCGCAAGAAACGGTTCGAACGCCGGGTCATCGGGGGCGGCCTGAAAGTTTCCCGCCAGCAGTGACGGGGCTCCCCCGGTCGCCTCGACGAGGTGGCGGGCCTGGGCGAGGCGAACGTCCGCCGAACCGTCGGAAAGCCGGACCGCCCCCACCCGGACCGGCTGGCCATCGACCTGGATTTGGCACCACAACGCACGGCGGGAGGGATCGACACTCCAGAACGGCTCGGCTCCGGGGAGTGGCGGGTTCCCCAGCACCTCCAAAGGCCGGCGCGACAGAATGGCATTCCCCCCCATGACCCGCAGAAAGGGGAGCCCGACCTGGAAGGTTTCGCCATACGCCCAGCAGTGCATGCCGGTCGCCTCGGCAATCGAGCGGGGCTGGTTGATGTCGCACAGCGTGAACTCGGTCAGCACGTTCAGCAGCACGACGAGGTCGGGCTGTTCGCGGTTGATGAGTTCCGAGATGGCGATCAGCCGGTCGCGCAGTTCCTTCCGGGTCACAAACGCCAGTCCGGGCTTCCGCGCCCCGCACTGGTCGAGATCCCAGGCGAGCACCTTGAGGGTCCGGCTGTGCCACGGCGTCTCTTCCACCAGGGCGGGAGCCATGGTCAACGCGTAGTGCGGCTTGGTCCCCCGCGCCAGCAGCAGGCCATTCAGCACAAAGAGCCCCACCCCCACCACCGGCAGCAGCCAGAGCAGATGGACACCCCATTTCGCGAACCCCCGCTGGGGAGGACGGGCCCGGGGGATCGAGCGTGCCGGGGGTTCGGACGGTGCGTCGGAAAAATTCGGGGTGGAGTGCGGGGAAGGGGAACGCTCGTCAGTCACGGTGGGGCATCCTGCAAGACAGAGCGGCTGCCCCGTTCCGTCGATCTCGGGCAGCCTGATGATGGGGGGCATAATAGGTGTTTCGTCGGCGGAATGCAGGGGTTCGGCGGGGGGGCGAGCCTTTCCCCCCCGGATGGTCGGGATCGGCTCACTCGGTCTGATACAATGCCCGCACGGCTGCCGGTCGCGTCGCCGGCCCCCTTCGTGGGGCGGGATGTGCCGGAGGTTCCCTGAGACCCTGTTGTCCTGACGGCTGTTCTGCTCTCCATGTCATCGTCTGCTTCCGCGGTCTCTGCTTCCGCCTCCCTTCCCCTCGCCGAGTGCACCCAACTGGTCCGCCGGTTGGAAACTGCCGTGCAGCGGCTCGCCCAGCAGGCCGAGGTGCTGGGCCTGCCCGGACTCGACGGGCGCGAGTGGTACGAGCAACTGCAGCGGAAGCTCTTGCCGCAGTTGTCGGGCGAGCCGTTTGTCGTGGCGGCGGTCGTGGGGGGGACGAACATCGGCAAGAGCGTGGTCTTCAATCACCTGGCCGGGGTGCGGGCCAGCGCGACCAGTCCCCTCGCCTCGGGGACGAAGCATCCCACCTGCCTGGTGCCGGGGGGCTTCACCACGCAGCACCGGCTGGGGGAGATCTTCCCCGGTTTTGAACTGATCCCGTGGTCTGAGGCGGGAGCGGCCCTCGACGAGACCGAACGGCACCTGCTGTTCTGGAAGCCCGCCCCCGAGTTGCCGTCGAACCTGCTGATTCTCGACACTCCCGACATCGACAGCGACGCGCCGGTCAACTGGCTGCGGGCCGACCGGGTGCGGGCGTGTGCCGACGTGCTGGTCGCCGTATTGACCCAGCAGAAATACAACGATGCCGCGGTGAAGCAGTTCTTCCGGAAGGCGGCGGCGGAAGACAAGGCGGTGATCGTGGTCTTCAACCAGGTGCTGCTGCCCGACGATGAGCAGTACTGGCCGAAGTGGCTCGAAACCTTCTCGCGCGAGACGGGGGTGCAGCCCGACCTCGTGTACATCGCCCCCAATGACCGTCGGGCGGCGGAAGAGAACCGGCTGCCGTTTTACGAACGGGCGTGGCCGGTGGAGGACGGCAGGACTGCAGCGGTGGCGACCCCGTCAACACCGCCGGTCCCACGGAACCTGCGGGAAGACCTGGCGAGCCTGAAGTTCCGTGACATCAAGCTGCGGACGCTGCGGGGGTCGCTGCGGCAGGTGGTCTCGACGACGGACGGAGCCCCCGCCTGGCTGTCGGAGGTGCGCCGCCGTTCGGCGGGGTTCCAGGATGCCTCGACCCTGCTCTCGATGCAGCAGCTCGCACGCATCGACAACTGGCCCTCTCCTCCGGCGGCGCTGTTCGTCAATCAGATCCGCGAGTGGTGGCGGCTGCAGCGCGAGGGGTGGACGAAGACGATTCACGATGGGTACTCGCGCCTGGGGGAGACCGTGCTGGCGCCCCTCTCGTGGGCCCGGCAAAAACTGTCGGGACCGACCCCCGACCCGGCCGAAGCCTACCTCGCGCAGGAACGGCAGTTGATGCTGCAGACGATTGAAGAGCTGTATGCCGAGCTGACCCGGCTGAGCCAGTTGGGGAACGAGCTGCTGCGTCCCCGGTTGGAAAAGCTGCTCTCGGGAACGTCGCGCAGCGATGTGCTGGAGCAGTTGTCGCGCGAGCAGGGGAGCCTGAATGTGACGCGCGAGCTGCACGAGGTGGTGTCGCAGCAGATGACGCGGTTCCGGGATGAAAGTCCCGGTTCGTTTGGGCTGCTGAAGAAGCTCGACACGGCGGCCGCCCTGGCGCGGCCGGTCACCTCGGTGGCCCTGTTCGCCGCCGCGGCCGGACCGGCGGGACACGCCCTGGCTCCGTTTGTGTCCGATGCAGTGGCCCAGTCGCTGCTGGTGCACATCGTGGGGGATGTCGCGGGAGGGGCGGGGGCGATGGTTGTGGGAGAGACCGCCATCAGCGGAACCGCGAGTGGGCTGCGGGTGCTCGAGGCGCGGTTCCGGCAGTTGCAGACCGCCTTCACAAGCCGGCGGGTGGCGTGGTTCGCCGACTTTCTGAGGCGTCACGTGCTGGGAGACCTGCATGCCGAGCTGGAGGCGGCACTGCAGGTGCCGCAGTCGACCGAGGCGCGCGAGGTCGAGCAGGTCTGTGCGCAGCTGGCGGCCCTGGTGCAGGGGGCGACGCAGCGCTCGGCCTGAGCGTGGCCGTGCGATTGCTGTGGGGTGGCTGGTCTTCCCGAGTCGCCTGGTTCGCCGTGCGCGCCGAGCCCCCGTCCCTGCCCGCTGAGAAGTCCGCGGTTGGATCGTGTCCGGAGGGGGATCGCCGAATCAGTCTTCTCCGGACGTGGAACGCCCCGTCGGGGTGCACAATACAAATCGTGGTGCATTCACAGTCCCCGACCCGGTAACCGTCGGGAATTGTGCCCCACAGCCGGTTCTCTGTGCTGACCCCCCATCCTGGGAAGCGTCTGCTGATCGTGATCGAGGCCTCGAAGGGGCTGTGAGCTCGCGGTTCACCTGCGGGGCCTTCGGCCACCCGATCGGTGGATGTCTTGTCGCGGTGGCATTCCCCGTCGGCCACATCGGGCTCCGGAACACCGTTCCCCTCACCGGAAAGAGTTGTTCAACATGTTGTGGACGATTTTCCTGGTGCTGGTGTTGCTGTGGGCCCTGGGTCTGGTTTCCTCCCACACCCTGGGTGGATTCATCCATCTGCTGCTGGTGTTGGCGGTCGTGGTGCTGTTGATCAACCTGATCCAGGGAAATCGACAACGGGGGTAGCCGGTTCGGCGCGAGGTTTTGGTTGCCGAAACTCACTTCATTTCACGGGAGACACGAACATGGATGGCAAGACCGACGAGATCAAGGGTCGCATCAAGGAAGCAGCCGGTGCCCTGACCGACGATGAGCCCCTGCGTGCCGAGGGCAAGCAGGAACAGGCTGTCGGCAAGGTAAAACAGGCCATTGACAAAGTGGTGGAGAGTGCCCAGAAGGCCGCGACCACGGTGGCCGAAAAGGCGCACAAGTTGAAGGAAGGACTCTGAAACGAACCTGCGGCAGGGTCTGTCGCAGGTTGAGTGAGTCCCCGGGTGTTCGCCAGCCGGCGGACACAGCGTCCAGTTTTCCCGGAGGTGTTTCATGGATTTGGTCCTGCTGATCATCCTGTTGGTGTTGCTCACGGGAACCATTCCGCGCTGGAACGACAGTCGGAACTGGGGATATGGTCCGAGTGGATTGCTGACGGTGATCCTGGTGGCTGTGCTGGTGCTCATCTTTCCGGGGCACATTCCCCGTCGTTTCTGAGTTCTCGGCCGGTCACCCGACACTGGAGCCTGGTCAAGGTCGCCACGCAGCCTTTGCGTGGCGACCTGCGTTTGTTTCGCCTTCTTGTCTCCAGAATCTGAACGGTTTCGTGGGGTTTCTGGAGGGGCAGGGGCTGGCCTGGGCGATGCGCCGGCCGGCCGTCGATGGAATTCTTGCCGGAATGGGCCTGTTTTTCGCGCCGTACATTTCTCACAATACCCATTGGCAATCGCGGTCCCACCAGCGGGGTGTGGGCGGTGGATTTCGGCAACCTTGTGCGTTCTGTCAGGTGCGAAGATGCGTGGGATTGTTCCCGGGAAAATGATGTTGGTGGCCGGCCTCTCGGTGGGCCTGGGCTGGGGGGCGGCCCGCACCCTGTATTCACAGAATGCCGAACCGGCGGCTGCCGCCGTGGCGGCGCAGGCCGAGAATGCCGCCGCGGCTGCCGCTGCCGAGGCTGCCGACGACGCTCGCGCCGAGGACCCCCTCGGCGATCTCGCCTGGCTGACGGGCGACTGGGTGGAGGAGGGTGACGAGCCCGGGGTGGAATTCCACGGACGATGGACCGGCACCGGGGCCTTCCTGGTGCGGGCGTTCCGGGTAGCGCTCGATGAAGAGTCGACGTTGCCGGGACTGCAGGTCATTGGCTGGGACCCGGCGGCGAAGCAGGTTCGGTCGTGGACCTTCGACGGCACCGGCGGGTTTGGGGAAGAGACCTGGTCGCGGCAGGACGAAACCTGGACGATTCGTTCGAAGTACACGCTCCCCAATGGCGCAAAGGCCGGCTCGGTCAATGTGCTCACCCGGTTGGATGACGACTCGTTCACCTGGAAGTCGGTCAACCGCGATGTGAATGGCGAACTGCAGCCCGACATCGACGAATTCACCGTTGTGCGGGCGACGCCGGCGGTCGAAGCCGCCCCGGCCCCGGCAGCCCCGGCGCCGGCCGCC
>DNUF01000076.1:0-4769 GCA_003508595.1 Planctomycetaceae bacterium
GGCGTAAGCCCCATGGTGGAAGCGTGGCCGTCGAATCCCCGCGTCGATCCCACTCGGCCCATCGCCTGCAGAGAAGCCCCGCACGGGCGCTGCCGCCGTTTGGAAGGGACCACCCGTTGTGGAGGGCTCATAAAAAGCAACGCAACGCGTTATCTGCAAAATCTTTGCGAAGATGTCAGTCCGGACTGCCCGCGTTCCCCGGGGTTGAGGACACAATGGCTGGCCCCATGTTTGCAAAAACAGAAGTCGATCGACTCTCCGAGTCGATGTCACACAGCCCCCCAATCGCCATTGCAACCGTGTCCACAGTCATTGCCCCAGTTCCAACACAGTCCTTCCCCGGTCCCTCTCCACCCGGAGGGGGGGGAGAGGGTGGCCGTCAGGCCGGGTGAGGGGGCAACCCGGGTGACCAGCACGAGCGATGTCCCCGAAAAAATGAGCGTTCCTTCGACACCATCCCTCCGTCAGCGCGCACGTTCCCCCCTTGACTTTGCCCCTCCTCCCCGTGACAATATGCACAGTACATCTCGGCCACGGGATGTGCCGAGTACCCGATTTCGGGGGCGAACGGTTTCGACTGGATGACTGTCGGTCGAGGTGGCGTGCCGTGGTTGATCAGTGGGCCACGTTAAAAGCTGATCAAACAACAACTGCTGACAAGAGCTTTGCTCTGGCTGCCTAATTACAGGCAACCCTGACTGCGGAATCCCTGTCTGAGGAGTCCAAAAGTCGGTGAAAATTCAGACTGGTGCTGCTTCACCGCCGGTTACGGGCAGCACGAGATTTGTCATCGGCTGGTACGGAGCGGGCCTGGTCGCATGAGCCTGCCCGTACGACACAATCAAGCGACTATGCACGTAGAGGCTTCTTCCAAGGTGTCTCAGGACGCGGGTTCAATTCCCGCCGCCTCCATCCCCGCGATTTGCTCCACTTCGCATGCAGATGCAGAGTGCTGCAATTCGCGGGGTTTTTCTTGCGCCCGTCGTTCCCCGTGCGGCTCCCCACGGCTCCCCGCACCTCCCGACTGCGCCGCTTTCTGCGCCGCCCCTTCCGCCCCGGTTTCCGTCCCCCGGGCGGCCCGCTCGAAGTCGGCGTCGGTCACGTCCACGTAGTGCCGCATCGCGACCGCTTGGGTGTTCCCCAGCCACTTCGCGACCACCGCCAGCGGGAACTCCCGCGCCAAGTCGGTCTCGGCACTCGCCCGCATCGAGTGCCAAAGGCGGGGCCACGGATCGAGTCCCGCCCGCCGGATCAACTTCTCCCGCATCGTCCGCAGGTTCGCATTCGCCCAACCCCCCGGGCCTTGGGCGCGTCGCCGGTAGTCTTCGGGGATGACAAAGATCGATCCTTCGGGGGCTTCATCCCAAGCCGCTTCGAGATACGGCCGGATCGTCGGGAACAAGGGAATCATGCGATGCCCGCGCCCGGCCAGGTGCTGTGTCTTGGGGCTTGGAACCCGCAACCGTCCCCGCTCCCAGTCGATATCGGCCCACTTCAGGCTGAGGGCCTCGCTGGGTGTCCGCAGGCCAGCAAACCGCGACAACGCAATCAGCAGCTTCCAGGTGGTGTTCGGGGCGAACTCGATCGCTCGCAAGACGTCGGCGGCCGGCACATACGCCCGGCGTTCCGACGCATCCCCCGGCCGCTGGCGGACGAACTCGAACGGGTTGTTCTCCACCAGTCCCTGCCGTTGCGCGTGGCTGAAGAACATCCGGGCATGCTGCAGCCGCTTGTGGATCGTGGTGGGCCGCAGTTTTGCCGCCAGCAGTTTTTGCCGGTAGGCCTCGGCCTTCACTGAAGTGACCTCCCGAATCGGAAACTCCGACCCAAGGAACTCGGTCAGAGAGTCGATCACCTGTTTCCCGGCAATCAAACTGGCGGGCTTGTAGTCTCCCATTCGGGATGCCAACCAGCCCTGCAGGAAGTCGCCCAGGGTGGCGACCGTGCCAGCTTCCGGGGCCTCGATCAGTCCGACTGCCGCCAGCTTCTTCGCCAGTCGGGTCTCGCACTGGGCCACCCACTGGGCCAACTCGCCCTCGACCGGATGGTGGTAATGCAGGGCTTCGAGCAACTGCTCCACCCGGTATTTGAGCCCCTCGGCCGTTCGTTGGGCGACCTTTCCCAACCGGATTGTCCGGCGTCGGCCGTCGGGATGCACGAACTGAATGCGGCGGTGTCCGTTGTCGTCACGGGCGATGCTGGCCATCGGTCATTCACTCCGGTCTGCAGGTTTGCGGTTCATCACAATCGTCAATTCCAGGCACTCCCCCAGCGCGTTCAATGCTGCTGTCGAGAGACCCCGATGCGCGTTGTTGTAGAATTGTGCCAACGTCGACTCACTGATCCCCGTTTCCTTTGAGATCCGGTAGCGCGTCAGGCCCGACGCATCAATCGCCTGTCGCAACTGATCCGTCAGCAACGATGGCCGCTGTGGTTTCGCTTTCTTGGGTGCCATGTCTTGATCGTATCCTATGCTGTTCGCTGTGTAAAGTATACGGCGAGGGCCCGCTGATCCGCTTCGCTACGCGTCAGTCCGCCGTCAAACTCCATGAGGGCCGCACGTTCTTCGACGAGTTGCAGCAGGTCCAGCAGGTCGGCTTTGTGTTCTTTCAGCCGTTCGAGCAGGGACGGCGACAGGACCTCGCGGGGGCCGCTGACATCCATCCCCTGTGGTCCTGTCCGTCCCAGGCGGAGACCTCTCGCGAGACATTCCCGGAACAACTCGACTTTCGAGGGGGGAGGGCCGGTCATAGGCTCACCTGAACCAATTCCGTTTCCTCGACTCCCTCCGGTGCGCTCCCAGTATTCCCAGAATGGCCTTCGGCTGTCTCCCCCGGGGGGTTCTGCTCCTGGCGTTCGCGTTAGAGCAGTTCCCAGCGACGCAGCATCTGGTTCATCTCGAGGCGGTCGACCCCCGGCAACTCCAGGCGTCTCAGCCACGCCAGCGACTTGAGGGTCCCCAGTCCCTTGGTCGGACACTCCTGCTCCACATTGTGGCGGCGCAGAATCGCATTGATCCGGTTGATGGTCCGGGTCAGATCCTGCGAGCTGACCACCCGCCGCGAGGTCAGACGGCGGCCGAACAGATCCTCCGCGGAGGGCTGGCAGATCACCCGCAGGCCGCGGGCGGAGAGCCGCGCCAGCAACCGCTCGCGATTGAGACACATTTGCTCGCTCAGACCGGCGGCATCCCGGCGGTCGGTCTTGAGGGAGGACTGCTGTTCGGGCTGGATCAGAAACACCTGGCGGCAGACCGGCTGCCGGGCGCGGAGGTGCTGCAGCAGCCAGTCATTGAAGCCGCAGACCTCGACGATCGCGAAGTATCCCGCCGTCGGCGCGGCCCGCCGGTCGAGGTCGTCGAGGAACGCCCCGGCCTTGTCCCACTGCGTGCTGACTGCCGGCGGAGGACGACCTCCTCCTGGTCGTCAAGCACGTGCACGGACAACTGCTGGCGATGCTGGTCAATTTCCACGGACAACATGAAGAGGTCCTCCCCGATCAACTCTGTGGCGATCACTGGAAGAGACTGACTTGGGCGATCCCACGCGGATACGCCGTGCTCTGACGGTATCGAGGGGGGTCCCCCTCTTTCATGGAATCAGGTTCTCCGCTGGTTCTCCGACAGTATCAATCGTCGAAGCCGAGTGCTCGTCGGCGGCCGTAAGCGCTTGCCACCATCAGTTGTCGCACCCCTTCGACATCGGAAGGCCGAATCGGTCGTGGGCTGCATATCGTCCGACGATACGAAGTCACCCGTGGTTTCTAGTCAGCAAACGTGTGGCGAACTCACCGTAGGAATCTGCATTGACTAAAGCGTACTCCGGCTTGGACACGGCCAGAAGTTTCGCCAACTCTTTAGTGCTCGCCTGAATGCGATTGTCGGTCGTTTCTCCAAAATCGATGTGGGCGGGGTCATCGCTTTTTCGTGCATGGGTCCATGCCCCAAACGCGTCGACCGGTGGTACATCGACGGCGTTCACAGCGCCGTGAGCGAATTCATGCACTAGAGTGTCGATTGTGTCGTCGGTGGTCTTTTCATAGTTCCCGGATGCAAAGAATGCTCGACCAAGGAACATCTCGATGGCACCAGTTACGCTCAAAGTCGCTTTTTGACCCTTCTTCGTTTCCCAAGCAGCAAGTGAATTTCGGAAGCACGCCGCGAAGCAGGTCTTTCCGTAGCGTGTATTGCGAACGTCCACAATGTTCAGACCGCGCTCAAATGTAATCGTCAGGATGCGGAAATTGAGCAGAACCTTCTCAACCCGAGCTTGGTTGAAGGCGCCGAAAAAGTCAGCGTAAGCTTCGTTTTCAATTGCCGAACCCTTCCCGCCTGCGATTCGAATAAGCGCATCGCGAGCGTACACCGCAGCCCGCTTCGCCCTACGGATCGCTTCGTTCATTCGCATGGTCTCGGCGTTGGTAAAACTCAAATTGACGCGATCGAGCGGCCCGGTTTCCTCAGTCCAGGGATATGCGACAGAGTTCCAATTCTGCTTCGTCCAACCGACAGGAACGACTGGCGTTGAGACGACGCTCGACAGTTGCGACTTACCCTTGGAAAAGAGTCCAAGAAGTTCCGTTTCAAGCTCGTCAGCGACGGACTGAATCGTTGTGTATTCCGTTGGCCGATCGGATTTCCAATCTTGGAAATCGTTGCACGCCGAGAGAACGTTGCCGTCATTCACGCCCGCGCCATTGGTTGCCACGATCGACACCGAATCGTCAAGTTTTTTCAATTCGGCGGAACGAGGTTTGACTTTGAAGGTTCG
>DNUF01000076.1:4964-5452 GCA_003508595.1 Planctomycetaceae bacterium
CTTTGAAGGTTCGAATCTTCCAGGATTCAAAAACAGCCATAATTAACTCCGGGAATGGGACAGTCTGACACACTACTCGAAGGCAGTCTCTCGTCGTGTTGAAGTCATTCGGGAAGTGCGACCGGCGAACAATTCATGTGACTTGTTCATGCGACTTGACCTTACTGGGTTCCGCGAGAGTACTAACCAAACGAGTACTCGAATTGTAGGTTGTTGACGCAGACATTCACGCCCAGAACCGGCTTCCCTTCCATCATTCGCAGCAGAAACTCGCGCGAAATGTCCGGCAGCATCGTGTTCGTCAGGATCGCGTCGATCATCCGGCCTCCCGATTCGCTTTCGGTGCAGCGTGAGACCACGAGTTTCACCACGTCATCGGTGTACTCAAACGGAATCTTGTAGCGGGCTTCGACCCGCTGCTTGATCCGGTTCAGTTGCAGGCGGACGATCTGCCCCAGCATCGCGTCGCTGAGGGGGTAGTAGGGAAT
>DNUF01000076.1:5762-5893 GCA_003508595.1 Planctomycetaceae bacterium
TCGGGATCCTTGCAGAGACTGGCGATCAGCTCGGTCCCGGCGTTCGTCGTCAGCAGAATCAGCGTATTTTTGAAGTCAATGAAACGCCCCTCGCCGTCTTCCATGAAGCCCTTGTCGAAGACCTGGAAGAA
>DNUF01000076.1:6148-14753 GCA_003508595.1 Planctomycetaceae bacterium
ATTTCGTCGAGCAACACCACGCTGTAGGGCTTGCGGCGGACCGCCTCGGTCAACACGCCCCCCTCGCCGTAACCGACGTAGCCGGGAGGCGCCCCCTTCAGTGTGCTGACGGTGTGGGCCTCCTGGAACTCGCTCATGTTGATGGTGATGAGGTTCTGTTCTCCTCCGTACAACGCCTCGGCCAGGGCCAGGGCGGTTTCGGTCTTGCCGACTCCCGAAGTCCCGGCGAGCATGAAGACGCCAATTGGTTTTTGCGGATTGTCGAGCCCGGCCCGCGAAGTCTGGATCCGCTTCGCGATCATCTCCATCGCGTGGTCCTGGCCGATCACCCGCTGGGCCAGCAGCGAGGCGACATTCAAAATCGTCTCGACCTCGTTGCGGGCCATCCGTCCGACCGGAATGCCGGTCCAGTCCCCCACCACCGTCGCCACCGCCTGGTAGTCGACTGTCGGCAGGATCAACGGCATTTCCCCCTGCAACTCGGCCAACCGGGCCTGCACGTCGCGGAGCTCGGCCTGCAACCGGGTCCGGTCGGCATCTGCCAGTCCCGCTGAAGTGGCCGCTGTGGTGGACGCCACCGCCGGTGCCGCGTGGGCGGCTGCCGCTTCGAGCGAACTGCCCGTCCCCTCCACGGGCTGCAGTCCCGCCCGCAGTTGACTGCGCAAGGCCAGCAGGCGATCGACCAGTTCCCGCTCGGCTTTCCAGCGACCTTCCAACTCGGCCAGGCGGGCCTGTTCGGCGGCGATTTTCTGCGAGGCGTCGGTTTCACGCACGGTCACATCGACCCCAATCGCCTTCTCGCGGGAGATGATCTGCAGTTCGGTCTGCAGGGCTTCAATGCGCTTGCGGCTGTCGTCGACCTCGGCGGGGACGGCATGCAGGCTGACAGCGACCCGGGCACAGGCGGTGTCGAGCAGGCTGACCGATTTGTCGGGCAGCTGCCGGGCGGGAATGTACCGTGACGAGAGCTTGACAGCCGCCTCGAGCGCCTCATCGAGAATCTGCACCTGGTGGTGCTTCTCCATCGTCGAGGCGACGCCGCGCATCATCAGAATCGCCTTCGCCTCGTCGGGTTCATCGACGGTGACGGTCTGGAACCGGCGGGTGAGGGCGGGGTCCTTCTCGATGTGCTTCTTGTACTCGGCAAAGGTGGTGGCTCCGATGGTCCGCAGGGCACCGCGGGCGAGAGCCGGCTTGAGCAGGTTTGCGGCATCTCCCGTGCCGGCGGCCCCCCCTGCGCCGACCAGGGTGTGCGTCTCATCGATGAAGAGGATCACCGGTTTGGGGCTGGCCTGCACCTCATCGATGACCGAGCGCAGACGTTGTTCGAATTCCCCCTTCATGCTGGCCCCCGCCTGCAGCAGCCCGACGTCGAGGGCCCGCAATTCGACCTCCTTGAGGCTGGGGGGGACGTCGCCCCGGGCGATGCGCTGCGCGAAGCCTTCGACGACGGCGGTTTTGCCCACGCCCGCCTCGCCGACCAGGATCGGATTGTTCTGACGGCGGCGCATGAGAATGTCGACGACCTGGCGGATTTCATCGTCGCGGCCGACGATGGGGTCCATTTTCCCCGAGCGGGCCTGCTCGGTGAGGTCGACGGTGAATTTCTTGAGAGATTCCTGCTTTCCCATCTGGGGAGGAGCGACGGCTCCACTGGCTTCGCCGGGGGTTCCCGCGTCGAATCCATCGCTGGCAGCGAGGCCATTCTCGGGGGAGCCCTGCATCACCTCTTCAAACCGCTCGGTGAGGGTGTCGAGGTTGATCTTGCCGAACTCGGGGGAGATGGCCAGCAGGGCATTGCGCAGGCCAGGGGTCTTGAGCAGGCCAACCAGCAGATAGCCCGTGCGGACCTGGGTCTCGCCGAACATCAAAGAGCCATAGACCCAACCCCGCTCGACCGCCTCTTCGACCTGGGAGGAGAGATCGGAGATCGAGGTCGAGCCCCGGGGCAGCCGGTCGAGGAATGCGGTGATGTCGCGGGCGATGCGGGCGGGGTCGAGGTTGAACTGCCTGATCGCGCGATGCAGGTCGGAATCCTGCAGTTGCAGCAGTTGGTGGATCCAGTGCCCGAGTTCGACGTAGGGATTGCCCCGCAGCTTACAGAAGACGGTGGCCGCCTCGATGCCGCGATAGGCGACCGGGTTGAGCTTGCCGAAGAGGGCGACACGGCTGATTTCACGCATGGTGGAACACCCAACAAACGAGAGAATGAACGAGACCCGGGCCAGGGGTGTCAGGTGGGGCGGGGGGATGCAAGGGGTGCACGCAGGACGACGTCGGTCACGGGAGTGGCGGGAGGAGCGCGGTACAGCCAGGTGGTCTGGCCGAGCCGGCCCGCCTGTCCCAACCGCGTGGCGGGGACGTCTGCCCCCCGCAGCACGAGGTGAACACTCCAGTCGAGTTGGTCGCCGACATAGTTGCGGACAATGGCTCCGACGAGGGGGAGGCCCCGTCCCTCGGGGAGGAAATCGGCAAATTGAGAGAACGACAGCGGGCCCAGGTGGATGTCGAACCGGCTTTGGCGGTCCCAGACCCGTTCGCCCAGCAGGGTTGATGCTCCCAGCCGGGCGTTGTCGTCGAGGCCGCCCAGTTGGCAGCGACAGTCGGACGGCAGGCGCAGCCAGTGGCCGACGAATTCCTCAATGTGGCTGGGGACCGAGAGCACTTCGCGCAGCAGTGCGGAGAGTCCTTCGGGAGTGCGTGTCTCAGCCGCCAGCCGGCCGGCGAAATGCAGTTTCCCTTCGTCGGGAAGTTGATCGCGGTGTTGCAGACCGGGGAGGCCGTATCCGCACAGCGAACCGAGGTGCCGGGCGAAGTGATCGTCTTCACGACGATCGAACGAGTGAGTTGGCTCGGCGGCGGCGCGGGCGCGATAGAAGAGGGACAGCAGGCGGTGGTGAAACAGGTCGGCGAAGGCGACCAGGGTCTCATCGGCTGGTTTTTCGCGCAGGCGGTCTCGGGCGTATTCGGTGAGATGGAGCGGGAGCGGTCCGTTGGGGCCAAACAGGCCGAAGAAATGGACGGCCAGACGGGGGACGCCGGCCCCTTTCGCCTGGGGTGACACCGAACTGAAGGTGGACGAGGCGAAGAGCAGGGAGGGGTCTTGCCCCAATCGGACCGGGTCTTCCTTGGGGCGACGGCTTGTGCCGAGCCTGGGATAGCCCCGGTTCCGGCACTCGATCTGTCGGAGGGTGTGATAAAAATCGTAGCGGTGGGGATCTTCGGAGAAGCCCGGAGGCAGGAGGGTCATGCGAGGGACCTCCGACCCAGGCGCAGGGGCCATTTGGCGATCGTGCCACGGGTGAGTGAGACGAGTTCGGTGGTGGTGAACGAGTTGAGCGAGACGTGTCGGGCGAAGAGTTCCTCGAGCACCGAGGCGAAGGTGAAGATTCCCTGTCCCTCAAACGCCCCCTCATCGAGGGTGACGGTGACCTGCAGTCCGCGTCCACAGACGAGGGGGCCGGGGAGGGGGAGGCGGCGGACCACCGGCTGAGAGCTGATGGAGACCAGTCCCTCGATTTGTCGGGCGAATGTGGGCTGAGCCGGGTCGATGTGCAGTTCGAGCAATTCGCGCAGGGGGGCGGCCCCCCGTTCTTCCCCCACGAGCGAGAGGTAATTGAGCGAGAGCTGGCTGATGAGCCGCCAGGCCGCCTGCCCGGAACCGAGAGCGGGAGAACTGCGGGGACGGGTGGGGCCGACCAGGCACTTCACTCCGGAAACCGGGGCCGAGTCGTCGAGCTGGAAATCGGAATCGGACTCCCCGACGGGCATCATCAGGGGAAGATCGCGGTTGGTACAGAGAACCTCAGCGGCGATCTGGCGGGTCTCACCGCGATACGGACCTTCCTGACCATCAACGAGGGAGAGGTAGGTCTCACTTCCGATGTAGCTCGAACGAAGGCCCATTTGGACCTGGCGATCGGTCACGACTCGGGGGACACGGCGGAGAGAAAAGTACGCGTCGCTCGCGTGCCCATCGGTGAGCCCGTAAAACGGGCGGAACTCCTGAACCTGATCGACAGCAGTGCCGTAACCCTTCAGCGCCGTGACGCTGTGGACTTCGAAATCGAGCGGACGGGAGCGATCAACAATGAGGTGCTGTTCGGAGACATTGTTGTCGAGCGAAATGCGATCGGCACGGCGGGGGAAGAGGTTGATCGCGGGAGTACAGTGGAGGCGAAACGAACTGTCATCGACGAGGCGTTCGAGTGTGGCGTCGAAGCGGTCGAGCAACACCACGATTTCCAGTTCGGTGCCGGAATGACGCCGAACGGCCTGCGAGAGACTGGTGAAATCAACGAACAGAAACCGTTGGGGGCAGGTGAAGTACTCGTGGAGCAGACGGTGTCCCTGGAAGGCGCGAAGGGTGACCGGCAGCAGGGCCTCGTCATCGGTGTAGCCGACACGTTGCAGTGAGGTGGCGGGGAGGATCTCTTCCCAGGGAACTGGCCGGCCGGGGGGGCGTACGACCACGGCGACCGAGTGGCCCAGCAGTGCCTCGTGGAGGCGATAGGGGATCTGCTCGACCCCGGAAAGATGGACGACGAGGTGTTCGAGTGCGAGTTGGTCGAATTTCCGTCCGGCGGTGGTCTGCAGGACAAGGCGGACGGCGGCCTTGATCTCGCGTCCCACATTGGGAACGGGAAAACCAGCGGTCTCGCGGCGGAGGTATTGGGCCTCGGTGATCCGGAGGGGCCAAAGCGCAACGGGATGGGCCGTGCGGAACTCGCAGCGGGTGGAACCGGAACTGTGAAACCGGCCGCGGAGAACGCTGTGGCGGGGCAGGACGAACGAGCGGGCGAGGTTGCCGTCGTTGAGTTGCGGCTGGAATTCGACCACCGCCATCGAGGGGGTGGGGGCGAGGCTGTTGGGATGAACGGCTTCGAGAAGGTGTTCGGTGAAGCGGGGGAACTCGGCGTCAAGTTTGAGCTGGACCCGGGCGGCGAGGAAGGCAAAGCCTTCCAGCATCCGTTCGACGTACGGATCCTGGCATTCCAGCGACTCGATTCCGAGGCGGCTGGCGACCTTGGGAAAAGCCTTGCGAAACTCATCCCCCGACTCCCGCAGGAACTGCAGTTCGCGGTTGTAATACTGGAGGAGGCGGGGATCCATGGCACGATCAACCGGACAGGAGAAGGCTAACGAACATCGGACAGGCGGGCATGGCCGGTGTCGAGATTGATTTCTGTCTTGAAGTAGAGATGCAGTGGCAGCGGCTGCGACCACAAATCGGCCTCAATCACAAAACCCAGGGTCCGAAACTTTCGGGCAGCGAATGGGTCCGTGAGTTCGACCTTGAGGGAGCTGGGATCGAGGCGGGGCTCGAATCGCAGCAGGGATTCTTTCAGCAGTCCCTGGAGTTCGGCCTCTGTGAAGCGGGACAGGGTCTGCCCCGACAGGTCTGGGATTCCGAAGTTGACAACGGACCTGGCGACTTCGGGAACGTTCGAGAGGTCTTCGTCGGCCGAATGGTTGGTGGTATTCAGCAGCCAGCCGAGGTCACGGACGACCGCATTCCGCAGTTGGGTAAGATCGATGATCCCCTCGGGATCTCCCTGTCCGCTGCGCCAGGCCTCGGGGGGCTGCGGGTCTAGATCGGTCAAGCGGTCGAGCAACGAGGGTTGGAGCCGGTCGCGGGGGGCAAGTTCAGCCATCCGAGACCTCGGCTGTCTCGGTCGGGGTCGCCGAATGGAAGACAATTGAGCGGATTTCCAGCAGGGGAAACTCACCACCATCGGTGGCGAGCATCCGTTGGCCGAGTCCAGTGACGAATCCGGGGGCAGGCTCGGACCAGTCGGTCTGGCGGGCGAGTTGCAGGCCGGGTTGTCCGCTGGACTCGGAACCGGGGTAGCGGGCGGGTATGAGCCCGAACGCCTCGGATCCCGTGGACCAGCCGAAATGGGCGACGGCCCAGACACAATCACGCAGGTCGCTGGGGGGCTCGAACTCGATTCGCGAGATGCGGTTGAGCGGAATCCAGTCGTATTTTCCCTGGAGGAACACCTCGAGAACGGGGCCGAAGCGGGGGTCGGCATCGGCAAGCCACTCAAAGGAATGAGTGGAGCCATCGGCAAGGGTGAGCTGCCCGGGAGTGGCGGGGGCGGTTTCGAAGGCTCGCTCCCGCAAGTCGAGGGCACCGGGAAAGTCCCCTTGTGTCGATCGTCGGAAACTTTCGACCAGCAGGGCGATCCACTCGGCCGGCTCGCCGAAAATGAGGGGAGTGCGGCGACCGGCGGCGACCTCGCGGCGAAACAGTTCGCATTCGAGGGCCATGCGGTACATCTGGACCATCAGCAGGGTCTGGGGGTCGAGTTGACCCGCGACCTCGAGTTGCGCGGCCGCCCGGGGGAGATCCCCCAGGACGGCCAGCAACTGGAAGAGGAAGACCCGGTGCCGGGCCACCCCCGGCTCCCGGCGGACCTGCTGCTGCAGGGTCGCGAGGGCTTCGGCCGGTTGCCCGGCACGCAGCAGTTCCTGGGGAGTGGGCATGTGGCAGGCACCAGGCAGTCCGAGAGAAAGGTCAGACGAGCAGTGGAAGACTGCGACTAAGCGACCGTGTTCTGGGCAATGTCGTACTTGAAGTCAATCGCGGCATCGACTCCCCCTGTGCTCTTTTGGGGAAAGTACGAGTAGGTGACCTTGGCGAAATTCAGTGTGATGTTCTCGGTAAGACGGTCTTCTCCCCCGCTGCCGCCTGATGACACGCTGGTCACCATGACTTGCTCCATCTTGATCTTGATGTAATCGAGCTGCTTCTCTCCCGCCTTGCGCACAATGAGGGTGGCATCATCAATGTGTTTCCCGGTGGCACAGCACAACATCAGGTTGGGGGTGGACTTGTCGATCCACTTGGTGAGGGAAATGTCCTGGAAGTTCGCCTTGCCTGCACCGCCTCCAGCTCCGACATGGAAGGAACCGGACTGCGACATGCCCCAGCTCCAAGCCAGAACGTCGATGCCGTCTTTGGGGGCGTAGGTCTTGTCTTGGGTTTCCCCTTTGATGCTGGACTTGCTGTTGAACAGCAGAAACATGTCAACGGCCATGATCGGTCACCTTTTCAAAATGAGTGTGGTCTCGGAACAGCGTGAGTGCGCGAAAACGCAAGACTGTGAGAGTGAGCAGGACCAGAAAAACCAGCGGGTGGCGGGAGCGAGTCGTGAATCCGCCAGACGGACGTGGGCGTAATCAGCCTCCCTTTTGCGAGGGGAGCTTGGAGACCAGCCGCAGCGAGACGGTCAGTCCCTCGAGCTGGTAATGCGGCTTCAGGAAGAACTTCGAGGTGTAGTATCCGGGGTTTCCTTCGACTTCTTCGACAATGACTTCCGCGGCGGCCAGGGGCTTCTGGGCCTTGGTGGACTCGCTGGAGTTGGCCGGGTTGCCATCGACGTACTGCAGGATCCAGCTGCTGAGCCAGCGCTGCATGTCTTCGCGGTTTTTGAAGGAACCAATGCGGTCGCGGACGATGCACTTGAGGTAATGGGCGAACCGGCAGGTGGCGAACAGGAACGGGAGCCGGGCCGCGAGATTGGCGTTCGCCGTGGCGTCGGGATCGCTGTACTCGGCCGGTTTCTGCAGTGACTGCGCGCCGATGAAGGCGGCAAAGTCGCTGTTTTTGCGATGCACGAGGGGCATGAAGCCGTTCTTGGCGAGTTCGGCCTCGCGGCGGTCGCTGATGGCGATCTCGGTGGGGCACTTCATGTCGACACCGCCGTCATCGGTGGGGAAGGTGTGGACGGGAAGCCCCTCCACCGCCCCTCCGGACTCGATCCCCCGGATGCGCGAGCACCAGCCGAACGCCTTGAACGACTGGTTGATGTTGGTGGCCATGGCATAGGCCGAGTTGGCCCAGCAGTACTTGCCATGGTCTTTGCCATCGGTCTCTTCTTCGAAGACGAAGCCTTCGACCGGATTGGTCTTGGCTCCGTAAGGAAGCCGGGCGAGGAACCGGGGGAGAGTCAAACCGAGATAGCGGGCGTCTTCGGACTCCCGCAGTGAACGCCAGGCGGCGTACTCGGCCGACTCGAAGATCTTGGTGAGGTCGCGGGGATTCGAGAGTTCCTGCCACGACTCGAACTGCATGGTCGCGGGGGCGGCCCCGGCGATGAAGGGGGCGTGGGCGGCGGCCGAGATCTGGGCGATCTGCCCCAGCAGCTCGACATCGGGGGCCGTGTGGTCGAAGTGGTAGTCTCCCACGAGGCAGCCATACGGTGCCCCGCCAAACTGCCCGTACTCCTCTTCGTAGAGCTTCTTGAACAGGGGGCTTTGATCCCACGCGGTTCCCTTGAACTTCTTGAGGGACTTGCCCAGGTCGGCCTTCGAGATGTTCATCACCCGAATCTTGAGCTTTTCGTCAGTTTCGGTGTGGGTGACCAGGTGATGTAGGCCGCGCCAAGCCCCTTCGAGTTTCTGGAAATCGGGATGATGCAGGATCTTGTTGATCTGTCCGGTGAGCTTCTGGTCGATCGCCGCGATCATCGCCTGGATTGAGGCGATGGCGTCGTCGGAGATGACGGCCGAGTCCTGCAGGGCCTGGGCAGCCAGGGTCTTCACCGCCGTTGCGACCGCCTCCTTGGCCCGGTCAGTCTGCGGCTTGAATTCCTTTTTC
>DNUF01000076.1:14944-28252 GCA_003508595.1 Planctomycetaceae bacterium
CCGCGGCTTGAATTCCTTTTTCAGCAAGGCACCGAAATCGTCGGCGGTGATCGTCGCACCACCCGGGGAGGAAGACTGGGACTGAGGATCGGCCATGGGAACACTCTCGCGGAACTGGATCGGGAACTGGAAGATTGGGGGAACTCAGCGAGGACTTCGGAGAAGCAGGTCACTGCGCCGGTTCAGCCGGCTTGGGGGCCGACGCGAGGGATTGAAGCAGCGCCGGATCCTGGAGGACCTTGGCGATCAGATCCTCGGCACCGGCCTTGCCATCCATGTAACTGAGCAGGTTGGCCAGTTGGGTGCGAGCCTCGAACAGCTTGTTCAGGGAATCGACCTTGCGGGCGATGGCCGCCGGGGTGAAATCGTCCATGCTTTCGAACGTCAGTTCGATGGGGAGCTTTCCCTCTCCCGTGAGGGTGTTGTCGACCTGGAACGCAACCCGGGGCTTCATCGCCTTCATGCGGTCGTCGAAATTGTCGACATCAATCTCGAGGAACTTGCGTTCGGCCACAGGGGCCAGTGGTTCGGCGGGCATCCCCGACAGGTCGGCCATCACCCCCATCACGAAGGGAAGCTCGATCTTCTTCTCGGCACCGTACACCTCCACGTCGTATTCGATCTGCACCCGGGGAGCGCGGTTGCGGGCAATGAATTTCTGGCTGCTTTGCTTGGCCATGGGGAATCACTCTTGGGAAGAAGGAATGGGTGAATTCTGGAAAAGGTCACTGTGACGGGAGGTCGATCACGTTCGAATGCATCACTCCGGCGGAATTCCTCCCGCACTTTTCGCCTGGGTCAGTCCTCCGGGAGCCAGTTCCTGGATGATCTCAAGGAAGTTCATCGTGCTGAGTTTCTGGGCTCGCCGCAGCAGGAGTGGGATCGGGCTGGAGGGTTCGTGCTTTTCGTAGTAGGCACAGATCTTGTCGAGCGCTTTGACGACATCTTCGCGGGAACAAACCTCACCCGAGAGCCCCCGGGGGACAGGGGCGACCTGGGCCGGTCGGTCGGCATCCTTCATGGAACTCTCGGGCACGGAACCAGACTCATCGACTGTCGTTGAGACCCCCCGGGATTCCAGGCCTTCGGAAACAACAGCCAGGGCCGATTCCAACGCACTCCTGAGCGGGGTGAAATCCACGGCGTTTTGGGAACCCACCTGGGCCGTGACAACCTCGTCGATCCCGGTCAGATGACTGAGTGACGAGTCGAGCGACTGCCACAATTGCTGCAGTTGACTCGCGGGTACATCTTGAATAGCGCCATCAATCTCATTCTGTGACAGTTGATTGTCGTTTTCCGTTGCCGTGACCTCGCCCCGGGCCACTGCCAGAGCGCGAAGAGAGACTTGGACGCCCCTTGAGCTGAACAGGGGAATACGCTTCAGGTCACTCAGCAAATTCGCGCTGTTGAGCTCAGCCAGCAGGTTGACCCGAATGGTGGGGTCGTTGTCGTCGGTTGGGTCAAGTTGGGGGTGCAGGGTGGGCCACATCTGATCGCACCAGCCATGGATCAGGGCAAGGACCTGCGCGAAGCCCTGGTATCCGCTGAGATGCAACTCGGCCGGGGCCAGGCGGACGGCAACTCTCAAATCACGCGTTCGGTCCAGCAGCGAGTGCGACAGGTCCCGGACAGTTTTCCAGTCCGGAGGGGTGGCATCAATGACGGTGCTGCCGTACTGCTGTTCCGGCTTTCCCTGGCTGGCCTGCTCCAGGGCAATCAGATCTTTGTCGTATTCCAGATTGGGCCCACAGGGCTCATCGTCCGCCAGAGGCTGCAACCAACTCTCGACATTCGTCATGACGGCCGCCCCGGAAAGAGGATGATCTCGATCGCGCTCCGCGGTTTCCTGTTGGATCACCCGAGAAAAAAGCGGGTGGTCATTGTCAGGATGGCCCCGGCTTCCAGCAGCAAAACTCCTTCCAGGGGGTCGGTCTTGACGGCGCGATTCTAAATGGGGGGGGGTGTCACGACAAGCGAGTCGACATTCCCCTCACGATGGCAATGGCTGCACATGGGGACACACCGCATCCCCAGCCAGCATTTCTTCCCTAGGGCTCGGTGTTGGACGAAGTCGTCTGTGTTTCCGTCGCCTTCGGACCATCTGGGAGAGGCCCGGATTCGCTCGATTCGGCCGGCCAGACAATCAACTGATGCTCGGCCCCCGACTTGCTGGTGCCAGCCGCGACCAGGGCCCGGTCGCCGGGCAGAAAGACCACGGCTTTCAAGCCGCCATTTCGTCCCGCCCCTCTGACAGCGGACTGGAGGGGATCGCCGGACGCCGCGTCCAGGAAGGTCGGACGGCGGAGGATGAGCAGTTCCCGGCTGGCGGATTCGTCGATCGATTTGTGCTCCCGGATGTTCCACACGCGGGCAGTCCCGTCATCACCGACGGAGACCAGCCGATCGGCCTGCTGCGAAAACACCAGGCTGCGGATCGGCTGAGAATGTCCCACGAGAGGTTTGGTGAGCAGTGCTGTTTGCGTTTCTGGACGCAGCAGTCCAATCTGGCGATCACTCGTCGCAACAGCCAGGATCCGCCCGTCCTTGGAAAAAGCCAGGCTGGTGATCGGGCCAAAGGTCTTGCCGCCGGGGGAAGTCTTCGGAGATTCTCCTCCGGTCCCTCCGAAGATGTGGTCCAGTTGATCCACTTCTCGAACGGCCGTGACTTGTTTCCAATTCCCCGCGGTGTCCCGGGCGACGGGAAAGTGGACCAGAAAAAGTTTGACACCGCGAGAAAAAGCGAGTTTGTTGCCCTCTGCCGATACCGCCAGTGCACCGACCGGCAACCGGCCCTCCTGTTCGGGAGGCGACTCCCATTGCGGTTCCGCGAAGTTGTTGGTGTCGGGGTACTTCCAGATCTTTACCTTTCCGGACTGGTGGGCCGTCGCGAACCAGAGCGAATTCGCATTCTGCTGTTGTTCGAGCGCGTGGCGAAAAAATACCACGTGACTGATCGTTCCATCTTCGGGAACGAGGACTCTCTGTAACCCCTGTGCGTGGGTGGGGAGGTTGCCGGTCTTCTCAATTTTCCACAACTTGAAGGTTTGGTCCCAACTTCCCGTCAGTACGTGTTCGGAATCGGCGGCGATCGCAACGGACGTGACCGCAGAATGGTTACCCAATCTTACGGTCGACGTCCAAGGCAGGAGTGGCTTGCGGTTCCAGACCCGGGCTTCGATCCCACCGACGGTCACCGCCTGTGTGCCATCGGGTGACACGGCCAGGTTGTGAATGATGGCGTTGCGGTGACTGTCGGCCATCCTCTGCCCGCTGGGATCGGACGATTGCACCTCATTCCAGGTGATTTCAGAGGAGTTGGACAGGTCGGCTTCCCAGAGGGCAGAATGGTTGTTGCCCAGGTCGACCAGAACGATCGCACTCTGTCGATCGTTCTGGCGCAAGACTTCAAAAGCGATGACACGCCGTGCCACGCGTTCATCGGTGGGACCGGACGGCTGGTCCAGGCGTTGATTGGAGAGAATCGCACCGATGGAAATTGTCGACCGCAGTTTCCGAGTCATGAGATCCCACTGCTGCAATTCAAATCGAAAATCCCGGCTCGGTTCCTTCGGATCGACAGGCTGGCGGGCGACGCACCACAATTCGTTGTCGAGACTCCTCAGGTGATCGACACCCCAACTCTGCGTGTCAAGGCGTGCTGGATTCGCGTTGTCATTCACGGAATACAGGAAAACCTGGCCGTCGTCGGTCGCAACGGCCAATCGACCCTGCGGCAATCCCAGGACTGTGTTGATGGTCGACGGGGGTTCGGGCAGCGGTTGTGGAGCGGCTTGAGGGGTGTTGAGAGACCATTTCCAAATTGTCTTCTGACTGTCCGTCGCGCAGAGTTGATCGGGGAGGCCAGGCAGGAAACCAATCCAGCGCAACCCCTCATTGATTCCTGCGAGGGAGACCTGCATTTCAACCGCAGGAGGTGTCTGGCGGGCTTGAGGGGGAGTGAGCAAATCATCGACCCGATAGATCGACAGACCACGGATCTCATCAGCCACCGCCAGCCTTTTTCCATCGGAACTCACGGCCATTCGCGGGATCTGCTGGGACAGGGGTTGGGAGGCAGGGGCGGTCTTCGCAGAGGTGGTGCCCGCGGTGGGGGGAGCCGGGATCTGTGCCACGCGGGTTGAAGTGACGGTGTTCCAGAGGCTGACACATCCCAGTTGATCGATGGTGGCGATCAGGGAATTGTCTTTATCGGGGATCCAGCGTGCGTCGATCAGCGGAGACTCGACCGCCTCTTCCAGGAGGACTGGCGGTTGACTGCGCAGGGTGGTGCCGGCGTGGGTCAACGGCCAGAGGCGGGCCGACCGCCCGCGCGTCGCGGCGACGACGAATTTTCCCTGCGGATCGAGATCGAGGCTGAAAACATCGTCGAGGATCGGGTCACGCGGCCCGGTGGAGGGTTGGAGAGTTATGAAAGGGCGTCCCTCGGCCGGTTTCACTGTGTCCAAAGACTGCAGGGCCGACTCGAAATAGGACTTCGTGTTCCAGAGAATGACCCGGCCATCCCCGCTGGCAGACACCAGCCACGTATCCTGAGCTTGAGTATTTCGAGCCGGGAAACTCGCGAAGAGCGGGGGATTCAAATGTCCGCGGAGAGAAACGCTTCGAGTCGGCGATGAAGAGCCAACGGTCCAGATTTCGATGGTGCTGTCTTCGAGGCACACGATCAGCGAGGTGCCCGAGGGATCGAATTGAACGGCCCTCGCTGGACTTGCTGTCTTGAAGCTGGACAACAGGTTGGGTTGCTGACCAATGAGTTGCTCCCGGACCTGTTGGGGATCCCAGATGGCAATGGAACCGTCGCTTCCTGCAGTGGCGACCCGACCTGTGGGGCCGACCGCAGACGCGACAAGCGTTGCCGTCCCCGGCTTGATCGAGGCCATTTCGCCGTTGTTGCGATGATGCTGAAGGGTCCAGGCGGGAGCGTTGGTCTTGTCGGGAGAGCCTGAGAGGCTTGCCGGGGGAATGTCGGCCACCACCTTCCACACGTCTGCCCGACGGGAGTCTCCCGCAGTGATCAGCAGGTTCGGATCCTGGAGTACTGAGAGGCTGCGTAGCGTGAAAGGGTCCTGGGAGGCTTTGTTCGAGCGGCTCACCTGACGGTGGTTCTCCTGCGATGACTCATCGATCTGCCAGATCAGGATCTGGTTGCCCTGGGCGACCAGGAGCAGCAGGGCAGGATTGGGGGTTTGTACTCGAACGAAGGCGAGGTCCTGGACAGGCAAGCCCAGGCTGTCGGGCAGGCGACACCCCTGTCCGACGGGGGCCGCGGTTGAATTCAGATCATGATGCCAGACACGGATCTCACCCCGCTGGGTCCCCACTGCCAGCCAGGTTCCGTCATCCGACCAGCGGGCCCTGGTGACGGCGGACCCGAGTCTGTCGACCTGTGTGGCTGAGGTCACCGGAGCAATAGGATCGACCCCGCTTGGAAGTGTGAGAGGAAGCCAGCGGAGAGTCCCGGCAGAATCAGCATCTCCCAGGATGAGGGAGGTGCCTTGAGGATGGAGCGCGCAAGCCCCCAGGGGCGTTCCTGCGCGATCGCTTGGACCGTACATCACCTGACGGGATTGGGTGAGCAGGTATCGCAACCGCTGCCATTCCCAGCCAGGGTGGACGACAGAGGAAGTGCCGGGCGCAGCGGATTCCTGCGTGCGGGAGGGAGCCTCGTCCGAGCGGGGCAGCGGCGCGAAAGAGACTGTGTGCAGAGCTGCCTGGGCGGAGTAAAAGTCATTGAGATCGACGGCGGCCTGTGCCTTGCCGATGCTTGCGACATAGGCTTGGTATTCGGCACGTTCCCGGTTTGTTTCTGCACGCTGACTCTGCTCGACCGCCTCCTTGGCCGATGCCACCGCATTTCGCTTTTCCGCGGCTTCACTAAGCTGGGCCTTTTCTGCGGCTATTTTCGCCGCCTCGGCATCTTGTCTCCGATTCTCCGCGTTCTCCTTCGCTCGCTTTTCGTCATCCCTGGCTTCTTTCGCCGAAGTTGTCGCACGATCGGCGTCAACTTTCTGGATATACGAATACGTGGCTGCCCCCAAGCTCACAATGACAGTCGCAATTCCCAGACGAAGCAAATTGGATTTGAGTCTGCGTTCGCGGTGACTGCGTTGGGCGCGGTACTCCCGGGCTTCCAACAATTGAGCGCGCAGCGGCTGATGGCTGGGTTCCTCAGCCTGCAGCAGACTGAGGCCCTGGTCGAGATCTTCGCGGCGGAGGGCGGCGGCGGCGTAGTCGAGGCGGGTGTGACGCAGTTGTTCCCGCGCCGCGACGTTTCCCTCCCACATTTGCAGCGCCTGTTCGAACCCATGCAGCGCTCGCGAATAGTCGTCGTAGCTGTCGGATTGTCGGGCGTGTTCCAGTGCCGCCTGGGCGGTGTCGGCCACACGCCGACTCTCGCGGTGCCGCAGGTACAGCTGCAGATCTTCCTGGAACTCCTGCACCGAAGAGTGGCGGTCGGCGGGTTTGGTCGACATGGCCTTGAGGGCGATGTCGAGCAGTTCTCCCGTGCGGTCGGTGGCGACAATCTCATTTCTCTCAACGGCTGCGCAACAGCTCTGCAGAGTCTTCCCGGGATGTGGTGGCACTCCCGCCTGAATGTGAAACAGCATCGCCCCCAACAGGTAAATGTCACTCCAGGGGCCGATCTCCCGACGGCTTCCCGACATCAGCTCGGGGGCTGCATACGCGGGGGTGTATCCCCGGCTGGGGGCTGAAGAGAGGCTGTAGCGGTTGCGATATTCACTGGTCGCGAGGGCGAGCCCCCAATCGACCACCTGAACCTCGCCGAATTCCCCCAGCATGATGTTTTCGGGCTTGAGGTCGCGGTGCACGATTCCCCGGCTGTGCGCGAAAGCAATGGCGTTGGTCACTGCAATCAGGATCTGCAGGTCCCTCTCGGGGTCCTGTCCGATCACCTTGTTCCAGTGGGTTCCCTCAATCACCTTCATCACGCAGAACAACTGTCCCTCGGTATCGCAGGCCAGCTCGTGCATCGGCACGATATTGGGATGTTCCAGGCTCGCCGTGAGAATGGCCTCATCCAGGAAGAGGGACCGTTGGTGCGGATCTGCGGCCAACGCACGCTTCATGACCTTGACGGCAACCTCCCGGATGAGGGAGGACTGACGGGCACGAAAGACGATCCCCATCCCCCCGAAGCCCAATCGTTCAAGAATCTGGTAATCGAGAGAGACTGGAACTCCGGGTGTAGATTTCAGCGGCTCGCCCAACGACCGGCTCGACAGCAGCGGGCGAGTCCCGATGGGGGTGCCAGTGGGGCCGGATGTCGATTGTTGATCTGTCTCGTCACTGCCGGGTGCAGGTTCGGTCGGGGACGGGGGCCGATTGTCGCTGGCCACCTGTGTCCGTCCGGCGGATTCCTGGGAAGGTTCGGGTGGCGGCATGATTGCCGTGGACTCGGACCGTGGCTCTCCCGGTAGTTCAAAGTCCTCGCGCTCCTCAGGACTCAACGGGTACCGATGCGTCTGCAGAGTCTCATGCGGAGTGTCTGGTGGCGACTCGGGAAGGTCTGATTCAGCCGGAAGTGTTGTCGGTACCTGGGGCAGGGGAGGGTTGGCAACTTCGTTCGAGAAGGATGGCGAGCCTGGAGTCGGGGTGGCTGTCGGAGGAGAAGATGTGGGGGGGGCGTCCGGCGGGACGACTCGGTGAAGTTGAGAAAGGGGCCGCGCGGTGTCGAGGCCACCCGTGGTGGGCGACGGGAGTGGAGCCGGGGTGGCGTTTCCCTTCTCTGTCAGTGCGGGGGCGGGCTCCACGGGCCCTCCCGATGGAAGGCGGGAATCGATCGGTGTTGAGACGGGTGGTCTGGGGGATGCTGGGTGTAGAGCCCCGTGGACCGCAGGCGTCGGACCGCGACCCGAGGTGGAGGCCCGCGGGGAAGAGCCTCCCTCTGCAGTGTTGACAGTTTCGGCTGGTCGAGGACTTTGGAAAGATTCGTCCGCAGCGGATTGGTCCGAGAAGGTGTCAAGGCGATCCGGGTTCGATCGCAGAGGTGAATACCCCGGCTCTGCGGTTGGTCCCGTCCAGGCCGTAATGCCAGAGGGGCCGCAGAAAATCGTTCCTCCCAGATCCCGACTCGTTCCGGGAATCGGACGACCTGACGCAACTGGCAATTGGGACGGGGCATCGAAATCGGACCAGGGAAGGGCGAGTGTGTTTCCTGGAAGATTCGAAGGAGGGGCGTCCAGAGGCAGGGCCCGGCTGGTTCCGGCTGGAAACTGGTCTTGTGGCCGGGCATCGAACGCTTCTCCCCGTTGCGACGAGAGCGGGGAGACCGAGAGATTGGGGCTTTCGGGTTTGTCCTCGAGGGGCGAATCGGTTGCGCCTGCCGAGAAGCGTTTTTCCGCCAACAGCCCGCCATGGGAACACAACAGGGTGAACCCCGGGCTGGCCCCCGGTTTCGATCCAACCGGAGGTGAGGCCTCATCGCCCGACTTCCAGCCTGGCTGCTGCAGTGTTCCCTCTGGACCGGGTTGAGACAAGAACGGAACCGAAGAGAATCCTCCGGTCATTTCAGTAAACTGTGCGGCACCCGGCAATGACCGGTCAACAGTGGGGGAGACAGCACTCACAAAGACACCATCGGGCAGGCTCGCTGCGATGTCTGCCGCGAGACTTCCGGAGGTCAGCAGGGTACCAAGGGGGTTCGATCCAGGCTCGACACCAGAAGAATCGTGGGGCTGGTCGAAGGGCAATTGCAGCGTGCCCCCCATCGCGAGAGATGACTCCTGCCGCGGGCCGCCACACCGGGGACAGAGTGGTGCTTGTGGAGACCATGGATAACCACATGAGGGACAGGTTGCAGTCATTGCGATTGCGATCGACTCAAGAGGCTGATGTGACTGGAGGTCGGGGGCTGTCTCGTTCAGGACCTAAGGGAGAGGTGCACGAGATGCATCAACCTGAGGTGGCGGGGAAGATGGAATTGCGGACTGACGAGCCTTGGCCAGCGATTGGGCCGCCCAGAGCCCAGGCCAGGGACGGAGGTCTGGAGCTGTGTGCGAGCTGACCGAGGCATTCTCCCGGACCGCGGGGGCCCCCTGGGGGAGACCCGGCTCGGCCGGTGCGGCCGGAACAGGAGAGGCAGGATCGGATTGATCGTTCCAGGCGGGAGGCTCGACGAGGTCTGGGGCGATTTCCAGGCCATTATTCAGGTAGACATCCAGCACAACAGTTCGTGACAGGATCGATACGCCATCAGTTTCCAGGCTGAGAATCTGATAGTGGCCATCGGGAAGTCGACTGAACCCCCGCCGTAGCTCGGAGAAGTTCCGTTGTTCATTCGGCTGAAGAGTCAAGAGTTCCTTCCGTGGAATGCGGTTCATCCGAATCTCATCGGGTGGCTCGACTTCGCCGGTGAGCTGCCGTTGTAAGTCGCTTGCCGGGTACCAGAACTCATCCTGCCCGTTCTGTTCCTCAACCATGATTCGGGAAATCACAAGAATCTGTCGGAATGCGAACTGCCTGGAGTCCGACTCAATCCGGACTTCTTCAACGGAGAAATGATCGACTGACGGTTCGGTTGCCGTTTCGATCAATTCCAATTGAGGCCGCACGGGAAGCACGATCACCCCGGGCGAGCCAAATTCACGAACAGCCAAGCCTGGCGAAGTGATGCCGGGTGACGACACCAGGACCGTCAACAGATTCTGGGTCAGATCGAGTCGACTGGCTTCATCAATGACCGAGGTGAAGAACTGGGTACGCAAGCCGGAGTTGTCAAGCGGCAACAGGGTGTTTGCGATCAACTGTTCGCCGTCCACGGCCCTGCGTGTGACCTGCAAAGGTTCCGCGACAAACCGGGCGGCGATGCGAATCGGGATTTCGTTTGATCCCTGCGTATGGCCTGCCGCCGAATCCTGAAGAAGCATTTGGATCGACTCTGGCGAATAAAAATGGCGGATTGCGACCGCATGTCCCGGCTCGAAATGCACAGCATTTTCGGGAATGCCGGATTGGGTCGTCAGTCCTTCGACCAGAACTGTCTGCGTGCCATCCCCCCAATCGACCACACCTGCCAATCCAGTCTCGTTCTCACGACCGATGACAACGTTCAGGACGACTTGCCCCGCAGGGCTCACTTCCACATCGGGAGAAATTGTTTCTGGAGTGACAGTCACATAAGGACGCAAGCCACGGACATGAACGTGAGCACGTTCGACATGGATTGTCGGGGAGCGACCCTGGGGATCCTGGTTGGGAAGCAGCGTCTCGATGGAGGGTGGGTTCGCCAGTTCCCACCGGATCAGCTGCCCGACGTTCACCTCATCTGCCACCGTGAGTGTTCCCCCCACCCTCAGGGAGAGGAGATTGGAAAGCGAGATCCCGTTGCCATAGGTGGTCGACCCGATGGTCAGGGATCCGGTGGTCTGGAAATCGAGATTGTGAACCCTGAGCGAATCGCTCTGCAAGGCGGTGGAAAGGACACGAACACGATTGCCAGGATTCGAAAGGTCGAAATCGGCACTGCCTCCCAAAGTCAGCGAAAGAAGCTGCAAGGGAGAGGATTGGGTGACCCGGGGCACTTCTCCCCCGGGGGCCGCCTGTGCACCGGCGACGAGGCGTACCGGCTTGTCAGTCTGGAGAGTGTGAATGTCAAAGCCAGACCGATCGATCCATTCAATGTTCCCGAAATCTGCAGTGAACGCGATGGCCTGCACATCGTTCCCCGCATGGTTCAGGCTGAGGGCAGTCGTCACCTCGGATGAAGTGTTCGAGTTGATTGTGAGTCGGTTCCCCCGGATGGGGCCCAGTCCATCGGAGAGCTGGCCAATGGGGCCTTTGGCATCAACCTGGATATTGGCGATTCCAGCCTCCGCTGAGAGGTCGACCAGTCCTGTGGAATTCCGGAAGAGAATCTTTCCATCCTGGGTGACCAACCGGACCCGCTGGAGATCATTGGCTGGAATTGGAAGGGCGATCTCTGCACCCGGCGACTCGGTAAAGATCGAGAGCGTATCGCCGAGCAGAGTGGGCTCCCCCGAGGCAGCCAACTGCTGCCGAACATCACCCTGGACCTCAAGAGTGATATTTCCCCGTTGTGCCGCGGTTCCTGCCAGCACCTGTCCCAGCAGCAATGGCACCGCATTCGAAAATGAGATCTCGCCGCCGGCGGTGCGGGCCGTGAGATATTCCACAAGATTGTTGGCCCCGGTCAGCTGGATGGCCCCCTGAGACTGCGTGATGTGGAGTGCAAGCACAGACGTTTCGATCACCTGCATCACCCGTTGGTGAATCGAGGCGGATTGCAGGGTCATGTTCAGTGCCCGCAACCCCCGCAGTCCATCCACAGGAGACAGATCGATTGCTTGCTCACTCTGGATCATCAGCGTTGAATGCTGTCGATTCAGACTGGCAGCAAGCGAAAAGGCCTCGTGAGCGGTCACGTCCAGAGAGAAGCTTCCCTGGCCTTGCAGGGCGAGGGCTGTTCCCCGGACAACACCCGGTTGAAATTGTTGTACCCGTGCATCGGTGGCGAGCGAGATCAGGCCCTCACTGTGCAGGCGTGAAATCTCGTAAGACTGCTGCGAAAACCAGGCGACCCCCTCAGATCCGGCGCGGAAATCAATCTCCTGGGCATGGTTATTGTGATTGCGAAGTGCAATTCCAGACTGGGGTTGCGTCACTGCAATCTCGAGCTCTCCCCGAATGAGGATCGGGCTGCTGGCTGACTGGGAAACAAATCGTTCGGTGCTCAACCACAGTTCCCGGGCATCAACCCCGGCAATCGTGAGATCACCCGTATCGACGAGTCGAAGGGTGCCTTCTGGGGTGTTCAGTGTCAGCGAATCGACCTGGTTGCCGGGATTTGTCAATGTGTTCTGCACTGAGGGACCTGTCGCCATCACTGTCAGTGCGGCAACAAGGAGATTGGCGTTCTCAGCCTGGGTGATGTCGGGACTGTCTCGCAGGATCGCCCCCTGGGATCGCAGCCCGACAACCTGGTCGACCTCGGCGATGCGCACTGCAGCGGGGGTGGTGATGTCGATTTGGGATGTCAGCGAAGACAGGTCTGCCGCCAATCGAAGAGTTGCGCCGGTCCAATGCAGTGTATAGGTTCCGGTTCCTCGCAAGGCGAGTCCGTTTCCCGTGAGCGAACCTCCCGGTTGCTGGGTGACATCGCCATCGGTGAGCAGAGCGATATCTCCCGCCGCCGCCACCCGTTCCACATGAAAACCGTCGGAAGAAAACCACGCCACGGCACCATTTCTGGAGTTGAGATCAACTTGGGCGGCCGAGTTGCGGGTGTTGCGGAGATCAATGTCGTCGTTGTTCCCGTTCTCAGCCTGGGCCTCAATGCGGAGTGAATCGACTTCGATGGGTCCAAGCCCTGGGATCGCCTGGTGAACACCCCCGTTCACAATCAAAGTCAGATTGCCCCCCTGAGTACGGCAGGCCAGGTCATCCAGAGAGCGCTGGTTGACGAATACGACATTTCCACCCAGTGTCTGAAAGTCAACGGCGCGGGCCCGATTCGCTGGGCCATCGAGCCAGATGTCACCGGGAACAGAGCCGGCGGTCCCCGCTCGAATCGTCAGCCGATCCACTTCCACGCCTGCCGTCTGAGAAAGTGTGCCCCCGACTGTCACCGACGCATCGGTTCCTTCGCCACCGAGATTGGTACGGAGTCCATCGAGAATGAGGTCGACGGAATTCTGGAAATGCACACTTCCTTGCCGGGTCTCGAATGTGATTGCATGGACTGCATTTCGTGGATTCATCAGGGTGATGGCCCCCCCCTTCGAAGTCGTCTCGATGGTCAGGTGCCGGGCCAAGACGGGACCGGAAGCCACCTGCTGAACAGACCCGTTCACCCGGAGTGCTGCATCAGCCGACTGGACATCGATGTCGATGTCAGTAAGCGATTGATTGTTGGAAAAATCGAAGTTGGAATTGTCGGTCGAAACCGACAACGTCTGGACAAGGTTCGCGGTGTTCTGCAAATCCACGAACCAACTGCCAGCAATCGTCTCCACCCGCAGGTGGTTGCCGACGATGGCGCCGGATTGAGTTACATGGCCGGCGACAATCAGGTGCACATCCCCCTGTCCGGCTTGGACGGATGCGACTTGCAGATTCCGACTGTTTCGGAATGCAACGTCACCATCGATGGTGGATGCCGCGATGGTGCCGACCCGGTTGGCGGTGTTTGTCAGGGTAATGTCCGCCCCCGCCATCAGTGCATGGACGCGGAGTTCCTGAGCGACAATCGCCCCGGACTGGGTCATACTGCCGACGACGTCGAGGGTGGCGGTGCCGGTTCCTGCG
>DNUF01000076.1:28592-67006 GCA_003508595.1 Planctomycetaceae bacterium
ACTTGAAGGTCTTGGGCGGCAATCGATCCGGACTGGGTCACATTGCCGACAACGTCCAGGGTAGCGGTGCCCGTTCCTGCAGCCAGCGATGTGATCTGCAGGTCCTGGTTGTTTCGAAAATGCACATCAGCGTTGTCTGTCGAAACCGACAACGTCTGGACCAGGTTCGAGGTGTTCTGCAAATCCACGAACCAACTGCCAGCAATCGTCGCCACCCGCAGGTGGTGGCTGACGATGGCACCGGATTGAGTCACATGGCCGGCGACAATCAGGTTCACATCCCCCTGTCCGGCTTGGACGGATGCGACTTGCAGATTCCGACTGTTTCGGAAATCGATGTCTCCATCGATAGTCGACGCCGCGAGGGTTCCGACCCGGTTGTCAGCGTCTGTCAAGGTAATGTGCGATCCGATCGCCAGTGCATGTACGCGGAGTTCCTGGGCGACAATCGCTCCGGTCTGGGTCACATTGCCGACGACGGCGAGGGTGGCGGTGCCGGTTCCTGCGGCTAGGGATGTGATCAGCAGGTCCTGGCTGTTTCGGAAACCAACGTCACCATCGATAGTCGACGCCGCAAGGGTAACTACCTGATTGCCGGTGTTCGTCAGGGAGACACTCGCCCCTGCCTGCAGCGCATGCACTTGAAGGTCTTGGGCGACAATCGCTCCGGTCTGGGTCACATTGCCGACGATGTCGAGGGTGGCGGTGCCCGTTCCTGCTGCCAGCGATGTGATCAGCAGGTCCTGGCTGTTTCGGAAACCAACGTCACCATCGATAGTCGACGCCGCAAGGGTACCTACCTGATTGCCAGTGTTCGTTAGGGAGACACTCGCTCCTGCCTTCAGCGCATGCACTTGAAGGTCTTGAGCGACAATCGCTCCGGAATGAGTCACACTGCCGACGACGTCGAGGGTGGCGGTACTGGTTCCTGCGGCTAGGGATGTGATCAGCAGGTCCTGGTTGTTTCGGAAACCAACGTCTCCATCGATGGTGGACGCCGCAAGGGCACCTACCTGATTGCCGGTGTTCGTTAGGGAGACATTCGCCCCTGCCTTCAGCGCATGCACTTGAAGGTCCTGAGCGACAATCGCCCCGGTCTGAGTCACATTGCCGACGACGTCCAAAGTGGCGGTACCGGTTCCTGCAGCCAGCAATGTGATCAGCAGGTCCTGGTTGTTTCGGAAACCAGCGTCACCATCGATAGTCGACGCCGCAAGGGTACCTACCTGATTGCCGGTGTTTGTCAGGGAGACTCGCGCCCCTGTCTTCAGCGCATGCACTCGAAGGTCCTGAGCGACAATCGCCCCGGTCTGAGTCACATTGCCGACGACGTCCAGGGTGGCGGTACCGGTTCCTGCAGCCAGCAATGTGATCAGCAGGTTCTGGCTGTTTCGAAAATGCACATCAGCGTTGTCGGTCGAAACCGACAATGTCTGGACAAGGTTCGAGGTGTTCTGCAAATCCACGAACCAACTGCCAGCGATCGTCTCCACACGCAGGTGTTGGCCGACGATGGCACCGGATTGAGTCACATGGCCGGCGACAATGAGGTGCACATCACCCTGACCGGCTTGGACGGATGCGACTTGCAGATTCCGACTGTTTCGGAATGCAACATCACCATCGATGGTGGACGCCTCGAGGGTGCCGACCTGGTTGCCGGTTTTTGTCAGAGTGATGTCCGATCCGGCTGACAGCGCATGTACGCGGAGTTCTTTGGCGGAAATCGCCCCGGTCTGAGTCACATTGCCTACGACGTCCAGGGTGGCGGCACTGGCTCCTGCGGCCAGCGATGTGATCTGCAGGTCCTGGTTGTTTCGGAATCCAACTTCACCGTCGATGGTGGACGCCTCGAGAGTGCCGACCCGGTTGTCGGTGTTTGTCAGGGTAATGCCCGATCCGGCTGAAAGCGCATGGACGCGGAGTTCCTGAGCGGCAATCGCCCCGGTCTGGGTCACACTGCCGACGACATCCAGGGTGGCGGTGCCGGTTCCTGCGGCCAGCGATGTGATCTGCAGGTGCTGGTTGTTTCGGAAATCGATGTCTCCACCGAGGGTCGACGCCGCAAGGGTGCCGACCCGGTTGCCGGTGTTTGTCAGGCTAATATCCGCCCCCGCCTTCAATGCATGGACGCGGAGTTCCTGAGCGACAATCGCCCCGGACTGGGTCACACTGCCGACGACGTCGAGGGTGGCGGTACCGGTTCCTGCGGCCAGCGATGTGATCTGCAGGTCCTGGTTGTTTCGGAAATCGACGTCTCCATCGAGGGTGGACGCTGCAAGGGTGCCGATCCGGTTGTCGGTGTTTGTCAGGGTAATGTCCGATCCGGTCGTCAGCGCATGGACGCGGAGTTCCTGAGCGGCAATCGCTCCGGTCTGAGCAACATTTCCGACGACGTCCAGGGTGGCGGTGCCGGTTACTGCGGCCAGCGATGTGATCTGCAGGTTCTGGCTGTTGCGGAAGACAATGTCACCATCGATCGTGGACGCCTCGAGGGTTCCGACCCGGTTGTCGGTGTTCGTCAGGGTAATGTCCGCCCCCGCCATCAGTGCATGGACGCGGAGTTCCTGAGCGACAATCGCCCCGGTCTGAGTCACATTGCCGACGACGTCCAAGGTAGCCGTGCCCGTTCCTGCGGCCAGCGACGAAATCTGCAAGGACCTACTATTGGAAAAATGAACATCCCCGTCGATCGTCGCGATTTGAATCACCTGGACCGCATTATCGGGGTTCTCCAAAAGCATGGCTGCTGATGGAGCTGTGATGGTGGCATGGAGATTCCTGGCAGAAATCGCACCGGTATCGGACTGCAGGAGGGAGGCCGACACCAACGTCACCGACCCCAGATCGGTCTCAATCCGTCCACGCAATTGAATCAGCTCAGCAGCGGCCAGCGTCAGACTCCCTCCGCTTGTGGAGAGTGCACCAACATCAAGGCGACCGTCATGTCCAGAGCTGATTCCCGCAGCCGCCTCTTCAGGAGAAACTCCCGCCAGCATCGTCACGTCAATACGACCCCCGTCAACCGGGGCGATGCGGTTGCTGGAATTGCGGAAGAAGATGCCGGCTTCAGGCAAAGAACTCTGGTTGCGAGTCCGCAGAACGAGGTGACTGCCATCGGACAACGACAGCACTCCATCTGTGACAAGATCATTCAGGATGATGGCGTCATCGGCCTCCAGTACAATGGTGCCAGAGAGGGATTCAAGGTCAGTTTCCGAGATCGTCTGTTCGAAAAGGTCTGTGGCGACCTCATTCTGGTCGATGATCGTGATCACTCGGGGATCGAGCAGAAAGGTTCCCGCTGTTCCGTATTTTCCCCCCAGATCGACCGATCCCCGAAACGCCACAACCCCCTGACTGGAAACTTCGACAAAGCCTCCTGCTGCGGAAACGCCGCCTTCCTGAACTGAGATCTGCCCCTCAAACCACGTCCGGTCAGTTGACCACACTGTCACCCGGCCACCTGATCCCAGCCCATGGCCATTCGCTTCAAGTCTGGCACCCGACGAGATCCAGACCTGTCTTGCCGAGGTCTCTCCCGAAGCGAGAGTGGAGGGAAGGCCACCGATGTTGAGCGTTCCAGCCCTGTCACCCGACGCTTCAAGATGGGCACTCGAGTCCAACAGGATCGTGCCGCCGGTCAACGACAGGGCACCAGCGTGGCCTCCGGTGTCTGCCTGTGAGAGGTTGATGGACCCCGCCACGGCCAATTCGCCATATTCCGCCACCGAAGCCCGGAGCTGTCCTCCGGGAGCAATGATCTGACTTGTCGAGAGCACTTCCAGCCGTGAATCGGCATGCAGATCGAGGCCTGCCTGCGAGCGAGCCACGGAAAGATTGTCCGCTGCACCGGGGTTCCATTCGATGCGGCCGCCCAGCTGTATCTGGCCCATCTGCCAGTCGATATCGGTCCCATCCAGCCGAAGCGTTCCAAAGGTTTCCAACCGGTCTTCGGCCTGACCAATCAATCGAAAGTGAACCTGGTTCAATTCGAGATCGTGCACATGAGTGACACCCCGGTTGGCTGGGCCATCGCTGATGACCAATTCTTCTCGGGGAGCGAGAAGTCTCAGGCTGGGAGTCGAATCCAGTTGGGTGGACAGCAGGATTTCACCGGCCTGGCCCGAGCCTGTCACCCACATGTCGGTCGTTCCAGTCCACTCGATCGTCTGCCGTTCCACGGACAGTCCAGAAACAATTTGTTCGACCGTCTCGATTTGGAGTTTCCCGGCGTCGAACTGAAGTTGGCCCGCAACACCGGGATTGAGAGAGGCACGAAATGTCTCAACACTCCCTCCACGAAACTCGATGCGATCGAATCCCTCCCCCCCAAGGAATGTGACTTCATTTCTGTTCAGCGGATTTCCCTGGGACAGATCAACCACCAGGGTGTCACGGCCCGTAGTCCCCTGAAGCACGAGGTGGGTTCCTTCAGACAGCGAAATCGGGCTGCCGGAGTCAACCTGTAAGGAGAGTCGACCGGCCTCCCGAGTCAGCCAGAACTGACTCCCCGCAGGAGAAGGTGCGGGTTGGGCCAACAGTGTGTCGGGTGCCTGAACAATCAAAACTTGTGACGAGACGCCTGTTGGTAACGTGCCTCCAGGGGCGAGGTGTCCTGAATCGGTGGGGAGAGGCTGTCCGAGGGGACTGCCATTGAGGACCCAGCGTGGCTCCAGGGGAGTGACTCGGAGACGCACCGCCTCCGGCCCAACAGGACCGCTGGACGTGTGTGAAGCAAAAACGCTCTGCAGGCGTCGATGCAGCCATTGCACAACTGTCATGACGACTTTTCCGATCCTGAGTGACCCGGAGCCATTGCGGTCGCGCAACGACCCAGCTTTTATTATCAGGTTCGACAGCACCTCTGACCAGACTGGACTATTGGGCAGTCTGTGGTGATTGCAGCGATTACGGGATCACACTGTTCCGGTGACCTCGCCAGCATAGCAGTCCATGGCCGTGGAAACAGGAACTGGCAGACGTCTTCCGAGGTCGGATCAATTTTCCTGGGAGTGGGGTGACTCCAGCAATTCCGCGTCCGTCGATGAGTCTGTCAAGTTGGACCCGGGATCGAGGGGCGACGGATCTGACGCCTGTGAGGGGAGTGTGTCAGCACGCCCACCGATGTGGGACGGACGGATCGCCGCGGCCCCCCAGGGATCATTGACAAGCCGGGTGTTGACTGGCGCTGTCTCGGAACCTGATGCCTGGGTGGCAACACTCAGGAACTGGGGCAGAGTTCCCACTTCGAAAAATACGTTCTTGATGGCAATTTCGAGCTCGGTTCTTGCCAAAAAGTAGCGTGATTCGGCATCAGCCACACGCCGCAACGCATCCAGTTTGCGTTCCTGGGTTTCCAGGGTGCGTTTGAGCAGTTCCTGGTTGTTGACAACCTGGTCGAGCAATCGGTGGGCCTGATCATTGCGCTTGGTCGCAGTCTGGCAGACCTTGAAGGCACGGTCGACTTCGGCAATCGCGCTCCCCAGATCATGAACGACCTGACGTTCCTGTTCGACAAGAATCGCCCGCTCGCGCGCCAGGTTCAACTCGGCATGGTGGACAGCCGCATGTGCCCGACGGAATCCAAGAGGAACATCGAGTTCGACCCCCAATTGCCACTCCTGGAAATTGCCCGCCACCAGGTTCGTCCAGGCGCTGTTGAATTGTCCGTAGTCTCCCGAGTCCCCGGCCAGATCCCGTCCAAAACCTCGCCAGCGGTAACGTCCCGTCGCATCCAGTTGCGGCATCAGGAAGTTGCGGTTGGCTCGCAGATCCAATTGCCGCCGCTCCACCTGCAAGCGTTGTCGCTTCAATTCGGGGCGCGCTGTCATCGACTGGTTGACCAGGGCCTGGAAATCAAAGCAGACCTCAGTGTCACACGGTTCGTCGGCCGGTCGCAGGAGTTGTCCGTCCGCAATCGGCAGGCCAATCAGCAACCTTAACCGCCGTTCGGCGACCATGATTCCGCCAGTTCCACGGACGGAGCCGCCGGGGGCCCCATTGTTGTTGCGGGTTCCTTCGAGTTGCCGTCCGTGGAGTGCGTTCTGCACTTCCTCTTCCATTCGCAGCAGTTGTTCCATGGCCAGCGCTTCGCGATCCGCTGTTGCCGAGCGCTCGCAGATCAGGTCGACCACCAACTGCATTTCCCGAAGGGTCTCGCGCTTGATGTCATAGTCGCGATAGGCGAAATACAGGTCCCAATACGCGTTGGCGACGTTGCTCAGGTAGTCGCGAAGGGCCGTCTCAAATTCCGCCTGTGACATACGGCTGTTCACCCTTGCCACCAGAACCCCCGCGATCACGCCGGGCGCCGATCGCGGGCCGGCAATGCGATTGAACTCGACCCCTCCGTGTTGCAGCAACGGATGCCGGAATTCCATTTCAACGTTGGAGTTCCAGGCGCTGCCGAACTGGTTGCCCGGCGCATTGTTGGCGTTGTAGTCGGTGAAATTGCGAACAGTATATTGGGTTCCCGTTGCCGCGGTTTTGGAAATCTGCGATTGGAAAACGTCCAGATCCTGCTGAAACAGACGGGTTCCACCACCAAAAAAGATGTTGTTGAAGGCGCGGTCGTTCTTTTCGAAATTGCCCGAGGTCGTCCAGCGTGCGTCAAATTCACTCAGGGCTGCCTCGACACCAATTCGGGGGTCCGATTCGACCAGTGAGGGGCTGAATTTTGTCGCGACACGTTCCGGATTGGAAAGAACAGTCCCTCCCAAATCTCTCAGGACTCGGGATTTCGTGAGTGCCAGGTAGACGGCTTCGTCGAGGGTGAGATCTCGACACGATGCCTGTGCCAGGTCTTCTTCTGTCAGAATCCGGGGAACGAAGACAACGTCCGGCGACTCCTCATTCAATTCACCCGGATGTAATGTCAGAACGGACGCGGGTTCTGAGGTGATTTCGTGGGCGGAGCCCCGGGCCACAATGCCACCATGGAGACGGGATTGAGAAAGCCGGTTCTGATCAACGCGTGGCCCCACAGTGCAGCCTCCCACCAGAGCCAGCACCAACAGGGTAAAATACCTCCCGCTCTTTTCCACGGAGCGCAGCAAGCCTCGGGCGACGTTCTGGTGTCGGCTCCAGGCTGCTCGACCGGGCATCGGAAAACCTCCCCACCGGGACAATCGGGACAATCTCTCAGGTTTATCGGCAATTCTCTGGCGTTACAGCAGTTAAAATCCAAACAAACCCCCCAGCTTGCCCTGATTGCACGTGTTTGGCCCGATTTTCGTCTGTCGGTCATATCCATTGAAGATCCTGCGTGAAATCCGAAGAGGTTTGAAAGTCGGCGGGAAGTGTCCACGAAATCACGACAGAGGTGGTTCCCGAGTGCGACCAGCGGATCTCACCCAGTTCCTGGACTTGCGCTGGGGGCGATTGCAAATTGCGAAACATCAGATGTGGTTCGCTGTCCGATCCCCAATCAATCGTCGGACGGGTAGAATTCCGGTGGCTTGAAACTCGCTGGATTCCCAGTCGCTCACCCCTCCTCCGCAGACATGGAAGATTCATCCCGATTGCAATCGCTTCTGGATGATGTGGCACGCTTGGTGGATCAGGAGGGGGCACTCACCACTTTCGCCCGAGATACCGCCCAGCTTCTGGTCACGCAGTGCCCCTTCGCCTGGGTGGGCTTGTGGGTGGCCGCAACATCCGCAACCGCGGAAGTTCTGTTGGCGGATGCGGGAATTCAAAATCTCGGCGAGGAAACCGTGCTGCATCTGCCAGAGCGCGTCTTGGCCCGTTCTGGGGCGATACAGCAGCGGGCGACGCACGGGTTCACCTGGACTACACAGGGTTCGTCCGCGCTGGATCTCCCGGGAACAGCCCGCACGCTGCAATCGTGCCACTCTTTGTTGGTGCCAGTTCCGAACCGGGAGGGACCGACGCATGTGTGGGAATTCGTTGCCGGGCTGGATTGTGGTCCAGGAGATCTGCATTCCCTGCAACCTGCCTTGGAGGCAATCGCGAGTCTGACTGCCGGACGGCTGCGGGAGGAACGCGTCGTCGAACTGCAACACGGGCAGCAGGAACTGCGTCGCTGGTTGGCTCTGATCACCACAGCAATCCGCAATCCGGACGGTCAGCAGCCCCTGAACATGCTGGCTGAGGAAATCGTCACTGCGGTTGACTGTGACCGAGCCTGGATTGTGGAACTCTGGGGAGAGTCCGTTGCGGCCTTGGCCGTGAGTTCCGCTCCCAGGGTTGAGCGTCGGGGCGAATTGGTGCGCGGACTGGAACGCTTGGTCGATGCGGCAGTGAGGGCGCGTCGCGCTGGCGGTCCCTCGGCAAGTGAGGTCGAACTGCTCGACCTGGTCGATCCGGCTGTACGGCAGTTGTATCTGGATCTCTCGGGAGGTCGGGAGTTGTATTTGGTTCCCTTGCCGGTCGACCCGGCGAATCCCCAGGGCGAATTGGCAGGAGTTGTGGTCTGTGAGAATTTCCAGCGGTGTCTGGTTCAGCCTCGCCGGGGTGTGGAACTCCTCCAGCGATGCGGTGCCAGCCTCCTGCAGGAGGTGCAGCGCAGTCACCGACCAACCTGGAAACGTCTGGCAAATCTCGAGAGGGCTGCCTGGAGTCAGGTGTGGCACCGTCAGCGGGCCCGCTGGTGGGGAGTGGCTGCCCTCATGCTGCTTTGTCCAGTTCCCTTTCGAATTCACGCTCAAGGCGTACTGCAGCCGGTCGATCAGGTGCGATTGTTTGCTCCTGAAGATGCCGTTGTGACGGAAGTCCATGTGGAACATGGACAGGCCGTTGCAGCGGGCCAATTGCTGTTGAGACTGCGCAGTTCGCGGCTCGATCTGGAGCAGCAGCGGATTGAAGGCGAACTGCGTGCCGCGCGAGAGCGACTGGCAGGAATCGAATCGAGCCGATTGGGAGGAGAAGGCCTTGCCGACCGGAATTCCCCGAGAGGGGCGGCGGCACTTGCGGGTGAAGAAGCAGGGCTGCGCGAGCAGGTCACATCCCTGGTGCGGCAGTCGCAGAGCATCAGCGCTCAGGCACTGTCCCTGCAAATTCGCCCCGACGAAGACGGGAGGGTTTTAACGTGGGATCCCGTCCCCCGGCTCATGGCCCGTCCGATTCAGCGGGGGCAGTTGCTGCTGGAGCTCGGATCGGGTGCTGAGGGCTGGAGGCTCGACCTGTGGGTGACTGGTCGCGAAGCCAGGCACCTTCCCCGTCAAATCATGGGGCGTGAAAACAGCGTGGAGTTTTGGTTTCGTCGGCTGTCTGTTCCCGGTTTTCAGGGGAAGGCAACATTGCACAGTGTGGCGGCGGCCATGGATCAGGATCCGCAGGGAGAACCCCAGGTGCGCGTCGACGCGCGGGTTGAAACCGAGGATACCTTCCGTCCTGGAGAGCCGGTCACTGCCCGGATTGGCTGCGGCCTCAGACCGTTGATTTATGTCTTGGTTCCCGACCTGTTTGATTCCTGTCGACGCTGGTTCCCCTGGTGAGCACCGCCATGACACGAAAGATCCCAACCATGCGTTTCTGGACATGTCTGCCTCTGCCGCTCCTGCTTGTGGTGACTTGTGCCGAGCAGGCGAAATCGGACGATCAGCCGGTTGTCTCGGGGACAGCTCTCGTTCGTCTGATTGACCAGGCCGACATTCCCGCTGAGGCGGCCGGCGTTTTGCGGCGCGTGCTGGTCGGGGAAGGGGCGGCCGTGTCCGCGGGTGACCTGCTGGCCGAATTGGATCTCGAAGAGACGGAAATGTCATTGGAAAGGACCCGCCTCGAGTTGACCGCGGCGGAAAAGCTGGCCGAGAGCACCGCGGCCCAGAGACAGGCCCAGACGGCGCTTGAAGAGAGCAAGTCGGATCTGGAACGGGCCCGTGTCGAGCAGGCGATTGCCCGGCGACGTGCCCAGAGCGATTTGGCGCTCCAGCTCACGCGGGCCGTGTTGCCGGTGGCCGAGGGAGAATTCGAGCGTGCGGTCACTGCCCGCCGAAACCAGCGTGATGCCGTCTCACAGACCGAGTTTGAGCAACTGAAACTCGCCGTCGACAAGGCGCGGATTGAAGTGCGCCAGGCCGAATTGGACCGCGAAATCAACCAGTTGCTGTCCACCTCGCGAGACCACGAGGTGTCGGGTTTGCAATCCGCGGTGAACCGCCGTCAAGCCGCGCTCGACATCGCTCTGGAAGAGCATGATCACGCGCAGATTGTCCAAAAGCTGAAGTCGAATGCTGTCGCCAATGCCGAACGCGAGGTTCGCCGCCGGCAGTTGCGTTCGCCAATCGATGGTATTCTTGTCAGACGGCACGCGCATCCGGGTGAATGGGTGGCCCCCGGGGTTCCGGTGTTTCGGGTCATCAATCTCGATCGATTGCGGGTGGAGACCTTTTACCCGATCCGCCAGGCGGCCGGGCTGGCCGTCGGGATGCGTGTCGAGTTCCAGGGTCAGGACGGAGGGGCCGAAGATTCCGCTCCCCGTGGTGAAATCCAATTCATCAGTCCAGAGGTGGATCCCGTGACCAGTCAGGTGCTGGTCTGGGCTGTCTTCAACAACACCGAGGCAGCTGTGCGATTGCGACCTGGACAGCGGGGCACCCTGCGGGTCATCGGCCTCCATGGCGGGAAAGCGGGGGGACGGATTCCATGACAGTTCTTCCGTCCTCTTCACTGGCGGCCGACGACCGACCTCTCGACCTGTCATGCCGACCCGACCTTGTGGTACGGCCGGTTTCCAGCCGCTCGGGTGTGTTCTGGCGTATCAAGGACCCCGTGAGCCTGAGGTATTTTGAGCTGACCCCGGAGGAGCATTTTCTGCTGACCCGCCTGAAACCGGAAAGCACCCTGCGACAGCTGAGTGGTGATTTTGCGAATCAATTTGCACCGCGGGAAGTTGCGTCCGGAGAACTCCGACAGTTTCTTCTGGACCTTCTTGAGAACCAACTGGTGATTCGAAGTCACCACCGGCGCGCCGTGGTTGCGTGGGGACATCCGGAAGCATCAATGACCGGTCACCCGGAAGAGAACACTCGCCGGGCAATCGGTTGGCAGTCCCTGCTGTTTCACCGGTTTCGGGGAATCAACCCAACCCCGATTCTGGATGTCATCGTGAGACTGCTTGTCGCCTGTCCCAGTGGGCTGCGCAGGGCCATGTTCTGGATACCCCTGGCACTCGCTGCCTGGCTGCTGGCATTCCATCCGGTTGTCGGGGGATGGAATCTGTCCGGCGGGTTCTCTGCGCTGACGTTCCCGGCCTGGGGGCTGATGCTGCTCCTGCTGTGGTTCTGCCGCGCGTTTCATGAGCTGGCACATGGAGTCGCCTGTCGCTGGTTTGGTGCCGAGTGTCCTGAAATCGGGATCCAGTGGCTGCTACTGTCGCCAGTGCTGTATTGCGATGTGTCGGATGCGTGGTTGCTCTCGAGCCGGGCCTCACGGATTTACATCTCGGCGGCCGGTCCCCTCGCGGACCTCTGGCTCGCCGCTGTGGGGATCATGCTGGCCACCTCGCTGGGAGTGGAGCCATTGCGGACCGTGTCCTGGGCGGTCTCCCTGTTTTGTCTGGCGAATACACTGTTCCTCAATGGCAATCCGTTGTTGAAGTACGACGGTTACCATGTTTTGTGCGATTTGATGGAGGAGCCCAACCTGTCCGACAAGGCCCGTGCCCGGTGTCGGGGGTGGTGGTTGTCGCTCTGCCTGGGGCTCACCGCGTCGGCCTCGACCGCGGGCCGGGTGCGTCACCCAACACTGGTGGCCCTCTATGGGGTGGCAGCGGGAATCTATCGTCCCTGGATCTGGGGAACTCTCCTCATCGGAGTGGCCATGGGGATTTCGCGATCAGGACATCCCGATCTTGGTTGGATTGTGGCCCTGTCGCTGATTGCCGTGTTGCTCATGTCCCGGGTCGCACGCCTCAGTCGAAACTTGCAGGATCCTTTGGTCAGGTCGCAGGTGGATCCACACCGGGCCTGGTGGACCGTGGGGGCGGGTCTGATCCTGTCAGCGTTATTTCTGCTGGTGCCGCTCCCGCGAACCATATCGGCCACCGCTTTGGTCGATGCGCCCCACGCCTCTCCGCTGTACGTCGTGGTACCGGGCAGGATCGAGATGACGAAGCCCTCGGGGGTCGCGGTATTGCCAGGCGAAGTTGTTGCCCGTCTGTCCAATCCCGAATTGATGCGACAGCGAGACCGCCTCTGGGCCGAGGTGGGACAACTCGAATTCCGCCTGCGGTCTTACGAAACGCAACGACTTGAGCGACCCGAGACCAGCCCGCCCGTCTCTGCCACCCGCGAGTCACTGGCGGCGGCTCGTCGTCAACTGGAGGAGGTTCAGGGCGATCTTGAGCGTCTCAATGTGAGCGCGCCCCGGGAAGGGATTCTCTGGCCCCCACCCTGGAAGCTGCCTCATCACCACCACCACCAGCAACAGGTGACGAATTGGACCGGCTCTCCCCTCGATACCGCCAATCGAGGATGCTGGCTGGAGGTTGGGACTTTGGTGGGGCAGATTGGAGCCCCGGCTGATCTGTCGATTGTGCTCGAACTGCCGGCCCATCGTGCCGATCTGGTCCAGGAAGGACAAGTTGTCACTGTGGTCCTGTCCCATGCTCCCCACCAGACCCTTCGCGGACAGATTTCCCAGGTGGGGTTGAAGATGGCCGAGAGCCGTTCTCCGGACCTCGGTACCGGAGTTGGAAATTCGGAGGGGGGCCCGGTTTTGGCCAGGATCTCATTGTCGCACGGAGGAGAGGCTCTCCAGCTTCGCGACCGGGGGAGCGCACGCATCTCGGTCGCCTGGACACCCTGCGGCAGGCGGGTTCTCGAATGGCTGCAATCTGTGTTTCGTCCGATGCCCCCGGTCCCCGCATCGGCAGGGACTTAAGGGACCTGTTCGGTTGACTGGTGGGGTTCGAACCCTGGCGCGGGACTCAAAAGATTGCGAACCCGGGACACTGGCGCGAATTCACGGACATCGTCCTGCGGACAAACAACGGTATGCGGCCCCGCCTGCAGAACCTTCAGCGGCAGGACTCCCACCGATCCAAAAAAATGAACCCCCGAAACAAACGGTTGCAGCAGATCACCGGAAGACTTCCCGGACCGTTCAAGATTCGAATCCTCGAACCAGGGGGGCGAACTGCAGGCGACCAGACGCGGAACCGGCACCCCGTGTCCGGGCCTCACATTCACCATCGCCTGGACTCGCGCAGCGGTCCGGGACACCGTCCTGCCATCCCTGCGCATTCTTGGTGACAGTGTTGTGGGCTCCGACGGTTCGGGGGGAATTGCAACTGTGCGACGCTCTGCATACAGGGCACTCGAAGTTTTGGTCGGAACGTCCCGACTGTCGGATGTTTCGAGTACAGAATCCGTCACGGGGGACGGGTCTTTCCTGTCGAGTGGCTCGGACGGCGCTGTGCAGGCCAGCCACCCAGCCAGGCAGTAAGTGATCAGCATCCGGAGCCGTCCTTTCAAATCATCTGGGTTGTGCGGGTGACCTTGTCCCATGGAAATCCATCGGACTGTTACGCACGCTCGAACGCATTCGGACCGGGCGGCCACTGCCGAGAGTAGATCCGGTCTATCCTCCCCAGTCGGCAAAGGCTGCTGAACCCGTGTCTTTGGCAGGCCACACGGAGGGTTGGCATCTGGGCCCGGCGGGTTGTCCCCATCGGGAACCACCCCAAACCGGTTGAACTGGGTAGGTCTTACACAATTGATCACAGCCACGCGGAGAATATTTCGGGCTTCTGTTGCATTCCCCCACGGCTTGCGCTGAATTTCGCAGTTGGGGCATTCAGCAGGGAGGTCCCAGAGCCTCTCCGATCCAAATCCTAAGAAGAGCTGCACACGGGCGCTTCCAGGGCGCCGACGGGGAGCCTCTTGCATTGGGTTGGCCGCAGGGATAGCCTGACCTTCCAGGCGACAAAGTACTGTTCGGAGAGTGAACATGCGGCACCTTCAGGTCAATTGGCACGAAGGCCTCTTTCTTCGGCCGCATCACCTGCAGGCCTCAGAGAGGCACAGTCAGGAATTGATGGCCGTGGGGGCCTTGTCAGACCATCCCCTGCACTACGGTCTGCAGCAATTGACACTCTCAGAATCGTCGATCCAGAACCACCGGGTCGAGGTCCAGCAATTGCGGGCAAGGCTCCGTGACGGGACCCTGGTGGATGTGGGCAACGCGGGCTCGCTGGTTGTAGAGCGAGACCGTCTGTTGGTTGCCTTGGACCGGGCAGACACGGTTCAGGTTCTGTTGGCGGTTCCCCAATTGAGGATGGGGCCGCGCAACCTGGGAACTTCCTCGGAGGGAATGGTTCCAAGATATGTTGAGCAGGTTGAGACGTTGTCGAATGAAAATGAAGGGGGCGATGACCAGCCCGTTTCGCTGAGATTGCTGAATGTGAGACTGTTGCTCTCGTCGGAAGATGCCTCGGGTTTTGAGACGCTCCCCATCGCACGGATTCGGCGGGGCGGAGATCGCGAATCGTTACCCCAGATCGACCGGAGTTATATTCCTCCGGTCGTTGCGCTGGATGTCTGTCCCGAATTGGGGACTGGGCTGGTTCGTTCCGCGTTTGATCTCATCGGACGGAAGATCGAGGTGCTTTCGCAGCAGGTTCGCAATCGTGGCATCAGCCTGGATGCACAGAATCCGGGGGACCTGGAGCGAATCCTGATGCTGGGCGAATTGAATCGTGCCATGGCAGTGCTGCGGGTGCTCGCATTCTCACGGGGAGTCCATCCCCTCTGGGCGTACACCGAACTCTGCGGTGCCGTGGGGTCCCTCTCGTTGTTCGGCAAGGAACGCCGCACGGAAGAATTGGCCGGCTACGATCACGAGAACCTGGGGCCGATTTTCCGCGATGTGGTCGAACGCCTGCGAATGCTGGTTGAGACAGTCAGGGAGCTGGACTTCCAGAAACGACCCTTCATTGGGAGGGGCCAGCGATTGTGTGTCACGATGGAGCCCCAATGGTTCCATTCGACCTGGCAGTGGTTTGTCGGTGTGAACAAGGGGGATTTGAGCGAGTCGGATTGTCGCAGGCTGCTTTCGGAGGGTTTGCTCGACTGGAAACTGGGCAGCGAACGCATGGTCGAACAACTGTTTCGGCAACGGGCGGAGGGATTGAGCCTGGTGCCACTCCAGAGGCTGGTCCGATCACTCCCCATGCGGCCCGAATGGATCTATTTCGAGGTGCCGAGAAACGATCGCCCAGCCTGGAAGGATGTGCTCGATACTCAAACATTGGCCCTGATGCTGCGTGACAGCCTGATTCTCAACAAGGATCAGTTGCAGGGACAGGAGACTCTGGAGATCAATTTCGAAGGACGCCGCGTGTCGCTGCAATTCGCCCTGTTCGCAGTCCAGCAGAAGTCATGAATCCCACCTTCGCTGAAGCGACCGACGGTGTTTTCCTGACTGCGTTGGCCATTCTGCGGAACCTGCAGCAGGAACCGGGGACTGAACCGCGAGGCGTTCAGCAGCGGTTGGTCAGGTCGATTGACGACGCTGAAAGCAAGCTCCGCGGCCAGAAGTGGGCTCGGGAGTGGGAATTCGCAAAGTATGCGCTGGTGGCCTGGCTGGATGAAATGCTGGTCGCCGAAAGGGAATTCGATTGGGAGGGGAGGGAGTGGTGGAGCAACAATGTTCTGGAGGTCCACTATTTCAAGTCGCGAATGTGCAGCACCCGGTTCTTCGAGCAGGCACGTGACGCTCTCGAAGCCAACTTTCTGAACGCCTTTGAGGTCTATTACGACTGCGTGTTGTTGGGTTTTCAGGGAATGTACCGTGATCGACTCCTGGCCGAGCAGATGGCCCCGGCCCTGCGTTTGTCTCCCCACCTTGACACCCTGGTTTCCGACGCTCATCGGCGATTGAAGCTGACTTCGCTTCCCCTTGTCGTCGAAGGGAGACGTCCCCAACTCGTACTGGCCCGTCCCGAGCATTCCGCACGGATGACCCGTTGGGCAGTTGCTCTGGCGGTCGTGTTGCTGGCCTGCAATCTGGCCCTTGGCTGGATTTTGTGATCGTCTCTCCATTCGCCCCGGTTTTTCCGATTCCTCACCCACATGCCTGACTCCTCCGCATCCACCCCGGACCCGGCTGCAGGCCGTCCATCTCCCGGAGGGAGGGCGGAACGTCTGGTCCCCCGTCCCCTGCGGGTCTGGCACTGGACTTTTCCTGCACAACTGGCGCTTCTGGTGGGCGGTGTGCTGGCGGCTCTGTGGGGTTTTGCGGTCTGGTGGCAGAGTCGCAATCCCACCCTGCTCCCCTGGAGCCTCGGGCGTCCGGTCTGGCAATCGATTGCCCTCCTGATCCTGACGGTCCTGATTCCCCTCCTGGTCTATCTTTCACTGCGACTGTGGCTGATGCCCGTCTTGGCGAGCCACGACGATCTTCACAGGGCCTGGTCACAGGGGGTCGCCGTGTTGGAAGAACGCGGGATCTCACTTTCCGAACGTCCGTTGTTTCTCGCACTGGGGTCCACCGGAGCAAGGTTGGAACAGTCGATCCTGGAATCGTCCATCCGGGAGTTTCAGCAATTCGAACCACTGTTGAAACAGAGTGGTGCCCCGCTCGAATGGTATCTTTCGGCCGACATCATCCTCATCGCGGCACGCCGGGTCGGTTGCCTCGGAGCGGTCAATGCCCTGATCACCCCCGCAGGTGAGTTTGCCGATGACCAGGAAATCGATTCGCAGGATCCTTCTCGATCACGCCAGGAAGTCCGGACTTCGTCGGCACGCAGTGCTTCGGTCCAGTCTCCGCCTCCGGAGGTGATTCGCCGACAGATGGACCGGATGGCGATCCTTGGGGAACTTCTCCGGGAGTCCCGCAGTCCGAGTTGCGGGTTGAATGGAATCCTCTGCCTGGTGCCGTTTCCGGAAGTCTGCCATCACACCGAGCAGGCGGAGGTCCAGGGAGTGGCGATCCGCGATGACCTCCGCACCCTGGGTGCCAATCTTGAATTGGAATTCCCCGTGATCTGCCTGTTGACCGAGTTGCAACGGGAACCGGGGTTTTTGGAGGTCATGCGGCGCACCGGTCTTGAGAAAGCAGGTGCCGGTCGGCTTGGGCGACGCTACGAATTTGGAGCGCTCGCAGGAACCAGGGAGTTGCAGAGCTTCTCTCGACTGTTGCAGCACGAACTGGAGGTCCGCATCTACCGGCTGTTTGGCGAGCAGGATGTCTTGAAACGTCCCAAGAATCGCGAGCTTTTCGAACTGCTGTGCCGCATGAGATCCGAGATCGCACGTCCCCTCTCAAAACTTATCACGAGTGCGTTTTCCGAAATCCCCGGCGAACGACCCGAAGAAATCCCTATTCATTTCGGCGGATGCTATGTGGCAGCGACAGGAGGTGCCCCCGACCAGCGTGCATTTGGTCCGGCCCTGATCCAGCGATTGATCGAAATGCAGGATCATGTGCAGTGGACCAGGCTCGGTCAGTTGGGCCACCGTTGGCAACGCCGGCTTGCCGTGGCAGCGTGGGTTGCTGTCGCACTGTTGGCAGCACTGTTGTTCCTGCAGTTGTACTCCCGGGGAGGAAGAAGGCTGCGATCTCCAGCCAGCCTGGCTGTCGCCGTTCTGCCTGCTTTGTCCCACGGCCAGCCGGATCCTGACCAACCCACGGAATCGAAACTGTTCGGAATCCTCCATCGATGACGGCCCACCTGCGAATCACCGCGGGCCCACATGACTCCCAGGTCATACCGATCCAGTTGGGGCAGGTGTTGAGAGTTGGGCGGACCCAATGGGCTGACGTTTGCCTTGCGCGGGATTCCGTACTGCTCCCCGTTCACTTTTCCGTGGAGTTCACAGGACTGGACCTCCTGGTGACGGATCTGTCAGGGGGAGGCGGTCTTCGTGGTTCTGATGGGCCATTCCGAGAGGGCCGACTGTGCCAGGGAACCCGTTTCCAGGCTGGTCAGTCCGAGTTCCTGGTGGAACTGGCGGGCGATTCTTCGGCAACCGGAGTCCCGGCTGGACCATCGGAATCAATCCGTTCAGAGCCTGCCTGGCAATGGCGCTCGATTCCCTTCTCGAAACAGGCAGGCAAAATGCTCGGGCCGACAGGCTCGCCCTCCGAATTGCTCAATGTCCTGCTGGCCGCCGGGCTCTATGTCGACGCCTGGCTGATGGTGTCCCACAGGATCGGGGCGATCCCCTTGGTCAAATGGCTGGCAGATGAACTTGTGAATGCCCTGGGATCGCGGTTGACTCCCGAGGATGCGCCCCGGTTTGCGGCGGTACGGCAATGGGCACAAAACCCCGGAAGCGAGGCCATGGAGGCGGTACGGGGTCAAATCCCGGATGAACTCGATTCACCTGGGGCGTGGATTGCGCAGGCGGTCGCCTGGACCACTCCCAACCTGCTGCCCGACTCCGTGGGGCAAGTCCCAACGCCACCCGGCCTCTGTCCTCGTGGATGTGCGATCGCCGTCACCTTCCTGGCCATGACATCTCCTCAAGGCAGTGCTGCCGAGTACCAGGCACGCTTCCTCCATGCGGCAGATCGGCACTTTCAGGTCACCGGGACGAATCCCGACACTCATTCCCCCTGAATCTGCTTTCCGCAATCGAATCGATCGCGACGATGGACCCCTCGCTGGTCAAGGTTTCGGCAGCGGACGAAGATTGTCTGTCGGACCGGGGATCGGAATTTCAACCGGTTTCTGCAGTCGTGCGGCCTCCTTTTTCCAGGAGACGCTGTCGCTCACACGAAGCTGAGAGGGACGCTCGACCTCCGGAGGGAACAGGAATTCGTGCCGCACCTGCCCGAGATCAGAGACAAACACTCTCTGAATGGCCTTGGGAAGCCCCTCCGCGGGAAAGACAAAACGACTCGGGCGGCCCTCCGAAGGAATTGGTTCGGTCCAGGTGATGCGATCGAGGGGAACCGTGTTGCCGGGTGCGGGCGAATCGGGCTCGAGAAAATCCCACGCCCGTGCTGCCAGTCCCAGCCAAATCTCAACGCGGGCCTGGGTGGCGCTCGCGGGCCAGTTCGCACAGCTGACCTGAAACACCGGGTTGGGAGTTCTTGGAAGGAACTGGACTTCCTGGAAGACATGAGTTGGTCGAACCTTGACGGCACCGACGGCGGTCCCCTCGGGATCCTGGGGAGTGATCTCGATCCAGATGGCCTCGGGGCGGTCAACGATTGTGCCTGTGGGAGAACGCAGTGAGAACAGGAATTCGATCTCATCGCGATTTCGCCGCGGAACGTGGACTCCCAGTTGCAGCCTGGGATCGGCCGGATGGGCCGCCACGAGGTCGACCAGCACCGGATTACGACCCTCATAGACCGCTGATCGGGCCGTTCGGGTGGCGGGGTCCAACACCAGTTCAACTGCTTCGTCTGCAATGAGATGGGTTTCGCCGAGCAGGATGTTTCGCCCCTGGTCCTGAACTGAGATTTCGATCCGGGATTGCTCTTCGCCTGCGATCGCAATCGGGGCTCCGAGAGGACTCGACTGTTCGTTTCCGGTTTGACGGTCGCGCACCGTAAAGTTGCGCAGTTGCAGCAGCCCGCGCAGCGTCGCCAGCAAGTCCGCCGATTGCCTGACAGGAATGTACTGTCCCCCCGTCGCATCGACCAATTCCTGGTACTCGTTCTCGGCCCGATTCCTGTCGCGGGGATCGAGTGCGACATGAATCACGTTGATCTTTACTCGGGACCGCCTCGCAGCCTCGATCAGCCTGGACCGGGAAGTATTCTCTTCTGGCCCGGGATTGAACTGGTAATTGAAGCCGTCGGTGATCGCGACCACCTGCCTATCGGCGGTATTCCCCCCCTGAGCCTGTTCCTCAATCGCCCGCAGTATCGCAAGGTACAGGGGGGTTTCTCCCCACGGGCGGATTGACTCAAGCCGGCGGTCAACGAGTTCGAGGGCGGCTGAGTCAAACCGGCCCAGCGGAAGGATCGATTCGACATCGGCGGCGGGACGGAGTTCGTCGGGAATTCCGCCGGTGTAATCCTGTTGCCTCAGCAGTCGCCCCGGTTCCTTTCGACTCCACGCCACCCGATGGCCTATCAACCAGACCCCGACGCGGATCTGATCATCGTTGGTGAATCCCTGCAGAAGTGTCGTGAGTGCACCCCGTGCCGCCTCGAACCGCGTGGATGGTCCCTCGGCAGCCGGCCTGGTCTCGGCCGTCGCCATGCTGGCGGAACAGTCCAGAACGAGGACCAGGTCTTCACGCGGTCCGGTTCCCAGGCGGACCTGTACGGACGGTCGAGCCTCGGGCTGCCGAGTCCATCGGCTGGCGGTCCATTCCGACGGGGACAGCGACACGGGGTATTCACGGTGCCAACCCCGGTAGTCCAGGTGGGCTACCGGAACGTCAACCCAGGTCCCCGCCACAGGAATCGAAAAGGGTTGTGCGGAGGTTCCGGCAGCAGTCGGAGATGCAACAGTCTCCCCCAGCACCGTGGTTGCTCCCGACAGCAGGGAGATTCCCAGTACTGACGCGGGTCCCGCAGGGACAACTGGCTCAGGCTCCATACAGACCGTCCACTTCTGTGAAAAACCCGGGGGGAGAGTCTTTAAATGGTTTCCCCGGAGTTGCAGCAGTCGTCCCAGGAGAGATTCTGCGTGCAGCAGTTGCTTGCGATGCTCGGCGACAACGCCTTGCGAGGTTTCGAGGGAGGCTTCGTCTTCCCGGTCCCGACCCGGCTTCAATCGTGTCAACTGGTTCCAAATGGGCTCCAGCCGTTCGAAACCAGCGGCCTCTCCCTGTCCTGAGGGCCAGAAATCCCGCACTTCACGTTCCGAGACAGCACGCAGTCGTTGCCAGTTCGCCTGCCGGAGCGCCGCTCTGCACAGTTCGTCGACCTCCCTGATGCCCTCTTCCGGCAGCTGCCAGCGCAGGGCCGCGATCCGGGACTTCAGATCAATCTCGTTTCCCGACCTCTTCTCTGAGACGAGTTGCTGCAGGCGAGTGACAAAGAGCTTCCGGGAGGACGCTTGGGCTTTGGAAGTACGGGAGGGAGTCTGCGCCATGTTCGTCACTGGCGTCCGGTGTTTCTGGAGTTCCAGACGAAGAGTTTTCCAGCCACCCCAGACTTTCTGACGCAACCCCCGCTCGCACGCATCGCAGGGAAGTCCCGATTCCAGCAGCGTCTGGAGTGCGGCGATTCGTTTGCGTTTCTCGTCCCACGACTCCCCCGGCGATCCTTCGTTCATCTCCGGGGCGACAAGTTTGTGGATGACTCCGGCCAGTTGGTTCCACAGGTCGCCAGGAGTTGCCGCCTTTGGCTGGTCGGGAGACCCCAGTTCCGACAGAAACACCCGCAATCGCTCCAGAGTCGGTGTTTCTGCCTCAGGCATCGTTCCCCCCAACGCCTGTCGCAGATTCCACGCCTCGGTCCAAACCGCTTCGACACGCGAATCCAGTGCTGTCGCACCCGCTCCCACAAACCTCGAAGTCCCACCGGGAAGCGAATCAGACCAGCGCGCGTACAGCGGTCCCAGTACGAGAGTCGATTCCGCGGCGGCCCGCCCTCGGGCCAACAGATCACGATGGACCGCCAATTCTTCATACTGCTTTGCGAGATCAACGCCCCGCGCCGACAGCTCAGTTGGGTCACCCCATGGAGGTGGCATCGATGAACCCGCTCCGCCAACCAGCCCCCTCTCCTGTTGCGCGAGGACCAGAAACAGCTGATCCTCCAACGGCCGTCGCAGGTCATCCAGCGCCGTCAGCTGCGCTTGAATCACTCCGTGAACCCGGGGATCGAAGCGGGGTCCCGGTCCGCTGCCCGTGGCCGAGGTCCCCCACGACCGGTCGGCGGCCCTGGCAAGGTTTTGCAGGGTGTCTCGCGGTTCAGGGGGCGACTTGGTCCCCACACCAGTGCTGGAGGGGCGCGCCGAAAGCGCCAGCTCAATTCCCGTCGCCACCGCCGGCTCTTGGTCGAACACCAAAGGCTGCCCATGCTGCAAACGGACCAATTCGGCATGGCATTCCTCGAGCAGAGGCCCCACGGAAGGCGCGAGAGCGGGGCCCCCTTCCAGTGCCAGTTCGGCCCACAACAGCCGTGCTCGCAGATCGGCCAGTTGGGAGGGATTGACCACCGGCGTGGAGGTCTGGTGTGGTTCCGTTGTTGTCCAACGGCAGGCCTGCTCCAGGGACTGCCATGCCCGAAACAGCCCCTGTTTGAGATCTTCCGGCCAATCGGGGCATTCGGACTGGCTCTTCGCGTCCCATTCCCGGCGGAGCGCGTTTCCAGGAAAAACATCCGTCAACCGCTTATGGCTGGCCCGTGCCTTGGGATCAGTGACCAGCACCGGACTCTGCAATTGTCCCCGGTGTTCCCAGGACAACTGCGAAACACTGCGTTCCAAAAACAGGCTCAATTCAGCGAGGTCGACCTGGCGTGAGCCATCACCTCCTCTCCGCGCTGCGTCACTCTCGGGCTTGGACTGTGCAGGTTCGGAAGGTTCGTCCGCCACCCCCAGGAGCCCCTGCAGCAATTGTCTCGCAAACAACGACCCTCCGGTCTCACAGCCGCTGAGCGAACGTTCGTCATCACCGGCTGACAGGATGATGGTGATGCCCGGGTAAGCCCGATCCTGAAAGAACTGCCGAACGGCCTGCGCGAATCCACGGTGAGAGATTCCCAGGTCGCCCGCCACGGGGGCTCGCGCTGCGTCCAGAAAAAGGACGATTTCGCAGGAGGATGTGACGGTCCAATGACCATTCCCGGTGGAATTGCGGCACGACTCGAGGCAGTCCAGCAGATCGGAGATCGAGATCCAGCTTTGGGGTGAATTCAGTCCGCTGTGGCTGGGAATGAGAACGGGTTTGCCCAGAGAATCGACATGGCCGTGCAGCGACACATACAGTCCCACCACGTCGGGGCGGGAATCATGGGAATTCTCCATCGACGCCCAAGCCGATTGAATTTGCCCCAATAAGTTCACGGTTTCGTCGCGCGTGCCTGGTTCAAGAACCTGGATCGGCGAACCTGCCAGGCTGGCGAAATCCAGGAATCGCTGCCGGTCCTCGGCGCCCCAGGAATTCGGTGGGAGGGGATACCGGTAATCGGTATCGATCAGCATCAAGAGTGGAAATCGGGCTGGAGGCTTCGTCAGCAACTGGACGTATTTGGTCGTCAGCAGGCCGGTCAGCGTCAATCCCGCCAGTACCCAGATCCAGGGACGCGATCGAAAGTGGGGTGCGGCAGCCCCAGGTTCGTTCGGACCGCCCGACAGTTGCAAAGATTTCGCAGGGAGAACCGGATTACTCGGGAGAGTGCCCGGCTCTGATGCGGCGGGTTCCCGACGTCCGGCGGTTGGATTCTGTGAGGAATCTGACATGCGACGCTCCACCTTTGCCACGGATTTGCAACACGCACAGGTCGCCAGATCGGTCGGTCTGCTCATCACCGGGACAAACCCGATGTGACCTCTGGCAACGGCCGCCGTCGCAGATTGTATCGTGGAAGGGAGCGGTGTCGATCCGCGGCTCCTGGTCCGATGGGGACAACAGCAGCCGCAGTCGGGTCAGGAGGGCTGTGCCGAACCTTCAGTTTCGGCTTCCGGACTCTCCTCAGTCCGGGGCTCTGGTGGTGATTCTCCTTCCAGACAGTCGTCGGGGCCGCAAGCGAGGAGGGCCTGTCGCGCCGCACGTCGAACCCTGGGGGAAGGCTCGCGGGGACATCCGGTCTGGTCGTCGGGGAGATACCCCATTTGCATCAGTTTCTTGCGGAGCTTCGGGGTGCAGCAACTGCCGTTGCGGCAAGAATGGCAGGGACGGCGGGTCGAATCAAAAACGGACATTGCGGCCGCGAAGCGAACTCCCTCATTGCAATCCTCCAGGCCGGCGAGGATCGCTTCCTCCACACCTGGATAACAACCTGCGCATCCCAGTCGTGCGAGGTACTTGAGAGCCGCAATCTTCTGTGGAGCCTGATCTTCCTCGGCCGCAGCCGCAGCCGCCGCCTTGACGGCAGGATTGGACGATTTCAGATTTTCGGGATCATTGACAGCCCTGAGCGGTGGTTGATTCGCCATCTCTGTGATTGATGGCCCAAAAAATGGAAACAGCTGCTGGACACATCCACCGATACAGGCGACGCCACGACCCAAGCCTGCCGCGACCTGGTTGACCCCCAGGAAATCCAACAACGTCATTTGTGGAGCGGCTGGAGGCGCAATCGCCACGATGGTATTGGTTCCCGCCGTCGCACTTGTTGGAGGAGGGATCGACGCGGGAGGCGAGCTGATGGGAGCAGTCGCGCAGCCGCTGGTCCAAAGGGACGCAGCCAGGCACAGCACGCGACAAATCGCCCGACCTGCGCCGCCGAGTTTCTGGCGTTCTATCGCTGCGATCGCTCGACGCTGGGGCATGTTGCGAAACCCTGGCGTTGCCCCGGCGCGAGGCACCGCAACGACATCAAGCGGCAGGAATCGTACCTCCGGACCATCCAGAGCAGATGCCACTCGACGTCTTCCGGACTTCATCGACATGACTCTCACTACAACTTGAAGAATCGTTGCAGCTTCCCTGGTCGCAATAATCGGCAGATTTCATCTGGAGTTCACACGCATGCAGTTCCGAAAAATTTGACATTCGTGTGGAAGTCGCACTTTTCGCACAGAAAGACCCTTCTCGTTCCCCTTGCCATCTTCTGGGATACTGGACTGGAATACAGAATGTCTGGTCAGGACTCAATCAAAAGTGGATGTGCAGCTGGGACCACACTGGCCTGGCGAGTCCCCGTAGGCGGTCCTGCAGGACTGTGCCGTTCGGTCCGCTGGGTGATCCTTCTGGCACTGGTGTTCTGGGGGATGGGACCAGCCTGTGCCCAGGATCCGCGTCTGATTCCCCATTCGGGGTATCGCCCCCTGCCGGAAGTCTTTCCTGGCCCTTCGCATTCCGCCGTCAAAAGACCACGGGAAGAGCGTGCTCCCGCGATCACGGAAACCGATGAGACCCGGATGGTCTCCGGTGAGTCCATTCCCCCCGAACCAGGGTGGGAGTTGTCCCCTCCGGGTCAGGTCGCTTCACCAGCCTGGACCGAAGTGGTTCCTGAGATGTCCGCCAATTCCCCCATCATGGTGGATTCGGCGACAGAGCGGTTTTGGGGACCGGTGTTCGAGGAGAATGAGCAACTCGGCTGGCTGCAGCGGATGTTCTACTTCAGCCAGCAGAACTGCGACGACGGAATCGGTCAGGAACGGGTGATGTTTGCCTTGTTCGAAACCGAGCAGTCGCAGCCTCAGGGAAATTTCCGACTCCGATTCGCCTCGTCCTACGGACAGCAGACTCCGGACCGGGCGGAATACATGTGGGCGAAAATCGGTGGGCCCGGACCCCCGAATCCGGAAAGTCGCGTTGATTACCAGGATCTCAAGGCCACACTCGAAGCGGGACAGGGTCGATTCTCCTTTGTCACCGAAGTTCCCCTCCGGATGCTGCAGCCGGAATACAACAATTCCGGCTCCGGCCTGGGAAACATCTCTCTCGCTCCCAAGATCGTGCTGCTGGATGGCATCGACTGGCAGATTTCACATGTCTTCCGAACCTATCTCCCCACCGGTGCCACCGGCCTGGGGGCCTCGAATGGTCATGTCTCCCTCGAGCCTGGACTGTTGATCCGTCATCGTTGGAGCTGTGACACCTACGTGCATGGACAGCTCAAGTACTGGATTCCGATCGCGGCCACACCGGGCTACTCGGGCTACGTCGGGATTTTCGGTGGTGGCGTCAGCCACGTGTGGTTGGAGAATGACGCGTTTGCTGTGCTCCCCACCTTCGAAATCATGGGTTATTCGGTCAATGGGGGCGGAGCCACCGTGCCCCAGATGCTGCCTGGTGGAGGTGTGACCGGGGTCCGGACCGCTGCCTCTGAGGTGTTTGCGAACCTGATGCCCGGCGTTCGGTTCGTGCTGGGGCCTGAGGGAGATCTCGGGCTGTGCGAACTCGGTTTGTACTCCGGATTTTGTACCGCCGACACAGGTTGGTATCAGCAGCAGGTCGGCGTGGAATTGCGCTGGTCCTACTGACGAGGCCTTTCGCTCCGCTGCTGAACCGAATTGCCCGGTCTCGGGAACGGGGTTATCATCAATGCGGATGGAACAGGTCGCATCGTTTCTTTCACCCGTTGCCGGGGGATGACCATCAGTGAACGCCCGACGGACAACGTGGCAGGGGCAATACGTGGTCGACGGCGGACGCCAACGCCGCAGGCAACGGAGGGTCTGGAATGTCCTCGCAATCGCAGCCGTATTGCTGGCCACTTCCGGCTGGTGGTTTCTTGTCCGAGCACCTTTTGAGACGCCCCAGACGAGACTGGTTCTGATCTCCGGCCCGGCCCATGCGGGGCGGCCCTTGAGCGATCCATCCGATCCGGGTGCGACTTCCGAGTTGTCCACCACCCTCGAAGGCCTCGCCGCCGCACTGGGGCAAACGACAGTTCTGCCCCCCCGGATTGAACTCGATTCGGAGGCCGGGTTGACAGACTGGGCCGACCGACTTGCACGCGACCCCCGCGTTCATGAGAGCGTGGTGTTGGCCGTCCTGGAGGCCGACGCGATCCCCGACTCTCCCACGCTGGAGTTGCAATCGCGAGGATCTCCGGGAGCCCCCCCCGGATCCCGAATTCGATTGTCCAGGTTGCTCGACTTGTTGACTCGGCCGCGCCCCCGACACCTGGTTCTCATCTGTGACTTTCGTTCCCAGCTCAGGGATTTCGAGACAGCGGTCCAGGACTTCCATTTGTCGGGAAGGATCGCAGACGAACTGCGGTCGTGGGGCCGGTCGCAGTCATCAGGCTCCACAGTCTGGCTATTGCTTCCCCAGTCGCCTGGAGACACTGTTCCCGTGGTGGGACCCCACGATTCGACACTGTTTCCAACCGCGGTCGCAGTGGGGCTCTCGGGTGCGGCCGATCTCGACAAGGATCGCAACATCGATCTTCAGGAACTCTCTCGCTTCGTCTCCGGACGAGTCTCCCGATGGACCTCGGCTGCCACCGCCGGTCACGGTCTCCAGGCACCCCTCCTCATCACGACGGCCACCCGGCCATCCGCCGAGAGTGCAGGTGACATCGGAACCCTGCGCGCCGATGAGGTCTGCCTGCTTCCGGTTCCACGCTCGGGTTGGTTGGCATTGACCCCCAACGCCGCGAAAGCCGCGGTTTCCGACGCAGTTCCTCCCGACTCTTCGCTGGCCGCGGACGGTCAGGCGGAGACACAGGAGTTGCTGCGCCGTTCCATTGAGCAGTGGGAACGGCAGGAACAGATGTCGGAAATCGACAAGTCGGCTGGAATGCGCATGCCTCATCTCTGGCGGGCCTTCGAAATGCGGTTGCGTGATGCCGCGGCGCGGGTGAACACCGAGGGGCGATTGCCAACGGCGAAGCAATCGGCCCTTGCCGAATTCCTGTCTCCACTCGAATCCGAGAAGGAGAGTTATGGGAATGGAACCGGTGATCAGGCGGCAGTGCGGCTGGCCCGCCAATTGGCCTCACCGCGTTGGCCCGCCAGGGCGGACACCAGCCTGGCCCTCTTCAAGGCCGCCCGACCCGATCTGGCTGCAGACCTTGTTGAACAGCTGGAGCGACTGTTGCAGGAGGAGACCTCCGAGCCGTTTGATGTCTGGTGGGAACAGCTCGATTCCACAGCCCGACTTGGTGAGGAACTTCTGGATCTCGAGACACTTCGAGAGTCTGGTGTCGGTTGGTCACTGCTGCGTCGGATCCTGTCACTGCGTGTCCGGGAGTGTCGGCTGGCAGTGGCCACCCTGGAAATCCCCCAGCTCATCGATCATTCGTTGAGGGAGGCTCAACGGGCGCGGCGACATGCCGAGCGGCGGATTCGGCTGACCATGAACGACTCGAACGGTCCTGTGGTGACTGCCGATCTCCAGGCGGCCGAGAGACGCCTGGATCAGCTTGAGTCCCTGGTGGAGGCCCACCACCGCGGTCTCCGGACCCTCTCTCGCTCGGGTCGGGCATTGTCGGGGCGAATGGCATTTTGGGCGGGCTGCCTGACACCCGGAGAGCTCGAGGGGCCTTCTGCCGGAGACCTCGAGCAGTACCTGGAACTGTTGCGTCAACTGATCCCCCTGGTGAACCGACCTCACCCTTCCGACCAGGGATCCGTGATCGAAGTGGTCTCACAGATCGAATCCATCGAGGCGCGATGGGCGCAATTCGAGCCCTCGCAGCTTGTCAGTCGCCTGGAGGAACAGGTTCCTGCCTGGAATCAGGTCGACCGGGCCGCCATGGTTGCCAGCCTGTTGCGGACCAGGATTCTCGCCGGGCCACACGCCGATCAGCTCAACCAGTGGCGGCGGGCCGTTGATGGTGCTCTGCGCAGCGAACTGCTGTCTCCGACCGTCACGCCACCCCCGTATCCTCCCACCTCTGTCAGCGGGTGTCAGGATCGACCGGGAGTCGTCGCCCGGCTCGTGCGGGGGGTTGCCCGACTCGAGCTGGCGGCGTTGGAATCCCTGGCGACTGCAGCCGGTGACGTTCAGGGGCTGCGTCCGCGACTCGAAGACATCGAACGCGAAGTCAGCAATCTGGAAGCGGCGCGGGAGCCAACCGAGACCTGGCAACCCTTGTTGACTGCATGGCAGGCCTGGTGCCAGGCTCGCAAACAGTGCGAGTTGGCTCTCCGGGACCGTCCGGAGCACTCTCCTCAGGCTCTGCGCAGCCTCATCTGGCTCTGTCCCCACACGCTGGAGGACCTGCAGGATTCCCGGTGGGATGCTCGCGTCGAACAGGCTGACAATCGAGCCTGGAACACCTGGCTGTCGTTGCAAAGCCAGAGGCTGCTGGACGGCCTGCACATCTCGAATCTGGCTGACCAGCCCTGGTTGAGCCTGGCGGAACGGTACCTGTCGGGCAGGGTGGGGGCCGGGCGGTTCCCCCATGTGCGGCCACAACCGGGACTTGAATTGCGACCCATCCAGGTCCCCGGCAGCCACTCCGCCCCCGAGGCGATCGTCGAACTCTTCAATCCGCTCTCCTTTCCCGTCCAGGCATCGCTGATAATCGATCATGATCCTGCGCGGGTCCTCGTCACTCGAACGGAAGATCCCGGAGTCCTGCTGGTTTCGAACCTCCAACAGCGAGCACTGGGCTGGAGCCTCGCCGAACGTGAAATGCGGGAGGCGACCTGGTTGAAGCAGGTTGTACCCGAAGCGTGCTGGCAGCTCGAACCCGGCGAACGCCGACTGGTCACCATCGCCTGGCAGCCACTGTCTCGCACGGCAGAGTCGTCCCACCTCGTCCTGCGACTCGTCTCACGCCCCGGGCAGGGAGGCGAACCAGAAAGTCTCGCCACCCGCGAACTCTGGCTGGCAGTTGACCTTCCCGGCGAACTCCCCTTCGATCTGGACCTCGTTCATGAGCCCGGGGAAACCCTCATTGAGGAACCTCGAACGATCGTCTGTATTCCCAATCAGCAGTTCTCGCAGCAGGCCCAGCTTGTCAATCGTGGTCCTGCCCGAACATGTGACGTGCAGGTGTGGTCGCTCATGGCACCCCCCCCCGAGCCGATTCCCGATCAGAGTTTTGACAGTCCTGGTGCCGCCTCGTGGCTGGCTCGACTCGCCCGTGGTTCGATGCTGGGTCAGGTCGAACGCCAGTTGATCCCCGCGCGCAGTGTTTCCAGCCGACTGAAGTTCCAGCCCCCCGTCACGCCCCCCCCATCGGGATCAGGAGCCGCTCCGGGTTCCGGTACTCTTCCAGAATTGTCGATCCCCGGAGGATTGTTGTTTGTGATCCGTGACGTCGATACGGGTGAGACAGTCTTGCGGCATCAGCAACTGGAGGTGTTGCACCCCGATCGGATTGTCCGCACCCGGGTCGCCTTCTCCCCCCAGGACGAGTTGGTCACAGTCGAGCTAGACCGTCGCCATCCGACACGGGCTCCCTGGCCGCTCATCATCGAAGCGGAACTCACCCCCGCCGAGTCGTCACAACCTTCCCGTCGGTTTGAAGCCACTCTTGCTCCGGGTGATGGGCATGTACGCATGGAGTTGCCGGTGCGTGTCACCACTCAACCGTGGCAGTTGTCGCTGTCGGTCGCCGGCTATCCCCGGGCGTTTCACTATATCCTCGCGCCGACACAGGGGGCTGGCGAAGTCCCCGAGGAAACGGCATTGGCATCCGTCCGGATTGTGTCTCCCGAGAGTGAGGCGGCGGTCGGTCTGCCCCGTGAGCAGATGCCCGTGCGCGTCCGGTTGGACGCTCCCCGCGGTGCGCTGTTGGCCCGCGACTCGTTCTGGGAAGTGGGAATCGACCAGGATCGCAACCGTGAGTTCCAGGAAGAGCCCACCCTGAAGTTTCATACCGATCGCCAGGTCACCGCCTGGTTCGGCGGGTTGACCCCTGCGGGAGGTCTGTTGCTGCAGACCCGCGTGGAGGATTTTGAGATTCCGCTCTCCCTGGCCAACCAGCAGGATGGCCGCGCATTGCTGTTGGCCCGGCTGAGAGCGGCCGGGCGTGAAATCTGGAGTCGCCCCATCGAAGTCATGTTCGATGGTACGGGGCCCCGGATTCGCGAGATCACGGCAGGCGTCCGCGGGGAGGCGGTCCTGGGGGACGATCTGATGATCACCGTGCGGGCCGACGATGGGGATCTCTCGGGAGTCGCACGCCTCGAGGCTGGCTTCGACCTGGCAGGATCAGGTCAGTTGCCAGTCGAGCCAGCGCCCGCCATCCTGTCGATGGCGGAACCCGGGGTGTGGCGGGGACAGCTCCCCACTGCTGATTTGCCGGAGGGGACGATGACGCTCCTGGTCCGGGCCCTTGACCGGGTGGGAAATGCCAGTCCCCCGGCTCGTCGGGTGCTGGTGTTCAAGTCGGCAGAGACAATCGCCAGGCAACGTGCGGCCCGCAGAATCGAGGTGCGTGGCAGGGTCCGGTATTTTGGAACGCCAGTTCCGGAGATCCCGGTCGTGTTGCGGCAGGTGCCCGACGCCCCCCTCGAGGGGGGGGCACCTGAACCCGACGCAGAGCCTCTGGAATTCAGCACGCTCAGTGATGACAAGGGCGAATTCCGCATCCCCAGGGTTCCGCCGGGAAAGTACACCCTTCAGGCCAAGGGAGTCTTTCGCAACAAGGTCCGCGAGGTCTCGACACCGGTCCGGCTCGATGAAGACTCGGACGGCACTCTCGAGGAACTCAAGCTCCCCTGATGCTCCCCGGCGGACTCATGCAATCCCTCCTGGGGGACGTCGTGAGGCCCGCCCTTCCGCCCTGGCCCCGCGATGTCGTTTCGTCACGGAACCTGTACGGTGAATTGTCCCGCCATGGATATGCTGATCACCCCGGCCCAGATACAAACGCATTTGCTGGAGTTGTTCAATGCCGGCTGGGAATCGAGCAGCACTGTGGGAGAGCCCGGGGCCCACGGCGCCGGCACAACAGGCACACAGGGCATCGGAGTCAGCACTCCCAGTGCGGCTGCCGTCGCCGCCGCGACCGTGGGGTTGGCGAGAGAGCTGCACATGCCAAAGGGGGGAATGTTGACAATCGGGAGATGGTCCATGATGTTGGCCGCGAGAACCCCCGCCGCCATCGTACGGTGGATCGGTAGCACGTTCAGCGTGGAGGGGGCCACCCCGAAACTGCACTGCAGCATGGCCCCCGTGACAACCTGCAAGCTCATGAAAACTCCTCCCGGACCTGTGTCGGAAAGTACCGTGCTTCGCAACGCCAATTCTTGGTCACCCGGTGAGGCATGTCAAACGGACTCGGGTCCGATGACCGACCCGCGGTGATGGCCAGCGGCTCGCCAGCGCGACACCTTTTTTTCATCCCTCTGCCAATTCTCATGGCACCGATGTGGCAACCGCTTCTCGATTGGCTGGGCGACCGAAAGGCGGAGCGGACCAGCCGTCCGTGGCACGCCCTGGCCAAACGTGTGCGGGAAGGGATTGCGGCCCGGCAGGGTGAACCCCTGGTCGATCTTCCAGTCACCTGGCAACAGCTCGCGACGCGGTGGCAGAGGGGGGCCGACCGCGACACAATCCTGGTGGAGGCCCTGGAATTGCTGGTCCGCGCGACCCAGGAGACCAGTCAGTTGGTTCTGCATCCCGGGCAGATCCTGGGGGCTCTTTCGCTCGCCGGTGGAGCATTGGTTGAAATGCAGACCGGCGAAGGGAAGACCATCGTCGCTGCCCTCGCCGCCTGCCTGGGGACCTTCGATCGCCAGAGCGTGCATGTAGCCACCACAAATGACTATCTCGTCGGGCGGGACTCGACTCTCAATCGTCCACTCTTCGCGTCCCTCGGTCTTTCGACCGGGAAAATCGTCCAATCCACATCGGTCGCGGCCCGGCGGGAGGCCTACCGTTGCGACATCACCTACTCCACCCCCCGCGAACTCGCGTTCGATTTTCTCAAGGACTGCCTGCATCGCAGTCGGCACAGTTCGACGGATGATCCGCTGGCGTTGAACGATCACTCCGCGAAACTCAAGTGGCGACAAGCGAGCGACGTTCAGCCGACTCGGCATATCGCTCTGGTCGATGAGGCCGACAGCCTGCTGATCGACGAGGCACGCATCCCCTTCGTGCTGGCCCTGGAGGATGCCGCAGCCGCCCGGCAACTCCGCCTGATCCAGTGGGCTGTGGCGTTTGTGCCGACACTTCGGGAAACACAAGACTGCACCGCAGAGCCTCGGACGGGGAGATGGATTCTCTCTGCGACCGGACGGGAACTCGTCCGGACCCGTGCTCCAACAGGCGAACCCGTCCCCGCCAGCGAACTCTACCGCGTGGTCGAACTGGTGCTGCAGGCCTCCCGCAACCTTGGAAGGGACCGCGACTATGTGGTGCGGAACGGACAAGTCGTGCTTGTCGATGAGTTCACGGGGCGGCTGGGAGAGGGACGCCAGTGGCCCTTCGGGCTGCATCAGGCGGTCGAGGCGTGGTGCGGAATCGCCCTCACCCCCAGGACCAGGCCAGCCGCCAGGATCACAGCGCAGGAGTTCTTTCGGGGTTATGCCCGGCTGGGGGGGATCACTGGCACGGCCAGGGACGCACGCCGGGAATTCGAGGCCAACTATGGTTGCTCTGTGGTGACCATTCCAACCCACCGCCCCTGTCAACGCCTGGTCTGGCCTTTGCGGGCTCTGCCCACCGAGGGGGAAAAATTCCGGGAAGTGGTCTCTGAAACATCCGCCCTGCACCTCCAGGGAAGGCCGGTTCTCGTGGGAACCAGATCGATCGAAAAGACCGAACAGCTCTCGGAATTGCTGCGGACTGCCGGCATCCCCCACCAGGTCCTCCATGCGAAGCATCTGGCCGACGAGGCACAGCGGGTGGCCAGGGCCGGTCAGCAGGGGCAAGTCACCCTGGCCACCAACCTCGCCGGCCGGGGGACCGACATTCCGCTTGGTCACGACGTCGCGGAACTGGGCGGGCTGCATGTGATTGGTACCGAGTTGCATGAGTCTTCACGGATTGATCGACAGCTCTTCGGGCGATGTGCCCGCCAGGGAGATCCTGGCAGTTGCCGACAGTACGTCTCGCTGGACGATGCTTTGCTGGAAACCGCGTGGGGAGCCGACAGGGCCGCCCAGATCCGGCACGCGGCCCGACAACGACAGTCCTCGCCACATCACTGGGGACGCTTGCTGCACAGGGCGCAACAGGAGGTCGAAAGGCGTGCCCGTCTGACACGGCAGGCCCTCCTGGCCGATGCGGTCAAACGCAGCCGTCGGCTCCGCCGACTGGGGTTTGATCCGATTCTTGATTTGCTCGACGACGATTGACGGTCGACCCGTGTCCGATCCTCTTCGGTGTCAATGCGGGGCGTTCCCACACGCGTGGGGAACTCGGATGGATCCTCGCCGTCAGTTGATCTTGGTCAGACTTCCTTTGAGGTTCAGGATTCCACTGGACTTCACATCCACCATGCATCCCTCGGCGGAAAGCTGTGCCTGGGCCTTGAGCATCATGTTGGCCTGGGATTTGAGTTCAATCTTGACCGCTTCCAGGGTGATGCCATCCGGTGCGATGGTGATGCTGCTGGCCCCGACCTTCAGGACGATTTTTTGGGCCGCTTCGACGGTCTGCGTGCCGGAGGCGATCTTGATCTCGTGGTTCCCCTGCTGCACCTCCAGTGAGGCATGTCCCTGCGAGACCTTGACCTCGTGATTGTTCTTGACGGTCAGCTTGTGGTCATTTCCCACCTCTTCAACCAGGTCTTTCGCGATCTCCACTGATCGGCCACCATCCTTGGAATTCCCGTCGCCGCCAAAACCCACCTTCAGGATCTGCTGTCCCCCCACAGTGGTGGTCTGGTCCTTCCACACCTTCAGGTTCTGGTTTCCCTCCTTCGCCTCCTTGTTTCCAACAGCAGTGGACTGATTGTTGAAAATCTCAATGGTCTGGTTCCCGTCTTCCTTCTTGCCAAAACCGACCTTCAGCGTGTCGTTGTTCTCCACGACCCGGTCGAAATCCCGCTCGGCATGCAGGTAAACCTGCTCGGCATCTTTCTTGTCCTCAAATCGGAATTCATTGAAATTGTCGTCAGTCCCCTCATCGAGGCTGCGGGTCTTCAGTCCCGATTGGGTGAGGTTGTCGGGTAGTGCATACGGGGGCATCAGATCGGCATTGTAAACCGAACCGGTGATGATCGGCCGGTCGGGGTCCCCCTCGAGAAATTCCACCAGCACCTCGTGTCCGATCCGGGGCAGAAACACCGCCCCCCATTGTTTTCCGGCCCACGATTGAGCCACCCGGATCCAGCAGGAACTGTTTTCATCCTTCCGACCCAGGCGATCCCAGGGAAACTGCACCTTCACCCGGCCATATTTGTCACAGTACAGTTCCTGTCCCGAGGGGCCGACCACGAGTGCCGTTTGAGGACCGGCGATCCTGGGACGGGCGGTCCGCCGGGGTGAACGATACGGAATGTCTGACGCTGCAATGATGTGTGTCGCCCGGAAGTCCACATCCGCTTCAGATCCCGAACGTTCCACGGTGACCGAGGCGGTCACCGTATAATTCGACTCCCGGACAACGTACTGCCGGTTCAACGATCCCTGGGGATGGCCCTTCAGAGTCAGGGCATATCCAGCCGCCGGTCCACGAGCTGTCCCTTGAATTGAGTATTGCTGGCTCTGGGCGGCCCACTCCTCGACACGCAGACGCGACAGACCCTCACCAGCACCCACGTCTCCGTACAGACCCGGGTATTCGAAGAACTCACCCATCCCGGGAGCCTGCAGATTGCGTTCCTGCTGCCGGACCTGCAGGTCGACTCGCGGTTTCTCAAAGTTGTAGTCGGTCGCCACGTGCGTCGACGGTTGCACGGAACACGAGCTTTCCAGGTCGGTGAGATATTCCTCCAGCAGTTCCCGTCTGGCTCCAGTCCGGTAGGCAATCTCCCGCGGACCCGGTGCCGGCTGGTGCGCCTGTGGGGAATCACAGAGGATCAGGGTGTGTTTGTCGGCAACATGTTCGAAGTGGTAATAGATCCCCACTTCCTCCATCAGCCGGCTGACGAAATCAAAGGTGGACTCCTGGTATTGCACGCAGTAGTCCCGCTCGGGATAGGTCCCCTGGAGACGCTGTTTCACGTTGTCCAGGCCCTGTTCGTCAAACACCTTTTTCAGGATCTGGGGAACCGTCATGCCCTGAAAGATCCGCGAGTCTCTCGACCGGCTGAGAAACCACAGGTGAGGTCGCAAGACCACCTCATACTGAGTGTGGTGATCGAGCAGGCCCGCAAGTCGAGCGTGGCTGATCAGGCCATGAAACGACCTCAGCCCATCGCCGCTGCCGCGAAATGAGATCGAGCAGGCCCGCCCCAGGAACTTGCGGAGATCCAGGTCGCCGCGCGGGTTCAGCAAGACAACCCGATACTCGAAGGGAACGCCCAGCGCCTCGACTCCCCGCAAAGAACGGAATGCGAGTCCCGAGTTGGCCAGCGGGCCCTCCAGCTTCACAAATTTTGTCATGTCTTTTCTGTCCGGTGCGAGGCCACACCTGCGGGACGATGGGCCGCAACCAGCCACCCCTTGACATCTTGTCCAGATTCCGTGCGCAGGAACACTTCCCGGCATTCATCCACCACCAGCCCGGTCGCCGCCAGCGTTGTCCGCAGGTAATTCTCGGTATGGGAATACCGGCCATGCAACTCCAGTCGAAATCCCCGCGGTGCGTTGGCAGGATGGGCGAGTTCCACAGTCAGCTGCAGCCTCCCTCCTGGCTTCAGGCCGATGGTGGCCGCGGCAAACGGGTCCGAGAGATCGCCGAAATACTCCAGCACATCCGCGGCTGAAACTACGTCATAGCGGTCGGGATGGTTCTGCAGGTGGGTCACCAGGTTCTGTTCCAAAAGTTCGTCATAGACTTCCCGTTCGCGGGCCTTGTCGAGCATGCGCGGGGAGAGATCAACCCCCACGAGATGACGCGTCCATTCACGCAGCAGTGGACCACACCAACCCGTCCCACAGCCTGCATCCAGGATCTCGGCCACCGGACCCCGCGACGACAGGTAGGTCGCCAATGACTCCCGAAGCAACTCCGGCACTGAGTACTTCAGTGTCGTCAGCACACGGTCAAATGAACTGGCGAAGCGGTCAAAGGTCACCCGCACAAAGTCGGGTGACGCCTGGTCCGGAATCTGCGATTGCGACAGAGCCGCCATGTAATGCTGGGGACGCGGATCGTTCGGGTCGAGGCTGGCCCACTGACGATAAATCCGCATGGCGTCGTCAGGCTTCCCGAGAGATGCGAGCGAGTGCCCCAGGCTGTGCAGCAGCCTCGGCTTCAATGTCGACCGCGTCAGTACCACCATGGCGCGAATGGCCGCCTCTTCCGACGGCGCGCTGGCAAGATACTCGGCAAGTTCCTCCCGTTGGTGTGTCTCCGACCCGGGCATCAGTGTCAGCGCCCGGGTGGCGATTTCGACAGCTTGTTGGTGCCTCCCCGAGAGACTGTGCAGGACTGTCAGGTTCACCAGCGGATCGAACAGGTCACTCTGCAGTTGCAGGGCTCTGTTGTAGACCTTTTCGGCCAGATCCATATCCCCCAGATGCATCAGCACGTTTCCGAGGTTGTTGAACGCTGCTGCATATCCGGGATCCGACTTGCACGCTTCCGAGATGAACTCGGCGGCGACCTCGGGCTTGCCGACATGAAACGCCAACAGCCCCAGGTAATGCAGGGCTTCCTGCTGACCTGGCTTGACCCGCAGGATTTCCCGATAGATCTGCTCCGCGGACTGAAAATCGCCATTCTGATGTGCTTCGAGGCCAATTCGCAGTGCCTCGGCGAGCGACATCGTCACCTCCCCAGGCCGCTCCGATGCGGCCGATGGCCTGGCATTCTCGGAATCACTCAAGACAGTCTCCTTGTCGGGGAACCGGGAAACGCAACTGCGTCTGCGGCTTTGCAGCTTGGGGACGATCATACAGTCCTCTCAAATGCAACAGCCAGTGGCGGTCAGATCCGGTCAGTCACAGACGAATGTTTGGGGGATCGGGTCACGTTCTGAAGTGGGGAAATCGAAGCGTCATGGCGGCTCCTCTCCAGCAATGAGCGCAGAATTCTCCAAAATGCAACGATTGGTCGAAATCACTGGTCGAAAATCGGCATTTCCCATGCTCAGGGTTCGCCATCCCGGAATGTCATTTTCAGCGTCGAATGGGTGATCGACTGTCACCCGGCAGGGGTCAACAGTCGTGCCCTGTCTGCGATGGAGATCACTTTGCCTCTCAAGGCAGGTGACTCCAGGGGATGGGCACTTCTGATTGATTCCGTACACACCCCACCGGTCGTCCGACACGAAAGCCGAGACTCTTGGCGGAATGCCGTTGAGTTCCCGTGACAATTGGGGGCTTCGCGACCGTAATCACCGTTGCGTGTTCGGGCATCTCGCCAAGCACTCAATCGAGCCCGAACTTCGGGTGATTCCTGTCACTTCGCGGGAAACACTGCTCGTTCATCGGGTGGGGTGAAATCGAACAACCAGCCAAATGCATCTGGATCAACCGAACGCCAATGCAATCACCTTCGAAACCATACTCTCAAACCAGGTCACCATCCCGGATGGTCCCTTCCACGGGGGCTGCCAGTTCCACTTGCTCCGCAGGTGCGGCCGCGCCCGACGAGACAGCAGCATCCAGAACCCCAGGCCGGAAGGAGTGGGGAGTCGTCAGTCCCAAACTGTGTGTCGCAGTCAGAATGGCAGCGCTCGAAGGGACGATCAGCCAGATCACAACCTGTGGGAAAATGGTGAACCAAACCTGTGGAATGTACCCGACGGACGGATCCAGCGGAGACGTCGCTCTGGCGAATGGCATTGGCACGGTCCGGAACCGCGTGAATGAGATTCGATGAAAATGGAACGCACCCGACTCCATGTAGACCTATCGTGCGTTTTGATATCGGACGACGTCGACCATCTCCTCGGCTCGTCCCGGCCCTCTCGGAATGCCATCAAAGGTCGGTTGCCGAAGTCGGTTGCCG
>DNUF01000076.1:67283-68198 GCA_003508595.1 Planctomycetaceae bacterium
TTGCCGAAGTCAGTTGCCGAAGTCCGTTGCCGAAGTCCGTTGCCGACGGCCGGCACAGGTCCAAATAGACCCGACCAAAATGGCCAAAACGAGGTCCAATTAGAGAAATTGTGTCGACGTAAGTCCCTTATGGATATGGAGTTGCGGGTACTGCTTCGGAGCCCCGCCGCCTCCACTTTCCAGGCCGCTGGCGACTTTCGCCAGCGGCCTGTTTTTGTTGGGGGGAATCAGGCTCGTAGATCCGACCCCAGGTCCGGCGGAGAGATCGACCTCCAACCGGCCGCCACTGGGTGTGCATCCGAAACCCGTTCTGGATGGCCCGGCAAACGCATGACGGTAAGGGCGAGGCTCCGTCCGAGCCGCCGATGGGCATCCATCCAAAGGTTTCCGTCATCTGGTTGTTGAATGGGTGTCGCGGGAGCGCGGACCTCCGTGTCCGCCCGCTGGGGGCCCCTGTGCCTCGAATCGTCCCTGGGTCCGCGCGCCGTCGCCCGACGTGCGGCCGGCAATTCTGCACGATCCCGATTCCTGTGAGCCGTGGGACCGGACTGCGGATCACACCACGCACGTTGACGGCAGTATCATCCGATGATACTCGTCCCTCGACCATGGCCCCGAAGCACCGACGTAAAATGGAGGCGATTTTCGAGGACCCGGTCAGGTCAAACATCGCCTGGCGGGAGATCGAGGCCCTGCTTCATGCCTCCGGGGCGGAGATCACCCAAGGGGCTGGATCACGAGTGCGAATCGTCCTCAACGGCATCCGCGCCGTCTTTCACCGGCCTCACCCTCACCAAGAAACTGACAAGGGAGCGGTTCGGTCCATGCGGCGGTTCCTGACAGAGGCGGGAGTGACACCATGATGGAATACAAAGGCTACATCGGCAAAGTCGAATTCGACGAAGAGGCCGGCAT
>DNUF01000102.1:0-2481 GCA_003508595.1 Planctomycetaceae bacterium
CCGAGGGCGATCCACTCGTCGATCATCTGCACCTGCAGCTCGACCTTGTCGGTGGACGGACCGTCGTAGGTGAGGTCGATTCCCAGTTCGGCGGCCGCTTCTTCGGCCCCCTTCCTGCATTCATTGAAGTAGTCGATGCCAACCAGCTTGGGCATCATGCCGACCCGCAGCCGTTTTGTGGCAGGACGATTGGCCCCGGCCCCGTCCCCCGTCGCCGAGGGCCCGGGCGTCTCGGAACCAGTCGTGCAACCGACGACAAGGGCGCACAGCAGCAGGCCAAACACAGGCAGGCGTCGGATCATGTCGAGTCTCTCTGTCGGGGGGCGAGGCGTTCGTTCAACAGGGCCACCAGAATCACGAGCAGGCCGATGAGAATCAAGCGAGCATTCGCATTGAGAGGCACCGTCCAGCCCAGGCCGGGAATTGTGAGGGTCTGGTTCCCCCACAGACGCAGGCCAATTTCGAGATGGGCGAGAATCCCCAGCCCCAGCAGGGTGCGGGCGATACTTCCCGAGCCGCCGGTCACCCGAGTCCCCCCCAACACAACGCAGGCGATCACCTGCAGTTCGAGCCCCTGACCGGCATCGGCGACCACCGCCCCCCGGCGGGCGGTGAACCACATCGCCACCAGGCCGGCCAGAAACCCGTTGAGAGCGTAAAGCCTCCGCTCGACCTGCGGCACGGGAACCCCGGCGAACTCCGCCGACTTCCGCTGATCTCCCAGCGAGAAGAGGTAACGGCCAAAGCGGGTTGCATGGACCAGCAGCGCGACCAGACTGGCCGCGACGATCAGCAGGACCACCTGACTGGGAACTCCCGCCAGGCTGCCATTTCCAAGGGCGAGAAACGCCGGGGGAAAGCCGGTGATCCGGTTCTGTTCAAGCAGGGCCATGGCGAGCCCCGAGTAGAGGGCCATCGATGCGAGAGTGGTGACCAGGGGAGACATTCCCCAACTGATGGCGAGACCGTTCAGTCCCCCGGCCAACGTTCCCGTGAGCACCGCCGCAATGGCGGCGACCCCCACCGGCAAGCCCGTGACCTGCCACAGGTAGCCGAGCACGGCCCCCGACAGGGTCACAATCGAACCCACCGAAAGATCGATTCCGCCAGTGAGCATCACGGCGGTCATGCCCAGCGACAAGACACCCAACTCGGCCCACGGGCGCCACAAAGGCAGGATGCCGGACATTCGGGGGAGTCGTGAAAAGACAAGCCACAGCGAGAACGCGAACAGCAGCCACGAGAAGGCTTCCCGGGCGAGGGTTCGCAGCTGCGGGGCGTTCATGGCGACTCCTTCCGGGCGAGGCGTTCCCAGACCATCGCACCGACCAGCAATCCCCCCAGCACGAGGTCGTACCGGAACTGCGAGACTCCCCACAGGACCAGCCCATTCTGCAACATCGCCAACAGCAGTGCGCCGAGTACCGCTCCCCCGGGGGTTCCGCGGCCACCGGCGACGGCTGTCCCCCCCAGTACGGCCGCGGTGATCGCGCGCAGTTCGTAGCCGGTTCCCATCACAGTCTGCATCGAGCCATTCTGGGCCAGTTCCAACAACCCGGCGAGGGCCGCACACACCCCTCCCAGCCCAAAGGCCGCAAGCCACGTCTTCGTGCGGGAGATTCCCGCCAGTCGGGCCGCCCTGGGGTTGGAACCCCACGCATACAGCCACCGGCCCGGAACAGTCCAGCCGAGAAACAGGCTCATCAGCAACAACCCCAGCGCGAGCCACCACGCCCCCGCCGGCAGTCCGAGCCAGCGTGATGTCACTCCCTGGCGGAATCGGTCGGGGAGTTCCCCCACCACGTTTCCGCCGGTCAACTGCAAGAGCAGACCGCGAAAGACGGTGAGTGTCCCCAGTGTCACCACGATGGGCTGGATCCGCCCCCACAGCGAGGCCCCGGCATTGAACAACCCACCGACCAGACCCACCAGCAGTCCAACGCCGATCGCCATGACGAGACGGACCGGGGAACCAGAACTTCCCGACAGGATCAACCCGGCCGAGGCCGCCGACAGGGCCAGCAGCGACCCGACAGAGATATCGATTCCCCGGACGAGCATCACGACCGATGCCCCCATCGCAAGGAGCCCGCTGACGCTGATTTTTTCGAGCAGACCAAGCAGGTTTTCGGACGTGGTGAACCGCCCGCGGGTGGTGGTCGCCAGAAGCAGCCCCAAGGCCAGCAGCGTCCCCAGCAGGGGAACGAGACCTCCCCACCTTGAGGAGCGCTGGACCAACGGCGAGACGGTGGCCGATCCCGTTTCTTTTTCGATCGGCAGGGCGGCCCGGGCCAATTCCTCGGCATCGGTCTCCCGGGTGTCGAATGTCCCGGCCAGTTCCCCATCGCGGAACACCAGGATGCGATCGGAGTACTGCAAGACTTCGGGAAGTTCCGAGCTGATCAGCACGACACCGAGCCCCTGGCGGGTCGCCTCGCCGATCCAGTCGTGGATCTCCTGGCGGGCAGCGACATCGACGCC
>DNUF01000102.1:2777-3738 GCA_003508595.1 Planctomycetaceae bacterium
GAGAGTTCGCGGATCGGCTGTTCGACCGACTGTCGGCGGACCCGCAGCCGGTCGCAGAGGGAGGTCGCCTCACCTCGTTCCTGGCGGCGCGAGATCAACCCGCGACGAATCCAGCGGGCGAGAGCAGAAATTCCGAGATTGTGGCGAATCGAGAGCGAGGGAAAAATCCCCTGTCGCAGCCGGTCTTCGGGCAGGTAGGCCAAGCCCGCCTGTACCGCCTCGGCCGGACTGCGCGGTCGATAGGGCACATCGCCCATCGCGAGCTCACCCCGGGCGAGAGGGCGGATGCCCGCCAATGCCTGGGCCCATTCGCTTCGTCCCGCCCCAACCAGGCCGTAGACCCCAAGCACTTCTCCTGCCCGCACTCGGAACGAGATGTCGCGAAACCGTCCGCCGGCATCGTGGAGCCCGGAACCGCGCAGCACGACCGGCCTCTCCCCCGAACCGGGTTCGCGCAGACTGAAGCGGGTTTCGCGCCCCACCATGCGGGCAATCATCCCGGCGCGGGACAGTTCCCCGGCCCGGCCCGACCAGACGACCCGCCCGTCACGCAGAATGGTCACCCGTGTCGCCAGGCGTTCGATCTCTTCGAGGCGGTGCGAGATGTAGATGATCCCGGCTCCAAGACGTTGCTGTTCAGCCATCCGGGTGAAGAGCCATTCACTCTCGCGGGCCGAGAGTGAGCTGGTCGGTTCATCCAGCAGCAGAATCCGCGGCTCGAGCGACAGTGCCGTTGCCAGTTGCACCATTTGCCGCTGGGCCACCGAGAGTTGTCCCGCGTTCTGCCGGGGGTCGAGAGGTTCACCCAACCGGCCGAGAATCTCGTCTGCCTGGCGTCCAATCTGGGGCCAGTCGACCGTCCCCACCCCAGAGGTGGGCAAGCCGCGGGTGAGAGCGATGCTCTCGGCCAGCGACAGATCTTCGAACACATCGGGTTCCTGGTGGCAGATCGCAATCCCCA
>DNUF01000011.1:0-30568 GCA_003508595.1 Planctomycetaceae bacterium
GATTGACACAAGACCACACTGCTCCCCTGCCCCTTGGATGAGCGATGCGACATCTCTGTCTTGGTTTCCTGCGAAAGAACGCAATTGCGGCATTTCTCTTCGCGATTGCAGCGGTTGGCAGGGCGGCCCCGCCCCAAACGAGCGAACCCGGTGACGTTACCTTTTGCAAACTGCCGGCGACAGGAATGGTCGAATTTTCACCGGCAGACTCTGAATCGTCAGTTCCCGCGCATTTTCAACTGACATCACACCGCTTTGATTTCACGACCAAACCCATTCGGAAAGCGAACCGCGTCCAAGCGTGTCAGGTCACATTTCCATCGCCAGTGACCACTCCGATTATCGAAAACAACACTGTTCATGGCGTTTATTTTCAGCCAGCAGGTCACGGCCCGTATCCCGCCTGCGTTGTTTTGCACATCCTTGGAGGAGACTTTCTCCTCGCAGAAGCAGTTGCCAACCACCTAGCCTCAAATGGAGTGGCTGCACTGTTTATCAAAATGCCGTATTACGGAGAGCGTCGAGGAAAGAACTCTCGGCGACGGATGATTGCGGAAGATCCCCATGAAACCGCCGCAGGCATGACGCAAGCGGTACTGGACATCCGCCGGGCCGCCGCCTGGTTGGCCTCCCGTGAAGAGGTCGACCCGAACCGCCTGGGAATCACTGGAATCAGCCTGGGTGGAATCATGTCGGCACTGGGGGCCGCTGGGGAGCCGCGGCTTCGAAATGTGGGAATTGTGCTTGGCGGGGGAAACTTTGCCGATGTGGTTTGGAACAACGAAACCGACAAGGCACGTGATTTCCGAGAACGCTGGATGGCGATGGGAGGGACTCGGGAATCGTTTGCAGATGTGCTCCGCAAGGTTGATCCAGTGACCTATGGGAGTCTCTTGAAGGGACGTCGAGTCTTGATGATTGCTGCCAGACAGGATGAGATCGTCTTGCCGGAATGCGCACGAGCGCTCCACGACAGTATTGGAGGCGAACCAGAACTGATCTGGCTGGAGGCGGGTCATTACACCGCCGCACAATATCTGCCCCGCGAACTGATTCGATTGTCCCGGTTCTTCAACGCTTCCGAATAAATGAGCCAGCAACTTTAAGAAACAGTCTTGACGCCAGACCATTGGTGCAACGGCGCAAGAAGCCCCGGATTCCGCCTGAACTATCTGGCAACGGCTCAAATATCAGCCATGAATTCCTGGAGTTCCACCACGCGATGCTCACGAGCGGAGCGATAGACCGCCTCGACAAGTGCCAGGGTCTGCAGGTTGTCTCTTCCTGATATCCCCGGCTCACGACCGCGTAAAACCGCCACGAGCAATTCAGCCATCGTTCCACGAAACGCTTCCGGAAACCATGCTTCTCTCCAGCGAGGCTGAACCCAGGTGGCTCCATGACGGGAGGTTGTGAAATCGATCGTGCTTGGCACATGGGATGGATAATTTGGCCAGCCGATCGTCCCCTTGGCCAGCCCCTCGGTTCCTTCCATACGCCAGCCGATCCGGATGTCACCCTCACTTCCTTCGCGCGCTGGACCGGTCCAGACATCATCCCATGCACTCGCCCGCGCACCATCCGGAAACTCCAGGATGTAGAGATTGATGCCGTCCGAATGACTGAATTTCGTCCTGGGATCGGGCCGTGTACTCGCCATGACGCGTTCAGGATTCCCCAACCAATATCGGAAGCAGTCGAGATGATGGATCGACATGATGAAGGTCGACAATGAATGCAAACCGCGACTCCACGGCATCCAGTGGGGAATCGCCCGCATGTCAACCGTTGCGAGGACAGGCGTTCCCAGCCAGCCACGATCCAGGAGATCACGACAGGCACGGACCGATTGATCGTGTCGCATATTCTGGTTGACTGCCAGCACAATTCCCTGATCCTCACACAGCGCCACCAGTTCACGGGCCTCCTGGAGACTCATGGCGAGCGGTTTTTGCGCAAGAATGCCACGAACTTTTCGTCGATTCCCACAGATCTCCCGAATCACAGCCCCCTGATCCTGGGGAGGCACTCCGATATCCACCACACTCACTTCGCCATCCGAAAGCAACTCGCCAATACACTTGTAAACCTTCGAAATCCCTCGCAGCGAGGCGACCTCTTCAGCCCGGGATACCGTCCGGGATGTGATCCCGACGACCCGGAAGCCTGCTTGTTCATACGCCACCAGATGGCAGTCTCGGACAATAAACCCTGCGCCAATCACACCAATTCCCAGTTGGTCCAATCCGGGCGGAATTGGGAACTGATAGTCGAGGGGCGATTCCAACAATCCTGCCATGGCGTCTACTTCTCGATTCGGATCAGACCCGCCCTGTTCGCGTCGGCCTCGGGCTCTTCAAATGGCAGAGCCTTCAGGAACTCCACCAAATCGGAGATCTGCTTGGAGTTCAGGTGACTGGTTTTGCCATGACGATCTTCGGGGTTGTACTTCGTCAAGACTTCCTCGAGGGTTGTGGCCTTTCCATGATGAAGGTACGGGGCCGACCGATAGATTCCGAGCAGGCTTGGTGTATCGTACGTTGGTCCCAACTTCTCGGTTGGGTCATCGACCCCGGTCCCCACATCATGCGACCGAAATGGCCTTTCCGGACGAGAGTCTGTGTAAAACGGTCCATTGTGACATTCGACACAGCGGGTCTCGGCTGCCTGAAACAATTGCTGACCACGACTGGCGGCTTCCGACAATCCCTGGCGAGAATGCGGACTGAGGGAAAACTTGTGCGAATTCGAGTAACTGGCCAATGCATCGAGGTCTGCGGACAGCCCGGAATTCGGAGTCCCAAGAGAATCATGCACACTGCCACGGATCAGTCCCTGCCCCTGCATCAAGGGACCACGGATCGTATGCTCGAAGTCCTGCACCTCATCCCGATCTGCCGACCAGTGGATCGGATGTGTCCAAGCCATGCCAAACAGGGTCATCGTGTTGCGCAATCCCTCCGGATTCTGCCAAGTCCGTCCATCCGGATCACCATCCGGATGGCAACTGGCGCAGGAAATCCAGCGTCGCCCCACCATCGGCTCAAGTGCCGAATAGAACAGCCTCTTCCCCGTCAATTGCTCATCGGTCAAGGGAGACTTGCAAACCGACACCACGCCAAGGCGATTGAATCCATCGGTATCAAGTACCACAAGCTCGAAATCCAGGGCGTTGTAAATGTAACACTCGCGTCCGTCTGGTGAAAACCGAACCGCACGAGGATTGTGACCAAGACGAAGAACACGCCGAAACGACAATTCCCGGTAATCATCATCAAGAACCTCCGATACAAATGCGTCATCTGTACCTGCGAACACGGTGACCAACGTCTGGCCATCGGGCGAAATCGCCGCTTCCCAGGGGTTGGCAACCACGAACGCCCCCACAAAGGAGTCCATCGGGAGTGTTTTGCGGCGTCGCTCCTCCTGGGAGTCAAGATCGGCCACAGACAGAAACGGCAGCACCGACCCTTCTCCCTGATGCACATTCACCCGGGAACGTATGTGGGGGACGTAGGCTTTCGGACGAGTGGGGTGAACAACCAACTGACGGGCAAGATTCTCACTGGATGGCCCCTGCCATCGATCGACAATCGAGCCTGACTCAAGGTCAATCGCGAGAATTGCCGCACTAAGGTACTCAGTGATGTAGACCCGGTGTCTGTTCTCGTCGAGAGCCAATCCACGAGGCATAACGCCGGCACTCATCTCACGCAGTACACGACGGGCTTCAGGATCAATCTCTGCCACGGTTCCTGGATATTCCTGGGTGACATAAAGTCGCGTACCGTCATTATTGGAAACAACGCCGTAAGGCTCGTCAAAAAGTGGAATCGAGGCAATGTGCTTCCCCTGATCCGCATCAACGAGCACAAGCAAATCGTCAGCATAGACGGCGACTGCAACCGTGTGCGTGGCTCCGACAAACGAAACCCCTTCCGGCTTGGATCCAACCGGAACCTCATGGAGAACCTGACGTCGAGCACGATCGATGACAGTCACGCTGCCATTGTCACGATTGGAACACACGATGAGACGACCATCGGCCGACACGTCGAGCAGGCTGTTCGAGACACCGGCACAGAGCCACGACCCCATGGCGAGGAACCAAACACCCGTCAAAAGACAAGCGAATCTCCATCCAGTCATGTCAATCACCTCTCATCATGGAATTTGCGTCGCGCCCAACACCTGTGCACACCACATCACCGGTGGAGATCTTTGTCGATCTCCTCGTCTTCGTCGAGAATCGCTTCCCGAGCCAACCCCAAGGCCTCTACGACCACGGTATCCGCCCCGGATTGGGCCGGGTGGATCGACTCCTCTGGAGCCAGCGGAGCGGGAACGTCCAAGACCTGGAGTTGTCTCCAGATTTCATTGACCAGTTGGGGCAACCCCCGTCCGGTCACAGCCGAGATCACATGGACCTGACACCCCAATTCCTGCGAGAGTTCCTGCGCCACCTCGGATGACGACGGGAGTTCCGCCTTGGAAACGCAGATAATTTCCGGACGTCGAGCGAGGTTCGGATCGTAGAGTCTCAATTCCTCGCGGATCTGCCGATAGTTGTCGATCGAAAGGGATTGATCCAGAGGTTCAGGTTCAACCAGGTGGACCAGCAGGCGGCAGCGTTCCACATGCCTCAAGAACTCGTGCCCCAGTCCCGCACCGGCATGGGCCCCCTCGATCAGCCCAGGAATATCTGCCATCGCAAATGAATGCTCATCACCAACCTGAACCATGCCAAGGTTGGGGTACTTGGTCGTGAATGGATAATCAGCAATTTCGGGTTGAGCCCGGGACAAGCGGCTCAGAAGTGTTGACTTGCCAGCATTCGGCTTGCCAATCACCCCCACATCCGCGATGACCTTGAGTTCGAGGGAAATCTTACGTTCTTCCCCCTTCTCTCCTGGCTCGAATTCACGCGGAGCACGATTGGTCGCGGTCTTGAAGGCGTCATTGCCGCGCCCTCCCCGACCACCACGGGCCACCACAACCCGCTCTCCCAAGTGCGCCAGATCGCGTATGACATTTCCCCGCTGCGCATCACGAATGATGGTCCCCGGGGGAACACGTATGATCACATCTTCCGCCGAGCGCCCTTGTCGATAGCTTCCCTCCCCTGGACGACCACTTTCTGCACGCCAGTGCTTGTGTCCGGCGAGTGCCGCAAGACTGTCGACATTTGCCGCCGCCTCGATGATGATGCTGCCGCCACGGCCTCCATCGCCTCCACTCGGCCCCCCCTTGGCAATCTTGTATTCCCTTCGGAAACTGACACATCCATCTCCTCCGTCGCCCCCTTTGACATGAATTGTGATGCGATCCAGAAACATTGGCAGTGGGCACCGAGGGAGGAAGGAAGCAGGAGAATCTAGGATACGGTTCTATGGGATGGCCAACAAGAACCGGGAGATGAAACCACGGATGAATGTGCGAGCCTGGATGGCGGATGGTGACTTGAGCCACCGCCGCTGATTTTCCTCGGAACGACCTATTGAAGGGGCTCGAGTCGCAACAATCGCTGACATCCACCCCGTAACGACAGTGCTTTGAATCCACCGGCATTCCGCGATCGGAAATCGCGAATTCAACCGGCAAAAAACGGCCGACTCGCAGTGACCCAAATCCATGGCCAATGGCCCGAACCCAACTTGAAAATCGAACCGCCGAGTCGATTAAAAAAGCGTTGGCCAGCAAGCCATATCGCGCTAGGTGGTCTGCCCCCCTTCTGCAACGAATTTCTCAACAAAACTCAGGGCCTCGGCAACCTGGTCCGCCTGAACGAGGATCAAATCCCGAGGTTTCAACATGCGCAGGCCGGCTTCAATCGCGCGAAATTCACCCCGAGTCTCAAAGATCTCAGTAACGCGTGTTGATCTTGCCAATCCCCGGCGCATGAGTGCGACGACCTCGCCATCAGCCCTCCCTCGCGTGCATTTGTCCTCGTAAATGATCACATGATCGAATTCATTTCCCAAAATCTCGGCCTGCTTGACGATATCGATGTCCCGACGATCCCCGGCCGCGGTATACACAACCAATCGTCGGTCATGTGGCATCCGGCCGATGGCTTCGATCAGTGCGAGCAACGCATCGACATTGTGTCCGTAATCGACAATCAGTGTCGCTCCTGAAAGTTCAAAGAGATTGAACCGCGCCGGGGCCTGCCGTGAGTCGCTCTTGAAAAGTGACAGAGTTTGGCGGATGGCAGACAGTGGGATTCCACAAGCCCAACCCGCTCCCGTTGCGGCGAGAACATTGTCGACCTGGAATCCCACCACACCCGACTTGGTGAGCGGAACCTCCGACAGCGGGGCCACATCTTCCTCCCAAGCCCCCTCGGCTCTCAGGACAGTACCATTCCGAACGCAGACAACCCTTCCTCCGCGTGAACGATGGGCCACAATCAGCGGATGCTCGGAATCGCGTGCAAAGAAAATCACACCCCCCGGACAATACGGGGCCATAGCCACAGTCATCGGATCGGCAGCATTGAGAACGGCATAGCCTGTCGGAGAGACGTTTTCGACAATGACCCTCTTCACAGCCGCGAGCTGTTCCGAGGTTTCAATGCCTCCCATTCCGAGGTGATCTCCCTCACCGATATTGGTGACTACCGCTGCATCGCAACAATCAAATCCCAATCCTTCCCGCAGGATTCCTCCACGAGCGGTTTCAAGAACCGCTGCTTCGACCTGGGGATTCAGAAGAACAGACCGGGCACTCTTCGGACCACTGCAGTCGCCGGTATCGATGCGCCGGTCATCGAGGAAGATTCCGTCAGTACAGGTCATCCCAACACGCAAACCCTGCGACCGAAACATATGGGCGATCAACCGCACCGTTGTGGTTTTGCCATTGGTGCCTGTCACGGTCGCAACCGGGATCCGACCATTTTCGGGTGTCGGAAACATGGTCTCCATGATCGCCTCACCGACGGGCCTTGGCTGACCATCGGAGGGTTCCAGATGCATTCGCAGTCCTGGGGCGGCGTTCACCTCCACCACCACCCCCTTCTGTTCGTCGAGTGGGTTGCGCACATCAACGCAGACAACGTCGATCCCGGCAATATCGAGACCAACCACTCGTGCCGCATCGACCGCCCGCGCAGCCATATCGGGATGGAGATGATCCGTGACGTCGATCGCCGAACCCCCGGTACTGAGATTCGCATTGCGCCGCAATACCACAACCTGACCCGGACCTGGAATGGATGTCGGGGTCAGTCCCTGCTCGGCCAGAACGGCGACTCCGATCGCATCCAGCCGAAGCTTGCTGAGAGAGGTCGCGTGGTCCTCCCCGCGTCGCGGATCCTGATTGACCACTTCCACCAGCCGCTCAATTGTTGAAACTCCATCCCCCACCACCTGGGGAGGAACTCGACGGGCAGCAGCGACCACATGGTCTCCGATCACAAGCAGCCGGTGATCACATCCGGGTGCGAAACGCTCCACCATGATGGAAGAGCCTTCTTCCCGGGCGGCTGCATACGCTGCCACGACCTGCTCGCGAGTCGTGAGATTGACCGCCACACCTCGTCCCTGATTGCCATACTGTGGCTTGACCACAACGGGAGGTCCAATTTCGCAAGCGGCTTCCCACGCCTCTTCTGCATCTTTGACGGGACGCCCCTCCGGCACAGGGACTCCGACAGCCCTCAGGAGCGACTTTGTCAGTTCCTTGTCCTGGGCAATCGACTCGCCGATGGCACTGGTGCGGTCAGTCTCGGCCGCCAGGATCCGGTGCTGTTTCACGCCCCAACCGAATTGAACCAGACTCCCTTCATTCAATCGCCGGTAAGGAATCCCGCGTCGAACCGCCGCCTTCACAATGGATCCAGTACTGGGCCCCAGTCGGATATGCTCGTCGTGCGACCGCAGGTGCCGAATCAGGCCGGGCACATCACATTCGGCGTCGTGGATGGCAGCCTGCAGAATCCGGCGGGCGAGATCCACCGCCATCCGCCCAGTCTCCTCCTCCCGGTATTCCAGGATTGCCTTCCAGTGGCCCGCATCGGACATTCCGACGGTCCGTCCAAAAGCGACTGGGACCCCGGCCTGATGTTGAAGTTCAATGGCCACACGCTCGAGCGCGTGGGCCAGCGTGAGACCTCCCAGGGGGCCATCGGTGCGCGTTCCGGGACCAGCGAGTCCCGGCAACCAATGTTTCAGGCGGGCTTCAAACCCCGGAATCTCCCGAACGGGAAACTGCATCCCCTGCAGGGCGACATGGACTTCCAAGACCGTCACGCGAGTCCAGACATTGGGTCCCCGTAGGGCACGAATCTGGCGGATCTCCATGGTCTGTTCCTGACAATGCTCTCAAATCGTATGACTTGGCCCCGGCACAAAGCTCAATCCGACAACGCACCTCGTCCCGGGCACTTTCCCCAGGAAATCTGTGCGCGGTTGCTATCCCGTCTCGGCGCGGGCTCCCGGGGAATCCTTCTGCCCCGAAACTCGCGACCGTCCTGACTCAAAAGCCTGCAATTCGGCTTCGACGAGGCGAACTGCCGATTCCACCTCATCGTCCTGGGTCTGGATCAAAACAAGATCTCCCGGCTGACAATCCCGAAGAATTGTCGTGACAGCCTGGGAGTAATCGGGAATGTCCTGCCACTCCCTGCTCCGCGGAGTCCCCAATTGCCGGGCACCGGCGCGGAAGAGATCCGCTGTCTCGGCGGCTGTTCGATCATTGCAGGACGCATCGTGGTAGATGATCACACGATCAAAATGCCCGCCGAGCATCCGTCCCTGTTCGACAAGATCAGACGCCCTGCGTTTGCGACCTGCCGAGTAAACGGCAATACGCCGCGCCGCAGAATGCAAAGCCAACGATCCAATCACCGCTTCCAGGGCGTCGGCATTGTGACAATCATCGACGATGACCAAGGCCTCGCCGAATGCGAAACACTGAAACCTCCCCGGCAACCCTCGACCATCACCAGAAAAGGATTCCAACCCATTCCGGATCTGCTCAAAGGTCAGCCCAAGATGCCAGGCGGCCCCGATGGCGGCCAGGACATTCGCGGTCTGAAATGGAGCTTTCCCTCCCACCGTCAATGGGACCTGCTCCAGCCCGGCCAGTGGTGTTTCGACGCCGCCGCAAGCAACAACAATCTCACCCCCTTGCACGAACACACAACGCCCACCGGTTTTCATGTGCGAAACCAGGACTTCATGTTCGGGATCAAGACTGAAAAACGTCACCCCTCCTGCGCACAACTCAGCCATCGCGGCCGCCTGGGAGTCCTCGGCATTCAAGACAGCCATGCCGGTTGGCAGAACCACATCGACTCCACACCGCTTGACGGTGAACATCTGCTCGGGAGTGTCGATATAGGCCTGTCCCAGGTGGTCACATCTCCCGAGATTTGTCACTACTGCCACGTCACATCGATCGAACCCCAACCCCTCCCGAAGAATCCCCCCTCGTCCCGCCTCGAAGACCCCCGCCTCCACCAGTGGATTCAGCAGCACCTTGCGGGCACTTCTGGGCCCGCTGCAATCGCCATCCTCGATCAGTCGTCCCGCAACCCGGATCCCATCCGTGGATGTCTCACCCACGGCGATTCCTTGAGACGTCAGCAGATGATTGATCAAGCGAGTGACAGTCGACTTTCCATTGGTCCCGGTCACGCTGACCAGCGGAATGCGCCCCGTCTGTCCCGGGGGAAACAACAGGCCCACAATCGCCTCTCCCACAGGCCGCGGCTGTCCGACAGAGGGCTTCAGGTGCATCACCAGACCAGGCCCGGCATTCACCTCGACCACCACGGCCCCCTGGTCTTCCAGAGGACGGGAAATGTCGGTGGCCACAATGTCGAGACCGGCGATGTCAAGCCCGACGGTCCTGGCCGCGAGAACAGCATGGGCCGCCACCGTGGGATGCACTTCATCGGTGACATCAATTGACAGGTTGTCATTCCGCTGGACGAGGACCACTTGCCCGGCCGGCGGAATCGAATCGGGAGTGAAACCCTGGCGTTCCAGTTGCAGCAGCGTAACGGCGTCGTACTCGATCAAGCTGAGAGGAAAGGTCTCATCCTCACCCCGTCGGGGATCACTGTTGAGTTGGGTGTCAATCAGCTCCTTCAAAGTACTGCGACCGTCTGCCGTGACAGTGACGGCTTCGCCGCGGACAGCAGCCACGAGTTGGTCGCCAACCACCAGCAGGCGGTGTTCTTCCCCGGCCGCGAAACGCTCGACGATCACTCCCGACCCCTCGCGAGAGGCCGCCTGGAATGCCTTTTCGATTTCCTGACGACTCGTGAGGTTGGTGGAGACGCCTCGGGCATGATTCGCGTCTCGCGGCTTCACAACCACCGGACCGCCGATCTCCCGGGCCGCGTCCCAGGCGTCCTCAGGAGTGTCAACTCCACGGCCTTCCGGAACGGGAACCCCAACGGCACGCAACAGCGACTTGGTCAGTTCCTTGTCCTGGGCGATCGATTCGGCGATTGCACTGGTGCGGTCTGTTTCGGCTGTCCAGATTCGGCGTTGCTTGACACCATGTCCCAACTGGACAAGGCTGCCCGAGTTCAAGCGTCGTGCGGGTATCCCACGCGACTCGGCCGCAGAGACAATGGCCAGCGTGCTCGGCCCCAGACAGACCCGATCGACCAGGGTCCGCAACTTCTTGACCTCCGCTTCAACATCGTAGGGGCGGTCATAAATCGCACTCAACAGGAGTTCCCTTCCCGCCAATAAACACGCCCGGGCCACCTGCTCATCCCGGTACCGCATGACAACCTTGTAGACCCCTTCTTCCGAGGTCTCGCGTGCTTTTCCAAAACCAACGGGAGTCCCGGCGAGGGTCTGCAGTTCAATGGAGACATGTTCAAGTATGTGCGCCGGATACGTCCCATCGCGCAGTCGCTGAAAAAAACCTCCCCGTTCGCCATAACTGCAGCGGTGCTCGATCATCGTCGGCAACCACCGCATCAACCGGTCGTTGAATCCTGGAATTGAAGTGGAGGGAGAGTCTTTCAGGTCCTGAAGGTCCACCCAGGCTTCCAGGACTGGATGCCGTGACCAGACGTTGGGTCCGCGCAGCACCAGAATCTTCCGTATTTCCACCACTCATCCCTCAAGACATCTGAAGTCAGGACCTGCGATCCATCGGGCCAGTCCCACACAGCCCTCGCTGCCGCCTTCAAGGAAATCATCCAAAGGGTTCGTCTCCGCGATGGAAGCCTTGACCAACCCTCAAGAACTTTTTTGGCGACTGCACTCACCCATCGCCGACAACCCACTCAACATCGCCGGGAATCAGGCGACCCCTCGTGGAATTCGGACGAATTGTTCTGACGACTGCTTCTCAACCGTCAAAACCCGACTTATTCTATCGGCCACCGCGGTGAATGTATATCACCACGCCATTGTCCCTCCGAGGTTCCCCTGTGAACGATTCTCCCGACGACTGGTCCCGGCTCTCCCCCCAGACGCGGCGGGCAATCCAGACTCAACTGCTTTCCCAAGAACGGATTACGGCGGTCTTCCGGCATGATCTCGGCCCCGATCAGCACTATGCGGCGGGACTGCTCGTCTTGACCAATCAGCGCTTGCTGTCGAGTCCCCTCTCCCGGGGGGATGGGGAATCCTCTCCCACCTCGTGGTCAGCGATTCCAATCTCCACCATCCGGCAACTGACCCTGCGCGATCGGGGCGGACTGGGAACGCTGGAAGTTCTGGGCATCGATCGTCGCCTGGGGGTCTGGTACTACACGATTGCCTGTGCTGAGTCGGCCAAGCAGTTTCTCGATACTTGGACCGAAGTGAAATCTGGCCAACTACGGCCGCTTCCCGACGAACCAGCCCAACAGGAGAGCGAGGGATTTGAACCCGCCGGGGACGCATCACTCGGCTCGCTGCTGCGGCTGATCGGTTTCGTCCGGCATCGCTTCGGGCATGCTTTCTGGGGTGCCGTCCTGACCATCCTGACGACCTTCGCCAGCATGGTCCCACCGATCTATCAGAAGTCGCTCATCGACGACTTCATCGCCTACGACACTCGGCAACGATCCCAGGCGATTGCGGCACAGGTGGCCGCCGAACCAGCTGTGGAAGGTGCGGTTGCGATCCCGCCTGTGGGGGCCGGCGGAAGCCCGGAAATGACAAAACCAGTCCTGCGCAGCCGTGTCATCTACTACCTCTCCATGATGGTGATTGCAGGCTTGGCAGCCTGGGCGTTTGCCTGGGCACAGGGATGGGTGCTCGCCTGTCTTTCCGAACGCATCTCTGCCGATTTACGAATCCGGACCTACGAGCACCTGCAGCGGCTTTCCCTCGATTTTTTCAGTGCGAAGCGGACAGGCGATCTCGTGGCGCGGATCAGCTCCGACACTGACCGAATCTGCAGCTTTCTCTCCGACAATCTCATGGACTTCGTCACCGACGTCTTGACGATTGTCTGGACGATTGGAGTGCTGTACTGGATGGATCCCATCCTCGCAACTGCCACACTCTGCACGTTTCCCCTCGTTGCCTGGCTGACATTCAGCATTCGCAGCCGCCTGACCCATGGTTTCTCAACCGGGTATCGCGCCTGGGGCGACATGACCAGCATTCTGGCCGATACAATCCCTGGCATCCGGGTGGTGAAGGCGTTTGCCCAGGAGCATCGGGAAGTCGACCGATTCCGCGATGCCAACCAGCGTATTGTCCAGGCCAACGACCGCGTGAATGTGGTCTGGACCTTCTTCTGGCCGATGGTCACCTTCCTGAACCGGATCGGACTGATCGTCGTGCTGGCCGTGGGGTCCTGGTTGATCCTGGGGGACAGCGCCACGGTCACCATCGGCACACTGTTTGCGTTCAACAGCTACATTGGAGCCTTTTACACCCGGCTGGAGTCGATGAGCCGGATGGCGACCAGTACCCAACGGGCAGCGGCCAGTTCCCAACGCATTTTCGAGATCCTTGACCGGGTCCCGAGCGTCCCGGAACCGGCGCACCCGCAGCCTGTTGGCGACCTCCGCGGCCGGATCGAGGCGAAGAACATCAGCTTCCGGTATGGCAATCGTCAGGTGATGGATGGAGTCACACTGACGATCGAGCCCGGCGAAATGATCGGTCTCGTGGGAACCACGGGAGCCGGCAAAAGCACCTTCGTCAATCTGGTCTGCCGCTTCCATGATGTCTCGGCTGGAGAAATCCTCGTGGACGGCAGGGATGTGCGGTCGTTTTCGATCACCGACTACCGACGCAACATTGGCATCGTACTGCAGGAGCCGTTCCTGTTTTTCGGGACGATTGCCGAGAACATTGCCTATGGCAGGCCCGAAGCCACCCGGGCGGAAATCATCGCCGCTGCGAAAGCTGCGAGGGCCCATGAGTTCATCCTGCGACTCCCAGACGGATACGACTCGATTGTTGGCGAGCGGGGCCAGACCCTTTCGGGCGGGGAACGCCAGCGGGTTTCGATTGCCAGGGCATTGCTGATTGATCCGCGGATTCTCATTCTGGATGAGGCAACGTCGGCCGTTGACACCACGACCGAACGGCAGATCCAGGAGGCTCTCGACAATCTCACCCGAGGCAGGACAACCATTGCGATTGCCCACCGCCTCAGCACACTGCGACAGGCCAATCGGGTGGTGGTCCTGGAACAGGGCCGGATCGTTGAAGTCGGCAGCCATGAAGAACTCCTGGCCCGAGACGGCAAATACGCCCAGCTTTATCGGGCCCAGATGCAGCACGGCCAACTGGTCAGCCCCCACGCCGCCGCAGAGCGTCCGATCGTTGACATTCCGCGCAGCCTGAAGGAGCAGCGGGAAGAAGTCGAATAGCCCTTTTGCCGGCGGTGCCGGGTCGCTGTGGGTAGTTCCCCCGACAGCAGCAGCAACTTTCCCGGGCCGGAAAATGATGGCTGTCTCAGATCCGATCGGAACCAATCACGGCTTGTGATCAGGACAGAACGCAACACCACATCACTCGCCTGACGGGAACTCCGGGGGCTTCGTGTAGAACTGTGACAAATCCAGGTTGCCGCGTGTCTCGGCCTCCAGCAATTGGATTCGCTTTTCCAGGTGCGAGAGCTTGGCCTGCAATGCCGGAACCTGCTGTTCCAGCCCCTCCTCCTTCTTGGGCCGGGGAACAGTCGGATAGCCCAATTGCCGCTGCAGGGCGGCAAACATGTAGAGCGGGTCCTTGCCACGGTTGGCCTTGGCAATTCTTCCTTCGCGCTGTCCAAACAGCACATCCTGAGCGGGACTCCAGTCGGACTCTCCCGTCGCACGGCGACGGTCGTCGACAAACTGCTGTGAGCAACGGTAAATCAGCTCACCGAAATCGGTGGCTCCCAATTGCAACCTGGCGTGCAGGATCCAGTCATTCCAGGGGGATCCCGCAAACATCGGATCTGCGGCCACGGCGGCCAACCCCCGGTCATACCCCAGCCGATTCCGACTGATCGACTCAAACTGGTAGACAAACAAGCCGGCCGGCGTTGCCCCCTGGGCTTTGTAGCTCGCTTCGTGCTGCAGGATCTCGAGGGCCGTGAGCTGATCAAACTTCGACCGATCCTCTTCGGCCCGCTGAAATACAAAGACCTGAAACGGGGTGAAATAATGGGTCAAAAGGGCCATTCCCCGGCTCAATCGACCATGCAATCCGACCTCACCGCGCAAAAACTCAATCACCATGGGGAGCCGGGTCGTGGTCAGGACCTCTTCGTGAATCGTCTCCAGGACTTCCTGAGCGGGCAGATTCTCGAGGAGGCGGTCGCGAAACACCCGAAAGAAGTAGGTCTGCTCGATGTATTCTTCGCGATCGAGACAGGCTCCCTGCCGTGGTGGATTTGTCGCAGAACTCATGGTGCAGCCGATTCGATCTGGATGAGTTTCTGTCGTTCGGCCGCCGCCTCCCGGTTTTGTCCCGCCTCCTCGAGGAATTTCACGAGGTCGCGTCGCAGCGGAGTCAGTGCCGGCGCAAGTGTCAGGCCCTGTCGGGCCGCGGCGATCGCTGTCTGGAAATCCTGGAATACTGCTGCCATGACGGCATACCGGGCATACACCTCGGCATTCCAGGGGTTCACCTCGATGGCCAACTTGAGATACTTCAGCCCGCTCGCAAAGTCTCCCGTTCGATAGCAGGCAATACCGAGCATTTTGAGCGTCTCTTCGTCCCGAGGACTGTAGGGAAGCGCCTTCTCAAACCACAGCCGCGACTCGGCATCCTGACCAGCCAGGTAATGGACTGCCCCCAGGGCCTGCAGGATCCGATGATCTGCCGGCTGGGCTTCGTGGGCCTGCTTGAGAAGCTCAACCGTTCCCAGCAGCTTTCGGGGGTCCTGCAGGATGAATGTGTAGGCCTCTTCGGCAGCCGCCAATCCTCGCGCCCGGAGCGATTCCCAGGACGTCAATCCATTTCCCATCGACGCAAAAAACACCAGCGGAGACTCATCCGGACGATCCACTGGCGGAGGACCGGGACGTTTGCGGATGCGATGGTCTGTCTGCGAGGTGTGCGCGATGTCACCTGCCTCACGCCGAGGCATATGGCATTGGACACACGAGTTGCGGAATGGCTCAGCCTCGCGCTCGGACACCGAGGCACGACAGGCGTCCGCCGCATGACAATCACCACACTTGCGGTTGAAAAACGTTTCTTTTTCGACCGGCGGCGGGACACCATGCGGATCATGGCAGGTGATACAGGTGAATTGTCCCAGGCTCTCCTGGAAACATCGACTGGAATACATTTCCTGGACGTGACTGACCGCTTTGTCGGGTGTCCCCTCGGAGGTGTCATCAGAATGGACCAGAACTGACAGAACTTCTTCGAGCCCCTGCCCTGGCCGAAAGTCGAACACACTCCGCCCGTGTCGGGGAACACGCCGCGCCAGCAGGTGGCATTGAAAGCACACACTGTCCCGCTTCCAGGGATCGAGCCTGGAGGGATTCACGATCCGCTGATCCTCACCCACGACCGCCGTCCGCCCCCCTTCGTGCAATTCCACATGGGCTCGACCGGGACCGTGACAGCGTTCACAGCCGATCCCGAACTCGAGGAACATGGGGGATGCGTAGACATCGGCGACCTCCGGATTGGCCACCTGCATGCGGCCAGCGTGACAGGACATGCAGTCGTCTGTCACCCGTCGCTCAAAACGCGTGGCTGAGATCTCGAGTGAATAACCGGGAGACAGATCCCATTTCTGCTGCTGGTTGTACCAGGAGATCGGAGACTGATAGAACCGGCCATCGCGGTTGATCAGGTAAGACTTACCCCGTACACCCGACCCGAGGGTGTAGGGAATACCCACCGCCTGGTCCGCAACCACCTTCTGCCGTCCATCACGCAAGGTTTCACGGTGAACGACTTCTTCACCCTGAACTTCCACAGTGTACTCGAAAGGCCCCGTCTGAAAGACGACGGGATGACCGGACGTCACGTGAGGATTTTCTTCCGGGCGATTCACACTCGCCGCATGGAACATCGGATGTTGTTCATAACGCCGGGCAATCTCGGAGTGGCAAACAATACAGGCCGATGACCCGACAAACTGGTCAGCATCTCCGGGACGATCGGGGATTGGCGGTGGCTGTTTCAGGACCGCCATGGATGGTGAATCCGCGCCCGGCTGCTCACCCCAAGATCGCCATGCCAATGCTGCCAGCGTCAGACACGCGGCAACTGCCACACCAGACGCGAGCCACTTTGTTCGGGAGGCAGTCATCTCAGTTGTTTCGAGTGAACCGGCACGTTTCGGGCAGGAGACTTCTGTTCATTCTACCATGCCGCGCCCGCGGTCAAAGCCGTCTCGTCATCAATTTTCCAGATCAGACTTTCGTGAATGCTCCACGGCCCCCCAGACGATTCGACCCGCTGCTCAACAAACCGCTAAGGAACCATGAATCCGTAGTAGTACACCATGAGCCCCGTCACGGCAGTCCCGGTGATATCGAGTGCCGACAACCATCCCAGTATCTTGTGGAGTCGGCTGTGAGACGCAGGTCGGACGGGCGTGGGAAACCGGCGCCAGGCAAGTCCAACAGTCAAACCCCACAACACAACAGTCGAAATTGCGAAAAACAGGTGTACAAGCAGCAGCGATCGAAAACTTGACAATTCGGCAACCGAGAGGGGGCGAGATCGCTTGGCGAGTATCCCGTCGACTCCTCCCTGCAACTGCATGTCGATTTCGAACAGGGCCACGGCCACCAGGAGTACCCCCGCCAACAGAAGTTGGAGGGTCTTGTGCAACTGGTAATTCTTGCCGAACCGAACCACTGAAATGTTGAAGACCAGGAGGGGAACAACAACGATCAGCGCACAGACGACAACGTCCAGCATGAATGATGCGGGATAGCCCAAAAAGCCATTTGACATGAAGCAAGCCGGGGTCAGGGTCTGGCGGCGAAACTCTCCACTCGAAAATCGCCGACCAAAAATCAGGATCCAACGTTCAGGGGCCCCCAAACACTGCCACCACCCACTGAGCCAAGGCAGTGTCTGGCAGCGGAATCCCCACCCCTCTAATATAGGCATTCTGTCCAGTCATCCCCAGCCCGCACTGTCGCTCGTTCGGCTGTTTGTTCGGGTGACTTTCCGTTTGACATTTTCTGTTCCTTCCCTGGACCCACCCATGCGACTGCCGCGCCTCGACCGTCTGATGGCACTTCCACTTGCCCTGTGTGCCCTGCTGGGCCTGTCTGGCACATCCAGTGCGGCTGACGCCCCCGAGAAACCGGCCCGCATGATGATGGTGACGACGTCCAAGACGTTCACCCACGATCCCGTGCGCCGAAAGGACCAGCAACTCGCTCCTTCGGAAGTCGCCGTGACCCAGATCGGACAACAGACCAAGTTGTTTACCGTCGATTGCACGCAGGACCCGATTGCTGATTTTACCCCCGAGAACCTCAAGAAGTACGACCTGGTCTTTTTCTACACCCAGGGACCGAGTCTTGAGATCCCCGAACCGGCCCTCGACTTTTTCTTCAATACCTGGCTGAAGCAGAAGGGGCACGGCTTCATCGCCACCCATTCCTCCACCGATACCTATGGCGGCTACAAGCCCTATTGGGACATGATCGGCGGGACGTTCGACGGCCACCCCTGGAACGCCGGGGACACAGTGACGATCACGGTCCACGACAAAAACCATCCCTCGACCAAGGTCTGGGGAGACGAGTTTCAGATCCGTGACGAGATCTACCAGTACAAGAACTGGCAGCCCGAGAAGGTGCACGTTCTGATGAGCCTGAACATGGCCAAATGCGGTACGAAGAAGCCCTACCATGTTCCAGTTTCCTGGATCAAGAATTATGGGGATGGCCGGGTATTCTACACCAACCTCGGGCACAATGCCGAAACCTGGGCGAATCCCAAGTTTCGCGAGTCTCTCATTGGAGGAATCCGCTGGGTCATGGGACTGGAGGCTGGCGATGCGACCCCCAATCCGGAAGTCTCGAAGGCTTGGCACGACAAGTCGGTTGCTGACGCCGAAGGGAAGTAGAAGCCCCTCCGGGGTGACAGGAATCCGCCGGGGGAGGTTGGCCTCCCCCGGCCCGACAGGGATTGTTTGCACAGGACTGACCTTATCGTGACCACCGCCGCCGCACCGCTGTTGCTGGACGGGGTCGAGATCATCGACACCTTTGCCGAGGCATTTGCCATTACGGGAACCCGGCTCATCATCACGGCCAGTTCCCGCAAATGGGCGTGGACCGCCGCGACCGTCATGACGGGCAATGCCACCAGTGTGATCGCCTGTGATTGCGAAGCCGGCATTGAGCGGTTTCTCACGCCCGAGGAAACACCGGACGGGCGCCCCGGAGTCAGCGTACTCGCCTTTGCGTTCAGTCGGGACGCCCTGGCGAAGGCACTCGTCCACCGCGTTGGACAAAGCGTGCTCACCTGTCCCAGTACCGCGTGTTTCAATGGAATCTCTGGATGCGCCCCTGACCGGGAGATTTCGGTGGGGGGACAGATCCGCTTCTTCGGCGACACCTGGCAGACCTCCAAGAAGATCGGGGACCGCCGCTACTGGCGCGTTCCGGTGATGGATGGCGAGTTTCTCTGCGAAGAGAAACTCGGAACGGTCAAGGGAGTCGCCGGTGGCAACCTCCTGCTGCTGGCCAGTGACGCGACAGCGGGACTCGCCGCCGCTGAGCTGGCCACCCGGGCGATCCGGAAGGTTCCCGACTGCATCCTTCCCTTCCCGGGCGGGATCGTCCGTTCGGGGAGCAAAGTCGGCTCGAAGTACAAGACGCTCAAGGCGAGCACTAATGAAGTGTACTGCCCGACATTGCGGGGAGTCGTGGCAACCGAGCTTCCTCCAGAGATCAGTGCTGTCTATGAAATCGTGATCGATGGTCTGACGGAAGGCGCCGTCGCCGCCGCGATGCGGGCGGGACTGCACGCCGCTTGCCGCCACCCCGGACTGCTGAGAGTCACCGCCGGAAACTATGGCGGCAAACTGGGGCCCTTTCATTTTTCCCTGCGCGACCTGCTGACCTGACCGTTCTCCAGGGTCGGTATGGCGGTCGCCCGACGAGCCTCTCATGAGCGACTCCCGGGACAATCCGCCTCCCACACTTCCATTGAATCCTGGCACCCGTTGGCGCTGGGGGCTGTACGTGGCGATCATCGCCCTGGCGACCGGCCAGGGGTGGGCGCAGATCCAGACCGCCACCGTCAAATACACACCTGACCGCTGGCAGGAAGCCCGCCCTCCCCACACCCCGTTTTTCAGCGCCAACGACCGTTCCCGCTGGTGTACGGTCTGGTCCCTGGCCGAGAGGGGAACGTGGCAGATCGACGAGATCATTACGCGTCCCGGATGGGACACCATCGACAAAGTGTATGTCAACGGGCATTTCTATTCTTCCAAGCCGCCGTTTGTCTCATTGCTGGTCGCCCATCTCTATCGTGGGGTGCAGCGGGTCACAGGGTACACGCTCGACTCCAACCTGCATGACGCCACACATGCCGTGCTGCTGGTTTTCAACCTGCTCCCCTGGGTCATCGCCCTCCTGGTGCTGGCCCGACTGGTTGAGGAGCATGCCGAGTCGGATTTCGCCCGGATCTTCGTCATGCTGGTGGCGTCTCTGGGGACATTTCTGACACCGTTTCTGATCACGCTCAACAATCACACTCCGGCCGCGGTCTGCCTGGTCTTTTCGCTGGCCCCCCTCGTTGGACTCCATGGCGGTCGGGTTGCTCCATGGCGATTTGCTGTCGCTGGATTCTTTGCCGCTGCGTGTGCATGCTGCGAACTTCCCGCCGCAACCTGGGGGCTTGTGGCGTTCGTTGTCGCCTGGCGGGCCGGCGCAAAAGCGACCTGCATCTGGTTCGTTCCAGCCGCCCTGATCCCGCTCGCGACGTTCCTCCTCAGCAACTGGCAGGCGACGGGAAGTGTCATTCCCACGTATGCCTCGTTCGGGGCCGCCGACAACAATCCCTATCACTACGTGATCGACGGGATTCCAAGTTACTGGCTCATTCCTTCGGCGATCGACCGTGGTGAGACTTCGGTCACCACCTATCTCTGGCACTGCACTTTCGGTCACCACGGCATCTTTTCGCTGACCCCGGTGTTCCTGCTGTCGCTTGCCACGTGGATGACTCGCTCCAGTTGGCGGGGGAGAACCTGGCCCTTCCTCCTGGGAAGTGGCCTGGGACTGACCGTGTGGGTACTCGCGTTCTATGTCACCCGGACACAAAGCCTCAATTACGGAGGCGTCACCAGCGGACTTCGCTGGGCATTCTGGCTGATCCCCCTCTGGGTATTGGCACTGGTCCCGATCCTTGACCGATGGCAGATGTCTCGGGCACGGCTCACACTGGCTGCCATCCTGCTGGGACTCTCGACCTTTTCCATCACAATTCCAAGGGACAATCCCTGGCAACTTCCCTGGCTGACGGGAATCTGGCAAAAGTGGTTTCCGAGCCCAACGGCCGAGTCACCCCCGGTGAAAACCAGCCCAACCTGGGTCGTCAACCCTCCCCGTCTGACCAATTCCCAACAGCCTCTGATCGTCCGATACCACTCCCTGGGGACGGCTGGCGGGGTCCGCTCCCTGACACTGACATTCGAACAGCATGCCACAGGGGCCCCGATGACCTGCCGAGTCGATCCTGTGGCGGCGCTGATTCCGGGAGATCACCTCGCCCCGGGCGCGCGTCTGGATCTCGATCTCACCTCGGAACCCTGGCCGCACGATGCCCTTCCGTTAGTCGGAGAGGGACGACTCCAAACGGATGCCGGGAGCATTGCCGCCCCGGACCTTGCCAGGCGATTCTTCACGGGGCTCCCCGCCGCGGTGGTTTATCGAGTCGATCCCCGGCCCAGGTACGTCAAAACCCGATTGCGCCCCGAGGCGTTCGAGTGTCAGTTGCTGTCGGCGTCAGTTCTTCACCAGGCCGATCCCCAACTCCCGCAGGCCCGTTATCGCCGCCAGGTCTGGTGGTGCAATGAACTCCCCTGGGGCGCACTGCAGATTGAAGATACCGTTGCCGATCCTGTCGACAACTCGGTCATCTCCCGCACCCGCTGGCGGCTGGCGACGCTCCCTGGTGAAGACACCCCCCCCACGTCCCCATGATCCGCCGATCCTGAAGTTTCGGTCTAACGGAGCCAGTCGGCGAGGAACAATTGGCTGGTGCCATCGGCGGCCCGTGTTGAAGTCCACATCAGTTTTTTCCCATCAGGGCTGAAGACCGGCAGCACATCCATTTTCTCATGGTCAGTGATCTGGGTGACAGTTCCGCCGCGGGGCTTGTCGCCCGTCCAGTCGATTTCCATGGTGAAGAGATGGAAAGTACCGCGTCCCGTGGTGTAGTCGGCCCCCGACCAGATCAGGTATTTGCCTGAAGGGTGGAAGAACGGGCACCAGTTCACATGCTTCAGATTATTGGTGAGGGGGACTTCAACCTTGCCATCGACCGAGACGAGGTAGAGCTGCAGCATGTCCTTCTCATCCCGATCACTGCGAAACACGATCCATTTGCCATCGGGAGAGAAAAAGGGGCCTCCGTCATAACCGGGTGCGTTGGTGATCTGCTTCACGTCGCTTCCATCTGCATTCATGATGTAGATGTCGGGATCACCATCCCGGGTGGAGGTAAAGACGATCTGTCGACCATCCGGGGAATAACTTCCCTCAGCATCGTAACCCTCGGCATCGGTGAGTCGCGTGAGCCCGGTTCCATCGAACCGCACCGTGTAGAGATCCATGTGCGGATCGAAGTCCCACTGGTACCGACGACGTCCGCCACGAGCCGCCTCTTCGCGGGCCTTCAGTTCGGTGACCTCGATCTGGGGATCGGTATGGCTCGACGCAAACAGGATGGTCTGCCCATCGGGGGCGAAGTAGGCACAGGTGGTTCGCCCCCGTCCCGTCGAGACGAGCCGGGGCTGGTTCGCGTCGGCCGGCTGTGTGTAGATCTGGTAGAAGGGGTATCCAATCGGATAGGCCTGGTAGACGATCTGCTTCCCATCGGCCGAGAAGTATCCCTCCCCGGCACGGGGCAACCCCTGGGTGACCTGCCGCAGATTGGCAAGGTGCTTGCCTTCTCCCGAAGTCAGTGCGGGTGCGGGGCCAGACTCAGCCCCCACCAGTGAACACGCGCATGCCAGGAAAAGACCACACGTCACGCGAACAGAGACTTTCATGGACGTCCATCGGGGAGAATAGGGTTGAGGGTAGCACCGGCTGCTTGATCCATTTTAGGCACGAAGCGCTTCCGAATTGCACTGTCGGCCGGTCGGAATCTGGAGAGCCGGGGCAAGGTTTGACGACAGGGGAAATTCGGGTTTCATTGCCGGTTGTAACCCGGTCGGCAGCAGCTTCAGGGGAACCCTCAGACAGGAAGCAATTTGGGCTAGGGAGGCCTTTCTCCAGAACTCGATACGAGAGGAGTTCGATTCCCTCCACCGCCCGCCCGCACGTCCGCGCGTCGGCAGTTCTGCCCCCAAGACGGCATGCTGTCCCGATTTTACAAGAACTCCAGCCGCTCCATCCTGTGGCTGCTTGCGCTGTCGTTCCCGTTTCTGCACTGGCAAGCCCAGTCGATCCGGTCGAACAACGACATCGAGACGTGGCTCCCTGTGGAGTCCCCCGTACGCGCCTCGTATGAACAGTTCAAGCGCGACTTCGGCGTTGAAGAGATGGTGATGATCGGGCTCGAGACCCCTCGGGTCTCTGAGGCCCAGATCGAAGCGCTTTGTGGCCGGCTCGAACGACTCCCCGGAGTGCGTCAATGCTGGTCCCCGGGTCGACTGCGGTCCACCATGACCGACATGGGAGTTCCGGAGGATCAGATCACGGCGCGACTGCGGGGGTTGTCGGAATCGGCCGACGGCCGTCTGGCCGGTGTCGCCGTCCTGTTGTCGGGATCGGGACTCAAGGACCGGGCCGGTACGGTGCGGGATGTGGAGTCGGAACTGAAGTACGCGGGTCTCTATGGCCCGCAGACCGCCCTGTCCGGCGGTCCGGTGGTGATCACCGAGATGGACCGCCTGGGGGGGAAGAAAGAGAATACGAAGTTCTTCCTCATCACGTTGCTGATTTGCCTGCTGTTGCTGCGGTACTGGGTGAAGGACTGGAAACTGGCATTTGCCGTTCTGGCTCTCACCATCTGGACCATTGACCTGACCCTCGCGGTTTTCAAGTGGTGCGGCGGCGAGATGAACTTCATTCTCGGGGCGCTCTCGGTGATGGTGATGGTCTTCACCCTCGAGGCCTCGATTCATGTGATTCACTACTTCAAGGAATCGCAGCACTCTTCTGACACGCTCGGCTCGGCCCTGACACTCTGCTGGCGGCCCTGCCTGATTTCGTTGATGACCACGGCAGTCGGTCTGTTCTCGGTCAGCGTGACTGACATTGTTCCAGTGACGCAGTTCGGATACGCCGCCGCCCTGGGGGCCGTGATTGCCATGGCTGGGGGATTGACGATCACCCCCGCCATCCTGGCGGTCATCCCGCAAAAGCATTCGGAGGATCTTGCCGAGGAAGGTCTGGTCTTTGCCCGACTCGCCCACTGGCTGCTTCCCAGGTACCGCGTGGTGACTGTGTCGTTCCTGGCCGTGGGGGCTGTTGCCCTCGTCGGTTTGAACTGGCTTGAAACCAAGATCGAACCTCTCGATTTCCTTCCCAAGCAGAGTCAGGTGGTCACAGACGTCAACCGCATCCGCGAGCATCTCACGAGCCTCGATTCCATCGAAGGTGTGGTCGAATTCGAAGATTCGTCGCTCCCCTTCACCCAGCGACTGGAAGTCGTGCGGGGGCTGGAGCGGAAACTGGCGGGACATTCAGCCGTCCGCCATGTGATGTCGGCCGCGATGTTTTTCCCCGATCCACTCCCCGAAAACCCGATGAAGTTGCTGCCGATCCTGCAGAAGGCTCAGGCACAGAGCAGCACCTCGGAGTTTGTGGTGGACGGCCAGAGGGCATGGCGCATCTCGGCCCGAATCGAATGCCCCGAGGGTCAAAACCTCTCTCAGATCTACGACGAACTCAACGGACTCGTGGAGGGTGAGCCGATCCGACTCACGGGCCTCGCTCCACTGATTGAGCAGGCCCAGCATGAGATGCTCAACGGTTTCTGGAAGAGCTTCACCTCGGCCTTCGTTGTCATCGGTCTCGTGATGACCGTCGCCCTGCGATCGGTCCGAATCACCCTGCTGGCGATGGTTCCAAACGTTCTTCCCATGGGAATCATCTTCGGGCTCCTCGGCTGGACCCGTTTCCCGGTCGACATCGGCATGATGATGACCGGCAGCATTGCGCTGGGGATCTCGATCGACGGGACCTTTCACCTCCTGGTCCGCTACCGCGACCAACTCCGCACCGGGATGAGCAACCGGGAATCGGTCCGGGTTGCGCTGGTCGCCACAGGGGGGCCAATTTTCGAATCGATCGTGGTTTCCAGCATCGGTATGCTGGCCCTGGCCATGAGCAGTTTTGCTCCAACCTACCGCTTCGGCCTGTTGATGGCAGTGCTGCTCCTTGCGACCCTCGTGGGGGACCTGCTGCTGCTGCCTGCTCTGCTCTGTTTCGGCGGTGATCCGGCCCGGTCCCAGACCGAAGTCCCCCCCCCTGTCTTCCTCGAAAAGTCGAGAAAACAGGACGTGGCACGCCAACAGCGAGAGAAAGTTGCCTGAACATCTGACCAAAGAAGGATCGTGATCACTGGCCAGTCGTCGGCGGGCAATTGACCCCCCGGCCCCGGCCCTTAAAATGGGAGTTTCCACCTGCTTTTCTCCCCGGCCTTCCCGCCGGGGTTCCGAAAAGCTCTCCGCGAGGAAAGAGAGGAATCCGCGGAGTCGCCTCGAACCTGTGTGAAGCCAAGGTCGGCTTGATCTCCAGTCATGCCCCCTTGTGGTGCATCGGCTGTCCGGTCTCCGCATGGGGTCAACCTGGATTGCATCATGAAGGACTACGTGTTGATCACCGGAGCCACCGGGCTCTTGGGACGCTACCTGTTGCGGGACCTGACACTCGCCGATGCCCGACTGGCAGTCATTGTCCGTCCGGCGCGGAAGGCGTCGGCCGTGCAGCGGGTCGAGAACGCGATGAACTTCTGGGAGAAGGACCTGGGCCGGCCCCTTCCCCGGCCGGTCGTCCTCGAAGGGGAAATCACCGAACCCGATCTGGGACTCGACTCCCGGGGAATCCGCTGGGTTGCCGAAAACTGCGGTCGACTCCTGCACAACGCGGCCAGCCTGACCTTCGAGAGCACGAGTCCCACGGGCGAACCCTGGCGCTCCAACATTGAGGGAACCCGCAATGTTCTCGAGCTCTGCCGTCATGCGGGGATCCGCCAGTTCCACCATGTGTCGACCGCGTATGTGTGCGGACTGAGACAGGGACTGATTCTCGAAACCGATGTCGATGTCGGCCAACCTCTCTCGAACGACTACGAGAAGAGCAAGCTGCAGTCGGAACTGGCCGTGCGCAACGCCAGCTTTCTCGATCAGGTCACGGTCTACCGACCGGCGATCATCATTGGTGATTCGACCACCGGTCACACGACGACCTACCACGGCTTCTACGCGCCGTTGAAGGCAGTCGCGGCCATTTCCATCGCTGCCGATCGCACCATCACCGGCAACATCAATGAGTCGTCGCGATTCCCGTTGTCGGGGCACGAGACCAAGAACCTGATCCCGGTCGACTGGGTGTCGGCGGTGATGACCCATATCTTCACCCATCCCGAACACCACGGAAAGACCTACCATCTGACCCCGCGTCATCCGGTCAACTCGCGGCTGCTGGCGGACGTCATTGAAGAGACGATGGGGCTCTACCGGGTCCGCTTCGAAGGGGGAGGCCGCTCGCTGGTTGGGCTGACCGAAAATGAAGCGCTCTTTGCCGAACTGATCCAGGTCTATGCCTCGTACTGGAAGGACGACCCGATCTTTGACACCACCAACACCGATCGGGCCGCACCACACCTGCCATGCCCCCATGTCAGCCGCAAGATGCTGTTGATGATGGCCCGGCATGCCGTCTCGATCAATTTCGCGGAACCTCGCGACCGTCCGGTCGTCCCGAAGTTTGACACCCCAGCCTGGCTGGAGCCTCTCTGTGAGGCACACCACACGTCGCAGGCATCGCTGGAGCCGAAGGTCGCTCTGCGCGTGCTGGGACACGGGGGGGGCGACTGGACCCTGTCCCTGTCGAATGGCCGACCAGTCTCGGCCACTCCCGGACTCCCCGAGCGAGGTTCGTCGCTGGTGGAGACGACTGTCGACGTTCTCGCGCAACTTCGCGGGGGGGCCACGACGGTGGAGGCCGAACTCGCAGCAGGGCAGATTCGCCCCCAGGGTGGCCTGACGGAAGCGTGGGTCCGGCAGATTTTCCAATCGCTGCTGCAGACTTCGACGGCGACCGAACCACAACAACTTCCGGCCTGAACGGTTCCGGATCCCCATCGGTACCTTTCTGCCAGAATCGACCGGCAATCGACCGAATCAGCCTGGACTGATCCAGGGCCATCCCAATCCAGGGATGGCCCCGGGCTTTTGATCGACGCCCTCCCCAGTTCCAGTTGTCTCTTCCGGACCAAAGAGCGTGGCCCAGGCTTATTCCCTGGCCAGAGTGCCCAGCATCTGCCGGACCTCTTCGCGTGTTCCGACGGGGACGTACATCTGGAACGTGTAATCCCCGGCCGGGACCTGCCGGGGATCGCGCACACGGTAAACGCAGTTCCATTTGACCACCCGCTCGCGGGCGAATCGCCACCGTCCATAACCGGGGACGAGGTCGGGATGCGACTGCTGCCGGGGAGCCCAGATTCCCATCGCGAAACGCTGGTCGCGAGTCGCGAGGATTACGGCCCACGGCTGTTCGCCGGGACCATCGTCGAGGGGCTGGAGTTCACCACTGGCGGGGTCGAGCTTCCAGAATGTGTCGAACTCTTCCGGCATATAGCCGGTGAGGGCCTCGAACTGTGCGAGGGAGTGTCGCTCAGTGTCGGGGAGATGAAAGGTGACCCGGTAGTCAACCACCTGGGGGAGTGTTTTCCAACCAATCCTGACCTGCTTGGTCAACTCGATTGACGAGAGTGCGGTCGTATTCAATGCCGGGCGCCCCTCCGAGGACTCCCCCGGCTGCAGCCAGAAGGCCATCCGGCTCCGGGTTTCCAGCCAATTTGGCCCCTGTTTCAACTGCAGCAACCGACTGCTGGAACGGGGGCCTGCCCCATCGCGGCGGGATCCCGCTTCCGTCGGGTTGTAGCACTCGGCCCAGAACTCCCCCGGCCGGGCCAGGTCAAAGCTGCAGGCCGACTGCAGTTGCCGCCCGTGGTCTGTGCTGTCGATGAATTCGCGGCCCTGCCACTGCAGGGAGTGAATCGCCCCCGCCAGACGATTGGTCGTCCGAATCTGCAGTTTCTGCGCGTCTCCCATTCCCTGGATTCGTGCCTCACCCGAGACGAACTTCGGCTCTGCGGCCTGCAAGTCCCAGCACCAGAGCCCGAACAACCAGGCAGTGACGATTCTCATCAAGCCATGTCGGTGTGGCCTGGGGGGAGAAATCCGCGACTGAAGCGACACCCGATGCATTTCCATCACACTCATCCTTTCGCAACGTCGTCTTCCGGGGAGGGGCGACAACTGCCTGCAGTGTGACAAGTCACCGCCCCTCTTCCAACCAAAACCAACAAGCCCACAACGCCCATTCCCCCCATCTTTCCGCCAGGTTTGCAATCAAGTGCGAGTCGCGGAACAAGAATCTTGCAACCACCGGATTCGGCGGCTATCGTCGGCATCTGCCTGAGGGTTGAAGTCTGTGACTTCCCTGGGCGATTGCGGTCTGAGCCATTCGATTCCGGGTCATGATGACCCCTCGCAGGAGACTCAAGGATGAGCGCCCTTCGGCTGTTTGCCCCGCTGGAACTCAATGTGTTCCACGGAGATGATCTGGCTCATAACGATTCGCTGGACCACGATGGATCGGATGATCGCTTCGTGATTCCCTTTCCCACGTTGCACCGGGTTGATTTTCCGGGGACGGGGCATTCGGGCCGTGGGGGGGTAGTCGGCCAACACCGGTCGGCGAGCACGGCCGCAACCCTGCAAAGTCCTCTCGACCGGGCCCGATTGCTGCACCAGCACCGCTGTTGTCCGGAGTGCGGACGAGGGGGGACTGTTCCGCGTGAGGCGGTCGCACTCCAGGCCGCGTGTCTCTCGATGGCGGTTCCCGGGACGTCATCGCTGCTTGGGTTTGGATGTGACCATTGCGGCAACGAATGGGGCGTTTGACGCGAGCGCAACGGTCCGCGGTTCGTGAAACGGCCAGTTGCAAACAGCCTGACGGAGCCGATTTCCGCACAGGCCGGGGAGAGGTCCACAGGTAGACCCCACACCGGCATGAGTCCCGTCGTCGGTTGCTCTGTCGGCCCTTGGCTGGGCGCACAAGGCGATGTCTGTTCGCAGCAGACGGCTGATCCTGTGCGCACGGGGAGCGCCGGCATTTCACCTCGCGGGACTTTGAGCCGCATCAAGCGGCGGCGGAGGCAGCCGACGGGGCGTGCAACTGTCGGGTCATGTCGTAGAGTCGGTGGTATTCCTCCATGAACAGGTCCAACTCGTCGGCAGAGTAGGCGTCCAGCGACTCCAAGCCTGCCCGCATCGTTGCAAACATCGCCTCAGCGGACCCCAATTCAGCCTCCATGTCGAGGATCAACTGGGTTGTCATGATATTTGGTTTTATAAAGCGGAAACCTTCCAGGGGGAATTCCTGAAGCCGTGACTGGTTGCGAGCCACCTTGCTCCGGAGCGACTCAACCGCGTCGACTTTCGCGGGGATCGTTTTGTCAACGACTTCCACTGCGGGGGGCGACGCCCCGGGGGAATCGGCTGGCGGGACGGGTCGGGAATCTGCCGGGGTGCTGACGGAATCGGTCCGCAATGGATCCGCAATCAACATTCCTGCGGATACGACTTTCGACGTTTTTCGGCGTTTGGGTTCGGGAGGACCGGGCACAGGCGGGCGGGCTTCGGACGGCGTCGCCTGCCGTTTCCTGATCAGGTCCCACGAGCCGATGATTTTCTTCAGGCCGAGTTCATTGTCTGCGCAGGGCTCAAAAGTGTAGCCCAGGTTGTAGTGCATCGTCGCTTCGAAAAGCTTCGAGGCGCTGATCCCCTCCCGACGGGCCCAGACACGGAGGGTCTGATACTCGGCCAACCCGCCGAACATCTGCAGATACAGGCTGATAAACGTCTTGGCCTGGAACAACACCGTCTGCTTGAGTTGCAGCTTGGTGAGGGGAATTTCCTCGTTGTTGCCCAGCTCCCAGCGCATCGGCTGACCGGGATGGTGCCAGAGTCGCCATGGTTCTCGTCCGGAATCGTGATAGCCGTGATTGAGCTTCAGGCACTGCAACACCCGGTGGCCATGCTGGGGGTCGTCCGGCGTCACCACCCGCCAGATGCCGCGGGCGAGGCTGGTGAGGGAGGGGCTCTTGAAATACTGGCCAAGCCCGGGGGCATGACGAAACGCGTCCGGGCGCAGGGTGACGATGAAGGGGACCTCGGTGGCCCGGGCGATGGCCTGCAATTCGGAAACGATGTCTTCGAAGACCCGTTCGCTGTCCGTGCGGACGTGCTGTTTGAGCTGGTCGATCACCACCAGGCGAATGCTGGGGCGGCGCAGAAGAAATTGCCGAAGCTTCGCAAGACCATCCCGGGTGTGGAGCCGAACGCGGGTTTCGGGGCCGTCAATCTCGGCAAGTCCCCCTGCTTCCGCTGGGACTTTTCCCAGCTCCCGTTCGTCCCCGTCGCCGACTGGAACTCCGTTGCCTTCGGGAAATCCACTGTGACTGTGCCCCCAGTCGAGCAACTGCGTGGAAGCCTGCAGCACCCGGTCGGGGTTGCCGTCGTTGGCAGCGACCTGGGCGAGGACCTCGCGGCCGAAATCATCGACACTGTTGAAGACCAGCACATCCGACGGAGGAAGAGCATCTCCGACTTCGTCCCGGCCGGGGAAGGGACGGCCAGTCGTGACCCGGGCGATCCAGTCAGCCAGCACCTTGGTCTTGCCCGCGCCTTCGTCTCCCACAATGACCGCCAGATCCCCCACGAGGATCTTGTCGCGCCACAGCCAGCC
>DNUF01000011.1:30778-31101 GCA_003508595.1 Planctomycetaceae bacterium
CCAGCCGTCATTGAACGGCTGCCGACGATGACCGGGACGGGTTTCCGGAGTGATGTCACGGCCGGGAATCACCGTTCTGGGATCAGCCGAACATGAATTCACCCGTACAGATCCCAGCACGTCCGACTCGTTCAACACCGCGTCCTTCTGGGGGGCACTCTTGTTCGAAAGAACTGCAGTTCCCAAGGAATTCTGTCTGTTCTGGGCCTTCCCTGCCTTTCGAGCCCGGGATTGTTGACGAAGGTGACGAGTGTGACGTGACATGCTGCTCTCCCGAACCGTAGTGAATATATGACACCTTCAAATTTAATTACCTACAAGGA
>DNUF01000011.1:31358-38809 GCA_003508595.1 Planctomycetaceae bacterium
AATTTTAATCAAAAAGACATATCTATACATAAAAATACATTTCCAAACCTGTCGTTGCATCGAGTTCGCGCCGTCGCTGGGGTACCGCGGGCGGTCTCACCCGTTACATCGTGGAGATATTTTCCATTCGATTTCCATCTCTCGGAGGGGACCTCCGTCATCGAACAGTGGCCTCGGAATGCCAGCAACAAGCCTCGATCACACCGGGGACTCGAGGTCCACACAAACCTGCCCGCCAAACGCTCCGCTGGAAATCCGTCGATTGCTCGTTCCGAGAGGCTGTGCCGCGGGTTGCGCTCTCGCAGCGGGTATCCCCCATCGGAGGCACCTTCCGAAACCCCGCCTTGGCCGGCGAACTCCAAACCAATGAGTCCACGAATCCAGGGCTGATTGTCCGTTCCCCCCCGACAGGACGAGGCCTGACCGGATCGGTGGATTCGGGGGCGTACAGATCCGCTTCCCCGGTTCAGGATCGCGCAGCGTCCCCCCGGAAGCGAATGAGATTTGACCAGCCCCCCGATAGGGGGCCCTGCGAAGGTCCAACCACCACCCCGAAAACGACACTCTTCGCCGGGCCGTTACGGGTGAGACAGTCGCTGTTCCGGAATTCCCCCCTCGCCGGTGTCCCTGAAATCGGGCGACTTCCGGCTGCACGGCGAGCCAACACGACCTGTGGTGCCGACCGAAATGGCGAGAGGGCAGGTGTGGAGACCTGCCCTCTCGAGTTCACATCACGACGGCAACAGGGTGTCGACTCTACTCGTTGAAGTCGATCAGGTCTTCTCGTTCGCTGCCGGCGAGCATTTCGACATCAGAGACACTCGAGTACCTGCCTTCCGCGAGCTGCGTGCGGATCGTCCGCTTGAGGGCAATTCTCTCATCTGGCAGCGCTCCCGCCACCAGGGTCATGTCTTCCACCCGGTAACGGCCATTTTCACGCCGCAGGGAGACCTGTGCCCCACGCCGTCCATTCCCCAGCACCACCACGGCACCATTTCCCTGAACGCTGATGGCCGACAGGGAGTTCTTGAGGTAACTCTCGGGAGCCGGATCGAATTGCGGCACCTCATCGAGGTACCGCCAGACCGACCGGGTAAAGTCTTCCGCCACAGTACTGCGGACCCGCTTGATATCTCCCGATTCCAAGGCCAGGGCGAAATTCGCCACGGGAATCACCGCTTCGAGGGTCGCCTTGAGCGACTGGGGGTAGTCGGCCGCAGGCATCATCACATCGTCCACGCGGATCTGTCCCTCTTCATCCCGCAACTGGTAGGTCACCGGGGTACTGCCATGTTCCACCAGGATCTCGGTCAGCGGCCCCTTGAACAGTGTCTGCAGGACCCTGGGCTTTCCCGCCTGGAACTCATCGAGCGGCATCCAGGCAAAGTGCTGCTCGGTCGTGGCCTGCCACACCTTGTCCTTGAAGTCATGCGTCGAGTGATTCAGCAATCCCGGCAGATCCTGCCTGGCCAGGGCGGAGGCGAAGGACTCCAGGGCACTGCGGCTGTTGTAGAGAGCCGACAGACGCTTGTCCTGGTTGCTCTTGAGCTCGTAGATGGTCACTTCATTGACCAGGTAGGTCGGCTTTTCGTGGATTGTCTTTTCCGACATGCGGTCGAGGTTGATCTTGACCGCTTCATCCCCATTGCGGACCAGGATCGCGGCCGTGTTGTCTTTCAGGTCGACCTCGAAGTCCTGCATGCTCGAAGGCCCCTCGGGGAGCGGGACCTGGGAGAGGTCGGAATCCTTGAGGGAACCGCGGAAGAACTGCGATTCGCACAATTCGGCCAACCGGGCCTTGTTCTGCTCGCGGTAGCTCTGGAGGAACCAGACAGCGGTCCCGAGAGCCGAGGTCATGTCTCGGACCGAGGCGATTTCGCTGTTTCCCTTGCGGGTCTCCACCGAAATGTCGTCCAACTGCCAGCGGGAATCCCCCCGACGGTAGCGGAGGACGAGTTCCCCATCGCTGCGGGGGACGTGGACCACCGCGGTCTCCTCGCCAATCTTTTCATTGGGAAGCACCCGGGCCTGCGGAGCAATGCCCGCCGTGAGCTTTTGCGAGAGTTGCCGGAAGTGGTCGGGGTTGAGACTGACCAGGGCCTGGCTGAATTCCGGGGTGGCGACCGTGCCAATATCATTGCGGTCACCCGACCGCCAGGCGTTGATGGTGCGATTGACGGCAACCAGCACTTCCAGCCGGGCCGACAGTGTCTTGTTCTTCTCGATGTCTTCCCGACGGAGGAATTCGTCGTCCACCACCCAGCGCTTGGTATCTCCCTCGCGCTTGAGCATCACGATCATCTGGCGTTTTTCTTCACCCACCTCGATCGTGACCTTTTTCTCGATGGGGCGCTTGCGGTCATCCTTCTCGGTATCGACCACCTTGACGATCTTGATCTTCCCCTCGGGAAAGTCGATCAGGTTGAGGGCGGCAAAGGTATCGGCCCCGCGTACCGCGCGAGTTTCGAAATCATCCGAGACCTGGGCCCGCAGGGCATCGAGATCGTGTTTCTCGAGACTCTGGTGGAAGGCCGTGATGACTCGGGTCTCGGTCATGTGCGAGCAGCCAACCGAGCCCGCAAGCAGGCCCAGACCAGCGGCAAACGAGAGCGACGGGCGCAACATGGCAGCCATTCCTGGCGAGGGGAGAGACGATGGGAGGGGGGAACTGTCTGGCCGACTTCCGGAATCGAACCGGATGACCTGGGACAGCCCGGGAGGGGAACGCACGCGAAGAGAACTCATGGCGATCACGATCGATCGCGCGGGGAGGCGTCTTGTCTCACAAGCCCCAGTCAACGTCAAGCACGCTTGCGAGCCGATCTGCGCAGGAATGTAGAAATTACAAACCGCCGGTTCCGCGATTCGATCAATCTGTGATTCGAGAACGCGTCATTCGAACAGCCGGCCATTCGGGGACGCGTGGGAACGGCAGCATCGTGAAAAGGCTCCCGGGCCGGCCCTCCTGGGGATCCATCGGCCGTGGAGGAGGAGAGATCGCCGGGAATCAGTCGGGAGCGCTGGTATCCCGGTCCACATCATCGAGGGTCCGGGTGGAATCGATCAGCAGCCACATGAGCCCAGCGGCAATGTAGACGCCGGCGGCAGCGGTGAAGACCGGGATGTAATTGCGGACGATTTCCCCGTCGACGACCCGCTGGCTGCGGGTGGCGATCACACCAAACACCAGGGGGAAAATGACCGACCCCAGATTGCCTCCGGCATTCATGATGGAGAAGACCGTGGCCGAACCACGCCGGCCCCCGATGTCGGTGCAGGTTCCCCAACCGATCGGCTGGCTCATGTCGGCAAACAGTTTCACCACCCCCAGGGCCAGGGCGGCCACAACAGTCTCGGTCTGCCGGACCATCACCAGCATGGCCAGGCAGGCACAGAGATTCGCCCCAACCCCCACCAGGCGTCGCGACTGGGTCCGGCTGGGAAGCAGTCGCATCAGACCGTCACTCAGCAGGGCGGCGAGCAGTCCCCCGAGCATTCCGCCAAACAGGGGAATGCTGGCGAGCAGTCCCGCCTTGGCCAGGGACACTCCCCGCGATGCAAAATACTGCCCGAGCATCGACGAATAGATGGTGTCGACCCCCGCGACGAAGGCCTGCATGGTTGCCACCATCCAGACGCTGCGCAGTCGCAGGGCCTGGGCAATCGGCAACCGCTGCCCGACTGACTTCCCGGTGGTTCCGGGAACGGCAGGGCTTCCCTCCTGGATGAGACCAAGTTCGGCCGCGTTGACGCGTGGATCCCCATCCGGCGAATCGCGGGTCAGTTGCCAGAAGGCGCAGGCGAAGAGAAGACCGACCGCGGTCATGACCCAGAGCGTGGTCGTGAGGGAGAGCCCCAATCCCGCCATGAGAAAGGTCGCCATCACGATGGGGGCGAGTGCGCCCCCGCCACGTCCGCAGACCGTGGCCACCAGCGCCTGGATGATCGTGCGGTATCTCACCGGAAACCAACGGGCCGTGACAAGCGCAAGACCGGGGTAGCACCCCGCCTGGGTCGCCCCGATCGCGAGGCGAGCCCCGCCGACAACCGGCCCCCAGGCACTCGCCTGCCAGGGGATCACGAGACTCCAGGCGGCAATGATCACGCTGAGGAACAATCGCGGCCCGTAACGATCAATCAACATGCCGCTGGGAATTTGTCCCAGGCCATAGGTCCAGCTGAAACAGATATAGGCGGCCTGGGTCTCCAGTTCGGTCCAGCCATGCTGCTGCTGCAGTTCGGGAGCGATGAAGGTCCATGTAAAACGATGCAGGTACAGGCAAAATGAAGTCCCGCAGGCGAGCGCCAGCACCAGCCAGCGAACGCGGGAGGGATGCCCGGAAGAATCGTGTGAAGTGATGCTTTCCCGGTGAGCGTTCATGGATTAAGACTATAACACCACGGTGAGGGACTGTCGCATGGCACGAGCATCAGACATGGCACGAGTTTCGGGAGGAGCACGGGTCATCGTTCTGACCGGGGTCACACGGGGCCTGGGTCGGGCCTTGTGCGACCGCTTCATCGAGCGGGGTCATACCGTCCTGGGTTGCGGTCGAACGCAGCCCCAGATCACCGAATTGCAGCAACGGTTTCCAGCCCCCCATCACTTTACCAGCGTTGATGTCACCGATGACCGGCGCGTCGCCGAGTGGGCCGGCAGGGTCGTCAAACTCGCGGGACCGCCCGATCTGTTGATCAACAATGCGGCGTTGATCAATCGGAATGCCCCCCTGTGGGAGGTTCCTGCGGAGGAATTCCGGCAGGTCATCGAGGTGAACATTGTGGGGATCGCGAACGTCCTGCGACACTTTGTGCCGGCGATGATTTCCCGCCAGAAGGGGGTGATCGTCAACCTGAGTTCGGGTTGGGGCCGCTCAACCTCTGCCGAAGTCGCCCCGTATTGTGCGACCAAGTGGGCCGTGGAAGGGCTGACCCAGGCTCTGGCCCAGGAACTGCCCGAGGGGATGGCGGCGATCCCGCTCAACCCGGGCGTCATCAACACTGATATGCTGCAAAGTTGCTTTGGAGAGGCGGCCCGGCACTACCCCACCGCCGACGAATGGAGTCATCGGGCGGCCGATTATCTTTTGTCGCTCGGACCAGGTCAGAATGGCGAGGCACTCTCGGTCCGATGACCCGGCCGACCAGCCCTGAGGCTGTCGGAACCGTTTCTCCCAAGCCTGTTCGTTTTCCCGATTCATTCCGGGAAGCCCCCCCCCATTGCAAGGAGAAGTGATGTTGAAGCCTGTCCGCGGGAAGTGTCATGGCCTTGGAACACTCTGGATCACCCTGGTCTGGCTGGGACTGGAAACGGGGTTTGCCCCAGGTGCGGTTCGGGCCGAAGAACCGGCCCGGCTGGTGGGACACTGGCTGCTGACCGGAGATGTGTTGGACCGCTCGGGCCGTGAGCAGCATGGAATCAACAAGGGGGTGATGTTTCCGCGCATTGCCGGGGGTGGAAGACGAGCCTCGGGAGTCTTCAACGGACAGGGAGCCCATGTCGAAATCCCGCTGAAACCCGACACACTGGGAGGGACAGGCGACTTCAGCCTGGCTGCCTGGGTGGAGATGACGGCGGACACGACCGATTTGCCCGGTTCGATTGCGAGCCAGTTCGACGAGAGCCAGCGCCGCGGTTTTTCCCTCGGGTTCGCCACCAACACCGGTGTGACCAGCAGCCAGGCCAATTTTCGACAGATTGAGTTCGGGATCGACAATGACCGTGACGAACCGGGATGGACCGATCACGGACGACCGGGAAATGCCCTGCTGATTTTTGCCCTGTGTGCGCATGAGGGAGCCTTGTTTGCCGGGACCTGCGAGGCAGGCCCCACCGAGGCGGGGCGGGTGTGGAAGCTCGATGCGAGAAACGAATGGATCGACCTGGGAGCCCCCGATCGGTGCAATTCGGTGTCGGCGTTGGCGACATTTGAGGGAGAGCTCTATGCCGGGGTCAGCAAGTACCGGCTGGCGGGTTCGGCACTCGCCGAGTCCGAAAATCCGAACAAGGGAGGGCGGGTTTACCGGTACCGCGGAGAGCAGCAATGGGAGGACTGTGGACAGTTGCCCGACACCGAAGCGATCGGGGGAATGGTGGTCTATGGAGGAAAGCTTTACGCGAGTTCGCTTTATAAACCGGCTGGTTTCTTCCGTTATGAAGGAGGAACCAACTGGACTGCCTGCCCGCTCCCCAATGGCAAACGGGTGGAGGCGCTGGCGGTGTGGAACGGCGGCCTGTACGCCAGCAGCTACGATCAGGCGCATATCTTCCGGTTTGATGGACGGGAATGGAGTGACCTGGGACAGGTCGGTCCCCCCGAGAATACGCAGACCTATTCCTTCGCGGTGTATCGCGGCGAGTTGTATGTCGGCACCTGGGCCACGGGACGGGTGTTTCGATACGGCGGTGGCACCAACTGGATTGACTGTGGCCGGCTGGGACAGGAACTGGAGGTGATGGGCATGCTCGTGCACAACGGGCAGTTGTATGCCGGCTCTCTCCCGCTGGCCGAAGTCTACCGGTACGACAGCGGAAACTCCTGGAACCGGCTGGTCCAACTCGACAAGACGGCAGACGTGAAATACCGCCGTGCGTGGACGATGGCGCAATACCGCGGTCGGTTGTATTGCGGGACACTGCCAAGCGGTCGCGTGTGGTCGTTCGCCGCAGGAGCGAATGCCACGACCGATCGCGAGCTTTCGCCGGGCTGGCATCATGTGGTGGCCAGTCGCCGCGGAAACCGCCTGTCAGTCCATGTGGACGGCAAGTCTGTGGCCGAATCGGCACCACTGGCTCCTGCCGACTATGACCTGACGACCGATCGTCCGCTGCGGCTGGGGGCCGGCTCCACCGACTTTCTGCAGGGCCGAATGCATGATGTGCGGCTGTATCGGGGCGCGCTCAGCGCTGGGGAAATCGAGACCCTTTCGCGGGAATAACCCGAGATCGACGGAAAACACAAAGGGCCGATCTTCACGGGACGGGTGACTCCCATCCCGGACGGGTGAGTCCGCGCGTCCGGCAAACCACGACAGCCCACAGACGTGGTGTGGTCGAGCGAGGCCAGTGTTTGACCAATGGCCGATTTCCCCCAGGGCAGTTCTTCAGATGTCGGGATCTGGTTCGCACGGCAAATTCCAAACCAGATCTGTGATCACGACGGAGGCTCAGCGGGAGTGGATGGCCTTCGGGCCCGACACAATTGGGGAGAGAGACTGCGAGACGGACGCGGTCCGAGACTGCGAACCATTCGCAACCTGTTTTGAGACAACGACTTGGCGACACCACGATCGACTTTCAGTCCACTTCGCTTGGCTTCTCGCTTTGCAACAACGCGTGCGGGAACTCCGCCATGGCCCAATGTCTCAATTTCCGGAATCGGCCGTACATTTTGCCGGATCGATATATTTTTACAAAGCTAATCCCCCATTAAAATCGCTTTTCCCTACCC
>DNUF01000058.1:0-521 GCA_003508595.1 Planctomycetaceae bacterium
ACGGTTTTTCGCGGATGGACACGCAGCGGGCGGACACGGAGGTCCGCGCTCCCGCGACGCTGGTTGTGGGACCGGTGGCCGGTGGTTTTTGGTTGTGAGTCCAGCGAGAGGACAAACCAATCGGTTTTACCCACGAGCCGGGTTCAGTATCCCCGATGGGGAAGCGCGGCGCGCCACCGTGGGGTCAACCACGAGGTGTGCACGTGACCTCCCATCCCACCATCACGGCCCGGACAAATTTTCAAATTTGTCCCACGAGGCCGCCGACACAGAGGTCCGGACGCCCGCGGTGTGGGTTTGGGTTGGGTTTGGGTTCGCTGCAGGGAATATGCGAGATGGACGGTTTACACGCCTGGGAAAGCCGACTGACGCGGGGACGCTTCCACCAGCCAGCTCACGCTGGGCCGTTCGCCTGGATGGGCGGCTGCGCCGCCCAACCTGGAGTACGGTGCTTTCACCGTCTTCCCATGCGGAGGGAGGTCGCGTGGGGTGGTGAACCCGGGCTCCCGCACGGGACGACG
>DNUF01000058.1:848-13484 GCA_003508595.1 Planctomycetaceae bacterium
CGCTCCCGCGACGCTGGTTGTGGGCCCGGTGGACGGTGGTTTTTGGTTGTGAGTCCAGCGGGAGGACAAACCAATCGTTTTTTCCCCACGGGCCGGGTTCAGTATCCCCGATGGGGAAGCGCGGCGCGCCACCGTGGGGTCAACCACGAGGTGTGCACGTGACCTCCCATCCGACCATCCCGGCCCGGACAAATTTTCAAATTTGTCCCACGAGGCCGCGGACACAGAGGTTCGGACGCCCGCGGTGTGGGTTTTGGTTGGGTTTGTGTTCCCTTGCAGGGAACGTGCCTGATGGACGGTTTGCACGCTGGGGAAAGTCGACTCACGCGGGGACGCTTCCACCAGCCAGCTCACGCTGGGCCGTTCGCCTGGCCTGTGGCGGGCGGTTGATGAGTCGGATCTGGGGGCGCCGCTCGATGTGTGGTGTGGGCCAGGTGCGCAGTTCGCCAGCCGTCGTCGCAGGCTTCGACAACGGAATCCATGCCGCAGGAGTTGCGGTTGCAATTCTTCCCCGGCCGATTTACGACTCAGTCACGACATCGGCCGATTCGACCGACACTTTCCTGCCCCCCCGCCCTGCCCTTTGCCGGAGTTCCGCATGACCTTCCCGTCCTCTTCCCGACGCTCGTTTCTGGGTGGTTCCCTGGGGGCGCTGGCGGCCCTGGCCGGTACGGGACAGTCTGGTTCGCAACTGGCGGGGCCGGGTCAGGCGCGGGCCGACGAGCCGCAGGTCATTGGGGGCACGCCCTCCCGCAGCATCCGCCGACCCCGGGCCACTTCGGGTGACCGCAGAGTCGAGCCGGTGTGGGACGAACGGCTGACCGTCACCGTGGGCCCGCGCGATGCCGATATCGTCGGGACGTCTCACAAGGCGCTCCAGGCGGCCATCAATTATGTCGCCGGGCTGGGAGGGGGAACTGTCCACATTCTGCCGGGTGACTACCAACTCCGCGGCTCGCTGTGGATGAAGTCGAATGTCCGCCTGCTTGGATCGGGACTCGATGCCGTGCTGAACAAGCACCCCTCCCACCACACCAGGCTGGCGGTCGACAGCGACTGGTACGATCAGGAAATCACCCTCGCCGACGCCGCTGGCTTTGAGGTGGGGGACAGCGTTCTGCTGCGGACCAAGAACCCGCACAACGGCGGTCAGGAGGTCGCCAAACGCACCCTCGTCGCCCGCTCGGGAAATCGCTTCAAGCTCGACAAGGCCCTGCGCCAGAACTATTGGCAGATGGGAGACTCCACCTGCTGGTCCCTCTTCCCACTCGTCACCGGCGAAGAGATCGAGAATGTGACCATCGAGAACCTCTGCCTCGATGGCAACCGTGCAAACAACGCCCATCTCGACGGCAACTACGGCGGTTGTCTCTTCTTTCAGGATTGCAATGACCTGGTGTTCCGCAAGGTCACGGCCCGCAACAATCATGGCGATGGCCTCAGTTGGCAGATCTGCCATGATGTGCTCGTTGAGGATTGCCACAGCCACGACAACGCCGACCTCGGCCTGCACCCAGGCTCGGGTTCGCAACGCCCCGTGATCCGCAACAACCGCATCGAGCGCAACAAGATCGGCATATTTTTCTGCTGGGGAGTCCAGTACGGAGTGGCCGAGAACAACCAACTCGACGGCAACACCTACAGCATCTCGCTGGGGCATCGCGACACCGACAATCTCGTCCGCAACAACACCATCAAGAACAGTGGCGAAGTGGCGGTGCTCTTCCGTCCCGAACGGGGCCCGACCTTCTGCGCTCACCGGAATGTGATCGAAGGGAACACCTGCATCAACTCGGGGCCGGCCAATGCGGCCGCGATTGATGTGCAGGGAGGAACCGAGCTGGTCACGATCCGGGGGAACCGCATCCAGGAAACCCGGGGAGCCGAGCAGAGGGTGGGCATTCGGCTCGGCAAAGAGACCAAAAACATCACACTGGCCGAGAACACCATCGAAGGGTGTGCCCAGACCGTCGTCCAGGTCTCGTGAATCCCGCGGCGCTGTGGCCCCGGGGGCGGGTCTTCCCGTACACTACCGAAAGTTGGCCATTCGGAAACCTCCTCCGCGCCGCTGGTGTGAGGGAGGAGCCGAAGGTCGGTGCAAAAAGCCCCTGGCGCTGGGTGTGTTGATGTCATTGCGACAACTGCTGGCTGCTGTTTCGTTGGCCTGTGTGGCGTTGGGCCTGTTCGCCGTCTCTCTGCCGGCGGCCGAGCCCCAGGACCTCGAATTCTTCGAACAGAAGATCCGCCCGGTTCTGGTCCAGCACTGTTATTCGTGCCACTCGGCCGACGCGGCCGACAAGGGAAAACTGCGGGGCGAACTGGCACTCGACACCCGGGCGGCGGTCACCAAGGGGGGCGAGACCGGGCCCTCGGTTGTGCCGGGCAAGCCTGACGAAAGTCTGCTGCTGAAGGCGCTGCAGTACGACGGCCTGGAAATGCCCCCCTCGGGCAAACTGCCGGAGACGGTGATTGCCGACTTTCGGCGCTGGATTGAACTCGGTGCCCCCGATCCGCGTGACGGGGCCCCGTCCGCAGGGAAGAAACGCGAAATCAACCTGGCGGAGGGGAAGCAGTTCTGGTCGTTCCGGCCGCTGGCCGACGTGGCCGTTCCCGAGGTCACCCAGTCGGCCTGGGTGAAGACGCCCATCGACCGTTTCATTCTCGCCCGGCTGGAGGCGCAGAAGCTCTCTCCCAGCTCCCCTGCCTCCCGCGAGAAACTGTTGCGCCGGCTGAGCTACGACCTCGTGGGTCTCCCCCCCACGGCCGAGCAGGCGTCTGCCTTCCTGAATGACAATTCACCCGGTGCGGTCGACACCCTGATCGATTCGCTGCTGCAAAGCCAGCATTACGGCGAGCGCTGGGGCCGACACTGGCTGGATGCCGTCCGGTTCGCGGAGAGTGGCGGCTACGAATTCGACGGCTTCCGCCCGGGAGCCTACCACTACCGTGACTGGGTCATCCGGGCCCTCAACCAGGATCTTCCCTTCGACCAGTTCGTGAAGATGCAACTGGCGGGGGATGTGTTGCAACCGGGCTACCAGGGGGCCTCGGCGACCGGCTTCCTCATGGCGGGCCCGTTCCCGGGACAAATCACCGCCAAGACCGAAGAACGAATCCGCTACGACCAGCTCGACGACATCATGATGACCGTTGGCGGATCGATGCTGGGGTTGACCCTGGGATGCGTGCGGTGCCATGAGCACAAGTACGACCCGTTCCCCCACAACGACTACTACGGCATGGTGGCGTCGTTCGCGCGGGCCAGTCACGGCAGTCAGTTTCTCGATCCCGATCCCGCCGCCACGCAGCGGGCGATCGAGCAACACGCGGCCGACCTGGTCAAGCTGCAACAGGAACGCACGGCCTATGCCCAGAGCACCCTGCCGGCCCGCTTCCAGCAGTGGCAACAGACTCAACTCCCCCAGTTGACCGCCGAGCCACGCTGGCAGATTGGCATTCCGCAGACGGTCGAGTCTGGTGATACGTGGCTCACCACCGACGCGGACGGGGTGGTGCGATTCACCGGTCCCAATCGCCGCAATGCCGACACCTACACCGTGACGATCTTCACCCACCAGAAGAATCTCACAGCCGTGCGAATCGACGCGCTGACCGACAAGGCACTTCCCAACCGCGGCCCCGGATTGGGGGGGGATGGCAGCTACACGCTGGGAGACTTCAAGATCACCGCGAAGCCTCTCGATCCGAACAGTACCGAGGCGGCGGTCACGCTCAAGCTGAAACCCTCGCAGTTTGCGTTTGAGGAACAGGCCCATCCCTTCCGGAACGCGGTCGATGACAATCCGGGGACGTTCTGGCGGGCGATCGGCGACAACGGAAAAGACAACGCGGGGATTTTCGAGATCGAAGGGGGCCTGCCCGGCTTCGCCTCGGGAACGCGCCTGCAGATCGAACTCAAGTTTGCCAGCGATGGCCTGGGGAAGTTCCGGTTGTCGTTCAGCACAGCCCCCGGGGCCCCCACCTGGGCAGGGGAAGTGCAGGGCCAGAACCTGGGCGAGCTGCGAACGATTCTGGCGGCGAACAACAACACCCTGCCGGAATCGCTGCGGGAAGAGGCGGTCACCTGGCTGGCCCCGTTCGATCCCCCGACAGCCGAGGTCCTGCGCAAGATCGAACAGCACGTGCGTGCCAGGCCACGGGCCCCGTTGACCGAGGTCTACACCGCGGTGCCTGGCGGCCGCGATGTGTTCTTCCTGCGACGGGGAGAGGTGGATGCCAAGGCGGGACAGGCCTCGCCGGCGTTTCTGCAGGTGCTGATGCGAAATCCTGATGGCCCGGCGAAGTGGCTGCCGACCCCCGCCGCCGGGCAACCGGCGACCGAACCGCGGCTCGCCCTCGGGAACTGGATGACCGACGTCGACGACGGTGCCGGGGCGCTCTTGGCCCGGGTCATTGTCAACCGACTGTGGCAGCATCATTTCGGCCGGGGCCTGGTGGGGACACCGAATGATTTCGGGGCCCAGGGAGAGCGTCCGACGCATCCCGAACTGCTCGACTGGCTGGCCCGCGAGTTGATCCGCAATGGCTGGAAACTCAAGCCGTTGCACAAGCTGATCGTGCAAAGCGCGGTCTACCAGCAGGGAAATGACGCACCGGCCGCCAACCAGGAAGCCGACCCGCAGAACCGCCTGCTGTGGCACTATCGGCCGCGCCGCCTGGAAGCCGAGGTGATCCGGGACGCGATCCTGGCCATCGGTGGCAATCTCGACACGACGATGTATGGGCCGAGCTTTTTGGAGAATGTCCCCCGACGCTCGGTGTACCTGCGGGTGAAGCGGAGTGAACTGATTCCGTTCCTGACGATGTTTGATGCCCCGGAGCCAACGCAGAGCATTGGCGAGCGGATCAGCACCACGGTGCCGACGCAGGCGTTGGCACTGATGAATTCGCCGTTTGTCCGGCAGCAGGCGCAGCGTCTCGCACAGCGGGTCCGTCCGAACGCCGAGGTGCCGTTGCCAGTGGCGATCGAGCAGGCATACCGGATCACCATGGGACGGCTTCCCACGACGGCCGAGCGAGACAGGATGCAGGCCTTTATTGAGACCTCGGGGGGAACGGACCCGGGGCGGATTTCCGCGGCGCTGACAGAGTTCTGCCAGGTGCTGCTCTGCCTGAACGAGTTTGTGTACATCGACTAGACACGTCGCCGGCGATCGATCGGCAACGGTGTGGAGAGCACACACCGACAGAGGGAACAGAGCTCCGGGACAATCATCCCGGAGTGCCGTCCCCGACGGGACCGCGAGTTCCTGAAGCACGGACGAAGCTTCGCTCCACGACTTGGCAGTGCATGTCTGGCCGGTGGACATCCCGGCTGTAGTCCCCTTTCTTCGCGGTGTCTGGTATTCCCGGCCACCCCGGCGGGGACTGCGTTTTGGTTGTCCCGCAGTCGTCCGGTCGGTAGGATCACTCCGACAGACTGTTTTTCGTCGTCCCTTGGCCGGCCGTGATGATCGGGGCCGGCTGAGACCACTCAGAATGTTTGACCGTGTCATTTCGACACGGGGGGCGGTCTGGCAGGCATTTGACAACGCCACCATTTCACAACAGGGACTGCACGCGAACATGGCCAAAGACATGCGGTACACGAACGAGGACATTTACCAGATCGGCCAGGACCACCGGGCGATCATCTGGCTGATCCTGCTGCAGTTGCTGGTCATCCCGGTACGAATCATGCTGGACCCCCTGATTCGCAATCCCGATACAGTTTTATTTGCCCTGCCGATTGCCCTGCTGCCACTGATGATCAACCTGGTGTCGCTCTATTTCATCTATCGACTGGCGTCGTCGCTGAAGAATACGTCTCCCTGGATCTACCTGGTGTTGGGGCTGATCCCCTGCATCAGTCTCCTCGTCCTGCTGCGGCTGAGTGCCCGTGCCCAGGCTGCCCTGAAGGCGCACGGGGTGGCGGTGGGGTTGATGGGAGCCAAGCGTGCCGACCTCGAGCGGCTGCTGGATGAATCGGACGCAGAAGAGGAGGAGTGACGCCACTCGGTCAGTCGCCGGCGCACCATCGGGGGATGTTTCACGACCCGGACCTGGCCTGAGCTGAGGGGACAACACAAACGGCCACCTGAGACCTGCAGGTCTCAGGTGGCCGTTGAGCGATTTGTGCTGTCGAAACGCGGGTGCCCCTGACAAGCGGGTGTCTACCGCGGGACGCGGTCGGTTCCCGCCAAGGCCCGAGCCCTGTCGGGAACCAGGCCCCGCTCTTACGCCACCAGAACCGTCGGGCGTTGATCCGCGATCGGAACGGCGTTTTGGATCAGCGAAAAGACGCTGTTCGGGACATCTCCCTGCCCAAAGAAGAGAAATTCAAAGGCCAATCGCAGCGCACTCCCCTGGCTCCAGCCGAAGACAATATCAAGAGGAGCGCCGGCGCGACTCATGTCGATGGCAATCTGGGCGATGGTGTGCGACACGGAGACAACATCCCGGGCAATGATGACGAATCGTGTGTCGTCCTGACGGACCGAAATGATGGGAGAGTTGTGAAATTCGCTCGGGTCCCCCGAATGGACTTCGAGAAAAACCATGGGAACATCAGCGGGGATCCGATGCCGTCGACGGACCTCGACATCTTTTTCTGCCAACGGCCGACTCCCCGGTCGGTGGGGAACCAGGACCCGGAAAGTCCCGTCGGCGCAGATGTCTGTCCACAACATCCGGGCGGCATCATTCTCGAAGCGGAACTCCTTGTGTCGCAATTCGCTGCTGCGCCAGATTCGAGAAATCAGCGAGATGGTCAATACACAGGAGATGAAGATGGATGCGATGATGATGCCATCGGGGCGTTCGTAGATGTTGGCGATTGTCGTGTAGATGAAGACCACGGCAATCAGCGCAAAGGCAATCAGCTTCACAGAAAGCCACCGGGAACTCCCGCCTGAGCCACTGCGGACCCGGTGCCGCAGGTCTGCACAGGATCCGATCGCGGCACTCGTCATCAGCACCAGCACGCCGGTTGCATAGGCGCCTCCCTGGGCGGAAACATCGGCCTTGAAGAACCAGGTGACCACCAGATTGATCACCGTAAACGCAAGGACCAGTGGTCGATAGGCGGACGCCCATTCGGGGGCCATGCCGTACCGGGGGAGATAATGCGGCACCATGTTCAACAATCCAGCCATTGCCGAGGCACCGGCGAACCACAGGATGAGAATCGTGGAAATGTCATAGATCGTCCCAAAGGCGGGACCAAACAGAGTGCCAATGAGATGCGGACTCTCCCCATGCGCCAGGTAGGCCAACGCCCGATCCATGGCCTTTCCCTTGACCGGTTCCAGGCGCAGTTCCTCGGCGGGAATCAACGTGTTGGTGCCAGTCACCACGGACGATCCCAGCAGCAGGACTGACATCAGCAGGGCGGCGGTCACCAGCAGCAGGCGGGTGTGGCGAATCCGTGCGGCGGCATCGTTCGGGTCCGCCGTTGTGCCACGCACCAGGTGGATATGCAGCACCCCGGTTTCGAAACCACTCATCCCCAGCGCCAACTTGGGAAAAATCAGGCAGGCAATTGCAATGGCCACCAACCCCCCACGACCTTTCAGCGGGGCATGTTCGAGGTGATATTCCCCCCGGGCGATCGAGGCCAGCCAATCCTGCAACAGTTCAGGATGGAGCGCGAGGTACCAGAGAGAAGCACCAATGACGATCGCCGTCAGTGAAATGTAGGCCACCACGAGAACGGTCGCCAGCGAGACAACCTCGCCATAGCCCTTGAGAAACATGCTTCCCAGAAGCACCAGCAAAAACATGGTCACCACCAGTTGGCCCTGCAGCCAGGCAGGTGCCTGGGTGGCATACAGTGAATTCGAGATCAGGTGGGCGGAGGCATCGGCGGCCGAGAGCGTCTTGGTGATCACGAAGTCGGTGGCCGCGAACCCGACCAGTATCAGCACCGCCAGCTTTGCCCCCCAACCGCTGAACATCCGCTCGATCATCCCCACCGAACCAACACCATCGGGAGTTGCTCCTGCAACATGGCAGTAGACCGGCAATGCCCCGAACAGTGTCACCAGCACCAGCACAGCCGTGGCAATGGGGGCCAACGTTCCAGCCCCTTCGAACGCAATGGAAGGCTGATAGCCCAACGTACTGAAATAGTCGACGCCACAGAGGCACATGATGAGCCACCAGGCGTAGTGATGACTGGGCGCAGTGTCCCCTGATTGTGTTTCCGAATGTCTCATTGTCGTAACTCCGGCTCAATCCCGCGGCCGTGCATACCGGGAGCGCAGTGTCACCGACGGTCCTCTGGAACGACTGTCGTCGACTCGACTGCGCGTACGCTCTCCGCGGTCATAACGACAAGAGAGGTGAACTCCCACCAGGAGTTCACAGACGACGGGAGGTCACTTTCTCTGAGCCCATGACCTCTCCGTGTCTTGACAGACGTGTCCTCGAACGCCTGCGAGGTTAGCTGACGGGCTCGGAACCGAAGATGTCCCGCTCGATCAAGTCGAGTTCGCCCCAACACAAGTGGGTCCCCCGCTCTGGAATCCAGACTCGGCGATTTGTCCTGTCGACCAATGAAATCTAATTCTGGATCATCCATTTCGCAAGCCGATCCCCTTACCGGGGGGTGACCGGCTGCCTGTGCGGCAGGGACCGGCGAGATTTCTCCCCCCAGAGCAGAGCGTGTTCAGATCGCGTTCAACCGAAACCGTTCGATGACACAAGCGTGAGCCTTTTGCACCGGGAATGGAACCTCGAGACCAGTGCGCCCCCCCCATGGCAATCAAACACCACCGGCCGTCGGGAACTTGGAAGTCCGCAACGGCCGGTGGCTCATGTCGCTCTGACGTGACCCGAAGGTTCGTCCTGATTCGCACCTACCGCTGCACGCGGGCGGTGCCACCCTTGGCCAGGGCTTCGACCTCGGGCAGGCGGGCCATGGTGACGTCGCCGGGGAAGGTGGTCAGCAGGGCGCCGTGGGCCCAGCCGAGGCGGAGGGCCTCTTCGGGGGTCTTCCCGGCCAGCAGTCCGTAGAACAGGCCGGCCGCAAAACCGTCCCCACCGCCGATGCGGTCGATGACGTCGAGTTCCATCGTCGGGCTGACGTATCGCTTGCCGTCGAGCCACAGCACGGCCGCCCAGTCATGGCGGTTGGTCGAGTGGACCTCACGCAGGGTCGTGGCGACGAGCTTGATGTTGGGGAATTTCTCAATCGCCTGGTCGATCATCTGGAAGAAGCTGTCGGGATCGAGCTTCGACTTCTTCTGCGTGTCGACCTCGGGGCCCTTGATGCCCAGGCCCTTCTGCAGATCCTCTTCATTCCCCACGAGGGCGTCGACCTGATCGACAATCGTGCGGATCACCTGCTGCCCCTTGGCGTCGCCGCCAATGGCCGCCCAGAGCTTGGCCCGGTAGTTGAGGTCGAACGAGTTGATCGCCCCGGCCGCCTTGGCCGCCTTCATCGCCTCGACAATGAGGGGGGCGGTCGTTTCCGACAGGGCCGAGAAGATTCCCCCCGAGTGGAACCAGCGGACCCCCTTCGAGAAGATCCCCTTCCAGTCAAAATCCCCCGGCTTCAACATGCCGCCCGCTTCATTCGAGCGGTTGTAGAAGACGACAGGAGCACGCACCCCCTGCCCCCGGTCACTGTAAACGGTGGCGATATTCGGACCGCGCACGCCGTCGTGCTTGAACCACTTGTAGAACGGGGTGACCCCCATCTCACGGACCTTCGCCTGCACCATCTCGCCGATCGGGTAATCGACCATGGCGGTCGCCACACCGGTCTTCAGGCCGAAGCAGTCGGAAAGGTTGGCGGCGACGTTGTACTCGCCCCCCGAGACGTGGATGTCGAGCGACTTCGCCTTGCGGAAGGGGATCACCCCAGGATCGAGCCGGTGCACCAGCGCTCCCAGTGACAGGAAATCCAGCTCACAGGCATCCTTCCGAATCGACAAACCGCTCATGAAAACTCCCGAAAGAAAAGGGTGAAAAGGACCAGCCGTCGGGTCCCGCATGCGCCGCGAATTGTAGCCGCTGGAGAATGGTTTTGCCCCCCTCGGCAACCATCCCGGTTCGGCCTGGGGGGGTGTCAGATGGTGACCGAGGTAAACCCGCCATCCACGACGATATTTTGCCCGGTGACGAATGACGAGGCCCGCTGCGATGCCAGCCAGACCACGGCTCCGCCCAGTTCGTGCTTCTCGCCGAACCGTCCCATGGGGGTGTGCGAAAAGATCTGCTTCCCGCGGGTGCTCGGGGTCACTCCATCCGGCTCGTACAGCAACGACCGATTCTGTTCAGCCGGGAAGAAACCCGGACTGATCGCATTGACACGAATTCCCCGTGTGGCCCACTCCCGCGACAAAAACTGCGTCAGGTTGATCACCGCGGCCTTGGCCGCCGAGTAGGCGACCACCCGGGACAACGGGAGAATTCCCGACAGCGACGCGATGTTGATGATGCTCCCCTGTTTCTGGGACAGCATGGTCTCGCCGAACACCTGGCACGGCAACAGGACTCCCGCAACCAGGTTGAGATCGAAGACATCGCGCCAGGCCCCCTGGGGCAACTGGCAGAAGTCGCTTCCCGGCGGGAGGGTCGCTTCCGGCCGATTCCCCCCGGCTGCGTTGACCAGAACCTGCACTCCGCCGGTGCGCGACACGATCGCCTCGCGGGCGGCGAGCAGCGAATTGCGATCCCCCGAGTCGGCTACCTGGAAAAACCCTTGGCCTCCCGCAGCCTCGATTTCGGCCACGCGGGCTGCGCCGCGACCGGCATGACGCCCCAGAACGGCGACTGTCGCCCCGGCCTCCGCCAGGGCCTGGGCCATCGCCCCACCAAGAACCCCGGTTCCCCCGATGACTACGGCTGTCTGGCCAGACAGGTCGAACAGATTGGTCGCCATCTCTCGCTCCCCATGCGTTGCCTGGCAGGCGTCATCGAAACGGAGCGTCGGCAGGCATCAGACGCGACGTTGGTGAACCCGGCGCCATCCACGGTCCAGCCCCGCCAGACCGCTCGCCGACCGAACCCAGAGACAATCAGCGCCGCAACTGCTCGAGTGCACCAGCCGCCTGCGGATACCGGGCCGCGTGCTGCTGCTCGAAATTCCGGGCGAAGGCATGAACCGAAATGGTGTATTCGCCATGACCAAAGACCGGCATCCGCGCCAGCGATTCCTCGGCCGAGAGCTGGCGATACAGGATGTCGTACATCGCGAGAAACTTCGCTGTCCGGGTGACGCCATGCTGGCAATGCACCAGGAGCGGGTAGTTGGCCGGGTTCGCCAGGATTTCAACCAATCGTGCCACCTGCGGATCGGCGGGATCGATCGTATTCGGCATGGTGGCGTCGTGGAGAATCGCCCCCGAACCCTCGACAGCCGCCCGCTCGTCGAGACACCGCTGATGCCCCATCTCGTCGGGATTGCACAGGTTCACAATCGAACGGATCTGGTATCGGGCGATCAACTCGGCAAAGGCGTCGGCTTCCAGCCAGGCACTCCGATACACCAATCCCGGGTCGTGCACCTCGAAATGATTGAAACGCTTGTGATTCTGGTACCAGGCCAGCCCGCCGCCACCGGCACAGAGCCCGAGTCCTCCCAGCAACCACTGCCGTCGCGTCAATGCCTGATTCACGGCCACATCCTTCCCTGGTCCCTAGAAACCCGACTGATCATCGAGCGCCACATCCTCATAAAGCTTCTCGGGACGGCGCCAGTCATACTCGGTCTTCCCTCCGGCATCGCGCAATCGCATCTGGTCGGAAGTGATCTCGAGCACTTCATAGTCGGCCCGGTCGCCGTAGAGCTTGCGAATCACCTCGAACTTCGAGGCCGGGCGCCCCGCGACCGTGCTCATCACCAATTGCCCGTCTTCAAATTCCCAGGCGAGATCGAACTCGAGGGTTTCGGCAAAGAGCTTCTTCGCCACCCCGGCCAACCTCACCACCATCGTACCGGTCCCATCCTCATTCAGTGTCAGTGTCCGCTCACCGCGGTAAAAATCGCGCCAGACACCAAGCACCTGCTGTTCGGGCGAGAGCGGGACGGGATCGCCGGTTGTCGCCACTCCGGAACCACTCGCGACTTCCATTTCAGGCCCATCCCCAGGCTTCGGGGCCATGAGCGCCTGCGATACGGCGTCTGTGCGGGCCGGCGCGAGAGTCTTCGCAGGCCCCTCGAGGAGGCTGAAACCCCACCAGCCGAGACCAACCAGGAGGGCCAAGCTCCACCAATTCCCTAGGCGGCGGGGCACTGGGGAGGGTGACGAATCAACATCTGCTTTCTGCGAATCCATGCAGAGTCCCTGCGGCGGTTGCTGGACAGCCAACTGAACGTCCGTTGTGGGGAACCATACTGGAAATTGGGGAATCCTCAAAGACCAAAGTACCGCTGGAAAAACCGGGCGGATTCGACGAGTCTCGCAACCAGATGTCGCTGGCGGTTCGCAGTTTTTGCACGACGGAATGATCGACGGGCGGGTGGACGCTTGCTGCGTCCACCCGCCCGTTTGAGCCGCGAAAATGCCAGGGCTGAAATCCCGGAGCCTACTCTGGCAACCGTCCCTGATTGACGACCGGAAACGCTCCCGTGCAGGCTTCCATGAAGGCGACCAGATCGAGCTTTTCCTGTTCCGTCATGTCGAGCTT
>DNUF01000036.1:0-17599 GCA_003508595.1 Planctomycetaceae bacterium
GCAATGACCCGGTAGCGGTCGCGAAATTGACGGACGACATTCCGCCAGGCAAAGCTCCAGGTGGGGTTGCCGTGCACGCACAGCAGCACTTCTCCCGTTCCCTCGTCCACGTAGTGCAAACGCCCGCCGTCGACCGGAAGGTAGTGCGAGTCGAATGGGTATTCCTCGACAAACCCCGTGCGTTCGGGAAGCGTTTCACGGGAGTCGGTCATGGAAGCTGCTTGGGAATGAATTCCTTCGGAATCGCCATCTTGAGCGGATTCTGGGGAACGAGTTTCTCGGCCCTCGATTTCGCCGCCTCGGCGTCGGCGGTCTGCCCCAGGGCCGTCAGGACTTCGGCCTGCTTGAGGTGAAACTGGCGGATCTCCGGGTGCTCTTCGCAGAGCATCTTCCAGAGTTCGAGGGAGTTCTTCAACTGCTGCTCGGCTTCCACGGGCTGCTGTCGGCTGTGCATGACCTGGGCGAGGTCGGCATGCAGATCGGCCGTGCGTGGGCGAAGCTCGAGGGCATTCCGCGGTGTTTTCATCACTCCTTTGGCCAACTCGAGAGCCTGCTCCAGTTCGCGAGTCGCCTCGTCGGGCTTTTCCAGGGCCAGGTGGGTCAAACCCAGTTCCCGTCGGATCTCACATTCGAGCAGCGCAAGATCGGTGGACGGGACATCATCGACAGTCACCCCCTTCAGCAGTCGCGAGGCCTCTTCCAGGTCGGCCAGGCTCTTGGCATGATCCTTGATCAACCGGTATGCCCGGGCGCGATTCGCCAGGATGCGAGCCATGCGGAACTCAATCGCCCGTGTTCCCGCTCCCTGCTTCACAATCTGATCGAAGTTGTAAAGGGCTGCATCAAAGCAACCGACCGCTTCGTCGGACCGGTTGCTGTCAATCAGCAGCAGTCCTTCTTCCAGGTTTCCCTCTCCCAGGATGGTCATCACCACGGGGTCGTCATCCTTGAGGTTCCCCCGCTTGGTGGGAACCCGTCGCTTGAACTGCATCAGCCGCATCGAATTGTGCAGGCTCTCTTCGGCCTGGGGCAGCTCCCCTGTCAGTCGCTGGAGAAGCCCGGTTTGGAACTTCGAAATGCCCACAAAAAGGTCATCACCCGACATGTCGCCATTGCGGCGCTGCAAAGTGGCGTGGAAATCCAGAAGTTCGGGATAAGCCTGCTTGCGAAGCGCAGTCACCTGGGGATCCTGGTCGAATTCCGGTCGGCCCAGCGACTTCGTCAGCTTTTCCAGCACTTCGAATGACTCCCGCAGGTTCACCTCGGTCCGTTCCAGGTCGGCTTCGACAAACGATTTCTCCCGCAGGGTCTCGGAGTACAATTTCGCCATGTCTTCGAAGCTCGACCATCCGTTGACGGCCCAGCGGAAGAGTCCCAGCATGATGGCGGGAACGATCAGGGTGCGGATGGGGTGCTCTCCAATCGACCGAAGAATGCGACGCCACAGACCGGGACCTCGCGCCTGGACCAGTTCACCCGACAGGAACCGCTTGAGATCGGCGGCCAGTTCGCCGGCCGACTCGTAGCGCAGTTCGGGAACCCGTTCCACGCACTTGTTCACAATCCGGCGCAGACTGGCAGGGAGCGAGGGATCGAGTTCCTTCAGATCAAAAGTACGGCCTTTGAGAATGCGCTGCTTCAAGACCTCCGGGTCGCCCGACTGCCATGGCGGACGCCCCGTCAGCAGTTCACACAGAATTGCACCGAGGGCATAGACGTCGGCCGACAGTTCGGGGGCGGCCTTCCCCTGAATCTGCTCGGGGGCGAGGTACGACAGTCGCAAGGAGACCTCACCCGACCTCGCGACCTCCACCGGGACCGGCGCCAGCGCAAACCGGGTGATTCGACACTGGTCGTCATTGCCGCACTCGATGTTGCCGGGATGCAAATCGAGGTGGGCGATTCCCTTCTCGTGAGCAGCGGCCAGGGCGGACGCCAGGCCCGCCACCATTTCCGCAGCTGTCCGGGTGGGGAGCGGCCGACCTCTCAGACGCTCCGCCAGGGGAGGTCCCATCGGACTCTCAAGGATCTGGTACAGCTCCTCGCCGGCCATCCCCGCACTCAACACCGGAGCGAGGCCCGGGCGTGACAGCTTCACCAGAGTCTGGGCGTCGCGAAGTGCCGCTGTCACGTCCCGACCTGCCGATTTCAGGTGGGACATGACGTACATTTGACCAGTTTTTGTCTCTGCCAATGCGACCGGGTAGCACGTTCCGGTTCCACAATCCTGACCTGGACCAACGATCTGGAGTCCAGGGACCGAGGGAGGAACACCCGGTGAAGTGGACGGAGATGAGGGGGGAAATGTCTGGGAATCGGACATTGCGATGTTCGCTGGCAGGAACCGACGTGTGGGACTGAACCCCTACTACGTCAATCATGGTAACACCTACTGGCGCAGAGATCTTTCCCCAATCCAAATCAACACTTATGATGGTTCCCGATCGTTCCAGACGTGACCGTCTCAGTGTCACCCCGGGCCATCTCCCGCGCCTTGTCGCGTCGTGCCTCCGGGGGAGGTTTGGTCCCTTCCAGGGTGATTCCCGGCGAATCACTCCGTGAGGTCGCCCCCCAGGTGCTCCCGTTTCCGGTTCATCCCCTCCGCCACTGTTGTCCATGCTGCCTCTCGGTCTGATCGGCTTGGGACCCCAGTGGTCGATTCTGTACAAACCGGCACTGCAGCGACTGCGACCGAGACTCGGGGTCCGGGGGGTCTTCACTCCCATTGCCACCCATGCCCAGGCCTGTTGCCAGGAATGGGAGTGCGAATTGTGGGACTCTTTGGGGGCGTTGTTGGCGTCGCCCGAAGTCCGGGCGGTCATCGTGCTGGATGCGAACTGGTTCGGCACGGTTCCGGTGGAATTCGCCTGTTCCCATGGAAAACCGGTCCTCGTTTCCGATGCTCTCGCGGACCAGCCGCTGCGCCTGCGGGAATTGGCACGGCTGGCGGACGACACCGGAACGATGGTCATCCCGGACCTGCTGCATCGTCATTCGCCGGCGACCACCCGCTTGAGAGAGCTGCTGGCGACACGACTTGGCAAGCCCCGGTCGATCGAATGCGAAGTGGTCGTCGGGCCAACGGGGCGTCTCCCGGGCTTCTTGTCGGATCCGTGGGCGGTGGCACTCGACTGGTGTCATGCCATCACGGGCACCGTCCCACTGCGGGTCGAGCCGACCCAGTCCACCGATGCGGGTGAATCACTTTTGGTTCAGTTTGGGCCTTTTGCGGACCGTTCACTCCCTCCGCTGGCCCGCGTGACTCTTCTCCGATCGACCTGCAATCTGAATCCCGACTCCGGTGGGACTCCCGTCGCGCGGGTCCGGGTGGTCTGCGAGCGCGGAGTCGCCGACTTGCGGGGACCGGATCAGATTTCCTGGCAGTCGGGGGGAACGCAGGCGGACGAGCGATTGGGGGGCGAGCGTTCGGCCGTCGAGTTGCTGCTGGACTTGTTTGCCCGCCGGGTTCGCGGTGGCCTGATCCCCCTGCCGGAATTGGAGTTGGGAGTGAGGTCGCAGGAATGGGGGCTGGCGGCCCAGGCGGCCCTGGCGTCCGGTCAGTTGTGTCTCTTGGAACGCCGTTGAGATCCCAGCCGACGGCAAATCGCTTCTCCAGATGAGTGCCTGGCTCATGCCCGATCAATGCCCGAAGGATGTGCCCGATGCCGGGGCGTCGGGTCAGACGGTCCCCCCCGTCCCTGCCATGCCGGATCAGCAGCAGATGGCACTGGAGCGAACCTATCTCGCCCATGAGCGGACACTGATGGCCTGGATCCGGACGGGGGCGTCGCTGGTCACGTTTGGAATCTCATTGTCGAAATTCTTCGAGCACCTTTACGACTCGGGGACCACACCTCGACCGCTGCGCATCTTCGGTCCGAATGCGATCGGGTTGTTGATGGTGGTGCTCGGTGTCGTCACTCTCCTGGCGGCCACCTGGCAACATCGACAGGCGATGCGCCGACTCGGGGTCTACGACCATGCTCCGGTCATCTCCCCCGCCCTGGTGCTCAACGTGCTCATGGCCTGCCTCGGAATTGTCTTCCTGGTCTCTCATTTTCTAGAGCTTTGAGAACCGCATGGTGCCCGGCCCCCGCCGTGCCCTGTCGTGCCGTGCCTTCCTCGAACTCCCGGAGTGTCTGCGATGCCTGTCTTTCAACCGAGTGAGGCTCAGAGATCGGCGTTCCACCAGGACGGGTTTTTGATCGTTCCGGGACTGCTGGATCCCGAGGAAGTGCGGCTGCTCAGCCAGATCGCTCGTGCCGACCACCACGCATCGACAGCCGCCAGTCGGGCCGACGGGGAGGGGGGGGCCATCCGGCTGCATGTCGAAAACGAACTGCACGATGACATCTACGCGGCAATTGTCCGCAGTCGTCGGATCGTCGGGACCATGCAGCAACTGCTCGGCGACGAAGTCTACCACTGGCATCACAAGCTGATTCTCAAGGAACCCCGGATTGGCGGGGCCTGGGCCTGGCACCAGGATTATGGGTACTGGTACTACAACGGCTGCCTCGCCCCTCAGATGGCCAGTTGCCTGATCGCCGTCGATCGGGCCACCCGCGAGAACGGCTGCCTGCAGGTCATCCGCGGGTCACATCACCTGGGACGACTCGAGCACGGCAAGGTGGGGGAGCAGACCGGGATTTTTGACACCGACCGGCTGCAGGCCATCCTCGCCCGGCAGGAACTGGTCTATTGCGATCTCGAACCGGGCTCGGCCATCTTTTTTCACAGCAACCTCATTCATCGGTCCGATCAGAACCGCAGTGCCGACCCGCGCTGGGCGTTTATCTGCTGTTACAATGCCCGTTCCAATGACCCGTACCAGGTCTCGCGGCACCCGAGTTACTCGCCCCTCGAGATCTGGGACGATTCCCGGGTCCGCGAGATGGGGAACCGGCGCCTTGCTCAACAGGAAGGTTGACCAGATCGAGGTCGCAGTCGGCGGCACCGCACCGTTGATCGGCGTCTGAGCGGGCCTACGGGTCGTAACCGAGGTTGGGGGCCAGCCATTTCTCGGTCTCACGCACGGTCATTCCCTTGCGTCCGGCATACGCCTCGACCTGATCACGCGTCAGGCGATCGACTGCGAAGTACCGGCTTTGCGGATGGGCAAAGTACCAGCCCGAAACCGAAGCGGCCGGATGCATCGCAAACGATTCGGTCAGGTGAATTCCCGTGGTCTGCTCCGCCTGCAGCAGGTCGAACAGGGTCCTCTTCTCGGTGTGATCCGGGCAGGCGGGGTAGCCCGGTGCCGGGCGGATTCCGCGATACTTTTCGTCGATCAATTCCTCGTTCGACAAACCCTCCGTCTGGCCGTAGCCCCAGTCCCGTCGGGCCTGGGCATGCAGGTACTCGGCGAAGGCTTCCGCCAGCCGGTCGGCCAGGGCCTTGGTCATGATCGAATGGTAGTCGTCATGGTCGGCTTCGAATTTCTGGACCAGCGGCTCAATGCCGATTCCGGTCGTGACGGCGAAGGCCCCCAGGTAATCGAGCCGGCCCGAATCGAGGGGGGCGATAAAGTCGGCCAGCGAGAGTTGCACCGGAATTCCCTTGCGTTCCCACTGCTGCCGCAGCATGTGGAACCGGCACACTTCGGACGAGCGCGACGCATCGCTGTAGACAATCACGTCGTCGCCCACCGAGTTGGCAGGCCAGAATCCGTAGACTCCCCGGGCGGTCAGTTGCCCCTGGGTCACGATCTCGTCCAGCAACCGGAGGGCGTCCTGGTGGAGCCGTCGTGCCTCCGTTCCCACCACCTCATCATCGAGAATCCGGGGATAGGAACCACGCAGCTCCCACGCCTGGAAGAATGGCGACCAGTCGATGTAGGGGACCAGTTCCGAGAGGGGCAGGTTCCCGATGACGCGGCGACCGACAAACTGGGGGACGGCAATGTCGACCGTTTTCCAGTCGCCGTCGAAACGACGGCGTGCCGCTTCGGCATAGGAGAGCAGCGATTTCTGCTGTCGCTCGGCAAAGGACTTGCGGTCCCGCTCCTGGTGGGTGAGGAGTTGTGCGACGTAGGCGGGCTTCTGGTGCTTGTCGGTCAGGCTGCCGACAACAGTGACCGACTGCGATGCGTCCGGAACGTGCACCACAGGCTGCCCGTAGGCCGGGGCGATCCGGACGGCGGTGTGCTTGGCGCTCGTCGTGGCGCCACCGATGAGCAGGGGGATGGAAAACCCCTCCCGTTGCATTTCGCGGGCCACGTGCACCATTTCGTCGAGCGAGGGGGTGATCAACCCACTCAGCCCGACCAGGTCCACCTGGTGATCACGGGCGGCCTGGAGGATCCGCTCGCAGGGAATCATCACGCCGAGGTCGATCACCTCATAGTTGTTGCAGGCGAGCACGACGCCGACGATGTTCTTGCCGATGTCATGCACATCTCCCTTCACCGTGGCCAGCAGGACCTTGGCGCGGGCCCCCTGGGCTTCACCCGACAGGGCCTTCTCGGCCTCCATGAAGGGGAGCAGCCAGGCGACCGCTTTTTTCATGACCCGGGCACTCTTGACGACCTGGGGGAGGAACATCTTGCCGGCCCCGAACAGGTCGCCGACGATGTTCATGCCATCCATCAGCGGGCCCTGGATCACGGCGAGGGGTTTCCCGTATTTCAGGCGGGCCTCCTCGGTGTCGACGTCAATGAAATCGGTGACCCCCTTCATCAGGGCGTGGGCCAGCCGCTCCTCGACCGAGCCTTGTCGCCAGGCCTCCTCCTGCTGGGGACCACGGTCTTTTTTCTTCACCCGGGCAGAGAAGTCCACCAGCCGCTCGGTGGCGTCGGGGCGGCGGTTGAGAACCACATCCTCGACGTGCTGCAGCAGTTCGGGGTCGATCTCTTCGTAGACGGCGAGCTGACCGGGATTGACAATTCCCATGTCGAGGCCCGACTTGATCGCGTGATACAGGAAGACCGAGTTGATCGCCTCCCGTACCACGTCGTTGCCACGCAGCGAAAATGACACATTGCTCACACCGCCGGAGATTTTCATCCGTGGGCAGCGCTGCTTGATCTCCCGGGTCGCGTCAAAGAAGTTCACCGCATACGGATTGTGTTCTTCGATCCCTGTGGCGATGGTGAGAATGTTGGGGTCGAAGAAGATGTCTTCCGGCGGGAAGCCGACCTGCTGCGTCAGCAGCCGGTAGGCCCGTTCGGCAATCTGGACCCGTCCCTCGACCGAGGTCGCCTGTCCCACCTCGTCGAAGGCCATCACCACCACGGCGGCCCCGTACCGTCGGATCAGGCGGGCCTGTTCGAGGAACTTCTCCTCCCCCTCCTTCAGGCTGATCGAGTTGACCACCCCCTTGCCCTGGAGGCATTTCAGCCCCGCCTCGATGACTGTCCACTTCGAGCTGTCGATCATGAAGGGGATGGAGGCGACCTCAGCCTCACCCCCCAGCATCTGCACGAAACGGGTCATCGCCTGCTCGCCATCGAGCAGCGCCTCGTCCATGTTGATGTCGAGGATGTTGGCGCCGCTGGTCACCTGCTCGCGGGCGACGGCCACGGCCGCTTCATAGTCTCCCGACAGCACCAGGCGGGCAAACTTTTTGGAGCCGGTGACGTTCGTGCGTTCGCCAATCATCACGAAGTTCGTCTCGGGTCGAATCGTGAAGGCGTCCAGCCCGCTGAGGCGGGTGTAGGGTTCGACCTGGGGAATGGCCCGGGGGGCGACTCCCTCGACGGCCCGGGCGATCTCGCGGATGTGATCGGGCGTGGTCCCACAGCACCCGCCGACGATGTTCAGGAACCCCTGCTCGGCCCAGTCACGCAGTTGTGGCGCGAGGCTGTCAGGCGTTTCGGGGAATCCGGTCGGAAGCAGGGGGTTGGGAAGTCCCGCATTCGGATGGGCCGAAACCGGGATCGGGGCGATCCGCGAGAGCTCCTCGAGCAACGGCCGCATTTCCTTGGGGCCGAGGGCGCAGTTCATCCCCACACTCACCAGGGGAACGTGCGAAATCGAGTTCCAGAACGCTTCCACAGTCTGACCTGTGAAGCCCCGGTTTCCCTTCTCCTGGATGAAGGTGACTGAGGCCATGATGGGGACCCGCCGGGCCCCTTCCTCGTCAAACAGCTTCTGGATGGCGAAGAACGCCGCCTTGGAATTCAGGGGATCGAAAATCGTCTCCACCAGCAGCAGGTCAACGCCACCGGCGAGCAGCCCGCGGACCTGCTCGGCATAGGCTTCGACCAGTTCGTCGAAGGTCGTGCGCTTGGCATCGGGATTGCTGGCATCGGTCAAAAACGAGGTCGTCTTGTCGGTCGGGCCAATGCTGCCGGCGACAAACCGGGGGCGGTCGGGCGTCTCATTCGAATACCGTTCTGCGGCGCGTCGGGCGATCCGGGCAGCCGCTTCATTCAGTTCAAACGCCAGGGGTTGCAGGTCATACCGCTCGAGCGAAATCGCCTGCGCATTGAAGGTGTTCGTCTCCACGATGTCGGCCCCGGCCGCGAAATACTGGCCGTGGATCTCTTCGATGATCTTCGGTTGGGTCAGGCACAGCAGGTCGCCCAGCCCCTTGAGATCGGTGGAGTGGGAGGCGAACCGGGATCCGCGATAGTCCGTGTCCCCCAGCTTGTATCGCTGGATCATGGTTCCCATCGCCCCGTCCAGGATCATGATCCGGCGAGACAACTGCGAGTGGAATGGAGTTACAACCGGAGCCACAGCAGGGACAGACATGGAGACCGCGTCAATCAGACCAAAGGAGTGGGCTCCCTGGGTACGAAATGGCCCAGAAGAGCAGTCCGAGCATCATATCGGTTTTCCGGGGGCACCTCACGCGAGGGGGCTGCGATCCCCAAGAGCCAGAAAACGGGTGTGTCGATTGAACAGCCTGTAGGGGGGGCCGGCGGATGGAGGGATCGTCTGTGAGCTTCCACACCCCGGACCCGGAAGTGGGCCCTCCCGGCAACGGTGCTCGGGAATCCAGCCACATCAGACAACAGCCAGCGAAGGGCTGGATGTTGTCCGGCGGCACGGCTTCGTCCGGAAGGGACATGGTTCGAAATCGAAACTCCCGAACCTGAACGGAATCAATGATCAACACTTGTTCCAGGCGGTCCAAAGGCTATGATCGTTAGCCTGCAAACCATTTGAAGAACCGTTCTCATTGGGGTCGGTCCCGTCGTGCTGCACTACGACTTCGAGCAAAGCTTGGGTTTCTGGGTGTGTGGCATGGCCCATGCGCTGCGGCGGGAGATGAATCTTGAACTCGCCCGCGAAGGGATCACCTACCGGCAGTGGGAGGTTCTGGTCTGCCTGGCCTTCGGTGATACCACCCAGACGGAAATTGCCAATCGCCTCGGCATTGAGGCCCCCACGCTGGTTGGGGTGCTCGAACGGATGGAACGGGATGGCTGGCTGGAACGGACCTCTTGCCCCGAAGATCGGCGCAAGAAGCGGATCGCTCCGACCCGCCAGGCCCACGCCGTCTGGAATCGTATGGTCGCCTGTGCACACCGGGTGCGATCGCGGGCTCGCCAGGGGTTGTCGGATGAAGATCTGGCAACACTGAAACGGATCAGTGACCAGATCCTCGAGAACCTCGATTCGTCCCGTCTCGAAATCGAAGCAAATGCCCTCGAGGCTTCCCGCGTGGAAACCTGATCCTGAAGGATCGCACCCGACTCGGCCTTTCTCCCCTCCCAACTCTCTTGAAACGCTGTTGAACCATGAGTGACCGCGATGTGATTGTTCAGGTCCGGGGAGTCCACAAGTATTTTTCCCGGGGCTCGGAACGGGTCGACGTGTTGCAGGATCTCAACCTGGATGTGCCCCAGGGAGAATTCCTGGCCCTGATGGGGCCTTCAGGATCGGGCAAGACCACCCTGCTGAATCTCATTGCCGGGTTGGACACACCCAGCGAAGGAGAGGTCCGGGTGGCGGATCAGCTCATCTCCTCCATGAGCGAGGCGCAGTTGGCCACCTGGCGAACCCGCAATGTGGGATTCATCTTCCAGTTCTACCACCTGCTGCCCGTGTTGACCGCCTACGAGAATGTCGAATTGCCGCTGCTCTTGCTGCCCATGACGGCGGCACAGAGAAAGGACCAGGTGCTGACGGCCCTGGAACTGGTGGGACTGTCGCAACGGCTTACCCATCGTCCCGGCCAACTCTCGGGGGGACAGCAGCAGCGTGTCGGTATCGCCCGGGCGATTGCCACCGATCCGACCCTGATCGTCGCCGACGAACCGACGGGGGATCTTGATTCGAAGTCGGCCGATGAAATCCTGAACCTTCTGGGTGTGCTCCAGAAAGAGCTTGAGAAGACCATCATCATGGTCACGCACGATCCCAAGGCGGCCGAGCGCGCCGGTCGCACCCTGCACCTCGAAAAGGGGCGCCTGGTGATGGAAGAGAAACGGCAGGCGCACACTGCTTGATCGGCAGGCGTTGGCTCGACCCGTGATGGCATCGATTTCCGCTGAGTTCCCCCGAAGGGAAGCCCCATGTTCCGCTACATCAACCTGATCTTCAAAAACCTGCGGCGCAACCTGCTGCGGACGATCCTCACCGGGCTGGGCACCATGGCGCTGGTGTTCGTCGTGACCCTGGTCTGGTCTGTCCTCGACTTCATTGACAAGCAGACTGCCGAAAAATCGAATGACTTCAAGGTCCTGGTGACCGAGAAAAACAAGGCCCCCAGCCGATTGCCCCGGTCGTACCGCTCGTCCCTGCGGGAAGGGGCTGCCCGCGGCCCCGACGATGTGAGGCCGGTCGATTACATGACCTGGGCGTTTTATGGGGGGACTCTCGATCCCTCCAAGATGTCCCGTGAAAACTTCCTGTTCCTCATCGCGTGTGAGCCCGAAAAGGCCCCCACGATGCTCGATGACCTTGACCAGCTGGGCCCCGCCGACACCGCCCGCCTGCAGGAGGGGGTTGCCAAGATGAAGCGCCAGGCCAACGCCGTCATCATCGGGCCCGAACAGCTCAAGACCATGAACAAAAAGGTGGGGGAGCGGTTCACCCTCAATGGGTTGATCTTCAAGGATCTCAACCTCGAGTTCGAAATCGTCGACACATTTCCCGAGTCGGCCCAGCGGTATGGGCAGACCTCGCTGATGAACCTCGACTACCTGCTGCAGGGCATCGATGAATACGAGGCGAAAAACAAGAAGAAAATCGCCAATGCCGACGACCCCATCGCCTTCGTCATGCTCAAGGTGAAGAACAAGGCCGACTACGAACGACTGTCGGCCCAGATTGCGAATTCTCCGCTGTACACCTCTCCCGCGGTTCGGTGCGAGTCGGCGAGTTCGGCCGTGTCGACGTTCCTCGAGGGTTGGAAGGACATCTTCTGGGGAATGCGGTGGATCCTGGTGCCCGCCATCCTGTTCACCCTGGCCCTGGTGATTGCCGTGGCGATCAGCATTGGGGTGCGGGAACGCCGTCAGGAAATCGCCGTTCTCAAGGTGCTGGGCTTTCGCCCGGGCCATGTGATGTTCCTGGTCCTGGGGGAGGCGTTGCTGATCGGCGTGCTGGCCGGTCTGCTCAGTGCGGCGGGGTCGTACCTGTTGTTCAACAAGTTGCTGGGGGGGATCGCCCTGCCGATTGCCTGGTTCCAGCGGTTCTTCATTCCACAGACGGCGATCCTGTGGGGAATCGGCATCGGTGCCCTGACTGCCTTTCTGGGCAGCATCGTTCCCGCCTGGTCCGCCCGCTCGGTCCGTGTGGCCGACGTCTTCTCGAAGGTCGCCTGAGCCATGCCGATCATGCCTCTTCTCCTGTCGACCCGCGTGAGTCCGGTGCTGGCAGCGGTCAGCCGGTTTGACCTGGGACGCGTTTCGCAACATCCCGTGCTGTTTGGCAGCCTGGTGGCGATGGCACTGCTGATGCTTGTGCTGGCGCTCGTCGGCAAAGTCCCCCTGGCCTACAACCTCCGCAACCTGATGGTCCGTTGGACCACCACGCTGCTCATGCTGGTGGCGTTTTTCCTGGTCGTGCTGCTGCTGATTGGCATGCTGGCCTTCGTCAATGGCCTCGATGCGCTCACCAACAACAGCGGCCAGCCCGGTAATGTGGTGGTCTTCTCGAGTGGTGCCAACGATGAGGGGTTCAGCAATCTCGCCCTGAACGAGGTCTCAAACGTCGAACGGATGGAGGGAATCGCGGTCGACGAAAAAGGGCAGCGGATTGTCAGCAAGGAGGTCTTCGTCATCGTCAACCGGGAGATTCCCACACCCCCGGGCGCTCCCCCACGCCGCCAGTTCGTCCAGTTGCGGGGCATCGAAGATCCGCAAATTGCCGCCTTCGTCCATGGATTGAAGCTCAAGCAGGGGGGGCAGTGGTTCTCGGAGGCGGGAGTGGAGGAAGCGACGGACGGCCCCGCTGGCCAGTCTCAAGTTCTCCGGCAGTGTGTGCTGGGGAATGGGATTGCCGGCGAACTGGGAAAAGATCGCCCCGGTGGTCAGCCCCTGGCCGTGGGGGACCAGTTTGACATGGCCGATCGCGTGTGGAAGGTGGTCGGGATTCTCGATTCCACCGGCTCCACGTTTGACTCGGAGGTCTGGGCCAAGCGGCAGATTGTCGGCGAAGGGTTTGGCAAGGAATCGAGCTATTCGTCGTTCGTCATCCGGGCGGCCGACGTCAACAAGGCTGCTGAACTCGCCAAGACGCTGAAGGACTCGAAAGAGGTCGCTCTCAATGCCATGACCGAGCAGGATTATTTCCAGTCGCTCTCGGAAACCAGCCGCGTCCTGTTGTATGCCGTCTGGGTTGTTGTGGTGTTCGTCGCGTTGGGCGGGGTCTTCGGCGTGATGAACACGATGTTCGCCGCGATCAGCCAGCGGATCAAGGACATCGGCGTGCTGCGGATGCTGGGATATTCCAGCGGCCATGTGCTGATGTCTTTCCTGCTGGAGTCGCTCGTGCTCTCTCTTGTGGGGGGGCTGCTGGGCTGCGCTCTGGGAATGTTCCTGGATGGACTGACGGCCAAAAGCACCGTCGGTGGCCAGGGAGCCGCCAAGACCGTGGTGCTGCAGTTCGTGGTCTCACAGGAAGTGCTGGCCACCGGATTGCTGCTCTCCCTGCTGATGGGCCTGATTGGCGGGCTGCTTCCAGCCCTCCGGGCGATGACCATGCGTGTGCTGGAGACGCTGCGGTAGAATTGGCTGCAGGAGCCGTCCGGCCGACCCGGTCGAAGTCGGGGTGTGATCGGCGGGGGCGGGACTTGCGAACCGGTCAAAACAGGCCGGTTGAGCCTGTCGCGCTGCAGTCTCGCAGCCGAGGCGGCTGTGTCGCTCCTGACCACCGCGTCCCCGGAACAGAAACCGCCTCTCTGAAGAGGTGAAAAAAAACACGCACTGGTTCACCAGTGCGTGTTGAGAATTTGCGGCCCCGGGCCGGCGAATTCACTCGCTGTCTGCCGCGGCTAAGCGATGGGGGGACCCCCGAACCCCCATCTCACCCGCAGTTTCCAGGCAGATTACTTCTTTTTCTTCACAGGGGCGTCTTTGCCCGCCTGAAGAGCTTTGGCCGACGCCAGCAGGCCGACCAGGGCGGTGTCCATCAGCTTGGCCAGATCGCCCCCTTCGACTTCCTGTGCGACAAACAGTCCATCACAGGTCGACATGGTCAGGGTGGCCATCTTCTTGACCGAGGCTGGGGTCAGGCTCGGCATGACCGACTTCCACAGCTGGCAGAAAATCTCATGGGTATGCTTGCGGATGGCGACGTACCCCGCCCGGGCGGTCAATTCCTCAGGCCGACGATCGAGAACCAGCATCGTTCCCAACCTCAGGAAGTCGGCATCCGACGACCACGCCTCGGTGATCTTGGCGAACGACTTCTGCAGGTCGTTCAGGGCATTGCCGGTGGGCTTCGGCAGGGGGAGCAACTTCTCGCGGAACCGGATGAAGCTGCGCTCGATGACAGCCGCGATCAGCAGGTCCTTGCTCTTGAAGTGCCAGTAGATTGAGCTGGCAGGCAGGCCCGACCGCTCGCTGACCAGCGAAATGCTGGTCCCGTCGTAACCAAGTTCTCCAGCCAGTTGAGAGGTCGCGTCAAGGATCTGCTCCCGGGAAGCGATACCATTCGAACGCCGCTGAATCTCCCGGGCCGAAGAGGGGCTGGGGAGGATGGAAGGGGGGGGGGAAATCGCCATTGGAGGATTCGTTCGTCCAGACTGAGACATGCCAAACGTTCGGAAGAGAACTCTCGCAGGTGCGGTCCGTTTGGCGGTCTGAGGCAAGTGCACTGCGAAAGTGCCAGGACGTCACCCGCTTGACTCCAGCCGCGGGTGGAGTCCAATCCGGGGAATTGTCATGCCGTTCCAATCCTCGCGAGAAAAGAACAGCAACTGGCAGTGATCATGGTACGCAGCATGTTGGAGGGCGTCCAGTCACAGCACATGGTGTTGCAGTTGATTTTACAACAAAAGGCCTGCGGAATGGGCCCGCAGAGGGTCACATGAGGGACAGGCAGCAACTGGTCCTGTGTCGTCTTTCAGGGAGGATTCTTTCCATTAGCAGTCCCATCCCCAGAGGGGAGTTCCTGCTTCGGGGACGGGTTTCAGCGCGCGCTGCGTCTCAGGAATTCCGCCAATTCCGCAGAAAGTCTCTGCCATCGGCCTGAAGCACCGCGGCGGCTTCCCTGAGAGTCTCGAAATCCGGAAAAAGGTGGGGTGTCACGAATTTCTGTAAGGGGGGGCGTCGCAGGGGGCAAGTCGTGCTGTCCGGAGCGGGAGATTTCGAGCACCGTCCGAGACTGTGGTTCCCTTCGGGTTGGTCCTTTCCATCCCAGCACCTGTTCCGCAGTTGGGGCATCGGCCGAAGACGCAGTGACCGTGCCCCCGCCGTCGTCGGGTCAAAAACCGCAGTTTGCCTCCGGCCTCCGGCACCGGGGCAAACTGTCGAATCGCCGTCGTCATCCGATCGGGTGTGTGCACGCGTGGACACGTGTGGTGGGGCTGCCTCAAGATGACCATTCCCGATTCACAGGGTAGACTGAGGGAACTGTTCACGTCGCCTCCACCTGCCCGGCACAGCCATGACATCGGTCTTCCGTCAGATCTCCACCAGGATGCCTGTTCGCAATCGTTTCCGGTCGGGTCACGCAGTCTCGGTCCTTTGCTGGGTGCTGGCCTGCTCGGCCAGTGTCGCACTGGCCGAACCTGAGCGGGACAAGCAGCAGTTCTCGGAAGAGCAGGTGGAGTTCTTCGAAAAGCAGGTTCTCCCCCTGCTCAAGAATCGTTGCTTCAAGTGCCACGGTGGCGAAGAACGCCTCCGCGGTGGATTGCGACTCACCACCCGGTCGGGAGTGCTGGCCGGGGGCGACCAGGGCCCGGTTGTCTCGCTGGAAAAGCCCGCCGAGAGCCTGCTTCTCAAGGCGATCAACTACGAAGGTCCGCAGATGCCCCCCAGCGGGAAACTTCCCGCCGGTGAAATTGAGACCTTGACCCAGTGGGTGCGGGAAGGTTTGCCCGTCTCTTCGGAACATCTCGGCGATCCCGCCGCCGCGACCGAACACAAACCGGACGTCAGTCTTGAGGAGCAGCGCAGTTACTGGGCCTATCGCCCGGTCGCGAATCCGGAACCCCCGGCTGTGAAAGATTCCGCGTGGGTTCGGAATCCGATCGACGCCTTTGTTCTTTCGCGCCTCGAGAAAGCCGGGCTGCCGCAGAATCCTCCAGCCGACGCCACCGCTCTCATCCGGCGACTCACCTACGATCTGACCGGTTTGCCCCCCACCCCGGCCGAGATCGACCAGTTTGTGCGGGAATACGCCGGTCCTCAGCCAGAAGAGGCCTACCAGGCACTGCTCACGCGACTTCTCAATTCGCCCCACTATGGAGAGCGTTGGGGACGACACTGGTTGGATCTCGTGCGGTTTGCCGAGACACACGGTTACGAACGAGACTCGGCAAAGCCCTTTGCCTGGCGCTACCGCGACTACGTGATCAAGTCGTTCAATGCCAACAAGCCCTACGATCGGTTCCTGACGGAACAACTGGCGGGAGACGAACTCGACGATGTCTCCACCGAGTCGATGATTGCCACGGGTTACTATCGCCTGGGGATCTGGGACGACGAACCAGCCGACCGTCCCCTCGCGAAGTACGATATCCTCGATGGAATTGTCTCGACCACCGGGCAGGTGATGCTCGGCATGTCGATCGGCTGTGCCCGCTGCCACGATCACAAGAAGGATCCACTCCCGGCCCGGGACTATTACAGCCTGCTCGCCTACTTCCGTGACGTGAGTGACATGAACGTCGGCAACCTCCGGCGGGTCGCGTACGACGTCGATCAGAAAGAGCAGGCCGAAGCCCAGGCCGCTCATCGCCGACGGGAACACGAAGTCTATCGCCGCCTGCAGGGACTGCGTGGAGAATTTGCGCAGGTGCTGCGTGCAAAGAGGGGAATCGAAGTGCAGCCGGCGGGGGCCGATCTTGCCGATCTGCGATACCGCTTCTACCGCGACACCTGGGATCGCCTACCCGACTTCGACCCCCTCAAGTTTGAGGAAGAAGGAACCCTTCCCGCGGGATATGTCACCCTCGCGGTCGCCTCGCGCGCGGAGGCCATCGGCATTGTCTATGACGGTCAGCTCATTGTCCCACAGGAGGGAGAATACCGGTTCCGCGTCCAGGCGACCGAGGGAGTCCGGCTGTTGATCGATGGCAAGTCGGTTCTCGAACGTCGGGGCAGGGGGAAGCACAAGGTCGAAGCGAAGGTCCGCCTCGCGTCGGGTCGGTTGCCCTTCCGCATCGAATATTTCAACACCGTGGCTCAACCGGTGCTGCAGATCTCGTGGTCCGGTCCAGGGTTGGCAGAACGCAGTCTCACAGAGGCCGGTACCGGGATCCTCCTCGCCGATTCCCGAAACACCCCCCAGGAGTGGCGGTATACCACTGCCGAACCGGCGGCCGATTGGCACAAGCCCGGTTTTGACGATTCGGCCTGGAAGAAGGGGGCGGGAGGTTTCGGACAAAACGGGACACCCGGTGCCGTGGTTCGGACCGAGTGGAAGTCTGCCGATCTCTGGCTCCGCAGGAGTTTTGATGCCGCCACCCGTCCCCCTCGACTCGCCCTCAACCTGCACCACGACGAGGAGGCGGAGGTCTACCTCAACGGAGAATTGATCCACCGGGCACCCGGTTTCGTCACGGCCTACCAGCAGGTGGTTTTGCCCGTCGAAGTCGTCGCGCTGCTCAAGGAGAAAGACAACGTTCTTGCGGTTCACTGTCACCAGACGAGTGGTGGTCAATACATCGATGTGGGGCTTGTTGAGGCCCCTGCCGAGGCGGTGCTCGACAGCCTGTTCGCCCAGCACGGCACAGAACTGCTGGGAGACCACGCCCAGGAACTGACGCGTCTGTCCCAGGAGTTGGCCGCACTGCGCGAGCAGAAACTGCCCGAGCCCGGGATCGAGGTGATGTGCGTGGAAGAACGGGGGCGCGAGCCGACACACATCCTGCTGCGGGGAAATCCCCAGGCGCAGGGAGATCGCGTGGAGCCACATCCCCCGGCGGTCGCCTGTGGTCCGGCGGCGGTTCCGTTTGAAGAACTTCCCCAGCGCAACAGTTCGGGAAAGCGTCTGGCCCTGGCCCGCTGGATCACGCATCCCGAAAACCCGCTCAC
>DNUF01000036.1:17889-19325 GCA_003508595.1 Planctomycetaceae bacterium
GACTTTGGCCGGCTGGGAGAACCTCCCACGCACCCCGAGTTGCTCGACTGGCTCGCCCGGCGATTTGTCGAGGAGGGTTGGAAAATCAAGGAAATGCACCGGCTGATCTGCTCGTCAAATACCTATCGACTCTCGTCGCACGGCTCGGAGGCGGGTCTCGCACAGGATGCCGCCAACAACCTGTTCTGGCGATTCAACATGCGGCGCCTTTCGGCCGAGGAAGTGCGGGATTCGATTCTGGCCGTTGCGGGCGATCTGCAACTGAAGGCGGGAGGTCCGGGGGTTTATCCCCTCATTCCCCCCGAAGTGCTCGCCGGGCAGTCGGTGCCCGGCTCGGGCTGGGGCAAGTCGCCTCCGGAAGAGGCCAACCGCCGCAGTGTCTATGTGCACCTCAAGCGCTCGCTGATTGTCCCGATTCTCTCCCAGTACGACCTCGCCGACACCGATTCCAGCTGCCCGGTGCGATACACAACCACGGTCCCCACCCAGGCCCTGGGAATGCTCAATGGCGAATTCACCAACCTGCAGGCGGAACGATTTGCGAGGCGGCTGCAGGCCGAGCACCCGGATGACCTGCCAACCCAGATCGCGCGGGCGATCCGTCTGGTCTCGGGACGCAATCCCGACACGTCCGAGATCGAACACGATCGCAGGTTCGTGGAACGACTGGTGAGCGAGCAGCAGCAATCCCCCGCTGCGGCCCTGCAGGCCTACTGCCTCGTGCTTCTCGGCTGCAACGAGTTCATCTACCTCGACTGAAGTTTCATTCCGACCATTCCGTGGCCTGTTGGGGCCATGTTTTCCAGGATTCCCGGCTGTGACAGAGCCGAATCCGTTTCGACCAAGGTGTCTGCCATGTCGTCATCACGCCAGTTCTGCCGTCGGACCCGCCGGGAATTTGTCTGGGAGGCCGGTGCCGGCTTCGGGTCGGTCGCCCTCACCGGGCTCCTCTCCCGCGACGGCTGGCCGACGCTTCACGCTGCCGAGACAACCGCGCCCGCCTTTCGCAGCCCGATGGCTCCGAAGAAGCCCCACTTTGACGCCCCCGCGAAGGCGGTGATCTTCCTGTTCATGTATGGCGGTCCCAGCCATATTGAGACCTTCGACTACAAGCCGAAGATGTACGAACTCGACGGGCAAACCATTCCCGTCAAGACGTTTGGCCGCGGTGGTCACCGCAACCAGGGACGGGCGGTCGGCCCCAAGTGGAAATTCCAGCAGTACGGCCAGTGTGGCAAGTGGGTCTCGGACCTCTTTCCCCACCTGGCCACCCGCGTGGATGACATGGCATTCATTCATTCGATGTATGCCGAGAGCCCGATTCATGGCTCGGCCATGCTGATGATGAATTCCGGCCGGATCCTGTCGGGGCACCCCAGCCTCGGGTCGTGGATTACCTATGGACTGGGAAGTGAAAACCAGGATCTCCCGGGCTA
>DNUF01000036.1:19602-20384 GCA_003508595.1 Planctomycetaceae bacterium
TACATGCCCGCGGCGTACCAGGGTTCCGTGATCCGTGCCAGTGGTGTGCCGATCCACAACCTGGCCCGGCCCGAAGGCACATCGCGCGAAATGCAGCGGGTGTTGCTGGACCAGTTGCGGCACAAGAACGAAGAGCATCTCGCCGCCCGGCGTGACAACAGCGAGTTGGCCGCCCGCATCGCCAGTTATGAGTTGGCGTTCAACATGCAGCAGCACGCCCCGGAGGCTGTGGATTTCTCGCAGGAAACCCAGGCCACCCTCAACCTGTACGGAATCGACGGTTCCCGTACCGAGGACTTTGGCCGCAAGTGCCTGCTGGCACGCCGGTTGGTGGAACGGGGCGTGCGTTTCATTCAGATCTACTCGGGTGGGGCCCACAACGACGACAATTGGGACGCCCACAGTGACATGGTCTCGAACCACACCAAGCATGCCGGGAATACCGACAAGCCGATCGCTGGCCTGCTGCAGGACCTGAAGGAGCGGGGACTGCTCGACTCGACGATTGTGGTCTGGGGGGGGGAATTCGGCCGTCAGCCCACCGCCGAATATGCCCAGGGGACGGGGCGCGACCACAACTCGTATGGCTTCACGATGTGGGCCTCCGGAGGGGGCATCAAGGGGGGCGTCAGCGTCGGAGCGACTGACGAACTGGGAAGCAATGCGGTCGAAAATCGCTTCCACGTCAAGAACCTGCACGCCACGATCCTGACCCAGATGGGGCTCGATCCCAACGGCCTCAGCTACCTCTTCAATGGGCTTGACCAGAAGCTGGTTGGTGT
>DNUF01000021.1:0-499 GCA_003508595.1 Planctomycetaceae bacterium
TCGCTCGACCCCCGGCTTATTTCTGTGACCCCTACCGGGGTCGACGTGTTGCAACCTCCGAAGGGGTCCGGGAAACGCATCACGGAAGCGCGAACCTCCGTGTCCAACCCGCTGCGTATACATCCAAACCCACCGTCCCGCTGGGCCGCCCGAAACTCTCCACGCGGCTCGTTCCCTGAAGGGGAACTCTATCATAGCCTGGGGTTGCTGAAGCGCAGCGCCAGCTACCCCAGGTAACTGCCCCTGAATTCGGCCCAACTCTGAAGGAGTTGTCTACAACGGGCTGGATTTCGCAACCACTCGGAAGATGGACGTGGCATGCTGGTCACGTTGAGGGGCATGAACGGGAAACACGGCTCTCGGGCAAAACTTTACAGGTTTGGCCACCCCCAGCGGCGGAATCGACAACTCCATTGGACTTGGTGTCACCAGACAGGGCCACCCGCGCGGTGCATTTCACCCCGTGTCGCTACCACACTCGACTTCGAACCATGCGCGG
>DNUF01000021.1:731-2006 GCA_003508595.1 Planctomycetaceae bacterium
GGGAGCGCGGACCTCTGTGTCCGCACCGCTGCGTGTCGATCGGCGAATGACCGTCCCAACGGGCAGCGCACGACGTTCCACGGTCGTTGTCCACGGGGCTGATCCACCGCCAGCGCGATCTGCAATTGTCGACGCGTTCACGCACCCGCTTTCGGGGTGCCTGTACGATCGCGGGCGGTGTGCCGGTGGCGAGGGATGTGCCACCCCCGTACCCCCGAAAGTTCCAATCCGATCTTCGTTCTCCAACACAATAATGACTGGCCCGTCTCACGCCTCAGAGAATCCGGCGGCCGCAAAGACAGTACATCGTTTTGTGAGATCGTACATCGTTGTGTTATTGGGGAGTTTTGGCGTCAAACGCGGAACGGACAACACTCCAGACACAGTCGGCCATACGTTGATGGCCTGACTGGGAAAGATGAATGGTATCCAGTGTTGCCTGCCGTTCGGAGATCACGGAGAGAAAGACACGCTTGGGAATCAGGACGACGTGGTGTTTCGCTGCCATCGCACGCTGCGCACGTCCATACTCATGGAAGAATGGCGGAAGGGGCAATTCGAACATGACGATTTGACGATCCGCTGAAGTCAGAAACGTCAGCAGGGCGTCAAGATCTCGTTCAAACTGGGTCGACGTTGTTGTACCCAGAATGTCATTGCCACCAATTTCAATCATCACAACCGAGGCATCCAGGGATTGTGACATGGCCCGCTTGAGGGCGGAAGCAGCCGTCTCACCGACATGGGAAATATCTTGAATTTCCAGGTTGTGCTCGCGAGCCAGGAGAGTCGGCCATGTTTCTGCGGTTTCATCTTCGCCGATTCCAGCGGTCACGGAATCACCGATGATTCCAAGACTGCGGCCAACAGCGGAATTCACCGACGGCATGATGTGGTACGGAACTTCTGCAAGACCGGCCAGAACCCACACAGCCACAAACGCAGGTTGCACCCAGTTGCGCCAGGGCATTCGGTTTCGCAACAGGATCCAGGCGAGAGTCACCGCTGTTGCAGCAATGCCGACTGGATAGGAAAGGGGTGTCGAGGAGACCACAATCGCGACGATCCCCACGAAGACAGCAAGAAACTGCATGCGTTTGAAGACGGCTCGCGAATCCCCTGCAGCCAGCGCGGCAATGATCAGCAGAATGACGCCGGTGAAAAACGCCTGCCCACTGACGACATGATAAACAAACCAATTCATGGCATGTTCCAGGAGTGTTCGACCTTTGGTTTGCAGAGGGCCTGACTCGACATGTTAGCCAAGTTGGGGCA
>DNUF01000021.1:2423-4932 GCA_003508595.1 Planctomycetaceae bacterium
CAGACCCACCGGTCCAGGCGACCCGAACGGTTTTTTCGTGGTGGGGGACTGACAGTGGGGGAATTGAGCTTGCCGGGACGGGCGGGTTGTGGCACACTCCCGACCCCTCCGCGGGGGGACTCTGTGCCCCCCTCCTGCGCGTTGTGTCGTGTCTCCCGCCACTGTTTCTTCCTTCCCTCTCTGCCACCTGCTCATGCCAGGCTTCAAATTACTGCCGCTGGTGCTGGTCTTGGCCTGGTGTGCCGGGGGCGCGGGATGTGCCTCCAGCCGTCCTCCCACAAGTTCCAACCCGATCTTCGTGCGGGCGAACAATTCCGACTTTGTCTGGGACCGGACGGTCGATGTGGTGCACGACTACTTCGACATCGCCCGCGAAAACCGGTCGGTCGGCAGCCAGCCGGGGGTGATCGAAACCCGCTACAAGGTCGGTTCGAGCGTGCTGGAACCGTGGCACCATGACTCGCAGGGGCTCGAAGCCCGCACCGAAAGTACGCTGCAATCGATCCGCCGGCGGGCGATCGTGAATGTCACCCCCGCCGAAGGGGGCTACCTCATTGGCGTGGAAGTGGTGAAGGAACTGGAAGACGTCCCGTCGGCCACGGGCAACACCGCGTCGGCCGCGACCTTCCAGCAGACCAACCCTCTCCGCCGGGATCTCGACCTCGTCGTCGAACAGTCGGCCCCGCAGGGGTGGATCCTGCTGGGGCGGGATGAATTGCTGGAATCGGAAATCCTGCGGCAAATGCAGGGGGCATTTCCCTGATCCTCCCCGGGCGCAGGTCGGGGGCGTTGCCCGGGCTCGTGTTGTGAGCCGCCTGGCCGGGGTTGGGATGCACGGCGTTCTCTTGTGAGTGACGGGTGGGGCATGGACGCGGGATCGCTGTCGGGACAGGTGGCACTGGTGACGGGGTCGGGGACCGGAATCGGGGCCGCGACCGCTTTGGCGCTGGCGCAGCGGGGAGCCCGGGTCGCAGTGCACTATCACCAGAGTGCGGCCGGGGCCCAGGGGGTCGTCCGGCAGATCGAGCAGCAGGGAGGCCGGGCGCTCGCGGTCGCCGCCGACCTCACAGACGAATCCCAGGCGACCAACCTCGTGCATCGCGTGGTGGCCCACTTCGACCGGCTCGACATCCTGGTCAACAATGCCGGTTCCCCCCTCGAACGCAGTTCCCTCGAACACTGCCCGCTCGATCTCTGGCGACGGGCGTTCGACGTGAATGTCACGAGTGCCTTCCTGGTGACCCGGGCGGCGATTCCCGCGTTGCGGGCGGCCCGGGGACGGATCATCAACAACCTCTCCCTCTCGGTGCAGACCGGGGGAGCGGGAGGAGCGGGACCCTATGCCGCCGCCAAGGGAGCGCTGCAGGTGATGACCCGCACGCTGGCCCGCGAACTGGCCCCCGATGTGCGGGTGAATGCCGTCATGCCCGGCGTAATCGAGACCCCGCACCACGAGCGGTTCACCACCCCCGAGCGCATGGCCGAATACCGCCAGCAGACCCCGCTGGGGCGGAACGGGAATGCCGACGAAGTCGCCCAGGCGATTGCCTTCCTGGCATCCCCCGACTCGGGCTTCGTCAACGGCGCCCTGCTCGACATCAACGGCGGCCGGTTTCTGCGCTGAGCACAACCGGCCCACGCCCCGTCGCGTCGGCAGGCCAACTCCGGGCGGGCGACACCAAAAGGGGCCATCCTTTTTGAGCGCAGGCTCGGATGTCGCGCGACTTGGGCCACGCCATCACGACTTCACGCGGTCGCGACTCAATGGGTCATCGCGTAGGTGATGACATTGATGCCGAAGGGATAGGACCACTTCTCGGAAAACTCCTGGAAGTACTCTTTGCTTTCCCCTTCCCGTTCCCAGCCATCGCCGATGTCGTTGTTCTGGCAGAACAGGGCGACCAACCGGCCGGCATCGTCGAAATAGCCATGGAAATGGGGGCCTTCATCCCCCTCGGGATCACCGTGCCAGTACTCGAACCGGTCGCCGCGCTGCCAGGCAAGAATGCTGGGGACCTGCGGCAGTGCCTTGAGGTCGTAGACGATGTGAAAGATCTCGTGCTCGAGGGGGAGTTCGCGCGGGGTGCGGTCGGGGAAGACCTGCTGCATCACCCGCTGGACGTGGCGCCAGGCGGCGGGGGTCCAGAAATCGTCCGCCATGAGGAACCCGCCATTGAGCAGGTACTTCCGCAGGTTGGCCGCCTCCTGCGTGTCGAGGACCATGTCCTGCACGTTCGTCATGTAGATGAACGGGAACTCGAACAACTCGGGATCGGTCAGCCGCAACAGCTTCCCCATCGGATCGGAAGACAGCGAGGTCAACTGCTGCAGGCGATACGAGAAGTTCCAGTCGGCGTCGGGAAAGTCATTGCTCCACGAGCCCCCCCCACCGCGCCGGCCCCCCGACGATTCGTACTGGATGCGGGCAAAGGTGAAGACGTCGTTTTCGAACCCCCGGGGGTTCTCCCACATCGGGTAGTCGGCCCGGTTGGCCACCGGTTGCCGGCCC
>DNUF01000018.1:0-2338 GCA_003508595.1 Planctomycetaceae bacterium
TTGTGTGTTGTGGAGAGTTTCGCTGGTCGGGCGGCGTCTCCCGGCTCTCCCGTGGGGGCTGGGACGTGTGGCCGCACTCGTTCTGAGCATCGCCCTCTCCTCGGCCTGTGCGGAAGAAGCCGCCAGCGTTTCTCTGTTCGACGAACAACGCGTCGAGTTCCAGAACGACGACGTCACGCTCGCCGGAACTCTGCTCTTGCCCACGAGCGAAGCGTCTGTTCCGGCAGTCGTGTTGGTCCATGGTGCCGGGCGGGCAACCCGGAAGGCGTACCGCGAAGTCGCTGTGTTTTGGGCGAGTCGTGGCATCGCGGCGTTGATCTACGACAAGCGAGGCACGGGGGAGTCCGGTGGTGCCTACGAAAGTCGAGAGCCGTATACAAACCTGGTCAACGACCTCTTGGGGGCTGTCGACTTCCTGAAGCACCGCCCGGAGATCGACGCGTCACAAATCGGTCTCTGGGGACTCAGTCAGGGAGCGACCATCAGCGCCACAGCGGCATCCCGCTCGGACGACCTTCGCTTTCTGATTGTCGTCGGGGCGGACGTCGCCGATGGTTCACTCTTCCACTACCGCGACAACCTCTTCCGGAAGTATGGCCTGTCGAGCCGTCTGCGCGACATCGCCGAAAAACTGCATCTCGTCGACCAGGATCTGCAGAACACCTTCCGGGAGGGATTTCGCCTGTCGTTACTGACTTCCCGAACGTATCCGTCCGCCGAACACTATGTGCATCCTGCCTGGAGCCGGGTGACCACACCCGTCCTCGCCATGTGGGGCGAGCTCGACCAGAACATCCCGGTCGCCGAAAGCGTGGCGGGGCTGAAGAACTCCCTCGCCCAGGCGCAGAATCGGCGCTGGACCATCATCATCCAGCCCGGAACCAACCACGATTTGAAAATCTCCGCCACCGGAGAACTGCAGAGCCAGTCCCAGGGCTACCCTCCGGGAGCCCTGGACATGATGGCCGACTGGGCCCGGACCGTGATGGATCGCCCGACAGAACTCGAAACCGGCCGACAGGAGGGGACCCCGCGAGCCGCGGGGGTCCTCCCCCGACTGCAAGGCTACGAGCGTCTGCGCTGGTACGGCAACGGACCCGTTCAGGCCAGCCTCTGGATTCTCTTCTTCGTCCATTTCAGCCGTCGCAGCATCGCGAGTCTTGCATCACTCGTGATTGCACGTCTCCGCCGTTCCCACCCAGGGGGCGTGCCGGCAACCCGCCGGTTCCAGAGCCTCACCAAGGCGATCTGCGGGCTCGACTGGCTGATTCTGGTCACGTTTTCCATCACAGCCGTGCTGGCGGTGGACCAACTCCACCCGCGTTGTCCGTCCGTGCTGCAGTTCGTCCCCCTGCTGGGGAGCATCTCGACACTGGCCACGGCAGGTCTGCTGATCCAGCATCTGCGGACTCCCCGCAACATGGATACCACCGCCCGGCCAGCCCTCCGAGTCTCGCTCGATCTGCTGGTGCTGATCCTGTTCGTACCATACATGCTCTACTGGAACCTCGTCGGCACCCACTTCTGAGCCCCGTCGAGCGCAACACCCCCACCACATCGCAATCCCCGCTGCGGACTTCCGATTCCGCAAGTCGCCATCCCCGGGACACCCAAGGACGCAGGTCCGGAGAGAGTCACCCGCCCCCTCGGCACGTCACCCATTTGCCCGCACGGGGCTGTTTTGGCCGATCATTTCCAGCAAGCGACAACCTGCGAACAGGCTTGCAGAGGAACGATCACCTGGCACCAACGGCAGCACAGCGACGTCTCATCCAAACGAATTTGATTTCGAATGCGTGCAGAGAACCATCAGTTGAGAGTCGCTATAATTACGCAGGACGACTTCGAAATCGCTGCAGATCAAGCCAAACGCTGTAGAATTGATCTCCCCCGGCCAGTACCGATCGAGAGTGTCTGTTTGGTCCAACGATCAAGACGTCGCAACTGGTAACGGCCCCTGCAAGACCTTTCAATGCCAGGCGTCTTCGAAAACTTCGTGCATCGTCACGGCTCATGTGACCGACCGGTTCGTCATTGATGAGCACGGCAATTGCCATGTCATCATGGGGATTGTCCGACTCGGGAACGAGAAACGCCAACAGCTTTCCACCGTCTTCGATCTCATTCTGGATTTGGAACTGACTGTAAATCGCCTCCTGGTGGAAGGACTCGCCAACAACCTCGAAATCGAAACGTCCAGTTGACGGCCAGTGAAATCCAATTGCAACCGGTGATTGCATTCCGGCTTTCGCAGAAAGCGGGCGGGCATGAGAAACTCGTGTTGAAGCAGAATTCTTTCCCCGAAAGGTTCGAAGCAGAGCCAACACCACTCGAATTC
>DNUF01000018.1:2562-3151 GCA_003508595.1 Planctomycetaceae bacterium
ACACGGAGAATCAACCACAAAACTCGGAACAGACGGCGAAGAATGGCCCAGACACCGCGGATCGACAGATCCAGAAGGCGAACGATCAGCCAGAGCAGCACGAGAGTCACCACGACGGCCAAACAGGCGTAAAACGAATCTCCCATTTTTGCCTCTGTCTCAATGTGCCTTGTTTGAGGGCAGACCGAATGTCTCTCACTGAGGTTAGTGAAATGCGTGTTTTCTGGTAAAGCTGGCGGTCTCGTGATAACAGAGCCGCATTATGTTCACCAAGCCAGCCAAGGATTGTCGTAAGGTTCGTCGCCGAAGAGCCTGTCGTGGAAGCAATATGGCTAGAAGCGGTGAGAGATCGTCATGGCACTCGGTGTGACCAAGGGGGCCGTGAGCCAGTGGCTTAAACATGGCCGAGAATAGGGGGACCAGGCCCTGGTAGCGAGAAACTCCCTTGGGCGATGAGCTCAATTGAGAAAGTTGGGCCAACTCATTTGCGTGGTCGATTTCCGGATCGCACCCGGGTGCCGAGGTTCGAGAACCGGTTTGTCCGCCCGGTTTTGTCACGGCCAAGTCCGTGCTGAGGCGTCGAATCAAC
>DNUF01000018.1:3437-5981 GCA_003508595.1 Planctomycetaceae bacterium
AGAAATTAGCCGGGGGTCGAGCGAAGCGAACACCCCCGGTACCCGCCCCCAACCGACCGGTGCACCCCGAGAGTGGTGCGTGAACGCGTGATTTCTCGAATCGATGGGGGCTGATGATCACCCATCACAGCCCGGTTCCGGCGGGGATCATGCAATTCCGACAAATCTTCGATTCCATCGAGATCACGTTCATCAAAAGGAACACCGGCGCGCTGGACGAGGTTGATCAATTCCTCCCGAAAGCTCAATTGGCGGTGATTGTGTTCCTGCTTGGCGATGTCTTCGCGAACTGCGGCGAACAGCGTCGCGCTCACGGTGAATGCCGCATACCCATCCTGCCATGAAATGCGAACCGCCAGGCCGCTCAGGCCCGAGTCACGTCCATCGGCAACGCGTTCACGCACCCCTCTCGGGGTGCCGGTCGATCATGGGGGACAGTCACCGGGGGTGTTCGCTTCGCTCGACCCCCGGCTAATTTCTGTGACCCCTACCGGGGTCGGCCTGTTGAACCCCACCAAGTCGTCAGAAGACGACATCGCGGCAACCCGGATCTCTGTGTCCGCCGGTTGGGCGTACCCATCCCCGACAAACCATCCCCGCCAAACCATCACCCCGGGCCACGCACCACATCCACCAACAGCCGGCCCCAAGGGTCAAAGAAATCAGCCGCCCGAGCGGGGCCATCCCTTGTCGAGACCCGGTCGCGGCGGCCGGCACCGTGTCATCCAACCAGCCATAAGGCATACTCACTAAATACCTGGCTGCGATTCTGACGGGCCCACCCGGCAAAAGATGGCACCACCATTGTCTGGAACCCCCGGAGGAATCTGTTCACTGGACCAATTTCGGGGGACCCAAACAATCGATGGCCCAAATCGTGCTGAGGCGTCGAATCAACCGAGTTCCGAGCGTGCCCTGACGGAACAATCCTGGATCTGAAAGTGCCCTGAAGGGGCTGAAGAAATTAGCCGGGGGTCGAGCGAAGCGAACACCCCCGGTACCCGCCCCCAACCAACCGGTGCACCCCGAGAGGGGTGCGTGAACGCGTGATTTCTCGAATCGATGGGGGCTGATGATGACCCATCACAGCCAGGTTCCGGCGGGGATCATGCAATTCCCACAAATCTTCGATTCCATCGAGATCACGTTCATCAAAGGGGATACCGGCGCGCTGGACGAGGTTGATCAATTCCTCCCGAAAGCTCAATTGGCGGTGATGGCGTTCCTGCTTGGCAATGTATTCGCGAACTGCGGGGAGAGCTGTCGCGCTCACGGTGAATGCCACATCCCCATCCTGCCCTAAAATGCGAACCCCCAGGCCGCTCAGGCCAACGTCACGTCCATCGGCAACGCGTTCACGCACCCCTCTCGGGGTGCTGGTCGATCATGAGGGACAGGCATCGGGGGTGTTCGCTTCGCTCGCCGCCCGGCTCATTTCTTGAGCCCCTTCAGGGCATTTTCAGGTGGAGGTCTCGCGCGGGCTCCAACGAGTCCCTGCCTGGGGACGGGGACGCAATCGAGAAGCAAATTGCAAAACCGGATTCCACACTCTCTTCTCGCCACAACGCCCCATCGCAAAACAATTTCCATCCCGGCCACCGATCGAACCACACATCACCTGAACATTTTTTTGAATTTCCGTCTTGCACATGACATGTCTACTGTTATTTTATGACGTGTTCACATTGCCACATCCACACGGAAGCACACCATGTCCCGACAGACTCGCTGGCTGCGAAAGCAGGCCAGGGCAAAAGCGGGGGCACAGCCCCAGAATAACGGTTTTTCGACGGGAACGGCTCTGCTCGACCCGCCGGGATCGGCTCCACGGAGTCCTGACAACGACCTCGATCCCCGCGAGTCAGATCACGACAACTCCTGGACAGACGCTGACTGCGAGGACGTCGCTGCGGCAGGCGAAGTCCAGGCGCGGGACGGTGGTGCCCGAACGGCGCTTTCGGACGACACGACGCCGGTTCATCCCGACGCCAAAGCCTCCCTGCCGAGTTCAGCGCCCCCCACCCGCCGGGTGATACCCGGGCGAGAACCGCTGGCGGATACCACTCCCGGCCAACGCCGGCCCAAGCCCAACGAGGGCTGGGTCTGGCGCGACAGGATCCGCGTCGGCGACATGGTCGTGGTGGTTGGCGAAGAAGGGTCCGGGAAGACTCGCGTGCTGACCGACTGGATCGCCCGGGTCACCTCGGGTCGGGCGTTTCCGGGAACCGAGGATCCCTCGCAGGCTCTGCCCCCCTCGGATGTCTTGGTCTTCAACTGCGTCGATGACTTCCAACACAACGTGCTCGACCAGGTCGCCCTCAACGGCGGCGATCCCGAACGCGTGCTGCAGGCGACGACCCAACTGCTCGACTGGGGCCAAAGCCACAGCGAGTTCCCCGAGGGACCGTTGCCCGCGCCGGGACTGGCCGCGGGCGAACTCCCCGAGTTCCGGGTCCGCCTGCACACCCAGGAAATCCTCAAGAAACTTTGCCAATTCCTGCAACGGCGTCCCAGCATTCGGCTGGTGGTGATCGACCAGCTCAA
>DNUF01000018.1:6258-6612 GCA_003508595.1 Planctomycetaceae bacterium
CAGACCGATGTGACCTTCGTGCTGACCCAGCGCCCCGATGCGTTCCGCAACGGGACCGGCCTCAAGCAGTATTTCAAAAGTGCCTCTCTCACCACCGTCGCCCGCAGCGTCTGGCGGGTCGCTCCGCCTGAGGATCCGGAGCATGGCGACCGCGTGCTGGAGTGCCTCAAGCTGAACCACGGCTTTGGCGATTCGGGGAGGGAGCCCTGGCGGTTGTGGCAGCCCGAGGGGGAACCCATGTGGTGGGAACCGGGGGACGGTCAGGAATTTCGGCTCGGCAAGCTCGACGCCAAAGACCGCCTGCTGTTCCACGCCCGCACGTTCATCTCGCTGTATCTGCAGATGTTCGGCGGG
>DNUF01000018.1:6826-7171 GCA_003508595.1 Planctomycetaceae bacterium
GCAGATGTTCGGCGGGCTGGCCGACTTTGGAACCCTGCAGTTCTGGGCCCGCAAAGAGGGAATCACCGGCTCCAAACTGATGGAGGCATCGATCGCCTACAACTTCGGCTTCGAATTCGAAGCCAGCCCCGAGAGCGAATACGGGATGCGGAAGGTGATCGGTTCCTGGGACGACATCCGCAAACGCCAGGCGATCCCGGAACCCGACCGCCCCGCCGTCATCGGCCCCCCGATTCCCAAGGGGCGGAAGAAGCGGTCGCCGTTGGCACCAGAGCCGATCACGATCACCCCCGTCGCACCTCCAAGCGAAACGACGGCACCGACCCCGCCCCTCCCCTCGACCGC
>DNUF01000018.1:7453-10761 GCA_003508595.1 Planctomycetaceae bacterium
GTCAATCCCTCGTCGGTCAATCCCGCCCCGGTCAATCCCGCTGCCCCCACTCCGGCCCCCCGTCGCTCCCTCACCCCCGCCCAGATGCTGGAATCACTGCGGGCCCGGGTCGCCCGGGGGGAAGCTCGGCTGAAACAGTTCGACCTGGAGGGCTTCCGCTTTATAAAACCAAATCTCGCGACATGCCACCTGCTGCTGAACATGGAGGCCGAACTGGGCTCGGAAGAGGGGGTGTTGGCACACTTCCGGCGGGCCCTGGTCGAGGCGGGACCGCCTCCGGCCGACGAACTGAACACCCAACTTGAGGAATACCGCCGGTTGCTCCGGATCGCTCACGAGGTGGAAGCCGAGCATGAGGTTGCAACGGCGGCCTGAGTGGGTTTTGGTGGATGCGGTTGGGGGAAGAGATCGCTGAAGGTGCGCGCCGGAGGAGGCGATGTGCATGCGGTTGACTCCGGGAGCCGACCGGCCCCTCAGGGAATCGAGCGGAGTGAAGAAGGAAGACGTGCCAATCCATCTGGCATTTCGAGCCGATTCCGCCGGTTGAGAGAGTCCAAACTCGAGAGGAGACGACGGAAGGGGGGCGAAGGTCACTCGGTTCACCGCTCACCCTACGACCGTCGCATCTCGAATCGCGATCCGCGATTCTCAAATTGATCGTTGGACTGCAAGCACAGTGGGGATTGGGGTTCGATCCTGTCCAGGGATGCCAACTTGTGAACCCAAGGGACTGTGGGTGCGAGCGAAGTTCAGCGAGACGCAGCGCTCACCACCAGTGCCATTGGCATTCGAAGCCGTTCAAGCAAGTCAAGTTCTGTCCAATGGAATCCAAACCTGGTGACACCGCTCGTTTCCAGATGATAAAATCTCGTGATGAGCCAGTCTGAACCACCCCAGCCGATGACCTCGGGCCCAACTCCTCCGCCGCCGAAAGTGTATCGGGCGATGAAATCAGACCCGAACGACAACCTTCCCGTGGTGGGCACAAACAGTTCGTCCGAACTGGGTGCCCGCGCGGGGATCGACATAACCGTCGACCCTAAATTCATGTGGTACTGAATCAGAGCGGCATGTCCGTGGCTCCCGGGTGGCGAGATCTTGATTTCCACCGAATCCCAAGACGGCTCAGGCCACTGGTCCCCGGTGCGGCAGGATCGAACAAAACAGCCTGCTATTCCCTCGGAACCGGGCCCTTCCAGCGGGGTGCGGTCGCAATGGGATTGGAGTTGATTCCAGACAAGGGACCATTTCCGGTTGTTCATGGCGTGCTCGCACCCGTCGAAGTCGTCCCTTTGGTCGATTACCAGGCGGACTTGGCAAGCACTCGAGCCTCTTGGCGGATTGACGAAACATGATTACGGCCGCATTTCCTTCTTTCGAGAGTGAGAGCTTTCGGCGGGTCGCGAGGGGACTGATTGCGCTCCACAAATTGATCGAAGCAGGGAAGGAGGAATCCGCTGACGCAGAGGATGTTCGTGATGCTCTGGACTTGCGACTGAAGGCCTTGAGCAATCAGGAGAAAGAACGTGCTCGTTGGCTTTCCGAAGACTTGTATTCGATCGGCATGCCCACCTTGACGCATACCCCCAAGGAGTTGACCTACGAGGCACAGCAGCAACTCAACGACTTCTACGAGGCACGTCAGAATCACGAGTGGGATCGCGCACTGACTCTCTTGCGAGGCTGTCAAGAGTGTCTCTCACCTGCCATTGTGAGTTACCTCCGAGGGTCCATTTGGCTGGAGGCCGGAAGCTCCGACGTTGCGACCGAGTTCTACAAGCACGCCTCGGAATCTCAACCGACGAATGCGAACTTCAAGGCGATCTACTTCCATTCCCTGTCCAAGTCTGATCCGAAGGCGGCCATCTTGCTGGCCGCGGAGGTCTTGGCCGATCCAGAGAAACATGCACCCGTCGTGGTGGCCCGGGCGGCAGACATCCGATTTCAGGAGGCCAGATCCACTGCTGATGCCATGAGCGGTCGAATGGACCGCGAGTTGATTCCGGTACTGGAGAGGAATCTGGCCAGGCTTGAGGCCGACGTCAGCCTTTCGAGTCGCTTGTCGGCTTACGCGATGACGGTTGGCCTCATCGGCTTCTGCAACCAGTCACTGGGAAATAGTCAGGCTGCAATCCAGACCTATACACGTGGTCTCCGGCTTATGCCGGATCACGAAGGGCTGCTCGTGGCTCGCGGAATTCAGCAATACGGCGAAAGTCCACAAGCCATCTCCGATTTGGAAAAAGCAGTGCGACTGGGATCCCCGGCGGTCTGGCCCTACCTTTTCCTGGCGCACCACTATCTGACCTCCGGACGTTTTGAGGAATGCCAAATGATGTGCGAGAACGGCCTGAAAAGACAAGCTTCTAACAGAACCATGAGTCAACTCCAAGAATGGCAGGCGATCTCGCAGGCCGAACTCGGGTTTCCAACCCATCTTGTTCGGGTTTCGTTTGAAACAGCAACTCAATTGGACCCTTCAAACGAGACGGCTCAGCGGAACTTCGACGCGTTCGAAGAATCCCTCACAAGCCGTCACACAATTCCACGCTCTCAGTGGCAACAAAAGACGGCCGCCATGGTGCGAGTGTTCGGACTGGCAGAGCGGCTTTACGCTTCGGTGGCGTAGCTCAAATATGGATTCACTGTCATTCCGTTTGAGTCCCAACAAACAAGAGCCTGTTTCCGTTTCCCGTTCGCAGTTTCCCCGAGCACCGATCCAACTGGCAAGCGCAACACATCCCGACGTCATAGGTGAGAGAGAGGAGAAAGTGGAGAGTAGACCGAGGAGAGGGGAGCGACGCAAAGCCTGTTCTCCTCTCTCCTTTCTACCCTCTCCTCACTGGCACTGGCACTAGCCCCGATCGATCAGACCTGACAGCATCCGGGCGATTTCTTCGAGTCGCGCCTTGAGTTGTCCATGCGCGGTGGCGTCGAGCAACTTTCGTCTCAGTGCCAGTTCCAGCAAGGGGACGCATTCCTGGACAGAGCCTCGGGCGATGCCGAAAAAGTGCTTGCGGTCGGGTTTCGTAAAACGGCCATTGCCCTCTGCAATGTTGGCGGCGATCGAAACGGAAGCGCGGTTCAACTGGTCAACGAGAAAGCCATAGCCCCGTGGGAATTGCTCGGTGCGAGCACAGATGTCGTCGGCAAAATCGACCGACTTCTGATAGACGAGGAGCTTTTCGAAAGCGAACGCCATGACGCCCGGGGGCGAGAGAGGGGATAGCAGAGTGTGGAGAGCAGACCCTCGAGGCCGCACTGTTCGGCGGCGCGACAGGCCATTGGGAACGTCGCGCTGGGATCGT
>DNUF01000019.1:0-3573 GCA_003508595.1 Planctomycetaceae bacterium
GGATCGTCCTTGAGCTTCTCTTTGTCGACCTTGTCGACGTTGAACGGGGGATTGGCCATCACGAAGTCGAACTTGCCGACCGATTCGTGCAGGTCTTCGTAGTAGGTGTTCCCCTGCCGGATGTCGCCCGACAGGCCATGCACCGCCAGGTTCATCAGGCAGAGCTGGCGGGTTTCGTCGACCCGTTCCTGCCCGTAGACGGTGATCTCGGCACTCGGGTTTTTCTGGTGGGCTTTCACGAAGTCGGCCGACTGCACGAACATGCCGCCGGAACCGCACGCCGGGTCGAAGATCCGCCCGTGGTACGGCTCGATGATCTCGACGATCAGCTTGACCAGCGCGGTCGGCGTGAAGAACTCGCCCCCCTTCTGCCCCTCGGCCCGGGCGAAGTTCCCCAGGAAGTATTCGTAGATCTTGCCGAAGGCGTCCCCCTCGGCATCGACCGGGATCGCCGCGAAGTTCTTCAGCAGCGCGACCAGGGTCGAGTTCTCGATCTTGCTGTAGCTCTTGGGGAGCACCCCCTTGAGTTCCTCGTTCTCGGCCTCGACACCCTTCATGGCGTCGTTGATCGCCTTGCCGATGTTCTCGGATTCGGGCAGGGCCAGCAGGTGCGAGAACCGGGATTGCGGCGGGAGGAACATGACCCCCCGGGCCTGATAATCCTCCTTGCCGATCCCCCGCCGGGCGCTCCCCTTCCCGGCCAGTTGCCGTTCGGCCTGGGTGAAGCGATGGTCGGCATAGCGCAGAAAGATCAGCCCCAGCACCGGGACCGAATACTCCGACGACTTGAGCTTGCTGTTCGCCCGCAGCTCATCGGCCGAAGCCCACAACCGCCGCTCGACTTCCGAATTCGTATTGGCCATGCACCATGTTCCCAGGGGAGGGGTTGAACATGGGTAGTCTAGCTGCGTGTTGGGCGGGAGGTAAGGGGTGGGGAGGGGGAACCGGAATTAGCCCGCCGTGAGCCGTCGGAGCACCGTGAGGAAGTACTGAAAACTTGGCGAGCGATTGCGTTCCAGGTCGAGCAGCGGGCACAACTGCTCGGCCCACACCTGCTTCTGGCGGCCGATTGCATGGACCCCCTCGTTGCGGAGCGCGGCGGCTCCCCCGGGATGGATCATATCGGCCAGTCGCTCCCAATTGCCGTCGACCGTTTCATCTCGAAGCGGTTTGAGTTTCCTGACGGTTCTCGAGGGCCGCACCTGGAGAAGGGCTTGCGGATCGCCCAGATACCAACTCTCCAGTTCCTGCACCGCGATGCAGAACCCCGTGGTGGGTTGCGGCCGGCATTGGCTGAGCACCGCGTTCAACTCGTTGCGAAACTCCTTCAGGCACCGCCGATCCAAATCGCACACCACGACAACGGCCTGCGCCACCGCCTGGCCTGCAAACGCATTCCCGTAACCCTGCAAGAGGCTGGGCAGTCGGTTGAGAAGCGCCCGAGCGGACGGATGCGAATTGGCGCGCAGTCCCGGGGGCAGGCGACCGATGCCTTTGTACGCGATGACCTGCCACGTGTGCGGTCCGTCAGATCCCAAGATGCGCGGCAACAGGATCTCGAGTGCGGTTGCGCCGGATGCATCCTCCACCAAAACCTCAAGATGCATGGGCCCGGTCCCGATCGAGATACTCGCTGTACCACAGACTGCCCAGGGGCAATTCCTGGTCGACCAAGGCACTGACCACCGGATCGTCACTGGCCCGGCGGACCTGGCTGAAACCATCCGGGCCCTTCTCCAGAATCCAGACCTCGTTGGGGAGCAGAGCGTCGACGAAATAGGGCTGGTGGGTGGTCACAAACACCTGCGAGCCCCCGTGAGGTCCTGCGGTGTGCTCCCGAAACTCTCTGGCCAGTTGTTCCAGCAGCTTGTGGTACAGCCCGTTCTCAGGCTCTTCAATACAGAGGAAGGAAGGGGGCGTGGGGTCCTCCAGCATCAACAGATAAGCGAACATCTTCAGTGTGCCGTCGGACATCTGCTGTGCGTAAAAGGGGCTCTCGAAGCCACGATCATTGAACCGCAACAGCAACCTGCCATCATTCGTGCGCTCGGTGTCAATCTGCTGAATGCCCGGAATACGGTTGGAAATCTTTTTCAGAATCCGTTGAAACTCCCCGGGATGTTCCCGCTCCATGTACTGGACCACATTGCCGAGATTGTCCCCATGCACATTGAGATGTTTTTGCGGTCCGGCCAGGGGCAATCCACGAGCCGCATCCGGAGTGAAGTAGCTCAAATACCAACCCTCGATGAATCGTCGAAAGGCCGAGATGCGCGGATGCTGCTTCAAGGCGCCCAACGTGGCGATGCCAAGCCGGCGCGGATCCTCGAGTTGAATCTCTTCAGTTTCTCGGGACTCTTCCGATTTGCGTCGGCTTTTGAGCTGTCGTGTCACTTGACCAATGTCAAACTGATCTTCGGTGTCGGTCTTCCACCCGGCGCTTTCCCCCTTCCAGGCCCAACCTTGCCCATCTTCGAGCAGCAGAAACGAATAGGGGCGTCCATGGCGTTGGTTTTGGCGCCGCTGCCTCAATCGCTCGCGCCGCACCAAGGGCCGACCGTGATGATCCAGGTCGATTGCAAGTTCATACGTGATGGGGCGCGAGTTGGGCTGCTGGCGATAGTAAACCTCAAAACTCAAGGGCCCGGACTGCCCCTTCGAGCGGATTCGCTCAAAGCCCCCTCGCCCCCGGGCGTCACAGGCCTCTTCGACCCCCACCTTCAGACAGTCGGCCAAAAAACCGAACGCGTCAAACAGCGAACTCTTGCCAACGCCGTTGCGTCCAATGACCGCAGTCAATGGTGCCAGTGGCTCCACTGTTTGGGTATTTACGAGCCGGCCAAGCGTCACATCGCGCAGTGCCCGAAAATTCTGGATCCGAATTCCTTCGATTCTTGGCACGCTGCTTTCCTTGGGGCTCTGGACTCGATGGGTGTGGCGGACCTTGGGGACAAACGAACATCCGCTGGCAGGATTCCAATGATTCTGCGCGATTTGCTGCGTGGATGCGAGTTCTCATGCCGGTTTGCCCCACCGCCGAGGGTTGCCCAATTTCGGCGTGCCGATCCGGCGGCAGCGGCCCGTGCCCCTCCAACCCACGCCACACCGTTCGGTGGCACGCGGGTGCAGGTGGAGTTCAAGGACATCCAGAACGTCCATCTGACGTGCATCCGCCGGTCGGCCGGGTCAGCGTTTCCGCCCCGCAGCGGATGAAGCTGCAAACGGTGCGTCTCTTTGCGATCTCGAAGCTCGATGGGATTCGTCGGCAGCAGAAGGAAATTCAGGCCCAGGACCGGGAGCCGGAACGCGAGTATGTGGACCGGGAGAGCCATTTCGTGTGGGGCCGGCGTTGCCTGCTGGTCGTCACGGAACGGGAGGCCGCCCCGTGCGTGGTGCTCAAGCACAACAGGCTGCATTGCGGTCTGCGACCGGGGACGCCCGCCGAAAAGCGCCATGCCCAAGGGTTGGCCTCGGTCGGGGAACCCTCATTGATGGCCGGCATCCAGGCTGTGATGGGTGATCATCCGCCAGCATCGATTCAGTAAATCCCGCGTTCACGCACCCCTCTTGGGG
>DNUF01000019.1:3911-4341 GCA_003508595.1 Planctomycetaceae bacterium
GCCCGGGGGGGCGGTTTGTGGTGGCTGGACCCCCAGCGGGCGGATATGGCGGACATGGAGGTCCGGGTGGCCGCGATGGCGTCTGGGGACGCCGTGGCGGTGGAAACAAGCCGACCCCGGTAGGGGTCACGGAAATTAGCCGGGGGTCGAGCAAAGCGACACCCCCGGTGCCTGTCCCCCATCATCAAACGGCACCCTGAAGGGGTGCGTGAACGCGCGATTTGGGAACCATACGCGGGATTTGACGCGACCATTTACGTTGCAAAACACCAGCAGGTACGGCGTTTCCACCGTCTTCCCATGCGGTCTGCGGCCCCGTGCGGTGGTCACGCCAGGGCTCTCGCACAGCATGTCGGTCCAGTGCGTCGCGACGGCCAAACCCAACCCGCGTCGATCGCGCCAGCAACGCGTTCACGCACCCCTCTTGGGG
>DNUF01000019.1:4682-4810 GCA_003508595.1 Planctomycetaceae bacterium
GCCCGGGGGGGCGGTTTGTGGTGGTTGGACCCCCAGCGGGCGGATACGGCGGACATGGAGGTCCGGGTGGCCGCGATGGCGTCTGGGGACGCCGTGGCGGTGGAAACAAGCCGACCCCGGTAGGGGTC
>DNUF01000243.1:0-4090 GCA_003508595.1 Planctomycetaceae bacterium
GTCACCTCTTCCAGGGTGATCACGGGAGTCTTTCCCGCCCACAAAATGGTCAACGGAATTGCAATGGGGAATTCCTTTCCCTGAATTTGCCATTTGGCGGCAAACAGCCAGCTTGTGTCGTTGACCTTTGTCACCCGGGAAATCGCATATTTTTCCATGACCGCCGACTTTTCGTCGGCTCCCTGGGTCACACTGTAGCTGCCCGAGAAGACACAATTCGCGAGTTTTTCGGTCAGCCAGCGATCGAGGTCTTCCTGTGGCGGGATTCCCTTTTTCCCAACCGGGGCCCTCGAGTTCTGAGGAGGGGCCTTGGGTTCCTGATCCTGGGCCATGGCCGAGGAGAGCCCCAGAGTGGCGGGCAGTCCGATGGTCAGCAGGGAGAGAAAGTTGCGGCGCTCGACGGACATGATGCTGGATGCTCCAGGGTTCTCGGGGACAACAGGGCGGGACCGCTCCGGACAACACAGGAACCGGTGTCGTGCCAGCGGGGGCCTCTCTTGCAGCGGTCCGTTGATCTTCTCGTCTGACCCGGCGGCTGGCAAATCCACCCGGTGACGTCACCCGGCGGAGATTGGGTGGAGTGGATTTCGTCGAGTTTCCCAGTCGGGAGTCGCTCGCCACCCGGTCTCTCCGTTTCCCGAAGGAAGTGTTCCCGGGGGAGTGAATTGCCCCTCATCGCCAAAAAGGTTGCGGGAACGGACTTCCACAAGATCTTGACCGTTCCAGCGAGGGAAGGTTAGAACCCCGCTCTGGGAGGCCCGGGTTGGCAGGGCCCGGGATTTCAGGCTCTGCGCCGCCAAGAGTGCGGCCGAGACCTGTTGCAGTTGGCTTCCCGGAACGGACATTGGCTCACAAGGACGTGTCGCGATGGGTTTCAGACGACGGTTGGCGATGTCACTCATCGTGGGGCTGTCGTCGCTTCCCTGCGGGTGTGAGCTGGCCGGTGGGGGGGCCCACCTGATTGATCAGTTGGCTGGTCGCCCTGTGGTTTCGAAAGAGGAGCAGTCCCGACATCGGGCGGCCTATGTCGAGCATCACAACCGATCCGATCTCTACTGGCTGCTGCAGAACTGTGTGACGACCGGAATGGGGGTCCACGAGGTTGCCGGGATTATTGGCGAAACTCCGGAATTGGAAACACAAAGCCAATGGCTCAAGCAGGCCGACTATCGCGTGGATGACAAGGTCTACAAGTTTGGTCCCGACAACCAGGGGCAGTCGATCTACCTGCTGTTTCGCGAGGGCCGACTGATCAATCACAATCCCGAGGAATACCAGCCCGATGCTTTCGCCTCGCAGTTGAAGCGGAGTAGTTGAGCAAAAATCGCTGTCGTGCCGGCGGGCGGATTACGGAACGGGCGGGGCCTGGAACCGGGAAAACCCAGCGGTTTCCCGGATGCTCGGCTCCGGATGGCCATCCCTGGCCCCCAGGACGAAGAGTGCTTCCGCACCCGGGGTCTGTTTCTCAACGAATTCCAGCCCCCTGTCAGGCCCCAGGACGCAGACTGCCGTGGCATGGCTGTCGGCAACGATGCAGGTCGGGGCAATGAGGGTCACACTCGAGTGAGTGGTCAGCCCGAGACCGGTCCTCGGGTCGACAATGTGCGAGTATCGCACGCCGTCAATTTCGACAAACTGGAAGGCGTCACCCGAGGTGGTCACGGCCCTGTTTTTCAGCAGCAGATAACGGCTGGGTGATTTGTCGGCGTCGAGCGGAGCGACCCCAATCTTCCAGCCGGCTGTGCCGGGAGGAGCGTCGCTGACACCGATATCGCCGCTGCCATCGATCAGGGCGCTTTGGATCCCTTCGGCCTTCAGGACCTTCAGGGCTTCGTCGATGGCGAATCCAACGGCAATTCCTCCCAGGTCGAGTTGCATTCCGGGCCGTTTGAGCTCGGCGGTTTTCCGCTGGGGATCGATCTCCAGGTGTTTCCAGCCAACAGCCTGGCGGGCCTTCTCAAGCACTTCGGGTGCCGGAAGTTGCCGACTGCGGCGAGATCGGCGCCAGAGTCGGGTGAGCGGCCCCACGGTCGGATCGAAAGCACCGTCGGTCCGTTCGGCGAGCGCCTGGCTGGCTGTGAGGACTCTGAACAGATCGTCACTCAGCGCCACCGCCTGGCCAGTGCCTGCTGTGGCACAGAGGCGACTGAGTTCGCTGTCGGCTTCGTAGTCGCTGCAGACCGTGTTGAGTTGCAGGATGCGGCGGAAGGCGGCAGAGACAGCGCGGTTTGCGGACTGTTCATCCGGTGCGTATACTACCACCCGGAATTGCATGCCCATCAGCATCTCTGAAAACGCGAACCTGTCGAGGTCGGCGTGGCTGTCCGGGGCGATTGCGAAAGCGGTCGCCAGGGCGAGCGGCAAGAGATGCAGAGGCATGGGCAATTCCTGGTGACGGCCCCGCGACAGCCGTGCGGGTCGATTTTCAACGGTGCTTGGCGGTTGAGAGGTCTGGCAAAGGCATGTGGAGTCTAAGTGAGTTTCGAGTGGCTCGACAAGCGGCGGTTGCGAGCCTGGTGGTCCTGGGGTTGGCCTGGATTTTGTCGCGTCCGACGCTCGCTCCGGTCGAGGCACAGGAAGTTCCGGCCGCCCCGCCGGTCGTTGAAATTCCCGAAGCTGCGGCCAAGACCGCGGCTGACATGAAGCCCTACACCGAGAAGCTCACGGGAACCGAGATCACCTTTGACATGGTGCCGATCCCCGGTGGCGAATTCGTCATGGGAAGTCCCGACGCAGAGGCGGGACGGAACCCCGATGAAGGGCCGCAGCACTCCATGAAGATTGCCCCCTTCTGGATGGGGAAGTGTGAAGTGACCTGGGATGAATACGACATCTGGAGTTTCAGCCTCGATGTCAAGCGGCGTGAGACATTGAAGATCGATGCGACCGAGCGCGACCGCCTGTCGGATGCGGTCACTCGACCCACGAAGCCGTACACCGACATGACTTTCCGGATGGGGCACGATGGCTTTCCGGCGATCTGCATGACGGGGCTGGCCGCCCGGGTGTATTGCGAATGGCTGACCGCCAAGACCGGGCGATACTATCGATTGCCCACCGAGGCCGAATGGGAGTATGCATGCCGTGCCGGGACGACCACCGCCTACTCGTTTGGCGACGATCCCGCGGGGCTGGAAGAGCATTCGTGGTTCATTGACAACTGCGAGAAGTACCAGAAGGTGGGGAAGAAGAAGCCCAATCCGTGGGGGCTGTACGACATGCACGGCAATGTGGCCGAGTGGTGTATCGACCAGTACGACGAAGAGGGTTACTCGAAGCATTCGGCAGCGACACCCTTTTTCCTGGCCACCAAGGAGTATCCGCAGGTGGTTCGTGGAGGGGGTTGGGACGGGACCGCCGAGATGCTGCGCAGTTCGGCCCGTGATTTCTCGAAACCCGAGTGGAAAGTCCAGGATCCCCAACTGCCCAAGAGCCGCTGGTATCACACCGATGCACGGTGGGTGGGATTCCGAGTGGTGCGTCCCCTGGGGGGCGAAGACATCAAGTTTCCAAAGGTCGAGAAGTCTGTGACGGAAAAGAAATAGCGAGTGGCCGTTGGCCCGATCGGACCGGTGACAACCGGGCCTGGGTCGACTTCGGCTGGACGTTGTGTGATGTGTGGTTCTGGCGTTCTTGTTTCTCCCGCTTCAGAATTTACGGAGGTTGCTTCGATGACTCGTTTGCCAGCCGAAGATTCGGCGTCGCGTCGTGATTTTCTGCGAGATTCCACCCTGGCGGCGGTCGGGGCTGCCCTGGTCGGCCAGGTGGCGACGGTCCATGGTGCCTACGCGGGTGGGGATGATCTGATCCGGGTCGGACTGATCGGCTGCGGTGGACGCGGAACGGGGGCTGCCGCCCAGGCATTGAGCACCAAGGGAAAGGTGAAGCTGGTCGCGATGGGAGATGCCTTCGCCGACCGGATCAAGTCCAGCCTGGGAGCCATCCAGGGGGAACTGGGGGACCGGGCGAAGGACCTGGTGGACGTCCCCGCCGAGCGGCAGTTCGTGGGATTTGACGCGTTCCAGAAAGTGATTGATTCGGGGGTGGATCTGGTCATCCTCGCGACTCCTCCCGGATTCCGTCCTCAGCA
>DNUF01000243.1:4379-46558 GCA_003508595.1 Planctomycetaceae bacterium
CAGGTGCTGGCCGCTGCCGAGGAAGCCAGGAAGAAGAACCTCGGGGTCGGGGTCGGTTTGCAGCGTCACCATCAGGACTCGTACATCCAGACCATCAAGCGTCTGCAGGATGGTGCCATCGGTGACATTCACACCATGCGGGCGTACTGGAACGATCGCGGTGTCTGGGTTGTCGAGCGGCAGCCCGGGATGTCGGAAATGGAGTACCAGATGCGGAACTGGTACTACTTCAACTGGCTGTGCGGCGATCACATCTGCGAGCAGCACATCCACAATCTGGACGTGTGCAACTGGCTGAAGAATGGCTATCCCGTTCGGGCTGCGGGGATGGGGGGACGACAGGTTCGCACCGACAAGAAGTTCGGCGAGATCTACGACCACCATGCCGTGGAGTTCGAGTATGCCGATGGCAGCCGGCTGTTCAGCCAGTGCCGTCACATTGAAGGCTGCTGGAGCAGTGTTTCCGAGCATGCCCAGGGATCGAAGGGCTCGGCCGACATTGCTGCGGGAATCATTCGTGTCAACGGCCAGCCCGACTGGAAGTACCAGCCCGAGAAGGGAAGTCGGCCGAAGAATCCGTACCAGGTGGAGCACGACGATCTGTTTGCCAGCATTCGGGCGGGCAAGCCGATCAATGAGGCCGAGAACGGTGCCCTGAGCTCAATGACATCAATCCTGGGACGCATGGCGACGTACTCGGGCAAGGTGGTGGAGTGGAAGGATGCGCTCGCGTCGGAGATGAGCCTGCAGCCCAAGAACTACGACTGGCAGTCGAATCCTCCCTCGATGCCCAATGCCGAGGGGTGGTACGCGATCGCCGTCCCCGGTTCCACCCGGGTGGTCTAGCGGTTCGATCGGGGTCGTGACCCTGGCTCATCGCGACTGATGAGCGTCGGAAAACGAAGCCCGCTGCAGGTCTGATGTCGGACCTGTGGCGGGCTTTTGTCATGGGACCAGGCGAGGTGGTCAGGAGCCGGCGGAGACCGGACTGGAGACAGGTTGCCAGATCGCTTCCCAGCGCCGGGAAATCGCCCTTGCCCCGGGAGGTGTCACTCTTGCGACCCACGCTTATCCTCCTATAATCGACCCGAAGCTTCCCGCTGAAAATCTGTCCCAACTGAGGAAACCATGTTCAGGTGGTTCCGGAACGTCTTTGTCGCAGTCAGCACCCTGATCCAGGGGATGTGGGTGACATTGTTGACGATGTTGAAGACGTACCAGCGCAAGACGTTCACGCACATTTATGAGTACCCGGAGGTCCCGGTTCCGGTGAAGGCCCGTTATCGGGGCTTTCATCGTTATGACCTGACGACCTGCATCGGTTGCGACAAGTGTGCCGGGGCGTGCCCTGTCGATTGCATCTACATCGACAAAGAAAAGGCTCCTGTGGGGAAGGGGTTCCGGATCAATGGGTTCACCATTGACTACACGAAGTGCATGTTTTGTGCGTTGTGTGTGGAGCCCTGTCCCGTGGATTGCATTTTCATGGGGTCGAATTTCGACTTGAGCTGTTACAGCCGCGATGGCTGCATTGTGGACTACGCCAAGCTGCCGCTGGAGGTGTCGTGGGGACAGACTTCACTCAATCCCACGGCCGTCTCCGAGTCGAAGGTGCTGTACCAACCGGTTTGGGTCAAGGGTGAACCGAGTCCGTTCCAGGTGGTGTCTGCTGGAGAGTGATCTCTGGGCTGCGGAGTCGATTGCGAACTTCCAGCCTCAGCCCGCGTCAAACCCGCACCAATTTCGACGAGTTCCAGGAACGAAATCATGGCCAAAGATCAGAAAGTCGAGCGCCGCTACTACACCGTGGAGCAGGCCAACCGGTCGTTGCCGCTGGTGAAAGCGATTGCAGCCGACATGGTGGCCAAGTTCGCCGAGGTGAAGGAGCGCAAGGACCGGCTCGATCGGATTCGTCGGCAGAAGCGGGGCAAGGGAGGTGGCGAGGACCTCTATGCCGAGGAGATGAACGAGGCGGAAGCCGACCTGGAAAAAGATCTGGAAACCCTGCAGGGCTACATTGGCGAACTCGGTGCACTGGGGATTGAGGTCAAGGATGCGTCGCGTGGCCTGATTGATTTCTACTCCCTGCTGGACGGTCGCGAAGTCTACCTCTGCTGGCTGCTTGGGGAAGAAGAGGTCGGACACTGGCACGAACTGGAGGCCGGTTTTGCCGGGCGACAGTCGGTGATGGCGGGGACTTCAAAAGGTCCTCATGCCGGGGATTTCGGAGGGGATCGGTAGGTTCTCGAGCGTGTCAGTCCCGGTCACTTCGTGTGTGCTGAGACTGTCAGCGGCGAGACCTGTGTCCAGCGGCACTGGTGTGTCAGCGAGACAGGTGGTCCACCAGGGAAGGCGGAGAACGTGTGAGGCTTTGGATCTCACAGTTGGAACCAGAACCCATGTTGCGGTGAGTTGAGGAATGAACGACCTCGTTGGACATTTGCTGGTGTTTACCCTGCTGGGCGTCGTCTTCCTGATGCTGCCCCTGATCGCAGGCTGGTTCATTCGCCCGTCCGAACCTTCCGCCGAAAAGCTGGCGGCCTACGAGTGCGGTGAGCCGACGATTGGATCCTCCTACATCCAGTTCGATCTGCGATTTTATGTGGTGGCGCTGCTGTTCATCCTGTTTGATGTGGAAGTTGCGTTCTTCTTCCCCTGGGCGACAGTGTATGGGGGGGCCACAGCCCTGATGGACCCCCGGGTGAGTGCCCCCGCCCGCCTGCAGTTGAGTGAACGGTTGTTGAATGTGCCTGCGGGGACTCTGCCCGCCGAAAGTGTCATCACCCCGGCAGCGGCCGAGACCCTGGCCTGGACCGGGTTGGCCGACATCCTCGTGTTCTTCAGCATCCTGCTCGTGGCGTTTGCCTACGTGTGGAAGCGGGGCGATCTGGATTGGGTGCGGGCGGTTTCGAGTGCCCGTCGTGTGCGACCGATCCGGGGAACTGGCGGGGCCGAGAGCGTCTCCCGTTCCATGGAAACTGTTGTTTGATTTGATTCCATCGGGACGGGGTTGATCGATTCTCTCCCGCGTCTGAACCCATCGTTGTTTTCTCTCACTCCAGTGTGGCGAGATGAATTTTCAGGACATCCACTCCCGTCTGGTCTCCCGTTTCGGGGACGGCATTACAGGGCTGAATGCCGAGAACATCGATCCCTGGATTGAGGTGGCTCCACAGGCCATTGCCGAGGTCGCGACCTATCTCAAGACGGAACCCGGACTGGAATTCGATGGGCTGAACAACCTGTCGGCCACCGACTGGTTCGATGCCGATGCGAAGAAGCAGGCCAAGTTGGGGGACCCGCGGATTGAGGTGGTCTACCATCTCTACAGCTTTGTCCACCGGCACTCGCTGGTCATCAAGGTGAAGTTGCCCCGCTGGCAGGGGGGGGTTGTCGGTCAATTGCCCGAACTCCCGACCGTCTCTGGAGTGTGGGGAGTTGCCGACTGGCACGAGCGCGAGGCGTTCGACCTGGTGGGTGTGCAGTTTGTTGGCCATCCGGACCTGAGGCGGATCCTCTGCTCGGAAGACTGGGAAGGGCATCCGCTCCGCAAGGACTACGAATTCCCGCTGGAGTACCACGGAATCCGGGCCCGTTGACTCCGCGCCTGCCCACTCGGTTCCCGGCCTCCCGGTGATCATCCCCTTCGATTGAACCACTGACTCTCCCGACTGAATCCCGCCATGGCTCTGCATCTCGAAGATCCCCGCATTGTCGAATTCGATGTTCGCACCGACGAAATGCTGGTGAACATGGGGCCTCAGCATCCGAGTACGCATGGCGTGCTGCGGTTGCTGTTGCGGACCGATGGCGAGGTCGTGAGTCAGGTCATTCCCCACCTGGGTTACCTCCATCGGTCGGCGGAGAAGATTGGCGAGAATCTCTCGCTCCCGCAGTGGATTCCCTACACCGACCGGATGGATTACCTGGCCGGGATGAACATGAACCTGGGGTTGTCGCTGGCCGCCGAGAAGCTCGTCGGACTGGAAGTGACCCCGAAGGCGATGGTTCTGCGGGTTTTGATCGCCGAAATGGGGCGCATTGCCAGCCACCTCGTGGGGATGGGGGCCTATGGTCTGGATCTGGGGACATTCAGCCCGTTCCTGTACGCCTTCCGCGAACGGGAGATCATTCTCGACCTGTTTGAGGAGGTCTGCGGTGCCCGCCTCACCTACAGTTACATCACTCCCGGAGGCGTGACTCACGACCTTCCGGGAAAGATTACCATTCCTCCCGGACTGGCCGCGTTGACTGGAAAGTCCACCAGCCTCCAGTTGTCATGGATTGAAGCGTGTGGGCTGTTCCTCGATTGGCTCGAGAAGCGGATTCCCGAGTATCACACCCTGTTGACGACGAACCAGATTTTCATCAAGCGGACTGCGGGACTGGGCATCCTCGATCGAGAGATGGCCATCTCCTATGGCTGCACTGGTCCGGTGCTGCGTGGCAGCGGTGTGGACCATGACCTGCGTCGCGATGGGGAGCCGATTTACACCCGGATGTACGCCGGGTACAAGTTCGACATTCCCGTTGCCCCGTTCAGCAGCGCCCCTCCCGAATGCGAATTGGGGGACAACTGGTGCCGCTTCTACGTGCGGATGATGGAGGTCGTCCAGGCGATTCGGCTGGTGCGGCAGGCGATGGAGAAGTATCCCACCGCCGAAGGCGAGCATCGCCTCCCGTTCAAGCAGGCCCAGAAACTCCCGAAGCGAGAGGTCTATCTCGAAACGGAGTGTCCCCGTGGTCAAATGGGGTTCTACCTGATCGGGAACGACAGCAACATCCCCTGGCGGGCTCGGGCGAAGAGTTCCTCGTTCTGCAACCTGTCGGTCACGGAGCCCTTGTGTGCCGGTTGCCTGATCGCCGACATTCCCGCGATTGTCGGCTCTCTCGATATCGTCATGGGTGAGATCGATCGCTGATCGAGCGTTTGGCGACCGACTGGGAATTCGTCGGTGAGTCGCATGGGAGGGTGTGTCCGCGCCGTGAATATCCGGCTGACTCGATCCCTCCCGAAAGTTGGGAGGAGTAAGAGCGTTTGGCATGCTCGGCGAGGTGTTCCGGCGGTTACCCGCCCAAACCCCAGCCAGATGACCAGCGACTGTCTCAGGCACCTGGGGAAGGTGGCTCGAGTTCTTCCCGATAGCAGCCAAACCCGGCCGCCGTATAGAGCCTGAACGCAGCCGGATGGTCGTTCGAGCAGGTATGCAGCCACACGCGCCGGGGTTGCGTCTTCCAGGCTTGCTGCAGGATCAGCACCAGAAAACGCGTACCAAGTCCCTGACCGGTGAATTGTGGGAGCAGACCGAAGAATTTGAGTTCCACTTCGTCTGCTCTTCGGCGGTCCAATTCGGCAAACCCCGCCAGTTGGGAATCGACCTCCAGTTGGAAAACCTCGACCTGTGGGTCCTCCAGAATCCGCAGCAACTGCTCATCATCAAGCAGTTTGCGGGAAGTCCAGTTCCATGGTCCCCCGACCGACTCAAACAGCCAACGATAGTGGCGAATGGTCGGAGAAAAGATCCTCGGGACAGTCAGCAACGGTGATTGTCCCGCAGACACCGTGGGGAGAGACTCGGTATCTGGAGCCGAAGTCTGCTCCAGATACCAGACGGTGACAGTCAATGTGAGGCCTCGCCGGGACGAGTTGGAATCAGTTGGCCTTCGGACGCTTGAGGATGGCTCTCTCAATGGTGTTGATGGCCCGCATTCCGGCACTCTGGCCTTTCACATCGCTCAACCCGGAGACCACCTCCCAGCCCTGCTCACCATGCTGATTCAGGATCTCTTCCGTCGCTCGCACGATCTTGTATTCCCATTTCGTGATCTTGGGGGCTGCCGGGGCCTGTGCCTCCAGGCTGCGATGCAGTCCTGGAACAGTCAGCAGAGCGACAGCCAGCAGGCCGAGTGACAACGGCAGCCACGATGAGCGGGACATCACAATCTCCAGTCGGGAAACACGGAAAATCAACTCCGCGCGAATTGTATCGCGCGGGTGGGAACTTTGACGCCGACGGGGTGATGACCAATGGGCTGCGTGGCCAAAATCAGTCTTCGGCCGCACTTCCATCACCGCACATCTTGACGATCCGGGGGTCAAACCGGGCGACAATATCGACCAGGTCGAGTTGTTGGGCCATCACCTGGTCGATCCGCTTGTAGGCGTACGGCACCTCGTCGGCCCCCGCCGACAGAACCGTGATCCCCTTCTTTTTCAGGTCATTCTGCACGGCTTTCCAGGTGTAGTTTTCCTTCGCCTTGGTGCGCGACATCGCCCGGCCGGCACCATGGGAGGCAGACCGCAGGCTGGCTTCATTCCCCTTGCCACGAACGACATAGCCGGGGTCGGCCATCGATCCGGGAATGACCCCCAGCACTCCCAGCCCCGCCGGCGTGGCCCCCTTGCGGTGGACAATCAACTCCCGGCCATCGTGGATCTCTTTCCAGGCGAAGTTGTGGTGATTTTCGACGCCCGCAACCGCCTCGCACCCAATGAGATTGGCCACGAGTCGGTGGATCACTTCATGGTTGGCGGCGGCATACTCTCCCATCAGGTTCATCGCTTCCCAGTACTCCTGCCCGGCTTCACTGTCGAGGTCGAGCCATGCGAGGCGACCGAGTTCGGTGTATCGCTTGGGAAGTCGTGCCTGGGCAATTGCGGAATAGGTGCTGCAGACGGAAGCTCCCGTGCCCCGACTGCCGGAGTGGCTCAACAGCGCGACGTATTCACCGGCAGCCAGGCCCAGATCGGCCGCAGGCTCTGTCAGTGACAGCACTCCAAACTCGACGAAATGGTTGCCCGAACCGGACGATCCCAACTGCTTCCAGGCCTTGTCTTTGTTCTCCCGGGTGACCCGACTGACATTCCAGTCCAGATCCAGAACGGGATGGTTCTGGCGACGCTGGTGATGTCCCCCCACGCCAAAACACGTCCCCTTTTCCAGGGCGGTTGCGAACATGTCGTGGCGGTCGTTCAGGGCCGAGGGGGGCAGATCGAAAACCGAGAGCTTCATGCGACAGGCGATATCAACTCCCACGGCATAGGGAATGACGGCATTCTCGCACGCCAGCACTCCGCCGATCGGCAGTCCGTACCCGACATGGGCGTCGGGCATCAACGCTCCACGCCGGGAGACGGGAACCGCACACGACTGCCGCATCTGAACGTGAGCCGCCTGGTCGATTTCGGTCCCCCAGGTCTGATAAGTCGCGGGCTCGGGGGGGGAATACTGCTGTTCCGAGATCAATTCCCGCGCGAGGAGAGCGAAATGAGGATCGGCGAGGTGCGAATTGGGGTCGTCGATCACCTGGCGGATGAACTCCTTCAATTGAGCCCCCCGCATTTCACCCGTCTGCGCAATCGACTGGATTCCCTGGATGGCGAAGGTCACACAGGATTCCGGAACGCCAAGTTTCTTCAGTTGGGAGGTATTCATGCCGCTGGCTGCAAAGTGCGTTGAACGAGGCGAGGTACCGGGAGAGAGTCTACCGACGGACGATTGGCACCTGCCACGGTGATCTGGACACTCATGGAACGCAGAAAGTTCACATGGCAGGGGACTTGGTTTCAGCGGGACAGTGGTTCTGGGGTAAAAATGTCCACTGGTGATTTCTGCAAACTGTGCAGCCTGCCCACTGTCTGGTCGCAAGGACCGGTGTGAGACTGGACGAGGCCAAAGAAGAGGCAGTTCCCCGATTGACGGAATCCCGGTTCCTGCGGAAGATCCCGCTCTCCCCTGCTGTCGGCTCCTGACAGCGAACTCTCCCCTCGCCGGTCCCTCCGGTTCATTTCCCTGCCATGCATTTCCCGAGGCTCTCGGGCGCGGAAGCCTCGTCTCCGTCATGGCAACGCGAACCTGTCGTGTTGACACGAGATCGTGGACTGGACGTGAAGATTCGCGGTCTCTCAATCCCCCGGTGCTTCATGGTGACAACCAAATGTCGGTTGTTCCGCACTTTCCTGCTGTTGATGGTTTTCGGCCTGCTTGGTCTGTCCCTGCCGGAACGAGTGTCCGCCCAGGAACCGACACCGCTTCCCCCCGGTCGTGCTTCGATTGACGATGCCAATGAGCTTGCTGAGCCCTTCGATCTGAAAGAGGAAACATCGCAGGAGACGGCTGAAGCGCGAACACTGCTGGAGCGACTCGAACAGGCGGAGCAGAAGATTGAGCAGTTGCAGTCCCGGCAGGTTGTCGACCCGGGTGATGACGGCAGTCCTCCGGAACCCGCTTCGTTCGAGTCGATCGAAAACCGGTTCGAGGAACTCCAGAGACGCCTCACGAAAAAAGGATACCCCACGATCGAGGTGCATGGGGTCTTTCAGGCCGACTCGGGTTGGTTCGGGCAGGATGAGGCGAGTCGCAGGACGGTCGGCAATCTGCAGGATGGTGCCGATTTCCGGAGGGCGCGACTGGCGACGATCGGCTCCCTCACGGAGACGATGAACTATTTCATCCAGTTTGACTTCGCGTTTCCGGGACGGCCAACGTTCACCGATGTCTGGTGGGAAGTGACCCAGGTGCCGGTACTGGGGAACATTCGCGTCGGCCAATGGAAGCAGCCGTTCTCACTCGAGGTGGTTTCCAGTTTTCGGTACACGACCTTCGCGGAACGGTCTCTCGGTTTCCAGGCGTTCACGCCCTTTCGGCATATTGCCGTGGGGTTCTATGACTGGAACGAGGAGGAGACCATGACCTGGGCGGCGTCGGTCTATCGTCCCGGGCAGGACCAATATGGGGGTTCGATTGCCGACCAGGGGGGCTATGCCGGTGTGGGGCGTGTGACGTGGCTGCCGTGGTACGAAGAGACGGGCAAGGACTATCTCCACCTGGGTGCGGCATACAACTATGTCAGTCCCGGGTTTCACCTGTCACGTTTTCGGACCATTCCGGAATTCTTCGTGGGTGCCCAGCAGGGAGACCAGCCCCTGGGGACTTCCGGGCAGGCGATTCCCGGGCCATTCGACGGTGTCCCTTTTTTCGTGGACACGAAGACGTTTGAAGTCAACCACTACAACCTGGTCGGGACTGAAATGCTGTGGGTCAACGGTCCCCTGTCATTCCAGTCCGAGTGGATGACCATGATGGCCACCCGCAAGAATGGGGTGGGGGCGGTCTTTCCCAGTATTTACGGCCAAGTCGGATATTTTCTCACCGGTGAGCACCGCCCCTACATCCGCAAGCTCGCCCAGATCGATCGGGTCAGGCCACTTCGTCCGCTGGCCTACCGCTGTGAAGACCAGGAATTGGGATTGGGAGCCTGGGAGGTGGCCGGCCGGTGGTCTTACATTGACCTGAATTCGCGCGACATCCAGGGGGGGCGTCTCAATGACATGACCCTCGGCTTGAACTGGTACCTCAACCCGTACGCCAAGGTGCAGTTCAACTACATTCGGGCGTTCCTCGACAACCCCGTCCACAATGACTCAATCACGAACATCTACGGACTGCGGACACAGATCGACTTCTGAGGGGGAAGCAACCCGGAGGATTCCGGGTTGTGGTCTCATCGGCATCCCTCAGAGTTTGTGGTCGATGACAGGAACCGCTGGCTGAGGGGCGATCCACGCGGAACTTGCTCAGGCCAGGATCCCATCCACCAGCCTGCCATGAATGTCGGTCAGGCGGTAATCGCGGCCCTGGAAGCGGTAGGTCAGCCGGGTGTGGTCAAACCCCAGGAGATGCAGCAGCGTGGCGTGCAGGTCATGCACGTGGACCGGATCGGTGGCGACATTGAAACCCAACTCATCCGTGGTGCCGTGAGTGTGGCCACCCTTGATTCCTCCCCCGGCCAGCCACAGGCTGAAGCTGCGGTTGTGGTGGTCCCGGCCATCGTTCCCCCCCTGGACCATCGGGGTTCTGCCAAACTCTCCACCCCAGATGACAATCGTGTCTTTCAGCAGGCCCCGTTCCTTCAGATCGAGGATCAGGGCGGCACTCGCCTGATCGGTATCCATGGCATTCTGTCGCACACCACCGGCCAGGTTTCCGTGCTGGTCCCAGGCTTCATGGAACAGTTGCACGAAGCGGACGCCCCGTTCGATCAGCCGGCGGGCCAGCAGACAGTTGCGGGCGAAATTGGCCTCCTTGGGATTCTTGATGCCGTAGCGATCGAGTGAGGCCTGGGATTCCTGTCCCAGGTCCATCAACTCCGGGGCACTGGTCTGCAGACGGTAGGCCATTTCGTAGCTCTGGATCCGGGAGGCGATCTCTGGATCACGCACCGACTTCAGCGCCAGCTCGTTCAGGGTTCGCAGGGTGTCGAGGGACTGCTGTTGGGTCTCCGAGTCGATTCCCGGGGGATTGGAGAGGTAGAGAACCGGGTCGCCCGTGCTGCGAAACGGGATCCCACCATAGGTGGTCGGGAGGAAGCCACAGCCATAATTGCTGGCCCCGCCACTGGTCCCCTTGGCACTCGTGAGAACGACGTAGCCCGGCAGATCGGCCGATTCGCTGCCGAGTCCGTAGAGGGTCCACGAACCGAAACTGGGCCGACCGAATTGCTGCGAGCCCGAGTTCATCATGATCTGGGCTGGCGCATGGTTGACCGCCTCGGTCTGCATGGTGCGAACCAGGCAAATCTCGTCGGCAATCCTGGCGGTGTGAGGCAGGACCTCACTCAATTCCATGCCGCACTGGCCATGCTTGGCAAATGCAAACTTGGGACCGAGCAGGGCTGAGTTGGGGTTGATGAATGCGGCCCGGTAGCCCTTGAGCAATTCTGCCGGTGGCAATTGCCCATTTCGCTTGGCCAGCTCGGGCTTGTAGTCAAACAGCTCGAGATGGCTGGGGGCACCCGCCTGGAAGATGTAGATCACGCGCTTGGCCTTGGGCGCATGATGTGGTGCGCGAGGGGCCAGCGGGTCGGTCCGCGGGGTTCCCGGACGCTGCTCGTCGGCCATCAACGAACGGGCGGCCAGTGTGGCCATTCCGAGGCCACAGTCACGCAAAAACCATCGTCGACGCAGGAGTTGGGCTTGCAGGTCTTGGAAATGCATGGCGGAATCAGTTCTTCGAGATGGTTTCGTCGAGATTGAGCAGGATGCGTGAGACCAGGGTCCAGGCCGCGGCATCCTGGGGCGAAGCCCCCGGTGGGAGTTGTGGCAGCCTGGCTGGATCACCCGAGATCACTTCGCGGGGGTTCAACCAGCCGTCCGCCAGCTTCTGGCGACGCGAAGCCAGAACACCCAGCAGGGCCTGCCGTTCTTCGGCCGTCGGTTCCCGCAGGGTACAGATGCGCCAGGCGCGGTCGATGCGCTCGTTGTCTGAGGGGCCCGACTCTTTCAGGATGCGCAGCGCCATCGCCCGGGCCGCCTCGACAAAGATCGTTTCATTCAACCCGGTCAGGGCAGCCAGGGGGGTATTGGAGCGAATCCGGCGGGCACATGCGAAGTCGCCATTGGGCGCGTCGAAGTTGGACATCACCGGATCGGGCATGGATCGCTTGCGGAATCCATAGACGGTTCGACGATACCGCTCCGGCCCCTCGGCAGGTTTCCAGTAGCCCGGGTAGACGTAGTTGTAATCGAGGACATTTTGCGGGACGGGCGGAATGACCCCCGGCCCCCCGAGTCGATGCTGGATCAAACCCGACAGGGCGAGGGCGATGTCGCGAACGACCTCGGCCTCGGCGCGGAAACGGGGGCCGCGCCCCAGGAGAGCGTTGCGCGGATCGCGATCTAGGGATTCGGCCGTTCCGTGGGAGTCACGCTGGTAGACATCACTGGTCACGATGAACTCAATCAGGTTCTTGTGACTCCAGCCCCGTTCCATGAAATCGGCTGCCAGCCAATCGAGCATTTCTCGGTACTCGGGGTACGGGGCCCGCGTTCCAAAGTCTTCGGCCGTTTCCACGAGACCGGTACCAAACATTGCCTGCCAGACCCGGTTGACCGCGACCCGGGCCGTAAAGGGGGAACGTGGATCGGCCAGCCAGCGGGCGAAGGTCAATCGGTTGAGCGGGGCGTCGGCGGGCAGGGGATGGAGTGCGGCGGGAACATGCGGCTGGATGGCCTCCCGGGGCTGGTCCCAATTGCCCCGGTCGAGCAGATGCGTGGTGCGGGGATCGGACCGATCCCGTTCCGCCAGGTGGAGGACCGTTGTGGCCGCCTGCGGGAACGACTTCCAGAGCGTGGCCACTTCGTCGCTGATTGGTTTGGCTTCGGGGAACGATTGACGCCAGGCGGCGAAGATGGCTGCCTGCTCTTCGGCGCTTCGTTTGTCGGCCGGCTTCGACAGGGCCAGGATGACACCATGGTCGACCGGTGCCGCCCTGGGCGCAGCAGACCGCGTCAGGCTGAGTCGCGCACAACCGGCCATGTCACCCATGCGCAGTGCGACCTTGAACTGCGTCCCCTGGGGGAAATTCAAGGGTTGCTCGAATTGCAGCACTGCGACGGAGGGCTGGTTGCGCAGCCCGGGGCCGCGATCGGCGGCCCAGACATTTCCATCCGACCCGTCGATCAACAGGCTGACTGGCCCACGGGCGGTTTTCCCATCCCCCGACTTCTGTTCGGGCTCTGAGAAATCGGCGGTCGGATTGACCAACTTCAGTTTCTCGAAATTGGCGTCACCGGGCTTCCGGGCGAATGCCTCCAGTTCCTGCACAAACCAAGTTCCCTGGCGGGTTCGGCCGGGGCCGTTCTGCGGCAGGTCATGGTGTGTGAGAATCTCAAGCCGGAGGCCCGTGATTCCCTCCAGCACCGGAACACCAACAAAGAAGACATCGTTGCTGGTATGCCCCTTCATCAGGAACGACTTGTCGGCTTCCTGGGTGGGATGATTGAGTCCGCTGATCGAACCCATTTCAATCGCCTCGATCGGCTCCCAGACACTTTGAGATGCGACCAGTTGCCGCTCCCATTCCGCCAGTTCGGCATTCCAGTTCGGGCGCAGGGCCCGCCAGCGTCCCTCGGCCTCTGCGATTCGTTTCTGCAGGTCCTGGATCTGCTGCAGTTGCTCGGCGGAATACACCCAGGATTGGGCTTCGTAGGTGTCATTGAGGAAGGCGAAGAGCCCGTAGTATTCCGTGTGGGTCAGTGGATCGAACTTGTGTGAATGGCATTGGGCACACTGGGTGGTGAGGCCCATGACGGACTTCCCGAGGCAATCAATGCGGTCGAACATTTCCACCATCCGGAACTGCTCGGGAACGATCGCCCCTTCTTCGTTGATCATGCTGTTCCGGAGGAACCCTGTCGCGACCCTCTGCGACTGGGTCGCGCCGGGGAGCAGGTCACCGGCAATCTGCTCGACCAGGAATTGATCGTAGGGCAGATCCCGGTTGAAGGCGTCAATCACCCAGTCACGCCAGATCCACTGTTCCCTCTGCAGGTCCTTCTCATATCCGTTCGTGTCGGAGTAGCGGGCCGCATCGAGCCAGTGCCGGGCCCACTTCTCTCCGAACCGTTCGCTGGCGAGCAGTTTCTTCACCGTCGCCTGGAGTCCGTCCCTTTCGAATTCCTGAAGTTCCTCGGGGGACGGGGGAAGGCCGATCAGGTCGAGGTAAAGACGGCGACACAACACGGCGGGGGGGGCCTTGCCGGCGGCGGGGAGTTTTTCCGACTGCAGACGCTGGTTCACAAAGGCGTCAATCGGATGCGTGGCACCCGGGGGGACGACTCCCTTCCGGGGGGACTGGAAAGCCCAGTGACGGTCGTAGTTGGCTCCCTCGTCGATCCACTGCTTCAGCAATTCGATTTGCCGGGGGGTGAGGGGAGTCTTGGCGGCGGGCGGCGGCATCTGCTCGCCCGGGTCGTCCGACAGGATCCTTCGAATCAGTTCACTGGCGGAGGACTTCCCGGGTTGAACGGCCGGTTCGCCCGAGTCTCCGCCACGCAGTGCCGCAGCCCGTTCATCGAGCCGCAGCCCTCCCTTGCGTTCCTTGTCATCGACTCCGTGGCAAAGAGTGCAATGTCCGGCCAGGATCGGCTGAATATCACGTTGAAAATCGATGGGGGCGGCCAATCCGCGACTGGCACAGACAATCCCTGCGACCAGTACAACCGTGCGAATCCAGGCTGACATGGGACCAATCTCTCGGGCGGGAGACGAAGGTCCCGGCAGGGACGTTCGTCTGTGATGAAGAAGGTGCTCTTGATGGTACCCGCCCGGCGTCGCAGGGGACAACCTCGTCCGAAATCTGTCGATCGCATTTCCGAATTCGAAGCGGCCGAATCGGTCTCTTCGCCCCCACAAATCTCAGGTCTGGGAGACTGGATTCCATGAGACGTGGTCACCGCCCGCCAGTTCTCCTTCGCCGCGATTCGGGGACCGTGTTCTGGGCGGCCGAAGGCGGCGAGCGACGGACTGTCAGAAATCGTTGCCAGCGGGCAGCGGGGTCTCACGGAGATGGAGAGGGGGGCCCCCCGCCACGATCGGTCGGCGAGAGATTTCGCCAAGCGGGCGCAGGTCGATGAGTTGTGAGCCGTGCTGGGGACCAAAAGGGCCGAGCCGACTCGCATAATCACGCAATCGCTGCAGCCGGGTCTGGGTCGGCAGGGTCCCGGGATGATCGCTGTCCGGAGGGTGCCCCCACAGGATCCGTGAGCCATCCACGGTCCGGAGTTCAAACACGCCGTCGTCGAGTGAATCGGACCGGGGGCCAGTCCGCGGGGCGACAATGGCGGTGAGCTGGAGTTCTTTCCAATAGGGCTCGAGGACCGTGGCCAGGGCCGTGGCATGGGCGACCAGCGAATCGGCCCACGGTTGGCCGATGAGTCCGGGAGCGGTGCGGATCCCTTCAATCCTCGGATAGTTCGCCGATTCGATGAGGAGGTTGCGGGGCGGGGGCAGCACCACACCACTTTCATCGACCATAAACTCTCCGGAGTCGATCGTGACGAGGGCAAGGGGACGCCGGTACGAGAGGTCGATCTCAATTCGGGGCGGATAGGTCTTGCGCACCGAATGAACCCTTTCCACCCAGGGATTCAGGGCGAAGGCGTCATGCAGTTCCCGTGTCACCTCCTGGTCGAGCAGTGAGATGCGTTGGGGGAAATCGCAATGAGCGAGCACCTCACGAACCAGATCGCCGGGAATCCAGCGTGGCGGTTGCGAAATCTGGATGTTGTTCCGTTCGAGGGTGAAGTCAGCCCGTTTGTCGAGTGTTTTCCAGCTGGTGACGGCGGGATTGCCCAGCAGGACGCCCGACAATCCCAGGATGCCCAGACCCAGCCATACCGGTTCTGGCCAGCGAATGGCCCGCAGGCCGCCCACCTCCGATTCGGTCGATTCCAGCAAGGGCTTGGCGGGTAGGGATGTGCTGGTCTTCATGGCTGTGCAGGGGAGCGTTCGCGGGGAACAATCTCAAGACGACCCTGAAGGATAACACAGGAAATTGGGCCTGTTTTTTGAAACAGAGATTTCTCGATACGCCTGGCACCTGCGATTCGGTGTTCCTGACCGGGGGGCCGGAAGTCTGTGCCAACCGATCCGTCAAACAGTGGTCAGGCGGCGCGACGCTGTTGAAAATGGGCCAGTGCGGAATCCACGCACCATTGGCACAGGTCCTCAAACGACATTCCCAGCCGGGCGGCCGCCTTGGGGACCAGGCTGTGGTCGGTGAATCCGGGGATGGTGTTGACCTCCAGCACAAATGGGCGTCCGAGGCGATCCACCATGAGGTCAGCCCGGGCCACGCCCCGTGTTCCCAGTGCCAGGCAGGCATGGCGCGTCACGAGGGCCGTTCTGGCGGCAACTCCACTCGCGGAATCATCAAAAATGTACTGGGTGTCGTCCGAGTGGTATTTGGCCTGATAATCAAAGATGGTCCCCTGGGAAGAAATCCGGATCGGGGGGAGGGGATGGTCGTCCAGCAGCCCGACAGTCCATTCCTCGCCAACAATCGCCTGTTCGAGCAGTACGACCGGACCGAACGAGAAGGCGAGGTCGAGGGCCGCTCGCAGCTCGCTCTCGTCGTGAACCAGGCTGACTCCGAGGCTGGAGCCCTGCTGGTCAGGTTTGACGACCAGCGGAAAGCCCAACTGCCGGGCAACTCCGGTCAGCTCACTCTGGGAGAGCCTCGGCTCGACGACCTGCCACGGGGGGGTCGGCACTCCGGCCCGCAGAAACACCTGCTTGGATGCGAGCTTGCTGAAGGCCACCTGCGACGCCCGTGGGCCACTCCCGGTGTAGGGAACGCCCAGTGACTCCAGTTGAGTCTGGATCGTGCCGTCTTCACCGGCCGCTCCATGCAGCGCCAGGAACGCCAGATCGATCGAGTCCCACGCAACCCCATTCACGTGGGTGTCTGACAGGCTGGCCTGTGACGGATCGATCGACAGCACGCGATGCCCAAGGGACCGCAGGGCCATCTCGACAGCCGCACCGCTTTTGAGGCTGACTTCCCGTTCCGAGGAATTGCCACCCGACAGGACGGCAATTCTATGACCGCGAGATTCTGCCGGCATATTCACATCCTTGTGACTTCCGACTCAATGATCAGGCGAGGACTCCTGCCATGCCTGCGACTGGTGTCCCGGAGGGGCCTACCAGATCTGGACTTCAAGCTCGAGTTCGACGCCGAATTGTTCCGACACTTTTGACCGGGCGAGATCGATCAATCGCAGCACATCCCGGGCGGTTGCGCCAGTGTGAGTGACGATGAAGTTGGCATGCCGATCACTGATTTCGGCATGTCCAATCCGGGTTCCCTTCAGGCCGGCCTGGTCGATCAGCAATCCGGCGCTCATCCCTCGGGGATTCTTGAAGATGCAGCCCGCCGACTGGAAAACCAGAGGCTGTGTGGCCTTCTTCATGATCCAGAGTTTTCGCATCCTGTGCGTGATCAGATCGTAGCTTTCGGGGGCGAGTTCGAACTCGGCCTCCAGCAGGATCAGTTCGTTCAGGCTGCTTTGGCGGTACGAGAAGCTCAATTCTTCATCGCGTCGGGTGCGCTGTTCGCCGGAAGCGGTCAACACATCCACGGATTTGACGAATTGGCCGATATCTCCCGACTTGCCCCCCGCATTGCCGTGCAGGGCCCCACCGATCGTCCCCGGGATTCCCACCAGGGCGTCGAGCCCTCCCAGGCCCGCTTTGACCGATTCGGAAATGGTGTGCGAGAGCAGCGCTCCGGCACCCGCGCGAACCCGATTTCCGTCCACCGTGACGTGCCCGAGTTCGGCACTCCCCAGGTGCAGCACGACACCGCTCACACCCTCATCCCGAACCAGCAGGTTGGAGCCACTTCCCAGGACGTGCACGGGAATCTGCTCTTCATGGCACGTTGCCACCACCTGGACCAATTCATCGCGGGTCCGCGGGCGCACTAGAAATTGGGCCGGACCGCCCACCTTGAGCCAGGTGTGCTGGTCCAGCATCTCATCCCGCTGGGTGATCTCGGCGAAATCTCTGAATGAACGCATGGTGAAGTCGACTGATGTTTCCAGCACCCAGGGTCAGCAGCAGGTCGCCGGATCGAAGGGAATCGTCCAAAGTTCGAGGAATTGGGTCAAGGGCGAACAGCATTTCGCAGGGAGTTCCCAGACTGCGGATCGCCTCGCAGAGTTGCTCCGACAGCCGAACCGCCTCCTGCGGCCCCACCGTCTCGCGCGCGGTGTAAACCGGGGTCAGGAAACATTGATCGAGTTTCGACAGCGATTGGCCGAAATCGGCGAGCAGGGCGCTGGTCCGCGACGCCTGGTGCGGCTGAAAGACTCCCACGAGCCGCCGTCCCCTGAAAATCTTTCGTGCCGTCTCGATCGTGGCATTCAACGCAGTGGGGTGGTGGGCGTAGTCATCGATCAGAGACAGGTTGTTTCCCAGATCGGACAGCTCGAATCGGCGCAGCAACCCCGGAAAGGATCGCAGCCCTTCGACGACAAGGGAAATGCAGTCGGGGGCGTGGATGTCCACCAGGGTCGAACAGAGGGCAATCGCGGCCAGCGCGTGCAGGGCGTTGTGTTCGGGGCCCGGGGGGAGTTGCACCGTGGCCCACGGCTCTCCCCGGTAAAGGATTCGGAACTGAAGCCCGCCACCGTCCAAGCGAACATGGTCGTACGTCCATGTTCTGTCGGGGTGCCCGGTTTCCCGCCCGATGCGGAGAACTTGGGCACCGGTGAAAGAATGCCAGGAGATTTCCGGAAGCGATTCCGCGGAAATCACGAGGGTCCCGGACGGCTTGATTCGCGCGGCGAACTGCTGAAAAGTCGCCTGAAGTTCTGTGAGCGAGGCGTAGCAGTCGAAATGGTCTTGTTCAATGGAAAGGATGGCCGCCGAGGCGGGACTGTAATCAAGGAAATGTCGCTGATATTCACAGCTTTCCACGACGAGTGGAACTCCTCCCTCATCCCATCCGCTGCGGCCCAGTCCCCGGAACTCGGCACCGACGAGGACGCCGGGGCGTTGCCCCAGGGCTTTGAGCAACCACCCTGTGAGGGCCGTGGTCGTGCTCTTTCCATGAGTCCCGGCAATGCACAATCCGTGACGGTTGGCCAGCAGCCACGCCACGAACGCGGGATAACTCAGGTCGCGAATCCCCTCAGAAAGAGCCAGTCGGCGTGCGGGATCGTGAGCGGGAACCGCGGCGCTGTGGACGATCAACTCGGGGGGAATCACCTGGTTGGGGGCATTCGCAGGGAGGCCGAGTTCGTCAGCCGTGGCCAAATGAATCCCAAGTGATTCAAAATGTCGACGATCGCCGGGTGTGATCGATTGATCAGATCCTGTCACATGGACATGGCAATCGTTCAGGAACTCGGCAAGGGCTCGCATCCCGGAACCGCAAATCCCGGCGAGATGGGTTCTGCTCAGCGGTTTTCCGCTTCCCGATGGATGGGGGACAAACATGAGTGTGCCGACTCGGAACCCTGGCTGCGGGACTCCGGAAATGACGATTTCACGGCCGCATCTCCTTAAGACTAACGAGTCTTTTGATGGCTGCCAAACTGCTGGAATTGAGTTTTGGAAGAGATGGAGCCGTGCCGGACGGTTCTTGGGGGGAGTGCTGGGGGGCGACTTCGCAGCAGCGAAATCGGTGGTTTGATTGCGGGTCACGGTTGCCTGTACACTTCAAAAAGTGGTCTCTTTCGAAGTTGAACCGAGGGTGTGCATTCATGACCGATCTGGAGTTGAGTTCTGGGCAGGGCTCGGTGGTGGTCGGGACTGAACAGAATTTTGAGGAAATCGCACTCAATCGCTCCAATGAGATCCCGGTGGTCGTGGATTTCTGGGCCGAATGGTGTGCCCCGTGTCGTCAAATTGCCCCGCTGCTGGAGCAGATCTGTTCCGACTCTGCGGGTCAAATGCTGCTGGTGAAGGTCAATGTCGAAGAACAGCCTCGATTGGCCCAGTATTTTGGGGTGCAGTCGATTCCGGCTGTGTTTGTGCTGCGCAACAGCCAGATTGCCGACCATTTTGCCGGTGTTCAGCCCGAATCCGCACTTCGCGCCTGGCTCGCTCGTTTCCTGCCATCCCCCGTGGAAAGGCTGTTGCGGGAAGCAGGGGCCCTGGAGTCCAGCGATCCAAGTGCTGCGGAAACGCTGTATCGCGAGGCTTTGGAGTCGGGGCCACGCGAGGACGTCGTCCGGATTGCACTGGCCCGGTTCCTGTTGAAGCAGCACCGCAACTCGGATGCACGGTCGTTGATTGAGCAACTGGAGGCGCGGGGGTTCCTCGAGCCTGAGGCACAGGCACTGCGCGACGAACTGGATCTGCGTTTGGCGGCGGCGCAGTCGGGCGGGGTGGCACAGTGCCGGTCGGCCTTGGCCGCCCAACCCGGGGACCCGGTATTGAGCCTGCAACTGGCGGACGCCCTGGGGGCGACCCAGCAATTCGAGGAGGCGCTGGAATTGTGCCTGAATGTCGTCCAGTCGTGTCAGGGAGAATCCCGGGAACATGCCCGGGCGACGATGGTGAAACTGTTTCACCTCCTCGGAAACGAGGCCGAGTTGGCCAGGGTGTACCGTCGCAAGCTCGCCACGGCTCTCTACTAATGGGCGGGAGTTGATGGTCGAGAGGATTGTGACGCAATTTCCGACTCGCTGTCTCGCGTGCCCGGGCGCGAAGGCCCGGATTGCTGGGATCCCGAAGGTTTGTCCGGGGGTGATTCCTGGAAGGGGTGAGGAATGAGTCGGCTCGGAGTTGTTGTTCTGCTGTTCTGGTCGGCAGTTGCGCTCATCGTCTACGCACAGTTCGGATACTCTCTGGTGATGCGTGGATGGGCCGCGTTGTGTTCCACGCGGCGTCGCCCCGGCCCTTGTCCGGACGAGCAACTTCCGCATGTCTCGTTGATCATCCCGGCACACAACGAAGAGGTGGTGATTCGAGCCAAGATCGAAAACTCATTGACGATCGATTATCCGCGGGATCGGTTGCAGATTCTTGTGGCCAGCGACGGAAGTACCGACCGGACAGTCTCCATTTGTCGCGAGTTCGAGTTGCGGGGAATCACGCTGCTGGATTTTCAGGAGAATCGGGGAAAGGCCACCGTTCTCAATGAGGCGGTCCGCGTTTCTTCCGGTCAGGTCCTGTGTCTGTGTGATGCCAATGTCATGTTCCGTCCCAACGCCCTGCGGCTGATGGTGGATTGGTTGCAGGAACCACGTGTCGGCTCGGTGACCGGTGATGTGCAATTGCAGAGCGGTGATTCGGAGTTTGGGTCAGGGGAATCGGTCTATTACCGCATCGAGCGGCAGCTTCAGATGGATGAAACTGCGACCGGCTCCACCGTGATTGTGGATGGTGGGATGTTTGTGCTTCGGCGCGAACTTTTCCAGCCGATTCCGACCGACACCGTTCTCGATGATTACCTGAGTGCGATGAATGTGATCCGGTCCGGTTTCCAGATCATCTATGATCCCGAGGCGATCGCGATCGAGAATGGAACTCCCGGATCGTCCGCCGAATACCGGCGTCGTATCCGAGTGGCGGCGGGGGGGGCCCAGGCAATCAAGCGGGGGCAATTCCCACGGATGACTCAGGGGGGCGCTCTGTTTCGGTGGTTTTCCCACAAGCTGGCGAGGTGGCTGGGCCCTGTTGCCCTCCTGGTTCTCGCCCTCACTTCAGTGGCGCTCAGGAACGATGGTTGGATTTTTCAGGCCGCAATCCTCTGCCAGGGACTCGTTTACGGAATGGCAATTCTGGGGGCGATCGTTCCCGGACTTCTGAAACTGCGTCCAGTCAACGTGTCGTTCTATTTCGTGCTGAGCCACCTCGCCATGGGGGTGGGCTTGTTGAAGGGGACCTTTTTCGGAATGTCGGGGCGCTGGAAGCGAACCGAGCGGGTCGGCTTTGACGGGGGGCCGGGACAAGGAAGACCGTGAACGAATGGGCGCAGCGGCCGAGACCATGGTGGGACCAGTGGGCCGGCCCTCGCCAATGGTGGAAATTCATGCTGGAAAACGGTCCGTTCTTGCGTGAAGAGCACCCCCGGTCCGATGTGGATGTACACCATTTCCGCCATACGCTGGTCGCAGAGTGGGCCACTCATGTGGCCGCACGCAAGTCACCTTACGGCAAAATTTTGAAATTCCAGGAAATCAGGTGCCGTCTGTGTGGAAGGTTCTGAATTTACCGAAGCTTGTGGGCGATTGGGAAAGCCCTGACAAAATCGCGTTCAGCACCTGTTTTGGCGATCTAATTGTTGTCATACGTCCGGGGCAAGAGTAGGATCGTCCATCGCGAGGTCCATTTTCTGGCCCAGGGTCAAGTGAGTGTCCCCACTCCATCCCCGGTCCAAAATTCAGAGAGTCGCCTAATGGCAAGTCTGTCCGAGTTCAAGTTGTCGCGAGCCGCCCTTCTGCGCATTGCCGCGGATGCGGTCATGGTCAACACGGCGTTGATTCTGGCACTGGTTTTCAATTTTCTGTTTGTGACCCTGACAGGTGGCCAGTCGGCCCAGGACAACCAGAAGAATTTCCAGGAGTTGGCGATGGGGTACGTCAGCACGGCGCCCCTGCTGACTGCGATCTGCCTCACGGTTTTCGCCCTGAGTGGGTTCTACAGTTATGGGCGAAGTTATCAGGGGCGCTACAAGGCTCTCGTCATTCTGCAGGCGGTGGCCAACAGTTTCCTGATTTTCACCCTGCTGATCTATCTCATCTGGGAACGCTTCGGACTGCCGACGATCCCCCGCAGTTCGCTGCTGATTGCCTTCCTGATCACCACGGCGATGTGCCTGGCGGCACGGACCTGGACCTTCCTCTGGGAAAAGTTCGTCCGACCCGAGAAAAACCCGGTGGCGGGCCTTGTGGGGGCCGAGGGAAAGCATGTTCTGGTCATCGGTGGGGCGGGCTACATCGGTTCCGCGTTGCTCCCCAAACTGTTGTCGTCGGGATACCGTGTGCGGGTTCTGGACCTGTTCCTGTATGGGAAAGATCCGATCCGCGATGTGGTGAATCATCCGCAGTTGGAGTTGCTGGAAGGAGATTTTCGGAACGTCCAGAAGGTCGTGGAGGCGATGCGGGGTGTGGATTCCGTGATTCACCTTGGCGCCATCGTCGGGGATCCTGCCTGCGACCTGGATTCGAACATCACGCTGACCGTCAACCTGAGTGCCACCCAGATGATCGCGCAGGTGGCGAAGGCGACCGGCATTCGCCGCTTCATTTTCGCCAGCACCTGCTCTGTGTATGGAGCCAGTGACGAGATCCTGGACGAACGCTCGGAGGTCGAGCCAATTTCCCTTTACGGGCGCACGAAGCTGGCGGCCGAGAAGGGGCTGCGGAAGATGGTGGACGAGAATTTCAATCCGACCATTCTCCGGTTCGGGACGATCTACGGACTGTCTGGCCGCACCAGATTCGATCTGGTTGTCAACCTCCTGGCGGCGAAGGCCAAGGTCGATGGGATCATCACCGTGCATGGTGGAAACCAGTGGCGGCCCTTCGTGCATGTGGATGATGCGGCCAAGGCCGTTTTCATGGCCTTGAAGGCCCCCCTTGAGCTTGCTGCGGGCGAGATTTTCAACGTGGGATCCGAAGGCCAGAACAAAACGATCACCCAGATCGGGGAAATGATCCGCGATCAGGTGGTTGGGGCGAAACTGGTGGCTTCCGACACCATCACCGACCGCCGCAACTATCGGGTTCGGTTCTCTCACATCAAGAACACGCTCGGGTTCGAACCGTCGTGGTCCCTGGAGCAGGGGATTCACCAGGTCGTCGAGGCGGTGGCCAATGGCACCATCTCGAATTACAACGACCCCCAGTACAGCAACGTGAAGTACCTCAGCCAGGCGGGGGCCATTGAGGTCATCCGCTCCAGCGATGCGGATTGGGGCCTGGACCTGATTGGTGCCGAGAGTGCTGCTGCACTTGTGGACGCCAAGTCGTAAAGGCCCCGCGGGAGGCCACCCCTCGGAACTGTGCGTCACATGGGAATTGCTGGCGGACACTTGTGCTGGGGTGGTGGTTCGCAACTTCTGATCCGGTGTGAGATCGGATCCACGTCTGCCGGAAGCCGATGTCGCAGGGCCTCCGGTGATGTTCGCTGATCACAGTCTGCGTGACAGGAGTTGATCCAATGGCCCAGGCACCGGCTGCTCTCAAGCAACATTCGATCCCCTACTTTCTTCCCACGATCGGCGAAGAAGAGATCCAGTCGGTCGTCGAGACCCTGCGTTCCGGCTGGCTGACGACGGGGCCGAAAACCAAGCAGTTCGAGCAACTGTTTGCCCAGAAGATGGGGGCCAAGCACGCCATCGCCGTCAACTCCTGCACGGCGGCGCTCCACCTGGCTCTCGAGGCGATTGGAGTGGGGCGCGATGATGAGGTGCTGGTCCCGACCATGACCTTCGCATCGACGGCGGAAGTCGTCGTTCATCTCGGGGCCCGTCCGGTTCTCGTTGATGTGCTGCCAGACACCCTGGCCATCGATCCGAACGCGATTGAGAGCAAGATCACCTCCCGCACCAAGGCCATCATGCCGGTGCATTACGCGGGACAACCGGCGGAAATGGATCCCATCGTGGACCTCGCCCGCCGCCGTGGCCTGCGGGTGATCGACGATGCTGCCCATGCGATTCCAGCCTCGTACAAGGGGCGCATGGTGGGAACGCTGGGGGAAATCACCGCGTTCTCGTTCTATGCGAACAAGACGATGACCACCGGCGAGGGGGGGATGATCACCACCTCGGACGATGCACTCGCCGACCGCATGCGGATCATGTCACTGCATGGAATCAGCCGGGACGCCTGGAAACGCTTTAGTGCCGAGGGATCGTGGTTCTACGAAATCACCGCCCCCGGCTACAAAGACAACATGACCGACGTGGCGTCGTCGCTGGGGATCCATCAACTGGCGAAGGCGGACGATTTCTGGAAAGCACGCAGTGAGCGGGCCGCCTGGTACACCGAACTGCTGGCGGATGTCCCCGAGGTCGCAACGCCACCCCTTCTCGACCATGTTCAGCATGCCTGGCACCTGTATGTCATCCAGGTGCAGCCGGAGCGACTGAAGATCAACCGGAATCAGTTCATTGAGAAACTGAATGCGGCTGGGGTCGGCACCAGTGTGCACTACACGCCGCTGCACATGCATCCCTACTACCGCGACGTCTGGGGTTACCGGCCAGAAGACCTGCCTGTCGCCTGGAATGCGTACCAGAAGATCATTTCTCTGCCGCTCTATCCCCGGCTCTCACGGACAGACCTTGAGAAAGTGGTCGAGGTCATCAAGACCATCTGCCGGGAGAACCGGCGGTGATCAAGCGGGCGTTTGACCTGGTGGTTTCGTTCTGTGGGCTGCTGGTGCTGTCGCCGGTCATGTTGATCTGCGCTGTGCTGGTCTGGCTGACGTCCGAGGGCCCCGTCTTCTTTCGCCAGGAGCGAATGGGGCGGAACGGAAAGCCGTTTCATATCCTCAAATTCCGCTCGATGGTTCAGAATGCACCGAGTCTCGGTGGTGCCCTGACAGCCGGTCGCGATCCGCGAGTCACCCGGGTGGGAGCATTTCTCCGCAAGACCAAGCTCGATGAGCTTCCCCAGTTGATCAATGTGTTCAAGGGGGAGATGAGCTTTGTGGGGCCCCGGCCGGAAGTCCGCAAATACGTCGAAAAGTATCCTGAAGATTATGCGGAATTGCTCCGGGTACGTCCGGGGATCACCGACATCGCGTCTCTCAAGTATCGCCACGAAACAGAGATTCTCGGGCAGTACCCCGATCCTGAAAAGGCCTACGTCGAGGTGGTCCTTCCCGACAAGATTGCATTGGGAAAAGAATACATCCGCCGGTCGTCTCTCTGGCTCGACCTGAAGCTGATTCTCATGACGGCACTGCGAATGTCTGAGTCGGGTCCAGTTGAGGCCAGACCTGACGCGAGTCAACCTTCAGCGTGACGATCGGCCGGCATGGCAAGCGGCGGGCGTGACGGGCGGGCGACCGGCTGCGGAACGCATTCGGCGTTGACGCCCCTCCAGCAATGGGACAAACGCAGCAATGGGACAAATGCCGTTCTCAACCGTTTCTGTTCCCGCGGGGTGATCCCCCATGAAGTGTGCGCGGAGTCAGCGGACGGGATCTTGATGGGGGCGGAAGGACACCGATCTCAGATCAATTCGACGATCGGTCGTCCTGATGGGAGAATCGGCATCGGCCGGCCGCGGTGATCCGGGTACGATTTTTCGGGGTCAATCCCCAGGTGCCGATAAACCGTCGCCCAGAGATCATTCGGGGTCATCGGACGATCCTTGGGGACCTCGCCGCGCGACGTCGTTGAACCGACAACCTGCCCCATCTTCAGGCCGCCCCCGGAAACAATCAGGCTCATCGAATTGGGCCAATGGTCGCGGCCGGGCTGAGTTACCCCGGTTTGGGAGCCTTTCACATTTTCGATCCGTGGTGTCCGGCCGAATTCTCCGGTGACAACCAGCAGCACGCGACGATCCAAACCGCGTGCGTACAGGTCTTCAATCAGCGCGGTCACCGCCTGATCGTAGATGGGAAACCGGACCTTGGCGTCGTCGAAAATGTGGCAGTTGACGGCATGAGAGTCCCAGTTGTAGGTCCCCTGCTTCAGCCAATCGACACCCGATTGGTACGGATTTTCCATGACCACGGTGACAAAACTGCAACCCGCTTCGACGAGGCGGCGCGCCAGCATGGCCCGGTATCCCCAGGCGTGATGACCATACCGGGCTTTGGTCGAATCGCTCTCCTGGGTCAGGTCGAAGGCGTTTTTCGTTGCATCGCTGGTCAGCAACTCGGTGGCCCGCCGCTGGAATTCGTCGAGGGCCTCCATGCTTCCCCGGCGATCGACTTCCCGGCGGATCTGGTCAAATCCCTTCAGCAGGGCCAGTCGGTCATCCAGCCGATTGGCCAGTGATTCGTCGAGGGAAATATTCGGAACCCGAAACGACGGTTGAACGGGATCGCCGGGGATCGCAAACGGGACATAGGCCGCTCCCAGATAGGCCGCCCCGAACGAGAAGACATCGACTCCATCCCGGCCACCATCTGTGAACGAAACATAGTTCGGCAGGCCGTTCCGCAGTCCCTCCCGCGACTTGGCGACAAACGAGGGAGCCGCCGGAAAATCGTTGACAAACCCGGTTGGTTCGAGCGGGTCGCGACCAGTCATGAATCGCTTGTGTCCACCACCATGGTCGGCAAATGAGTGGGCGATCGAGCGTATGACCGAGTATTTGTCGGCACAGGAGGCGTGCCTCGGCATCAATTCGCAGACATCCAACCCCGGAATCTTCGTGGCAATCGGCGAAAATTGCCCCCGATATTCGACCGGAGCCTCGGGTTTCATGTCGTACATGTCGAGGTGGGGAGGTCCACCTGGCAACCAGACGAAGATCACCGCAGTGTCTTCGGACTGGGCCGCTGATCCCTCGACGGTTTTGCCTTCCGCCCGCAGTCGCAGCAGGTCGGCCAGCGACAGTGCCCCCATTCCCAGAACCCCGGCATGCAGAAATCCACGCCGCGAGACCGGTCCCCGGCAGAAGTGAGACGATTCGGCGGAAGGAGGTCCGAAAGCCCCCCCCGTATATCGATTCCCGAAACTGCTGTCTGCCATCGAATCGTCCCCGGGAGACCTGATCAACCTGCTCTTCCAAACGTTGTCGGCAGGCTGGCCGAAGAGCAATGCTGGTTTACTCGTGTCCACCGGGACGGGAAGGTGCGAGATTGCCAGAAACTTCCAGACGCAAAGCCGTTTGGATCAGGCTGCCGTCGTGAGGGAAACTGCCAATCGTCGATCGGTCCAGACCGTTTCTGCGGATCACAGTTGCGGGATTTGCCAGGTCGGGACGGCAGTCATCGATCGAATGGACCCGGAACCTGGAATTCCGGTTTGGGCATCCCGCGGAAGTCCGAAGCCGAATTGCTGTTGCCGTTCGATTCCAACGCCTATCATCGGGAGGACGCGTGGCACTCCAACGGGCACTGGTGGGCCAATGGGCTCGGTTTCTCTGCCAGGGCCCGTGCAGGGGGGCCGCGACGCTCCAGCCCGATTTCTCTGAGAAAGACCAGCCGTCGTGGATGTTCAACAAACCCCGCATTCCCTGCTTGTCCGTCTCACCCGGATGACCTTGCAGTTCGAATGGCGGCATGATCGCTGGCAGCATGTTGTGGAATCTTCCGTCGGACGGCCGTGGAGACTGGTGTCGGTCGAAGGAGGCCCCGACGACACGATTCCCTGCAGTCCGGCGTTTCAGGATCTGTGGTTCGAAAGACGCGACGACTCGCATTGTGAAGTTCAGGCCATGGGACAGGCCGGGGTGGCGATCTACTCGGTGGCAGTCCATGTGGATGGGGAGCGAAATCGCCTCGAATTCGATGTTTGTGCGCGAAGGAAAAAGGCCCGTGGGCCATTTTGGGCCACGTCGCGGTACCAGATTCCAGGCGTTTCTGCGGGAGAGGTCTCAAGCACCTGGTTGCAGGCTCAGGGAGTGGATTGCCGAATGGAGCCGCTGGAGACATCGACGGCTCGGCCCCCGGAGGATCTGGTGTTTGAGGGAGACGGCTTTGTGGCTGGATATCCTGCGCCTCTGGTGGGAACGGAACAGTCCGATCTTCTGCAATGGCGGTGGAAGTACACCATCGAAGCTGTTGGACAGGCTTGATTTCAAGCAAATCTTGCAAGAGAATCGGGCGAAGTTCAGTGGAGCAGACGCTTTCAAGGATCCGGCATGTCGTTCGCAGCAGTCGAGCAGTTGAAGTCGCAGTACACAGACAAGTTGGTCGAGGTCGATCCATCGGTGCCGGAGTTGCGCCGGTTCAAGGGGCTCACCGGCACGGTCAAGACGGTGAACATGAATGGTCGGCTGTTGATTCAGTTTGATCATCCGGTGGATATCGGCTGGTACGACATCGACCCGGCCTACCTGAGAATCGTCGAAGGAAAGCCGAAAAAGGTCGCTGCGGCGAAGCCTGCGGAAGCCCCGAAGGCGGAGACTCCCAAGGCGGCACCAGCGAAGGCGGCCCCGGCAGTGGCCGCCCCGGCCACTCCGGCGACAGCTGCCCCCGCTGCGACTGGCAGCAAGCCTCTGTCGAAACTGGAGCTGGCTCGCCAGCAGGGAGCCGTTGGCAAAGCATCGCCGGCCGCCCCTGCCGCGGCCGCCCCTGCCGCACCGGCGACACCGGCACCTGTGCCAATCGGTCCTGGTGGCAAGCCACTTTCGAAACTCGAACTGGCCCGCATGCAGGGCGCCGCAGGGGCCGCCAAGCCAGCTGCTCCCGCTGCAGCCCCGGCTGCTCCCGCTCCTGCTGCTGCACCGGCGCCGTTTGCCGCTCCGGCCGCTCCTTCCGGCAAGCCCCTGTCGAAGCTCGAACTGGCGCGCATGCAGGGGGCGGTGGGGAGTGGTGCCGCCGCCAAGAGTGCCGCGGCACCTGCGCCTCAGGCGGCGCCGGCTCCCCCCCCGCCAAAGCCCGTTGCGGCTGCACCGGTTCCTCCCGCCGAAAAGAAGGCGGTCCCCACCACCGGCCCCGATGGCAAGCCCCTGTCCAAGCTCGAGTTGGCCCGTCTCCAGGGACCATTCAAGGGCTGATCCAGCTCATTGGGCCCTCGCTCGTCGCGGGAATTCACGCCAGGGGAATTCAAGATTGCATTCCCTCTCAGGTCTCGCGTGATGAAGGCGACGAGGTGGCCGCTCAGACCCCGATGGGAGTGGCCCCGTGCGGAGTATGGAGCGTCCACAGTCGGGACCATGTCCGCCGTTGTTCGAATCATTTGAGCGAAACTGTTTTTTGTCGTTGAGCACCGTTTTTCTGTCAGGCTCTGTTGTCAAGGATTGAGTTCATGGAACGTACGCTGATTCTCTTCAAGCCCGACGCGGTTCAACGCCGCCTCTGTGGCACCCTGCTTTCCCGGCTGGAAACCAAGGGGTTGAAAATTGTCGGCTTGAAGATGCTGCGGGTGACCAAGGAGCTCTCGGCCAAGCATTATGCCGAGCATGTCTCCAAGCCGTTCTATCCCCTTCTCGAGGCGTTCATCACCTCTGGCCCCGTGGTGGCCCTGGTGGCTGAAGGCCCCAATGCCGTTGCCGTGGTTCGCACAATGATGGGGCCGACCAACGGCCAAACGGCGGCTCCGGGGACGATTCGAGGTGATTTCGGCGTCAGTCGCCAGATGAACCTGATGCACGGCAGCGACAGCGTCGAGGCGGCCCAGCGGGAAATCGCGGTCTACTTCTCGCCCAACGAACTTGTCAGCTATGAGTCGACCCTGAAGGAATGGGTCTGTGCCGCCGATGAGATCAAGTGACACCAATCCCCGACTTGCTTTCCAACGACAATCTGTCGAACGGAGCGAGTCGCTGGATTCGTGATTGAGTTCCATCCCCCGCCGAAACTCTGGTTTCGGCGGGGGATTTCGTTTGAGTGAAATCCTGGGGGCGACGCCCTTTGAGACGGCGTCTGGTTTGGTGTCGCCCGGCCAATCGGACCGGTCCGGCCGGCGCTGGTACTGAGATTGAAATCGCGTGTTTTTGTTCACGGCCCGGCCAACGTGTCTTGGCAGCATGTCAGGGCGATGCGCATATCGCCGGTGAGAACGTGCGTTGCTCCCCAGCGAGGGCTCCACCCTCTCCGACTTCAAGGCGGCTGCAATACGGTTGCGGAGCATTCAACCCATGTTTGATTTTTCTTCGCTCGGCCAGTCTCACGACCGCACTGGTCCAGAGGCCGGCGGGGGATTCCATGCGTGGCAGATCCTCCCCGTCCGGTGGCCAAACTCCTCCCAAGCCGGATTGCAGGTGTGTGGTTCGTGGGAAGAATCCAACCGTGGCGTCATGTGGAACAGGTTCAGTTCAGACAGGTCCGCGATGTCACACGCATTCGCCGTCGCCGGCGGCTGATCTCCGGCCGGGAGTGAACCTGGACTGAGATGATCCAGCCGTTGTCTCTGCAGTCGCGTGGGGGAAGATTGGTGGATGGCGCCCCGGATTGTGCATGCCTCGGAGATTCCAGTGGGAGGAAATTCCATGTCTTTGAATTGGAAGGGAAACCTTTCCTTGCTGTCGCCCCATCTCTGGGGACGGGATCCCCTCGTGGGGCTTCAGGCTGTGATCCAGCGAGAATTGTCGGATCGGGAACCGATAGCCGATGGGGCTGTATCGGGCGGGAAGCCTCCGATGGATCTGGTCGAGACCATGCAGGGATTCGTCGTCTCGATGGATTTGCCCGGGTGGAAACCGGGTGAACTTCACATCGAAGTCCGGCGAGATGTCGTCACGATCCAGGGGCGAGTGTCCGGCGAGAATGGTGACGCCGTCCTGAATTCGTATCGGCGCGAGCGGCGACGCAGTCCGTTCCTGCGGGAAGTTGAGTTGCCCTTCGAAATCCGGGAGGGGAGTGCGGTGGCAACACTCAATTTGGGAGTCTTGAAGATCTTTTTTCCCCGGGGACAAAGCGAACTGCCCCGATCCATTCCGGTCCAGTCCGGAAACCACGCCCCCTGAGACTCATCGTCATCCCCATCGGCTGGGATGACGTACCCGTGACATTGGCCGATGGGGATCGATGCGGGCGACACGATCTTCGGAAACTGAGGATGGTCTGTTTTCTGTGTGGAATTCCCTGTTCCTGCCACAGGGCGGTTTCTGGACAGCGGCGTTCCGATTCCTGTTTTGATGAAGGAGTGTGACTGTGAGCCAGGATTCCAAGCTGCAGCACGATGTGTTGGCCCACCTCGAATGGGAGCCGAGTCTCGATGCCACGCAAATCGGTGTGACCGTCAAGGAGAGCGTGGTGACCCTGACTGGGACCGTCCCCAGCTACATTGAGAAAACCACCGCTGATCGCGTGGCGAAGCGAGTTTATGGGGTGCGGGCCGTCGCCAATGAGTTGCAGGTCGCGCTGCCGGGAGTCAGTCGTCGATCTGATGCCGACATCGCCCAGATGGCCGTTCAGGTGCTGCGCTGGCAGACATCGATTCCCGAGGGACGCGTTCAGGTGAGCGTACGGCAGGGATGGGTGACGCTCGAGGGCCAGGTGGACTGGAACTACCAGCGGGAGTTGGCCGAGCGACTGACACGGTCGCTGGTCGGTGTGTGTGGCGTTACCAACAGTGTCCAGGTCAAGCCTCAGATTCGGACCGGTGACATCAAGGGGCGGATCGAAGAGGTCTATCGGCGGAGCGCAGAACTGGACGCACGCCGGGTGGACGTGGAATCGCAGGACGGCAAAGTTGTCCTCAAGGGGAATGTGCGATCGTGGCATGAGCGGGAAGAGGCGCAGCGTGCTGCCTGGTCGGCTCCTGGGGTGGTTGCCGTCGAGAACCGGCTGTCTGTCGTTCCCTGACCGGGCCCCGTTTCACCTGTGGAGAGATCGGCCCCCAGGTCCTGAGAGAGCGTTCGCACCGCACCGGTGACTCAGCGCCAGCACCCTGTGCCAGTCGCCCTTCCACCGTGTGGCGGTGCCGCTCTGGAGAGTCCCTTCCGGAGACACGGCGTGTGTTGAAGTGATTCCGGATCGCCCCGAACGCGAAACGGAACTCGCCTTGCTGCCCGAGCGTTCGCTTTGATGCAAACGGGCCAGTCAAGAGAATGTGAGTCGTACCGTCGACGGTTGGCCTGTGCATCGCACAGTGCTTCCCGGTGGCCGTGGCGGTGGAGTTCGGCCTTGATGCCGCAATGGTGTACAGGAGGAATTGTGGTTTGGGGGGCTTTGACGCGGCATTGGAGTGTATTTCATGGGAGTCGCGAAACCTTGGGCGGCCATGGGTGATGAATACTTCAGGGAGCCGGACCAGGTTGTGGAAGCGGCGTTGAAACGTCGTCATCGTTGGTCGCTGGATCCCGGAGGTGACAGTTTCCGCACGACCATCGATTGCAACTTCGAGCACGAACCATGCGCTGCCCCCCTGAGCTGGTGTTTTTGGGCTCCCTCCTTGTGGCGATCTCCTGGGGACTGACAGCCCTGGCGCATCCCGGGGGTCATGGAAGCCTGCGCCGGGGCACTGCGGCCCATACTTTTCGACTCACGACGGGTGAGCATGTCGCACGGGGAGAACTGCTGTTCGTCCGGGACGGACTCGTTCGAATCCGGGCGGAAGCGGGCGATCTGGTCGATGTTCCCCTCGATGGTTTGTCGAACATCGACCAGGTCTGGGTCCGGCAGGTGGTTTCTGCAGTTCGCGAACGCAATGCCCCGGGGGAGTGGGCCGTGGCTCTGCCCGGACCGGACAATCTGGTGGCCGGACAGCGCGCCGAAAAGGAGGCCCCCGAGATCGCCCGGCACTTTCAGCCATTCGAAAAGACGGTGGGCATTCGTTGGGATCGCGACTTTCTGTTTGTCGAGTCGAATGGAATGCCTGAACATCCCATGATGGTGGGGATTCGCAGTTGGCAGCAACAGGTCCCGCTTCCACAAGATTATCGTGGCGACAATGCCTGGCGGATCCCCCGGAATCCCGTCCCCGCCAGGAATCCGCAGTCGACCCGGAACGATTTCCTGCGTGGTGCCATCGCCCTGGCTGTGAATGGCATACCCATTTTCAATCCGCTCAACAACCGGGGAGATGACGCGTTTCTCGCAGGCGAACTGGATGAATTTGGGGGGCACTGTGGTCGCGCCGACGACTATCACTATCACCTCGCCCCGGTCCACCTGGAGAAAGTGGTGGGCCACGGCAAGCCCATCGCTTACGCCCTGGATGGCTATCCGGTCTATGGCTACCAGCAGCCCGGGGATCCCGATTTTGCCCCGTTGGACAAGCTCAACGGACATCGGGGCAAAGACGGGAATTACCATTACCACGCGACGAAGACGTATCCCTACCTGATCGGTGGATTTTTTGGGGAGGTCACGAAGCGTGAGGGGCAGGTCGATCCACAACCGCGCGCCGAACCGGTCCGCGAAGCACTCCCACCTTTGAAAGGTGCGAAGATCACGCGTTTCGAATCCCTCGATGCGAACGCATTCCGATTGACGTACGAAATCGGCGGACGTTCCGGGACGGTGGAATACAAGATTGCCGAGGGAGGAAAAGTGGCATTCACCTATCGGGATCCTCGGGGAAAAGTGACAACCGAGGTGGCGGAGCCCCGTCGCCCGCAGCGGGGTGATGGACGCGGCCGTCGTGGCGACGGTCCGCGCGGCGGCGATGATCGCCCTCCACGCGACAATCGTCGCCCCGCGCCGAGAAATGATTCGTCCCCCCGTCCTCTTGGGTTGTCGAGCCAGTCGATTGATGCCGAGGGATTGCTGAATGTCGATTGCACGTGCGATGGAAAGTCTCTCTCACCGGCCATCGCCTGGAAGCAACTCCCCGAGGGGACCAGGTCTTGGGCGGTGAGTCTCTGGCATACGGCTCCCGATCAGGAGAAATCCTATTGGTTGGTCTACGACCTTCCGGTCGATGTGAAGGAATTGAAGCAGGGGATGAAACCGGCAGGCAAAACGGGTCAAAACGACCGCCGCCGTCCAAGTTATGAACCCCTCTGCTCCAAGGGCCCCGGCCGAAAAACCTACCATCTCACGGTGTATGCCCTTTCAGAACAGCCGACCTTCCGCTCGGGCGACCCCTCGCGAGCCGACTTCCTCAAAGCGATTGAGGGTTTGATCCTGGCGCAGGAAACACTGGACTTCGACTATGAGCGTCGCCCGGGCCGATAGTCTCCTCGCAGTGACCCGGGGCTCGCGGCCAGACGTCTTGATGGATCAGTGCGTGCTGATGTTTTGTCGTCCCAATCGTGTAAGATAGGCAGATTGGAACTTCGGAAGATGTCCCGCCGGAAACAGCACCGGCAGGCCGTTTCAGGGAGTTGCGAGTCTGTTGGTTGGTCGGATGGGAGCGGCATTCATGGGCTGTCAGAAGCAGGCCTGGAGTCAGTTGTTGGGGATCGTGTCGTGGCTGGGAGGACTTGCATGTGTCATCCCAGTGACAGCCGACGAGACACCACCCCCGGTGGATTACGCCGCGCAGGTCCGACCTCTGCTGAAGGCACGGTGTGTTGCCTGTCATGGGGCCTTGAAGCAGTCGGCCGGTTTGCGATTGGATACGGCGGCGGCATTGCTCCGTGGCGGAGATTCCGGTGCTGCGGTCGTGGCCGGCGACTCGACCCGAAGTCTCCTGCTGGAGCGAATCTCGGCCGCCGAATCGGCGGAACGCATGCCCCCGGAAGGGGAACCCCTGACCGCAGAACAAATCCGACTGATCCGGGACTGGATTGATGCCGGGGCGCATCGTCCGGACAACGAACAGCCAGATGCCGACCCGCGTGAGCACTGGGCCTTTCGACCGATTCTTCGCCCCGGGATTCCCGCAGAGGTCTTGCCGGGCTGGTCAGACAATCCCATCGATGCCTTCATCTCCCGCGGATACCTGAAGCAGGGATTGAAGCCCCTGCCGACAGCCGACCGCCGGATTCTGCTGCGGCGATTGTCTCTCGATCTGATCGGGGTGCCGCCCACACCGGAAGAGATCGCTGACGCCCTCGGGGCACCGGAGGAGTCGTGGTATGAACGGACCGTTGAGCGACTTTTGGCGGATCCCCGACATGGCGAACGCTGGGCCCGACATTGGATGGATGTCTGGCGCTACAGCGACTGGTGGGGACTGGGTGATCAGCTGCGCAACAGCCAGAAGCACATCTGGCATTGGCGAGATTGGATGATCGAATCGCTCAATGTCGATCTCCCCTACGACGAGATGATTCGGCTGATGCTCGCGGCCGATGAGATTACCCCGACCGATCTTGATCGCCTGCGGGCCACAGGCTTCCTCGCCCGAAACTACTTCCTGTTCAACCGCAACCAATGGATGGACGAGGTGGTGGAGCATGTTGGGAAGGGGTTTCTTGGGCTGACGATGAACTGCTCGAAATGCCACGATCACAAGTACGACCCGATCTCGCAGGTCGATTATTACCGGATGCGGGCGTTTTTCGAGCCGTACCATGTCCGCGTCGATCATCTTCCGGGCGAGTCCGACCTGAATCGCAATGGACTTCCCCGGGTGTTCGATGGTCTCCCCGACTTGCCGACCTGGGTCTTCATTCGTGGAAACGAGAATGCTCCTGACAAGTCACAGGCGGTTTCGCCGGGGCTGCCCGGATTCCTCGAGTGGAGTCCTCTTCAGATCTCCCCGGTCGATCTGCCCCGGGAGGCGTTTGAGCCAGGCGTGCGCCCCTGGATCGCCGAGGGCCTGGGAAAGCAATTGAACGACAAGATCACCGCAGCCAGGTCACGCCAGCAGGCTGCCCAGACAAACCTCTCCATGGCCGAAGAGCAGTCAAAGCTGGCTGGGGCAATGCCCGACCGCGCGACCGATGAGGGAGACGGAGAGCAGCCGAAACGACTTCTCGACGAGAACTTCAGAGGGCCACTCGAAGATCGCTGGCGAATTTTGGGAGGAACCTGGGATCAGGTTGAGTCGGGGTGGCAGCAGAAGACAGATGGTGAACAGAGGGGAATTCTCCGTTGGATCGGGAAGGCTCCCCGGGATTTTGAAGCGTCATTGAAGGTGACCATTCACGGCGGGAGTCGCTGGCGCAGCGTCGGAATCACCTTCGACACCACCAATCCCGATCCCCGGCAACCGGAAGGGGCAGGGGACAGCGAGCAAAACGTGTATGTGAGTGCGTTTGCCGAGGGCCCCAAGGTCCAGGCGGCCTGGCAGAAGGGTGGGGTCTGGAACTTTCCTCCCGAAGGGGCTTCGGCTCGGCCTGTCGAACTCAACCGGTCGCATGTGCTGAAGTTGCAGGTGCGGGGTTCCCTGATCAATGCGTTTCTGGATGATGTGTTGGTCGTTGCGTTTCGCACGCCACTGGAGCGGCGCGAGGGACACTTCCAGGTCATCACCTTTGATTGCCTGGCCACCCTGCATGAAGTGGTGGTGGATGAATTGCCGGCGAGCACCCGACTGCGCGAACCCGGGGAAACGGGCCTCAGCCCGGTCGAGTCACTCGAGGTGGCCCGGCTCGAGGCCCGCATCGCGGATCTGGCAGTGATCGCCGCTGAAGCCGAATTGGTGTCTCTGCAGCGACGTGCTGAGGCGCAACAGTTGTCTCCCGCAGTTCCCGAGTTTTCGGCCCAGGCGAGTGCCGCCAGCCTTGCGGAACGACAGTACCGGGTGGCTCAAGCCGAGGTGGCGACCGTCGAACGGGAACTGCAGTTGAAAAAAGCGGCTCCCGACAAGCGGGAAGCCGCCGAAAAGGGATTGGCCGCGGCCCGGATGGACTTCGACAAGGCCGTGTCCGCCCGCAATGAGCCCGGTGAGCAGTTTACACCCCTGGTGGGGGCGGTCTGGACGGCCACCCGGTTTTTCAATTCCACGCAGGATGACCCCGCCGTGCCGTTCGTTCCCAGAAGCACGGGGCGTCGCAAGGCCCTGGCCGAGTGGATTGCGAATGCCCGCAATCCGCTGACGGCGCGGGTGGTGGTCAACCAGGTCTGGGCCCGCCACATGGGGGCCCCGCTCGCCCCCGCGGTGTTTGATCTCGGGCTCAAGTCTCCACCTCCCGTCCATCGGGAATTGCTCGACTGGCTGGCGGCCGACTTCATCGACAACGGCTGGAGTTTCAAAAATCTGCATCGACAAATCGTGCTTTCCCAGACCTACCGTCTGCAGTCATCCCTGCACGATTGTGATGACAACCTGGCGCGGGATCCGGACAACACCTGGTGGTGGAGACGGCCAACCGTACGCATGGAATCGCAGGCTGTGCGGGATGCGATTCTGTCGCTCGCCGGGAGGCTGGAAACCCGGGTGGGAGGACCGCCAGTTCCTTCGGCCGAGCAGGGGACCTCGAACCGTCGCAGCCTGTATTTCTTCCATTCGAACAACGAACGCAATCTCTTTCTGACGACATTTGACGAAGCCCTGGTCAAGGAGTGTTACCGCCGGGAGCAGAGTGTTGTTCCCCAGCAGGCCTTGGCGCTGTCGAACAGCAGTCTCGTTCTTGAGTCGGCACTCCCCATTGCCAGACGCATCCGGGAGGCGGTGGGAGGAGACCGATCCGATGTGACGCCCGACGGCCGATTCATTCGATCCGTCTTCCAGGTTGTCCTTGGGACCGAACCGAATGCGGTCGAAATCGCCCGGTGCCAGGAGTCGCTCGATCTCTGGCGTCAAATCCCCGGGTGGGGAGGAGCGTCAGAAGAAGTGGACACACAACTGGTCTGGGTTCTCCTGAACCACAGTGACTTCGTGACGGTGCAGTGAATCCGTTTCCCACGGGGCGGTCCCCGTGGTGCCAGGGACCAGAGAAGGAGGATTGGAAATGAGCCGGAAACCAGTGGGGGAGACGATGTTCGATCGGGAAGCTGGGGTGTTTCGACAGCCCGCGACGATCGGTCGCCGGGAGTTGTGTGGTGGGTTCGGGGCCCTGGCCCTCGGAGCCATGCTGGCCCGCGACGGTATCACCCGTGACGGGGAGTGGCAGCCCCCGACCGGGTTGCCCTCCCGAATGGCCCGGGCGAAGAGCGTCATCTGGCTCTTCATGAATGGCGGGATGAGCCACATCGAGTCGTTCGATCCGAAACCGGCGCTGAACCAGTTTGCGGGAAAGACCATTGCCGAGACACCGTTTGCCGAAGTCCAGAATCCGAAGCGGCTGGCGATCGAGAGATTGGTCGTTCCCGATGGCAACGGCAACCAGCGGAATACGTTGTATCCGCTGCAGGTCGGTTTTCAGAAGCACGGGCAAAGCGGAATCGAAGTGAGTGACTGGTTTCCCCAGATCGCCCGGCAGATCGATCGGATTGCCGTTGTCCGTTCCATGTGGACGACCGACAGCAATCATGGTGCCCAGACGCAGTTTCATTCAGGTCGGCACCAGAATGATGGAGACTTTCCCAATCTTGGGGCGTGGGTGCACTATGGGCTGGGGTCTCTGAATGAGGATCTCCCGCAGTACATCTCCCTGGGGGCACGGGAGTATTGGAACAAGAAAGATGGCCATTACCTCGGGCCAGCCCACGATGCGACTCCCTTGCGGGTCGATCCGGCGAATGCGCTCGACTTCGCGCGAGCCGAACGCGAGATTCCCACCCGGGCGCGGGAGGTGGCGGTCGGGTTGCTGCAGCAACTCAACCGGGAACGGCAACAGCAGTCACCGCGGGATGGGGCCGTGGCGGCACGCGTCGCCTCCTACGAACTGGCTTTCCGCATGCAGCGGTCGGTTCCCGAGGCGGTGGATTTCTCGGGAGAGACGGCAGAGACGCAGTCGCTGTATGGGCTCGACAAGCCCCATTGCCGTGACTTTGGCATGCAGATGCTGGCGACGCGCCGTCTCATTGAACGGGGGGTGCGGTTCGTCCAGGTGCAACATGGAGCCGGCGGCGCGGGGAGTTGGGATGCGCATGGCGGTCTGAAAGGAAACCACGAACGCAATGCACTGGCGGTCGATCAGCCGGTTGCCGCTCTGCTGGAGGACCTGGGACGTCGCGGTCTGCTCGACGACACCCTGGTCGTTTTTGCCACGGAATTCGGCCGGACGCCCGGATCGCAGGGAAGCGATGGGAGAGACCATCACATTTTCGGGTTCAGCGTCTGGATGGCGGGGGCGGGAATCCGGGGTGGTGTCGTTCATGGTGCGACGGATGAGATCGGATTCCATGCCGTGGAAGACCGGCATTATGTGACCGACATTCACGCCACCATTCTCCACTTGCTGGGGCTCGATTCGCGTCGTCTGGAGATTCCGGGCCGAAAGCGGCTGGAGATCGACCATGGTGAGGTGATCCACCCGATCCTGGCCTGAGGCGGCAGGCGAACAGAACCGTGTTCGTCGGGCAAGGCTCGGCTTGTTTGCACTTTTCGACCTTCCGTATAATCTCGACTTCCTGTGGCGGAGATGCGATTGGCCAGACCGGGTTGGTCTGGGGCAGTTCTGCGAAGAGCTTTTCCGTGGAGAGTGTTGATCGTGCTGGTACAGATGGAACTCTCGCGGATCATCATCAGCGAGTTGTTGGATCAGCATATTGTCTGGCTGCGCGAGTGCGAGGGCCCGCGCGCGTTCGCAATCGTCATCGGAATTTTCGAGGCGACCAGCATCAATCGTCATGTGAAGGGGGAGGAATCGCCACGTCCGCTGACGCACGACCTGTTGTGCCACGTGATCGAAGCGCTCGGTGGAGCTCTCGAGGATGTGGTGATCAACAACCTGGAAGACCACACCTATTTCGCATCCCTGCGGATTCGCCGGGATGGTGAACTGATTGAAGTGGACGCCCGGCCCAGTGATGCGATTGCCCTGGCGGTTCATTCGAAGCCGGCGCTTCCCATCTATGTCGACGATTCGGTCCTGGAGCAGGTGGCCAACGCCTGAGGTGGTCATGGAAGATCCTCAACCGCTGCCGCATGTTGACGAATGGGAAAAGTCACTCCTCGAACGGTATCCCGCGCCCAACCAACAGTCGACCGAAACCTCTCCCGGCACGGGGCTCCCCTCCCTGGAGAACTCGGTCAAATCTGTGCTGGAAGCAAGCTCGCGCCCCCGGGAACAGTTTCGCAACTACCAGGCTCCCCCCAGAGATACGGTGCGGGAGTTTTACCGCCTGAATCATCGGAACCAGACTCTCGAATTCGTGCTCCGCAAGAAGGCGGAATATCTGCCCCCCAGACGCCGGGAGATGGGGATCTGGGAGGCGATGGAGTTTCTGAACACCCTGGTGGATGACAGTGATCCCGATGCCGATTTCAGCCAGATTGAACACCTGGTCCAGACCGCGGAGGCGATCCGTCGTGACGGCCATCCCCGGTGGTTCATCCTGGCGGGCCTGATCCATGACCTCGGGAAAATCCTGTGCCTGTTCGGTGAACCTCAATGGGCGGTCGTGGGAGACACCTTTCCGGTCGGCTGTGGATTTTCCGACAAGATCGTCTTCCCGGATTTCTTTGCCGACAATCCCGACTCGCGGACCACCGAATACCAGTCCCCCTGCGGCATTTATACGCCGGGGTGTGGACTTGAAAACATCCACCTCTCGTGGGGCCATGACGAGTACCTGTACCAGGTCGTCAAGGAGTATCTGCCGGAACCTGCGCTGTGGATGATTCGGTACCATTCTTTCTATCCAGGGCATCGCGAGCAGGCGTACGACCACCTGATGACCCCCCGCGACCAGGAAATGTTCGCGTGGGTTCGGGCGTTCAATCCCTACGATCTGTACAGCAAGGGAGCGGCCCGACCCGATGTCGCGGCACTGAAGCCCTGGTACGAGGATTTGATCGGTGAGTACTTTCCCGCCCGCCTGTGGTGGTAGGGAGACTCGTCGGGCCTGGGGTGCCACCAAAGGACCCGGGGCCGGTGCGTGCCGTGGTCGCCAGGCGTTGCGAGACTCGTCCCGAAGCCGTGGCTTGAGATTGAGCGGACTGGCGACCCCTGTGTCGGCAGAGGGCATTGTGACCAATCGCGGGGTTGCTCAACGCCGGCGGACTGTCGGATGGATCACGAGGCTGCGATAATCGACGCAAGTTCTCGTGGTTTCTCCGGTGAAGTTCCTCGCGACCGCAATTGACATGTCACGTCCCGTTGATCTGGTGGCCCGATTGGCAAGTCTGGCCCTGACAATCGCCTGTGCTGCGTGCTCCACGCCGTGTGCGGCACAGGACCCGTCTGCCGTCGTTGCCAATCGAGCCGCGGCGGTTCCCGGATCGCCGTTGAAATACTCACGCGACATTCGGCCCCTCCTGTCGAATGCCTGTTTTTCCTGTCATGGTGTGGATGAGGCGTCCCGGAAATCGGGATTGCGGCTGGATGTGGCCGCCCGGGCCTACGCGCCGGCAGACTCTGGAGAGCGGGCGATTGTTCCCGGACAGGTTGAAGACTCGGAACTGGTTCGCCGGATTCTCTCGAACGATTCGTCCGAGGTGATGCCACCTCCCGATTCTCGCAAGACACTCTCGTCGGAGGAACGTGAACGACTGCGCCAGTGGATTGCCCAGGGAGCCCCCTATGAGGAGCACTGGTCTTTTGTGGCCCCCGTCAAGAAGGTTCTTCCCCGGGTGACGGATGAGCAGGCGGGATGGGCCATCAATGAGATTGATCGGTTCATTGCGGAACGTCTCGGACAGGAGGGGATTTCGCCTTCGCCTCAGGCCGGGCGACTGGCGCTGTTGAGGCGTGTGTCGCTCGATCTGACGGGCCTTCCCCCGACGCTGTCGGAAGTCGATCGGTTTCTGCACGATGAATCGGCCGATGCCTATGAAAGGCTGGTTGACCGTCTGCTCGCATCGCCGGCGTTTGGGGAAAGAATGGGACAGATCTGGCTCGATCTCGCCCGTTATGCGGACACCAACGGATACAACAACGATGAAGAGCGGACGATGTGGTTGTGGCGGGAATGGGTCATTGACGCATTCAATGCCAACCAGCCGATGGACCAGTTCATCGTCGATCAGATAGCCGGTGATCTGCTCCCGAATGCCACTCCCGAGCAGAAACTGGCCACCGGCTTCAACCGGAATCATGTGATCACGACCGAAGGGGGGATTTTCCCGGAGGAATACCGGGTCGAGTATGTCGCTGACCGGGTCCATACCACCTCCACGGTCTTCCTGGGGCTGTCGCTGCAATGTGCCCGGTGTCACGATCACAAGTACGATCCGTTCACCCAGGTGGACTACTACCGTCTGTTCGCCTTCTTCAACAATGTGCAGGACAAGACGGTGGGCTACAACTCGGGCGCGCCCGCGGAGCCGTATCTCAAGATTCTGCCCCAGCGGTGGCAATTGGACCAGGCGGCGCTGGCGGCACGTCGGCAATCGGCGGGGGAGGCAGTGGCGGAGCGACTCCAGGGGGTCGACGAGCGTCTCGCCGATTGGGAAAAGTCACTGACCGCGGATGA
>DNUF01000243.1:46813-50163 GCA_003508595.1 Planctomycetaceae bacterium
GATTGCCTCCACCCGGGATTCGACCATCGAGGGCCGAATCGTCGGGGCGATCCAGCGTGTCGATGGACATTCCGGACGGGGGTTGGAGTTTGACGGCCAGACCCATGTCGAGGTCTCTGGCTGGACCGGTTTTGAGTCCGATTCGCCGTTCACCCTGTCGGCCTGGGTGTTTCCGACGTCCAACGAGCCGATGGCCGTGCTTTCGAGGATGGATGAGGGGGCGGCCTTTCGGGGATTCGACTTCGTTCTTGAGGGAGGCCGCCTTGGAACTCATCTCATCCATGAGTGGCCCGCGCAGGGGTTGAAAGTTATTTCCAAAACACCACTCGCGCTCAATCAATGGCATCACGTCGCGGCCACGTATGATGGGAAAAGCCAGGGGGCTGGGATCCAGTTGTACGTGGATGGCAAGCGGCAGGAGGCCGAGATCACCAACGACACCCTCACCGGTTCGATCCAGACAGATCAACCTCTGCGGATCGGTCGCCGGACGAGCCAGATGGCATTTCGGGGACGCCTCGACGAGGTGGAACTGTTTCGGTCCAGCCTGGCGGCCGAAGACATTGCGGCCCTCGTGGAGGATCGTCGAGCCTCCGGGGCGTTGAAATCGATCCTGGCACTCGAGGCACAGGATCGAACTCTCTCCCAGAAAGAAACGCTCCGTCGCCACTATCTCGCCCAGGTCGACTCGAGGTACCGCGACCTGGTCAGCGCCCGCCAACAGGCCGAGCAAGCCCTGGCAAGCCTCGAGGGAAAAATCCCCGCGACGATGGTCATGCAGGAACTGGCCGATTCGCGGGGATCATTCGTGCTCAAACGGGGCCAATACGACCAACCGGGAGATGCGGTCACGGCCGGTGTCCCGGCGGCCCTTCCCGGCTTGTCGGAGGGAGTGCCCGGGAACCGCCTGGGACTCGCGTACTGGCTGGTCGACCGGCGGAATCCCCTGACGGCACGTGTCATGGTCAACCGTTGGTGGTACCTGTTGTTTGGCACCGGGCTGGTGGAAACCGTCGAGGATTTTGGCCTGCAGGGGGCCTACCCCAGCCATCCGGATCTCCTGGATTGGTTGGCGGTGGATTTCCAGGAGAGCCAATGGGATCTGAAACGCCTTCTCAAGCAGATCGTGCTCTCCGCCACCTACCGTCAACGCTCGGAGGCATCACCGCAACAGGTGGAACGCGATCCACGCAATCAGTGGCTGGGCCGGGGGGCCCGCTACCGGTTGTCGGCAGAGACCATCCGGGACAGTGCATTGTCGGTCGCCGGATTGCTGAACACCCGCCTGGGAGGAGCCAGTGTCAAACCATATCAACCCGCCGGTATCTGGCAGGACGTCTCGGTCGAGCGACGCGCGGTTTACGAACCCTCGAAGGGAGGCGATCTTTATCGCCGCAGCCTGTACACCTTCTGGAAGCGGACCTGCCCACCCCCTTCGATGATCTCCCTGGATGCTCCTGATCGGGAGACGTGCACGATTCGCCGAGGTCGAACAAATACCCCGCTGCAGGCCCTGGTGTTGCTGAACGACCCCACCTACGTCGAGTCGGCCAGGACGCTGGCGATGGAATCGATGGAGCATGGCGGAGAGTCTGACCGGGAGCGCCTGGTTTGGCTCTGGAAGCGGATCCTGGCCCGCATTCCCCGACCGGACGAGCTCGACCTGATGCTGCCACTGCTGGCGGAAGGTCGAACCCTTTTTGCGGGAGAGCCTGCCCGGGCCGATTTGCTGCTCAAGGTGGGAGATTCGGCCGTTCCTTCAGGCATTCCCGCACCTGAGTTGGCCTCCTGGACCACCATGGCTTCGGTACTGCTGAATCTCGACGAGTTCCTCAGCCGCGAGTGATCTTGGTTCCTCGCAATCGAGTCTGCGGGATTCTGCGAAGCGGCTTCCAGACGGCGCGTGCTGGACGGTTCGTCATGACCAAGGGGGCGTGAATCGGCTACGCGGCGCGGTTCGATTGCGGTGCCGACTGGGCGACAAATTCGAGTTCGATGCACAGGGGGCCGTGGGTCGATCCTTGCCGCTTCAGTTCAATGCGGGCACCGTACGCATAGGCAATGCTGGAACGAATGCGGACTTCCGGGGCATCCACAGGCTGTCCGTGAAAGATCGGGGTCTGGGCGAACGGAGGATAGAACGGGATATGGGCAGTGACGATGGATTGCCCACTGGCAAAGTGGACCTGGGTGATTCCTTTCAATCGCTCTGTGCCGTTCGAGTCCATGGATCGCTGCATCCATTGGATGGGATGCAGGTCATGGGCGGTGTCAGCCGCGAGACGGGGGTGACCAGTGGGGCGAGCGTCGAGAACTGTTGTCACGGAAAGAGACTCCTCGGGAAGGGGAAGCGGGAGAGTGAATTGTCGGATCGCCGACCGGAAACGGGTCGGCCATTCGCGCCACCCGGAGTGATCCCAGGTCGCGACGAGGAACGTCGACAGGAGCGCGGCGGCCAGGGGCCAGAGAGAAGCCCGACCGGAGAATGAAAACACTCCCGACGCGATCAGCAGCAGCGGGAGGGAACTGGCACTGCCAAATCCCAAACCGGAGAGCCGGAATGGGTGATGGGGCCCGTCCGAACCCAGGAGGGATCGTGTCAGAAGGATCAATCCCAGCAGCATGCCGCTGAGGGAGATCACCAGGAACAGAGGCAGTTCCAGGGAGCCGACCCACATCTGGATCGCCAGGATGAGCGAAACGAGCAGGGTCCCGGAGGCGACGGCGGCTGCGGGCAAAACATGTTCGCCAGGAGCGTCGGACCAGCGAGACCAGGCAGCGGCCCCGGCCTCTTCGAGTCGCTGCTTTCGCCGTTCGAATTTCGCGCGCATCAACTCGAGAAAGGACTCGCGACCATCCATGGCACGACCTCGTCCGAAAAGACGTCCCCCTCTCATCCTTGAGAGGGGGGTGAACACAACCGATTACAGCCCGGCCGCTTTCCGCAACTGGGGAGCCTTCACCGAGGTGTTTTCCCAGCTGAATTCCGGTTCATTGCGGCCGAAGTGGCCCCCAGCCGCTGTCTTGCGGTAGATGGGCCGCCGCAGGTTCAGTTCCTGGATGATTCCCCGGGGAGTCATCGGGAACAGCTGGCGAACAAGATCGGAGATCTTCTGCTCGGGGATCTTCGCCGTTCCATTGGTATCCACCAGGACGCCGACCGGGTCGGCCACACCAATGGCGTATGCCAGTTGGACTTCGCATTCGTCGGCCAACCCGGCAGCAACGACGTTCTTGGCAACGTAGCGAGCCATGTAAGCCGCCGAGCGATCCACCTTGGTGGGATCCTTTCCACTGAAGGCACCACCTCCATGCCGTCCCCACCCGCCGTAGGTGTCGACGATGATCTT
>DNUF01000243.1:50348-77207 GCA_003508595.1 Planctomycetaceae bacterium
CCGCCGTAGGTGTCGACGATGATCTTTCGGCCTGTCAGGCCGGTATCACCGTGCGGGCCACCGATCACAAACCGGCCCGTGGGATTGATGTGATACTTGGTCTGTGAAGTGAGCATTTCCGCCGGAATTGTCTTCCTGATCACCTCGCTGATCACGAAGTCGGAAATGTCCTTGTGGCTGACCTGCTCGGAGTGCTGGGTCGAGACGACCACTGCGGCAATTCCCACCGGCTTGCCATCCCGGTATTCGACCGTCACCTGGCTCTTGGAGTCGGGACGCAACCAGTCGACAACCCCCTTCTGACGGACGTCGGTCAGGCGGTTGATGATCCGGTGGGCGTAGGCAATCGGCACCGGCATCAACTCTTCGGTCTGATTGCAGGCGTAGCCAAACATCAGCCCCTGGTCCCCCGCACCATCACGGTCGACCCCCATGGCGATGTCGCCGCTCTGCGAATGCAGCGCGACGAACACGCGTACCGACTCGGCACTGAAGCCCATGTCCGAGCCGACATAGCCGATGTCATGCACCACATCCCGGACCAACTTGACGTAGTCGAGCTTTCCCTGGGAAGTGATTTCCCCGGCGAGAACGACAAGATCCGTCGTGCACAATGTCTCGCACGCCACGCGGGAGAGTGGGTCCTGGGCCAGCAAAGCGTCCAGCACACCATCCGAAATCTGGTCTGAGACCTTGTCGGGGTGCCCCATGCTGACCGATTCACTGGTGAAGAAACTCGACATCGAAAAACTCCTGTCTGCGACTTTCAAGCTGCGGGAGGCCAGTCACTCGTGAACTCGCCCCATGATGTGTGGTGTCCATTGGGCCGCAACGCTCCCAACATGTCCAGAGTGTACTCAAAACGGCTGGCTCGATGCACTGCCACTCGACAGGTCCCCCGATCACGCCGCCTGGCGTTCCCTGTGTTGAGTCGTTTCTGGTTCGGTTGGGTGTACGGGCGTAAATATGTGGGCCAGTCGTTCGGCGATGGAGCGGGTTGCCCCCTGGCTGCTGATGATCAACTCCTGGGCCCTGCGGCCCTGCGCCTGAGCCAATGCGGGGTTCTGGATCAGAAACCCAAGCGACTCGGTCAATTCGTCACCATTCCGAACCACGGTCGCTCCCTGGACCGCCTGCAGTTGCGCCACAACCGTGGCGAAATTCCAGGTCTGGGGCCCGAAGATCAGCGGAACCCCGAAGCCTGCCGGTTCGATCATGCTCTGACCACCGCGGTTGGTCAGGCTGCCTCCCACGAAAGCGACGGTTGCCAGTCCCCAAAATCGCGAAAGCTCTCCGAGAGAGTCGAGCAGGATGACCGTCCCCGGAGTGGCTGGCATTCCGGGACCCTTCAACTCACTTCGTCGGAGGAGCGGCAGACCGAGCTGGGAACGGACCAGCGTCGCCACTTCCTCAAATCGCTCGGCATGTCGGGGAGCCAGAAGCAGATAGAGTTCTGGAAAGTCGGCCCGCACCTGTTGCCACGCGGCCAGGGCAAGTTGCTCTTCGGGGGCGTGAGTACTGCCGGCCAGGAAGATCTGAGCTTTGGGCGGAATGCCGAGGAGTTGTCGCAGGTGGGTGACCGCCGGAGCGGCAGGATCCGTCAGGACGCCGTCAAACTTGATTGACCCGGTGATGCTCAGGCGTTCGGGGGGAACGCCCAATTCCAGGAACCGGTCGGCATACTCGCGATTCTGGACGGAGAGCCAATCCAGTTGTGACAGCATTCGGCGGACGAGCGGACCAAGCCGACGGTACCCCTTCAGGCTCCGCTCGGTAATTCGACCATTGATCAACGCAACGGGGACGTGATGGTGCCGGGCGAGGCTCAGGAAGTTCGGCCAAAGCTCCAGCTCGACAAGCACCACCAGGTTGGGGCGAAGTCGCCGCAGTGACGTGGAGATCGCCCACGTGAAGTCGAGTGGCCAGAAGATGACGGTGTGATTGGGAAATCGTTGACGGGCCACGGCATTCCCGGTGGTTGTCGTGGTCGAAATCACCACCTCCAGCCCGGGCACCTGACGCTCGAGTTCGGCAATCAGTGACGACAGCTGGACGACTTCCCCGACACTCACCGCATGCAGCCAGATGCATGGGGCGGAGCCTGACCGCACCGGCACGAGACCAAGCAGCTTTTCTCCCCAGTTTCCAAATCTCTTCTGCTGGACCCACCGCCGGTACGCCAGCCAGGGAGTTGCCAGGGCCAGCACCAGCATCCAGCCAAGATTGAACAGCCAATTCACCAGCACGGGATTCCTTTCCCTGGTGAGGGGCGGGGCGAATCGCAGATCGCCAGGCCTGGTGGCCCGGCCGTTCGATCACCGGGTCTGCATGTGGCAGTGCTTGAACTTCTTGCCACTGCCGCAGGGGCAGGGGTCATTGCGGCCGACGCGCGTTTCCCGGTTGCGGATCGGTTCGACACTCGACTGCTCGGGTGTCTTGCCACCGTCGGGGATCCCTGCCTCGTCTCCCGGCTCGCCTGGCAGCGGAGCCTCTTCGACGGGGGGGGCATCGTGTCGGATGTCGGTGATTCGCCACAGCGAACCGACGAAGCCCGGGCTTTCTTTCTCGAGGCGGAAGATGGCGCCGGTCACCTGCTGGCCGATTCCCTTCCACATCTGGTCAAACGCCTTCATTCCCTCGCGACGGTATTCGACCTTCGGATCTTTCTGGGCGTATCCCACGAGGCCAATCCCCTGGCGCAGGTGGTCCATGAAGTGCAGGTGATCCTTCCAGGAGGTGTCGAGCACTTCCAGCAGCAGGGCCCGCTCGGCCTCCCGCAATTCGGGTCGGAATCGGCCCTGGTAGGCGTCAGCCAACAGTCGCTGAACCTCGCTGCGGGGCAATTGCGCCATCTGGTCGGCGGTCAAATCGGAATCGAGCTGCAGGTCTGCCCATTGCTCAAGATCCTTCAACGCGCTCGTATCGCGCACCTTCATCAGGGTCGGGTCGGTCTCTCCCACGGGGCCATAAGCCCGATCCAGCAACAGTTCGGCCTGCTTCATGCCCGTTTCGGCAGTCCGGAACTTTTGGCTGAGACCGGTCAATAACTGCGAGACATCCTGGCGTGAGAGTGACTCCAGCGCACCAGCCCCGACGGGGCTGCCGAACCGGGCACTCGCCCACTGGGCCAGCCCCTGTCGGTCATAACGCTGCACATTGCTGCCGGCATGGTCGGCCATGAAGCGCGACATGCCGACCGAGACCGGGAACTCGATCTCCTTTTTCTCGTACTGGCTCTCCAGCTCTTTCAGGACCAGGTCGGTCGCCGCTTCCGGAGTCAGACCGTCGAACCGGGCTGGCTCAATTTCGACCGTGAACTGGTTTGCCAGGAAGGCAGACAGCGACTTGCGTCCGTAGTCTTTTTCGAGGAAGACCTTGAGGGGCGAGAAGTCGGCCTGGCCGATCGCCTCGCGGGCCTGCTCGTAGATCAACTCGTGCAGTCCATCCCGGCCGATCTGTTTCAGCTGGCGATCGGTCGTCTTCAATCCCCAGCGGGCATTGGCCCACTTCGAAAACGCCGACCAGTTCCATTCCCGCTCGTCTTCGACTTCCTTCGGAAAATCCTCTTCGATCTTTTCCTGGATCAGGTCTTCTGCCTGGCTGATCGCCTCTTCCCGCAGGAACGAGGAGACAATCTCGGGATCGTCGTCCCGCAGATCGCTCGGTTCGAGCTGGATTCCGCCGGCCTGGGTCGCCCAGCGGGCGGTGGTCTGCAATCCATACCGGGGATCGAGCATCTCCTGGGCGGAGTCGGAGACCTGCTCGCGCAACATGTTGAAAATCAGCCCCCGGCAATCGGCCCCGTCCAGGATCTCCTGGCGGAAGTTGTAAACCCGGCGCCGCTGCTGATCCATCACCTCATCGTATTCCAGCAGGTTTTTCCGCTGCTCGAAGTGGCGTTCTTCGACCCGTTTCTGGGCCCGCTCAATCTGGCGGCTCACCATCGGACTCTCGATGGCCTCTCCTTCCTGCATGCCCAGACGGGTCAGCACATTCTTGACCCAGTCTCCCGCAAAAATGCGCATCAGGTCGTCGTCGAGCGACAGGAAGAACCGGCTGGAACCGGGGTCGCCCTGTCGGCCCGACCGGCCGCGCAGCTGCAGGTCGATACGCCGGGCCTCATGTCGCTCGGTTCCGATGACATGCAGGCCACCAAGTTCGGCCACCTTGCGTCCCTCGTCCGCCATCCCCTCTTCGTCCGAGATCTTCCTGGTCAGGGCATCCCACTCCGATTTCGGGATGTCCAGTCGGGAGGCGTACGTGTGCTTCAACTGCTCCCACGCTGCCTGGTCGGGATTGCCCCCCAGGATGATATCCGTCCCGCGGCCCGCCATGTTGGTGGCGATCGTAACGGCATTCAACCGGCCCGCCTGGGCGATGATGTCGGCTTCCCGCTCGTGATGCTTGGCATTGAGCACCTCGTGACGGATTCCCCACTGGTTCAGCGCGTGGCTGAGATTTTCTGAGCTCTCGATGGACACGGTTCCCACGAGAATGGGACGCCCGGTCTGGTGGACCTGCTTGATCTCTTCGACGACCGCGTTGTACTTCTCGGGAACGGTCCGGTAGATCGTGTCGGGATGGTTGATGCGCTGCATCGGGCGGTTCGATGGAATCGCCACCACATCCAGCTTGTAGACCTTCCAGAACTCGTTGGCTTCCGTCATGGCGGTTCCCGTCATGCCAGACAGCTTCTTGTACAGCTTGAAGTAGTTCTGGAGTGTGATTGTCGCCAGGGTCTGATTCTCTGACTTGATCTTCACCCCTTCCTTGGCTTCCACCGACTGGTGCAGCCCATCGCTCCACTGCCGACCCTTCATCAAGCGTCCGGTAAACTCGTCGACGATGATGATTTCCCCATTCATCACCACGTAGTTGACATCCCGCTTGTACAGGTGGTGTGCCCGCAGCGAGTTGTCGATGAGGTGCGGCCACTCCATGTTGCCGGCGGTGTAGAAGCTTTCCACACCCGCCAGTTCCTCGGCAAACCGGATCCCCTGTTCGGTCAGGTGGCAGGTGTGCTCTTTTTCCTTCACCTCGAAGTGAACATCCCGCTTCAACTGCCGTGCAACCCGGTCAGCCTTGCGATAGCGCTCGGGGTCATCCTGCGAGGGCCCCGAGATGATCAGCGGGGTTCGCGCTTCGTCAATCAGGATGTTGTCGATTTCGTCGACGACGGCGAAGTGCAGGGGCCCCTGAACCTGCAGATCACGCGACGGCTTCATGTTGTCGCGGAGATAGTCGAACCCGAACTCGTTGTTGGTTCCATAGGTGATGTCGCAGGCGTAGGCCTTGGCCTTTTCCTCGGTTTCCTGGTGCGACTGGATGCACCCGACCGACAGTCCCAGCCCCGAATACAGTGGCCCCATCCATTCCATGTCGCGCCGCGCCAGATAGTCATTGACCGTAATGACATGGACCTTGCCCGCGAGTGCATTCAGGAATGTCGGCAGCGTCGCCACCAGGGTCTTTCCTTCCCCGGTGACCATTTCGCCGATCATCCCCTTGTGCAGAACGTAGCCACCAATCATCTGCACGTCGTAATGCCGCATCTTCAGATAGCGGCGCCCCGATTCCCGCACACTCGCAAAGGCTTCCGGCAGAATGTCGTCGAGGGTCTCTCCCTTGGCCAGACGTTCGCGTAACCTGGCTGCCGTTTGACGCAACTCGTCGTCGGTCAACTGTTGCAGCCGTGGTTCCAGCTGGTTGATCTGGTCGAGCGTACTTCCCGGAAGAATCCGGCTGACCGTCCCTTTGCGTTCGAAGCCCAGCTTGCGGATCATCCGCTCGTTGGACGCCCCAAACAACCGGGTAATCAGACGTTCAATCAGGGATGTCAGGCCGACAAAAAAGTCGCCAATCTTCTCGAGAAAATCCATGCTTCCGCCCGTGTTGCAGTCAGACGAATGGGGATTCGGCTGGCTGCGAAGTTAAGACCAGTCCCTGCAGTGTTGCGGAACCCTTGAAGCGATCCTTGCAGATCTTCCTGTTCCGGCCACATTCACCTCCACCCCCTCCGCTGGGGGCCAAGCTGGCAGTCGTTCTCCATCTTGTCCTTTGTGCAGTTCCGACATTGGCAATCATGCCGAAAGAGCCGAAAAATCCGGATGGAGAACGCGGGCAAAGTGTATTTGCCATAGGGAATTGCGTCAATCCAGCCTCATGCGGCCGCCGGAGGGGTCTCCGCGTCAGCCGTCGGCTTTCGCAGTCGCTCTGACATCGGAAGTTGCGTCAGGTCCTGCAGCCCGAAACTCTCCAGGAACTGGGGAGTGGTCACAAACAGGAATGGCCTGCCGAGCGCGTCGTCCGTTCCACCGATCCGGACGAGACTTCGCTCCATGAGCTGTCGGATCATCTCGCTGCACTGGACCCCACGGATCGCCTCAATGTCTGCCCTGGTAATCGGTTGCCGATAGGCGATCACCGTCAGGGTCTCGAGGGCGGGGGGGCTGAGCTTCAGTTCCGCATCCCTGTGATGCAACCGTCCCAGCCACAGCGCATATTGGGGAAGTGTGAACATCCGATAACCTGCGGCCACCTTCTCAACGCGAAACGGAGTGTGCCATTGCTGGTACACCGCGTTGAGCTTTCCCACGATCGTCCGGGCTTCGGTCGCATCCGCCAGCGTTGCCAGTTGGGCCAGGCGTCGCGGTGGTACCGCCGTCCCCGCCACCAGCAGGACTGCCTCCACCCGGGCCATCTTCGGAGTCCGCTTCCCGAGCACCACCGACTGCGGCTGCAAAGGTTGACTGCCGTCGCTGGATTCGCCCCGCTTCCAGGTCTTCCAGGCGTCGTCGGCAGGGGACCCCGCCGCAGCGGGGGCCAGGGGGCTGCCGTGATTGGTGATCGGGGTCCAGGGCCGGGGCCACATGTCAGGGAAATTCCCGGCGGAAATCGTCGATCTTGCGAAGCGTCGATTCCACCGCTTCCAGCGGTGTCTTGCCAGATCCGTGGTAGCGATGAGACGGTTCGCCCGGCGCGGTGACAAAACAGGTGAAGACGAACACGAGGTTGCCGTCCCGATCTTCTTCCGGGCTCAACTGGTGCCAGGTGATGTTGTGCTGACGAATCTGCTCGCGGGCCTGCATCCAGCGGGCCGAGTCTTCCGACAGCACCCGGTGGGAGGCCTCGTTCCCCATTCCCGGGGGGACTCCTTCAGATCCCTGTCTGGGCGGGTTGATGTCCCGAACTCGCCGATTCCGTGACGAGCCTGACTCCGGCGACAAGACGCCGGCATCAAATTCGCGGCGTCCCGCCGAAGCAGTCAGGCTGCCGCGTGGTTCTGGTTCGCGTGCGGTGCCGACACGATCGTCTTCGTCATCCTGGGGTCCCAGATTCGCGGCGATGCTTTCGCTGCCTCTGGAGTTTCCCCGACTGACAGGAGTGACTGTCCGTGGCCGTTTCCGTGAGGAATCGCGTTCCGGGGAGTCGTAGGGTTCGAACAGATTGTTGCGATTGCGGCGCAGCGGTTTGTCGTCGGCCACAGCCGGTTTTTCGTCGACTGGTTCGTAATCAGAGACCTCGAGTTCGTCAGTCGGAGCCGCGACCATGGAACCAATCGAGGGAACGCCCACAATGGCAAACACCGGGATGGCGGCCAAGGGAGCAATCATCAACAGCGCCCCAAGTGAGCCTGTGGCGGCTGAGGACATTCGGGAACCTCCTGGACTGGGTCGGCACCTGCCGGAACAGCGGGTGCGATCGGGACGGGCTCCAAGGCCGCGAACGGGCCGGCGGAGTGACGTGAAGGGGGCGGGACAATACTTGAGCCCTTTTTTTACGGCAACGTCAGTTTTTCGGAATCGGGAACGGAATTCAGGCCGATTGGGTGATCCGGGAAGGCCCGGAGGACAAGGTCCGGGCAGGACGACGTGATCAAGACACTCCCCAACCTGTCGAGGAAATAAAATCAGGCCGTGGCGACCGCCACGGCCTTTCAGGTTGTCGGATTGTCAGGCATTGCAAAACAAGACGGCTCTCAGCGACTGTTTGACTGGAGCGCCGACCGGAGCGAACCTTCCAGTGTCGGATGCCGGAACTGGTATCCCGCTGCGACGAGCCGATCGGGCACAACGCGGGCACTGCTGAGCAGCAGGGCATCGGCCATTTCGCCGAACGCCAAGCGGGCCGCAAACCCGGGGACCGGGAAAATTGTGGGACGCCCCAGGACCTTGCCAAGAGACTTGGTGTATTCGTAATTGGTGACCGGTTGCGGGCAAACAACATTGATCGGGCCACGCACTGCGTCATTCGACAGGGCGAACTCAATGATTCCCACCGCATCATCCAGGGCAACGCAGCTCATGTACTGCCGCCCATTCCCCAGAATCCCCCCCGCTCCCATTTTGAACGGCAGCAGCATCTGCTTCAGCGCCCCACCGCGGTGACTGAGCACCACCCCGAACCGCAGGTTCACGACTCGGGATCCGGCATTCGCAAGAGGCTGGCAGGCCGCTTCCCACTCCCGGCACACATCCGGAAGGAAGCCTGTCCCCGGGGGGCTCGATTCCGAAAGGACCTCGTCTCCTCGATCACCGTAAAACCCAATGGCCGAGGCACACGCGAAGACTTTGGGGGGAGCGACCCGGGCCAGCGTCTCCGTCAGCAGGCGGGTTCCGCTCACGCGGCTGTCCCGGATCTTCGCCTTTCGCTCGGCATTCCAGCGGCCCGAGGCGATGCTTTCCCCCGCGAGGTGAACGCAGGCATCGATGCCGGAAAGTCCCGCGGCATCGATCTGGTTTTTGGCTGGATCCCACGACACCAGTTCCTTGGAAGGACTGGCTGACTTCGAACGGACGAGCCGGACCACATCGTGGCCTGCCGAAGTGAGTGAGGGAATCAGGGCGGAGCCCACCAGGCCCGAAGAACCGCTCACCAGAATTCGCATGACCCATCTCTCACGGGAACGAGACTGCCTGCTGTTCCCATTCCACTGGGACAAGCCGGCTTCCTTCAGAACATGACGATTGTAGGTTCCCGGGCAAGAATCGCCCGGAATCGGAGGGATTTTCTGTCAGCCCTTCGCCATCCGGAGGCTGGTTCGTACCGGGAATTGGACGGTGGGTCAGTCAGAAATGCGGCGGAGTGGGAAGATTTCGACGTCGACTCCGGTGCTGGCGGCAATGTGATCGGGAGGGCGCGACACGGTCAGTCCATGGGACGGAAGGAGCGAGTCGTCGTACTCAAGTTCTGTCACGGTGCTGACCGGGTAGGGGCGATGATGCACCTGTCCGCGGTGGAGGCTGCCGTCTCTCCCCTGTGCGAAGAGCAGGTAGCGTTCGACGAGAAAGTGTTCGAAACTGCCGGGAATCGCTTCGCCTGGCGGTTTCGCCCGGTGGGGCTCGTCGCTACCGAGCAGCGGTCCGAAGCGTGCCGACACCTGGCAACCGACCCCCCGGGGACCCGGCCAGCGACGAATCGAACGGTAGCGACGCCAGGAGCCGTCGACCGTCAGGGACATCTCGGATCGGAAGTAGGGGAGGTGCCAACCGAGTCGGGCCGCCAGTACGGCGATCGAGTTCGAAGCGTCCAGCGACAGAAACCAGACTCCCGGATCCTGCCCGCGAAAGTGCACATAGGTTCGGACGTTGGTTTCGCAGAAATGGCTCAGTCCCGGGACTGCCCAAAACCAGCTTGGGCGGACGTTGGCCATAAAAAACGGGACCAGTCCGACCCACGCCTCCCCCTCAAACGTATCGAGGGTCAGTCCGGCAGGGATGAGGGGGGCGATGAGTTCCGGGGGGAATTTCCAGTGGAGAAATGTCAGGTCACGCCAGGTGTGGTAGCCCACAGCCGGTCCTGCAGGTCGGCGGGTGGGAGCGATCCGGTCGATCTCAGGACTGGCGGGGCTCATCGCTGTTCCGTTCTCAGGGAATCGGCTCGCGGAGAATCGGCAGAAGTGCCGCATGTCTGCCCGTTTACCCGAAGCCGGGGTCGCCCCCGTGTCTCATTCGGGAAGGGGTTGGCCCTTGGTCTCGGGAGCCAGCGGCAGAACACACAGTCCCAGGAGAAAGACGGCGCACATCGTGACGCCGGCCCAACGCATCGGCTCCGGTTTTCCCTGGAACGCCAAGGTCAGATATCCCAGTAGCCATGGTCCAATCGCTGCGACAAACCGTCCGACGTTGTAGCAGAATGAGGTCCCCGTACTTCGCAGACGGGTGGGAAACAGTTCCGGGAAGTAAATGGCATAACCACCAAACAGGGCCAATTGACAGAATCCCATCAGGGGAATCATCCAGAAAATCTGGCTGAAACTGTCGAGCCAGGCGAAGACTGCCGCGGTGGACAGCATGGCTGCAATGTATGCAATCGCGAACGCAGGCTTGCGACCGATCCATTGGGTCAGGTAGCTGAATCCGTAGATGCCGAAGAATGCACCCAGGTTGAGGAACATCGACGTGATTCCAGCCCAGCGGGTCAGGCTGCCGGCGTTGGTCTTGCCGACGGCCGCCGCCAATTCCTTGACAGGCATGCTGGACTTTTCTGCACGATCGAAAAACGGCTGCAGCCGCGTCTTCAGCGCATCGGTGAGGTTGGCGACCGAAACCGCCTCGCCCCCCTCGTCACTCAACAACCGGACAAATTCGGCGGGGTAACCGCCGCCGCTCGACGCCTTGTGACGCACCACCGCGTTGGCGAATTCCTGGATCGACGGGTCTTTCTGATTCAGCGTGTCGAGAATGCCCTGGACCCCCGGTTGCCAGTTGGTCGGGACATCGGCCACAGAAATGCGGCCATCTCCATTGCCGTCGAGGAGTGCAACATCGGCTGCCGCCAGCCGCTTGTTGAGCACCAGGCGAATGAGATCGACGCTGAAAAAACCGATTCCCCAGAGCCCGACCACCCCGGAGAAAGCCATCACCATCCCCACGATGGCGCGGCGACGCCAGCGGGGGTCGCCGAACAGTTCCCCATACGAGCCTGCTTTTTTCTGCTCGGTCGACTGGGCGGCGGTCTGCTGCCACCGTTCTGGTTCCTTGAGCCGTCTCCGGATCAGGATCGCCAACAGGGCCGGCAGTGTCCCGATGACGAACATCCACCGCCATGCACTGCCAACGGCTCCCGTTTCTTCCATTTTCCCCAGCACAATGCTGATCAACGCGGCTGTGATGTTGCCGACGGCCGACAGCGCCTGGAGCAGGCCCAGCGCAAAGGGACGGGCGCGGTCGGGCATGACCTCGGCGACGAGGCTGACCCCGACGGCAAACTCACCCCCCACCCCCAGGCCGGTGATGAACCGGTAAAAAGCAAAGTCCCAGAATCCGGTGGACAGTGCACTCAGGCCTGTGCAGAGAGAATAGATGAGGATGGTCAACAGCATCGTCTTGGCCCGGCCGATGCGGTCCCCGAGGACGCCAAACGCCAAACCACCGGTCGCCCAGCCGATGAGAAAGATTGAGGTCGCAATCCCGCCGTAAAACCCCCTGGTCTCGTTATCGGTCGCAGTCCCATCGGCATTTGTAACGAGTTCCTGCATGGCCGGGACCCGGGCGAGGTTGAACAACTGCTGGTCCATGGTGTCGAACAGCCATCCCAGGGCGGCAACCACCAGCACGAACCAGTGGTAACGGTTCAGTTCGCGGTACCAGGGGCCCGAAGCGGCCGAGGCGGGAGTCGAGGTCGAGGGGGCGAGTTCCTCAAAACCGTGCATGGGACAGGACCTGTCGGCAGGGGACCAGGGAAGGGGGCAATGAAGTGGCGGATTCAGCGGAAGGATCCGTAGTACAGTCAAAGCGAACCGGAAAAACAAGCAGGACCAACGGTGGCTGGACGAATCTCCGCGGGGGGGGGCTCCCGGTGCGGTCGGTTACCTGTCAATCACATTCCGTGATATACTCCAGTCCCGATTGCGAGAGTGGCGGAATTGGCATACGCGCCAGACTTAGGATCTGGTCCCTTCGGGGTTGAGGGTTCAAGTCCCTCCTCTCGCATTTGCCGTCGCGTGCTGTTTCTGCGAGGAACATGTGGTGGACATCGGTCGCCAGATGCCTGCAGAGTTTTAGGCTTGGAGGGGCGACTGCGGTTCCCAATTCAGACGAATCCCACTTCCTGAATTGACGCCGGGCACAGCCGAGGTCTCGCCCAACCGGCCTGCGACGGTTGTGTTCAGCTGTTGTGTTCAGCTGTGGCACGCGGTTCTCTGCCTGATGGATGCGTGGTGGTCGAAGCCTTGTCAGTCGGGCGGCTTTTGCCCTGGATCGTGACCACTCCTTCAGATGTGTGTTTCTCCTCTCTCTCGAGTTGCGGGCGCTACCATGAATCGTCTTGTCTGTCCCGTCACCTGCTGGCGGTTGGCGATCCTCGGCTTGATCCTGGGAACTGCGGGCCTTGCGGGGGCCCAGGATGTGCCGCTGGTGGCCCCCGGGGAGGCCCTGACTCCGCAGGAACAGCAAAAGCTGTTTCACCTCCCTCCCGGTTTCGAGATCCAGCTCATTGCCAGCGAGCCGGAAATCCAGAAGCCGATGAACATGGCATTTGATGCCGCCGGCCGTCTCTATGTGACGCAATCGATCGAGTATCCCTTTCCCCCCAAAGAAGGAACCCCGCGCGACACCATCCGCGTCTTGACCGACACCGACGGCGATGGCGTTCCTGACAAGGTTTCGAAATTTGCCGAAGGGTTGAACATCCCGATTGGCGTTCTTCCGCTGACCGGCTCGCGCGTCCTGGCTTTCAGCATCCCCCGGATCGAGCTGTTCGAAGACACCGACCGCGACGGCAAGTCGGATGAACGCAAGCCCTTTTTTGGCACGTTTGGCTTCGACGACACCCATGGCATGGCCAGCTCATTCAACTGGTGGCTGGACGGATGGGTGTATGCCTGCCACGGGTTCCGGAACAATTCGAATGTCTCCGGGAGCGATTCCGAGCAGATCACGATGAATTCGGGGAATACCTACCGGTTCCGCCCCGATGGTTCGCACATCGAATATTACACCCACGGTCAGGTCAACCCGTTTGGCATGGCGTTCGACCCGCTGGGGAACGTCTACACGGCCGACTGTCACTCGCGTCCCATCTACATGCTGTTGCGCGGGGCGTATTACCCCAGTTTCGGCAAGCCCCACGACGGCCTGGGTTATGGCCCCGAGATGATCAAGCACAGTCATGGTTCCACTGGAATCTGCGGGCTGGTCTTTTACGATGCCCCCCAGTTCCCCGATGCCTATCGCAACACGGTATTCATCGGAAATCCCGTGACGGGACGCATCAACCATGATCAGTTGAAGGCGACCGGATCGTCGTACGAGGCGGTGGAGCAGCCCGATTTCCTGTCGTGTGAAGACCTGTGGTTCCGGCCGGTCGACATCAAACTCGCTCCGGACGGATCACTCTATGTGGCCGATTTCTACAACTGCATCATCGGTCACTACGAGGTGGACCTCTATCACCCCCGCCGGGACCGGTCCAAGGGACGCATCTGGCGCATCGTCTACACGGGCGACAAGGCGCGAACTCCCCGCAAGCCGGCCGACCTTTCCCAGGCCGACGCCAAGGGCCTGCTCGCAGCACTCGGCAATGACAACATCGTGAACCGGACCCTGGCGACCCACCAGGCGGTGGACCGTCTCGATGCGGCGGGACTCGACCAATTGCGTCTCGCGTTGCCCACCGCCAATCCCAACGCGAGAGCACACCTGCTGTGGGTCCTGAAGCGGCGCGGTGAACTCAAGCTGCCTCTCATCGAACGCCTCTCCCACGATCCCGACCGGATGGTGCGGGTGCACCTGGCGAAGGCCATCGCGGCACTCGATTGGGGAACTCAGGAAGACAAGCTGCGGGGAATACTGATCAGTTTCCTGGAAGACAAGGATTCCTTCGTTCGACGTGCGGCCGCCGATGGGCTGGGCCAGCACCCGGATGCCGCGAATATCTCTCCGCTGCTGACGCTCTGGAAAAACAGTGATCCTGCCGACACGCACCTCGTCCACACAGTGCGCATCGCCCTGCGTGACAGCCTGCAATCACAACCCTCCCTGCAGCCACTGACCGACAAGGTCTCGGGAGACGAAGCGACGTGGCGACAGTTGGCCGACGTGGCTGTCGGGGTTCCCACTCCGGCGGGGGGAGCCTTCCTCGCCAGTTTTCTCGCGGGGCCGGCGGCCCAGGCGGGGCGGGTGCCGGAGTTCCTCTCCCATGCCGCTCGCCATCTGTCTGTTGACCAACTGCCCCCCCTCTACGAAACGGCACTCTCCTGGAAAGACCGGCTGGACGAGGGTCAGCAGGTGGCGGCACTGCGCGGTGTGCAGCAGTCGCTGCAGTCCCGGCAAACCAGGTTGCCAGCCTCGCTTTCGGAATGGAGCACCGAGCTTGCCAAGCGGTTGCTGGCCGACGGTAACGACGACCGGTTGCGCGTCGCGGCCGACCTCGCCCGTGATTTCCGCGTGACCAGCGTCACCCCGCGACTGGCCGAACTGGTGTCGGATGCCAAGCGGGCCATTCCGGTCCGGCAGCAGGCACTCGATGCCCTCAATGTGCTCGATACGGCACAGGCGGGACAGGTCCTGGAGTCGGTCATCGCCCGTGGAACCGAGCCCTTGCCCCTGCGGCAGCGCGCTGCCGAGTTGCTGGGAGGTCAGGCGACCCCCGAAGCCCGCGCGGCATTGATTCGCCTGCTGCCCGAAGTTCCGGATCCCGTGGGCGTCGCCATTTCACGGGCCCTGACGACTGGAAACGAGGGGGCCCGGCAACTGCTGGATGCGGTGGCCGCCGGGAAAGGCTCCTCGCGACTGATCCAGGACATCATCGTCGGCGAACGGATCAAGGGGTACAACGACCCGGCACTGACCGGGAAGTTTGAGGGGCTGCTGGCGGACCTCCCCAGCGAAGACGACCGGGTCAAGCAACTGGTCGCTGCCCGCCGTGACAGTTTCGGCAAGGCCCAGGTCTCAGCCGAACGGGGGAAGGGAGTTTTTGCGAAAATCTGTGCCAACTGTCATCGTGTCGGTGGTGAGGGAGCCAAGATCGGACCTGACCTCGACGGTATTGGTAACCGGGGAGCCGAACGCCTGCTGGAAGATGTGCTGGTTCCCAGTCGGAATGTCGACCAGGCGTTTCATGTGACCGTCCTGGAGTTGTCGAATGGCAAAACGGCCAGTGGGTTGTTCGCCCGCAAGGATGGCAAATCGCTGGTGCTCATCAATGATCAGGGGAAGGAATTCACAGTGCTTGAAGACGATGTGGCCGAGCGCAAGACGCAGCGCATCTCGCCGATGCCGGCCAACATCGCCGAGCAGTTGGCCGACCAGGATTTTCATGACCTGATCAGCTTCCTCCTGACCCTGAATGTGAAGCCCAAGGCCCCATGACCGGGCTCCGGCCGCTTCTCGTGCGATGACGTTCGTGAGGGGCGAGTCTGCACCGGCCCCTCACGTCGGACCTCACTCCCCGGTGGCCACCGGCGGGACCCGAAATGCAACAAGCCCCCCCGGCAGATGGTTCTGACGGGGGGGCTTGTCTGTCTCGCGCGTTGTCTACAGGACGGTCTTCCGTCGTGTGCCCGGTGCGTCAGTCCTCAATCGAATGAGGGGACCGACTGCCGCAGGGGGGAACTCAGCCCTGTGGGGCCAGCCACTCCTGCAGGGACCGCACGTCGGGAACTGGATTGGCAATGAGGGCCTCGATCGCCTGGACGGCGGCGAGGCATCCGGCGAGCGTGGTCACACAGGGGACGCCATGGGCGACCGCGGATGAACGAATCTTTCCCTCATCGGTTCGGGCCCCCTTGCCGCTGGGGGTATTGAAGATCAGCTGGATCTCCCCATTGGCCAGGTGGTCGAGCAGGTTGGGACGTCCCTCCTGCAGCTTGCGGATCGGTTCGACGTCGATTCCCGCTTCGCGGAACACCTTGGCGGTGCCATTGGTGGCCCGCAGGCGGAACCCGAGTCGTTGCAGGGTTCGGGCTGCTTCGATGAACGCCTGCTTGTCATTGCGGGCGAGGCTGACGAACACCGTGCCGGAGGTCGGGAGCGAATTCCCGGCCGCCACCTGGCTCTTGGCGAACGCAATCTCAAAACGTTGATCGATCCCCATCACTTCGCCGGTCGACCGCATTTCGGGGCCGAGGATGATGTCCACACCCGGGAAGCGGACGAACGGGAAGACGCTCTCCTTCACGGAAGTGTAGCGCGGCCAGGGCTCGGTCGTGACCCCCTGTTCCTTCAGGCTGACGCCCGCCATGACCTTGGCGGCAATCTTCGGCAACGGGACGCCGGTGGCTTTGGCGACGAACGGGCTGGTCCGGCTGGCCCGGGGGTTCACCTCCAGGACATAGACAACCTGCTGGCCGTCGAGTTCCTTGACGGCAAACTGAATGTTCATCAGGCCGCGCACATTCAACGCCTTGGAAAGTGCGTAGGTCGCGTTCCGGATTTCCTGGATGGTGCTCTGCGGCAGCGAATATGGGGGGAGCGCACAGGCCGAATCGCCCGAGTGAACCCCCGCCTGCTCGACGTGCTGCATGATGCCGCCGATGATTGTCGATTCGCCGTCGGCCATGGCATCGACATCCACCTCGCTGGCGTCTTCGAGGAACTTGTCGATCAGGACCGGGTGGTCCGGAGAAGCGTCGACCGCCTTGGTCATGTAGTTCATCAACTGCTGCTCGTCGTAGCAGATCTCCATCGCCCGTCCTCCCAGCACGTAGCTGGGGCGGACGAGAATGGGATACCCAATGCGGGCTGCTGCCAGCCGGGCGCCTTCGACGTCGGTGGCGATCCCGTTGGGGGGCTGTCGCAGCTTGAGCCGGTCGATGATTTCCTGGAATCGTTTGCGATCTTCAGCGGCATCGATCATGTCGGGACTGGTCCCGACAATTTTCACTCCGGCCGCCTCCAGACCCCGGGCAAGATTCAGGGGAGTCTGACCCCCGAACTGGACGATCACCCCATCGGGATTGAGCCGGTCGCAGATGTTGAGCACATCCTCGGTGGTGAGGGGCTCGAAGAAGAGCAGGTCGGAGGTGTCGTAGTCGGTCGAGACAGTTTCCGGGTTGGAATTGACCATCACGCTCTCCACGCCCAGTTCGCGCAGTGCGAAAGAGGCCTGGCAGCAGCAGTAGTCGAACTCAATTCCCTGGCCAATTCGGTTCGGGCCGCCGCCGAGAATGACGATCCGCCGCTTGCCCGGCGGAGCAGGGGGAGGCGACTCGTCTTCAGACTCGTAAGTCGAGTAGTAATAGGGTGTGTAGGCCTCGAACTCGGCGGCACAGGTATCGACCTGTTTGAACACCGCCTCGATCCCGCGCCCCTTGCGATGACGACGGACTTCCATTTCGCTGGAATCCCACCACCAGGCGAGCTGGCGGTCGGAGTATCCCATTCGCTTCGCCCGACGGATCAGCTCGTCACTGGCGTCTGAAAGCCGATCGATGCGGTCGAGTTCCGACTCGAACCGTACCAGTTCTTCAATGTGCTGCAGGAACCAGCGGTCGATGTTGGTGAACTCGAACACCTGGTCGACGCTCATCCCGGCCTTGAAGGCATAGCGGATGAAGAAAATTCGCTCGGCATTCGGGGTGGCGAGCTTGTTTTCGATTTCGGCCAGGTCGGGTTGTGCGTCGGACTCCCACAGATCCTTCTTGCCTCCCCCCAGGCCAAAATGACCGATTTCCAGGCCGCGGATCGCCTTCTGCAACGATTCCTTGAACGTCCGTCCGATGGCCATCGTCTCCCCGACCGACTTCATCTGCACGGTGAGGACAGGGTCGGCCTCGGGGAATTTTTCGAACGTCCAGCGGGGGAATTTCGTGACAACGTAGTCAATCGTCGGCTCGAAACAGGCCAGCGTCTCGCGGGTAATGTCGTTGGGAATCTCATCGAGGCGATAACCGACCGCGAGTTTCGCCGCGATCTTGGCAATCGGAAATCCGGTCGCCTTCGACGCCAGGGCACTCGACCGGCTGACACGCGGATTCATCTCGATCACAACCATCCGCCCGGTCTGCGGATTGATGGCGAACTGCACATTGGAACCCCCCGTCTCGACACCAATCTCCCGCATGACGGCGATCGTCGCATCGCGCATCAGCTGGTATTCCTTGTCGGTCAGGGTCTGGGCCGGGGCGACCGTAATCGAATCCCCGGTGTGCACCCCCATCGGGTCGAAGTTCTCGATGGAGCAGATGATCACGACATTGTCGGCCGTGTCACGCATCACCTCCATCTCGTACTCTTTCCAGCCGATCACCGACTCTTCGAGCAGCACTTCGCCGACGGGAGACATGGCAATTCCCCGGGCGACCTTGCTTTCGAATTCTTCGCGGTTGTAGGCGATCCCGCCGCCGGCCCCTCCCAGGGTGAAACTCGCCCGGATAATCACCGGCAACCCCAGGTCACGCAGGGCCGCACGGGCTTCGTCCATGGAGTGCACCGACACACTGCGGGGGACGTCGAGGCCGATTTTGAGCATCGCCTGCTTGAACGATTCGCGTCCTTCGGCCTTCTCAATCACATCCTGCCGGGCACCGATCAATTCGCAGCCGTATTTGGCCAGGATGCCTCGTTTGGCAAGCTCCATCGCCGTGTTGAGCCCGGTCTGGCCTCCCAGGGTGGGGAGGACCGCATCCGGGCGTTCACGGGCGATGATTTTTTCAACGTACTGCCAGGTGATCGGCTCGATATAGGTCCGCTGGGCCGTCTCGGGATCCGTCATGATCGTGGCCGGGTTGGAATTCACCAACACAACCTCGTACCCCTCCTCCCGCAGCGCCTTGCACGCCTGGGTCCCGGAGTAGTCGAATTCGCAGGCCTGTCCGATGACAATCGGTCCAGAGCCAATGATCAGGATCTTGTGGATGTCGGTTCGGCGGGGCACTGCGAAACTTCAGACAGGTCGGGAGGAGTGATGGGGAGATTCCACCGAACGCACATGGTGCGCCCGGCACGCGATGTTCGAGCCCCTGCTTCACGCCGACCCCGCTGGTTGCCCGCCACCGGATCTTGCCTGACATCCGGTGTCGCGTGCGAACCCGCAAGGTCCCCTGTGTTGGCCTGTGGGCGCATGATCACCCTGGCTGCGGACGAGCGGCTCGAAACTGGCGAAGTGTACCACTTGGAGCACAGGGTTCAAAGTGACTCGGGACGTCCGGTTTGGTTATGGTAGACCGGCACGAGTGAACCCGGCCCCGGGGGGAAGAACACAATGCACAGGACCATGCCGAGTCAGCAGCGATGTGAGCCAGCCACCCGGCTTGGTGGGGGCTGGATCGGCCCCGGCTTGCTGGGGCTGCTGCTGGGAGTCTGCTGTGACGAAACATGTGCTCAGTCGAGCCAGGCTCGAACTCCCCCCGAACGTAGCCGGACCGGCCAGGAACGCCCCGAGGAAACTCGGCCTCGCCCCGCCAGGCCCAAGCCCCCAGACCGGTCAACCGCCCAACTCCGTCAATCCGACCGTCGCCTCACCGTCCCGGCGGCGGCTGTTGCCGCCCAGGGAATTTTGCGGCTCGAGTCGAAACGGTTGGTGCTTTACACCGACATCCCCCGTGACGAGGCTGCCGGGCTTCCCGCGCTGATGGACCGTGCCTACGACGCCTGGGTCGCCTACTGTGGAGAACTGCCTGCTGATCGTGAGCGGTCCGAATTCCAGATGACCGGCTACCTGATGGCCAACCAGGACCGCTTTCGAGCGGCCGGGCTGCTGCCGGACAATCTTCCCGGGTTTGAACACGGGCGACATCGGGGGCAGGAGTTCTGGATGAATGACCAGCCCAGTCGCTACTACCGCGAGCACCTGCTGCTGCATGAGGGAACGCACTGCTTCACCACGGCTGTTGATCGTGATCTGACCCGCACTGTCTGGTTTTTCGAGGGAATTGCCGAACACTTTGCCACCCATCGCGCCCCCGACGATGCGCCGCCCCAGTTTGGTGTCTGGCCCGACCAGCGATCGGCTTTCCCCAATCTCGGCCGCATCAAGATTCTGGAAGAACAGCGGGCTCGCGGCGAGGTGTTGACGGCCCTGGAGGTCACCCGACAGGCCCCGAAGCGTTTCGACCAACCCGAGGCCTACGCCTGGTCGTGGGCTCTCGTCCATTTCCTGGCCAGGTCTCCCGAAACCCGGGAATCGTTTCAGGAGGTCGTCCAGGGGGTTGTGCGGGGAGAATCGCACGAGTCACTCCTGCGATTCCTCGATGACCAGCGGCGGCAACGGGTCTGGCAGTGGTTTGTGACTGACCTCTGCCATGGCTACGACCTCGAGCGCGCCTGGCCTCTCTTCCGTGAACCTTCACCGGATTCGACGGCAGCGACGTCGTGCGCGATCAAGGCCGATCGGGGCTGGCAGTCGAGCGGAATTCCCCTCCAGGGGGGGCGGGCCTATCGGGTGTCGGCCCAGGGCCGGGTCGAATTGGCCCGGCAGCCCAAACCCTGGGTCAGCGAACCGACCGGGGTCAGCATCCGCTACCATGCGGGACTCCCCCTGGGACGGTTGATCGGTCGATTCTGGCCGACGGATCCAGGGCTTTCGACCGACTTGGCAACCATCAACCTGGGGGACTCCGCCGAGTACACGCCACCGACGGATGGAACCCTGTTCCTCAGGGTCAATGACTTCTGGAATGAACTCGCCGACAACCAGGGGGAATACCGGGTGACGGTTGCACCGCCCGAGTGACCGTCCCCCGTTTGGCGGCCCCCGACGTGTCAGGGATCCGTTGTCTGCGAATCGGATCGATGTTCAAATTGGCCCCGGAAACGCTCGGCGGGATATTTGACGGCGTTTTTGACCATTTTTCGCCGTACGGCGCTGCTCAGGTCGAGATCGAGACTGCTGGCGAGGCTGAGCAGGTAGCAGCAGACGTCGGCCAGTTCCTCGGCAATCGCCTCACGGTGTTGGGGATCGTGGCCGCGCATCCTCGATTCGGCCACGTCGACCCATTGGAAGTGTTCCATCACCTCGGCCGCCTCGATCGCCAGCGACATGGCGAGGTTTTTCGGCGAATGGAACTGCGACCAGTCCCGCTCGTTGATGAAGTCCTGCATCAGCTGCTTCAGGTCGGCAACCGTGGTGGTCTGGTCACTCATGGTGCCGATCCCGATTCGACTTCGCCAAGCCGTGTGCTCAATTCATCGTGGAGCGCGGTCCCATTGGTGCAGAGGATGTCGGGGATCGCGAGGTCCAGGCGGCTGCCGTCCATCCGCGTGGCCCGACCACCAGCCTCGCGCGCGATCAGGACTCCCGCAGCCATGTCCCAGGCCTTGAGGCTGGTGGACCAGTAGCCATCGAGGCGACCGGCGGCGACATACGCCAGATTGAGGGCCGCCGAGCCCGAGCGGTGGACCGTCTGGGCGTGATTGATCACGTGGAGGAACCGCCGCAGGGGGGGGCTGTCGGACTTGGCATTGGGGGGAAAACTGGCAATCACCATCGCGTCCTTCAAGCGGTGGAAGCGGCTGGTCTGCAGCGGGCGATCGTTGAGCGTGGCCCCGTGCCCGCGCAGGGCGGCGAACATCTCCTGCTTGCTGGGGTCGAAGATGACCCCCGCCACGAGTTCGCCCGCCTGTTCCAGTGCGATCGAGACCGCGTAGTACGGAAAGCGGTGCACGTAGTTCGTGGTGCCATCCAGCGGGTCGATGATCCACCGGTAGTCACCCACACCCGCTGACTGGCGGAGCCCTTCCTCCCCCAGGAATCCATGCTGGGGAAACCGGGGCTGCAGAATGGCGACAATCGCATTCTGGGCGGCGACATCGGCTTCGGTCACCAGGTCTGCCGGGCCCTTCTCGCTGACCGTGAACTTGCTGGCCCATTCCTCCAGGACACGACCGGCGGCCAGGGCCGCTTCCCTGCCGGCATCCAAAAACTCCCGTTCAGCAGACACGTGGTTCATTTCCTTCGCAGACGTTGATGGGGGCCTGGCAATGTTCAGGCCGTCGCACTCAATTCTTCACGCAGTCGGCGGGCCACTTCACCCGCACGTTGCCCATTCAGACAGAGCGGGTGCACAAAGAGACGCCCGTCCGACAATCGACCATGCCCCACATAAATGCGGGGTTTTCCCTCCCGCAGTGCCCGGCAGATGTCGAATGCCGTGCGTCGCAGCGAGCTTTCGGAAACCACGATCTCCAGTTGGGGAGGACGTTGGCCTGCGGGCGAATCGTCGTGCCAGACCACCTGTGAGGGGGCTGGAATCTGGTCGGCGATCGTCTGCAGCCACTCCCGTTGCCGGTGCCACTCCCGATCGTAGTGTCCCGAGTAGAACAGCTCGACCGCGGTCAGCAGTGCGGCAATTTCCTCTTTCGAGACCTTGAAACCCCGTCCGAGTCCGTGCCGGGGTTGACCGAAGAGACGCCGGGGTTCGGGGAGCAGGGCGGGGGGACTCCACAACTCGGGGTGATCATCCATGTCGAGCATCTGCAGCAATGCCGAGCCCACGAGATCGGCCCTTCCGCACAGGATGCCCGTCGACTGGGGACCGCGCAGCGCCTTTCCGCCGCTGCAGGTGACGAGGTCGGCACCTGTGGCCACGAGGTCGGGAAGCGTGTTGCGCGGCAACACCTCGCCGGCGGCATCCACGAGAACCGGCAGGCAGTGCCGATGGGCGAGATCGACCACTTCCTGAAGACGGGGCCGGGCATCGGGCGAGGCCACATACAGGATCCCCGCAGTGCGCTCGGTGATCGCGGCAGCGTACTCCCAGGTTTCGGTCCGGCGCACACCGGCATTCGAAACAATCTCGTTGAAGCCAACCTCCACCAATGTCGCTCCGGCAGCGCGAACTGCATGGTCATAGCCATTGCGCTGCTCGCGCGACACGAGGAACTCCTGTCGATCTCCGGCGGCTGGACGGGGGAGTCGCTCCATCCTTCCCGCATCGAGTCCTGCGATGATCGCCGCCGCACCCAGGGTCAGCCCCGCGGCACAACCGGCCGTCACAATGCCTGCCGCCGCACCGGTATGCCGGGCCAGGACTCGCGAGGCCGCCACCTGCAATTCCTCGAGCGAACAGGCGTCGTTGGCCGCTGCGGTGAAGGCGGCCAGCACTTCCGGCGGCATGATGGCTCCGCCCAGCCGCGTTACCGACCCGGTCGCATTGATGACCGGGGTCACTCCCCATTGCGCGAAGATCGACATCAGGGGGCCTCGCTCGGTGGCGTGGACTTGGGCCCAGGGACGTGTTCGGGATCAATCACGTCGCGGAGGAGTTGGCCGGCGATGGCCTGGGCGGCCAGTTCGTGCGAGCGTTCGTTCGGATGGGCGTCGAAGATGTTGACGGTCAGCCGTTCGTTGGCATGCGGCTCAAGCACCGGCAGCAGGTCGAGGCAGGGGATCTGTTCACGCTGGCACGCTTCCACAATGCGCTCGTGCGCCGCGCGAAAGGGATAGTTCGGGCCAAGATTGTGCAGGAAAGGGAAGACAACGACGCGAAAATCAATGCCGGCATCCCGACAGTCGCGGTGCAGGGTGGCCAACTTCGCGAACATCCGTTGCCAGGCGATTCCGGCGTACGACTTCTCGACATGAGAGTAGTAATCGCGAACCCCCGGTACCGTCGCCTGCTGGCTGCGGAAGTACAGCAGGTTGAAAAAGTACGTGTCGTTGAGCAGGAAGTTCGGAGGGCGACGCACCCGGTTGGTGGGGGCCTGGTCGCGATGGTCGGGATCGAATGTCTCGATGTCGTTCAGGCAGAGCACATAGACCAGCGTGGTGACGGGCAACTTGTTCGCAATCAACCGGTCGGTCACCTCGCTGACCCAATAGAGGTCTTTCCCGGCATCGGCAATGTTGGTCACCAGGACCTTGCCGGGGGCCTGCTGCTGGAGATCGACGCGAACGCGGTTGCTGAACCGGTCCGCCACATGCCGTACGCCATGCCCGAAGGTAAAACTGTCGCCGATGAAGACAATATGCTGCTGTCCCGGTGCCAATTGCATGGGGAAGTCGACGTCATCCCGGTAGGGAATCCCCTCTCGACCGGCGAACTTCAGTGGCTTTTGCTGGACCCAGCGGCGGAACCACTTTTGCGACACGTTCGTCATGTTGAACGAATCGCTTTGGTCATAGATGACCGCGAAATACAGCTCGACCGCCGTCAGGCCCGCCAGCAGCATCCAGCACGACAGCCCGAGATTCACCAGCGACAGCGATCGCCCCTGGCGACGGACTGTCTGGCGTCGCTTCAGCAGCAGCCAAAAGGCCACCGGCAGCAGCAGCAGCCAGGCTGACATTCCCAGCAGGTAATCGAACGAGAGCTCGAACACTACACGAGCTCGCGGATCACCTGGGTGGTGCTGGGCAGGATCGGCACCGGGCGGTCCTGCGAGTCCCGCACCAGTTCATGCGGATCGATTCCGATCGACTGGTACAGCGTCGCGAGCACGTCAAGATAGTGAATGGCCCGATCCTTGGCCGAATCTCCCATGGCATCGGTCGTGCCGATAAACTGACCTGTCCGCATCCCGCCGCCGGCAATCAGGGCACTGTTGACGCGTGCCCAGTGATCGCGTCCCGCATCCTTGTTGATCTTGGGAGTCCGCCCAAATTCTCCCCAGACGGCGACCGTGACATCCCGGTCGAGTCCGCGGTCGTACAGATCCTGGATCAGGGCCGAAATTCCCTGGTCGAACACCGGCAGATTCCCCCGCAGGTGACCGAAATTGTTGCCGTGAGTATCCCAAAAACCGTAGGCGACCGTCAAACACCGAACCCCGGTCTCAATCAGACGGCGTGCCATCAGCAACTGGTCGTTCCAGAGAGGGGCGCCGTCTCCCTGGTGCTTGGACGAACTCTTGCCGTAACGCTCGCGGACCCTGGGGTCTTCCTTCTCGATGTCGAGGGCATCGACCAGGCGGCTGGAAGTCAGCACATCAAACGCACGCTGGGTGGCGCTGTCGGCGGCCTGCAGTTTCTCGCTGTTCACGCCCGCCTTGAGGCAGTCGATTTCCTGCAGCAGACGCCGGCGGTCCGAAAGCTGGGTCGGAGAGACAAATCGCAGCTTCATGCTGGCCAGGTCTTCACCGTCCGCCCTCACCCCCGCGTATCGGGCTCCGAGCGTGCCCGGGCCGGGACTGTTGTAGGGACGATGCTGCATCGTCGGGAACAGGTCAACGAAGGAGGGGATCACCGGATCCGTCGACCCCAGCACCCGGGAAACCATCGAGCCGAAATTCGGCTTCCCATCACGCTGCGATTCCCCCATCGAGTAGCCGGTGAGGGTCTGGAAACTGCTGTGTTCGTCCCGCAGGCCGACAATCGAACGGAGCACCGAGTACTTGTCGGCCATCCCGGCCAGTTGCGGCAACAGTTCGCAGACCTGCAGACCCGGCACGTTCGTGTCGACGGGATTGAATTCGCCGCGAATCCCATCGGGGGCGTTCGGCTTCAGGTCGAACGAGTCCTGGTGGGCCAGACCACCCGACAGGTAGACCATGATGATCGACCGGTTCGATCGCCCGCGGGACTCCTCGGCCCGCAACAGGTCGGGGAGCCCCAGACCCATCCCGGCACATGAGAGTCCACCAATCTCGAGGAACGACCGGCGAGACAGGCCGTCGCAAAACTTCCGGGAAACTGTCGAGCGGGAATTCATCTTCAAACTCGCTTCCGGGTGACCTCGGGTGTTCCCGTCTTGGCTTCCGGCGGCCGGGGGGGGAGACGGGAATGTTTCCGGGGACGATGCCGTCGGCATCGAACCTCAACGACACCTGTTTATATGTGATCGTCCCCCCCGAGGAAACTGTGAATCTTTTCCTTGAAGGTCCATTTCTCCCGAATTGCCGGAACAGCGCCGGCGAAGTGCCGGTTCCCACCCCCGGGTGAGGCATCCGTCCTGGTCAAAGGCAACCCGGGAAACAGCAACAATTCCCGATCCCGCATCCCCGCCAACTGGCGGCGGAGGGAAAAAACGGGGGATGTCAGGGCGGGTTGGAAAGTGCTTTCCCGGTCAGGATTCCGGACGCAGCCGATATTCTTCGGAAGGGGGGGACGGTGCAGCGCCTGCCGCCGGTTCGGACAACTGTTCCGCAGCGGCGGTCGATTTCGGCAACAGCATGGATCCCATCGCCTGGGTTTCATTCCCTGTGCCAGACATCACGGGGGCGGCCGCAGGGCCCAGGTGGACCTTGAATTTGGCATTCGCGATGGCCAGCACATCGCCGGGAAGCAGGGCTCCCCGGGTGATTCGCTGACCATTGACGCGGGTGCCGTTGGTGCTGAGCAGGTCGCGGACAAACAACAGACCGTCGGTCTTGACAATCACGCAGTGGATTTTTGAGACACTTTTGTGGTCGAGGATCAGGTCACAGCCTTCATCCTGCCTGCCCACCACGGTCACCTCCCGCTCGATCGTGATGGGCGGTGCACCGCTTTCCGGGATCAGTTGCGCAATCACGGTCGATTCGGACGGTCGGAAGGGGAATGACGACTCTGCCAGGAACGCCTGCCTGGCAGCGCACGAGCGTACAAGCCTGCGGGAATTGCATCGTCCGCCGTTCCTGCCGTCAAGATGAAACCCGAGCGCGGCCCGAACCTTCGCCGGGTTTCAGGAGAAACCGTAACGGTCGCAACGGAAGGGCAAGTGAGCCGTCTTCATCACCGGATCCAGGGGAGCAAAACCCGGATCAGCACGATGATCACCGCCACCCCCACGATGTCGAGCAGGAGCCCGTAGCGAATCATTCTCGGCAGGGGAACCAGGCCTGTTCCGTAGACGATGGCATTGCATGGCGTCGAAACGGGCAGCATGAAGCCCAGGCTGGCTCCAAACGTCGCTCCCAGCGCCGGGGCGAGGGGGTCCACGCCGGCCGCTCGCGCCATCGAGATCACCAGCATCACCACAATGTTGGCGGACGCCGTGTTTGAAGTCGCTTCCGAGACGAGGGCGGCGAGCAGTGTGCCACCCACCAGCAGGGTCCATTCCCC
>DNUF01000243.1:77517-87793 GCA_003508595.1 Planctomycetaceae bacterium
ACAACCCCCCAGTCGATCTGGGTGGCCTTGCCCCAGTCGATGGCCCGGCCCGCACAATTGCCGGGAAGCAGAAACAACAACGAGGCTCCCAGAATCGCCACCACTCCTTCCGGGAGGCAACTCCTGACCTTCGCGTAGACCGGACTCTGTTCCCCCCAGCCAAGTGCGACAATACCCGGGAGGATCCAGAGGAACGTGGTCAGTCCGAACGCGAACAGGGTTGACCGTTGTCCGGCGGTCCACCCCCCCAGCGAATCCCGGTTGCGCTTGAGCATCGCAGTGCTTCCCGGAATCTCGGCGACGCCTGCCGGGCAAAAGCGATTGAGATAGAAAAACAGGAACAGGTACAGGACGGTCACGACCGGCACACCGATGACCATCCATTTCAGGAACGGAATCTCAACGCCCAGTTCCTCCTTGATGAATCGCAGCCCGATCACGTTGGGCGGTGTACCGATCGGGGTTGCCAGGCCACCGATTGACGCCGCAAATGACGTCATCAGCATCAGTCCGGTGGCAAACCGCTGGTCGACCCGGAAGTGGCCATCGGTGGCATCCTTGAGAAAGCGGACCAGGGACAGACCGATGGCCAGCATCATGGCGGTGGTCGCCGTGTTGGAAATCCAGGCCGAGATGAACGCCGTCACCCCCCCGTACGCAAACAGGATTCGCGAAGGACGGGCCCCGACCCAGCGCAATGACATCACTCCATACGCCAGGCGGCGATCGAGACCATGCAGAAAGATGGCCCGGGCGAGAATGAACGACCCGATGAACAGGAACATCAGCGGGTCGGCAAACGGGGCAAACACAGTCTTGGCGTCGGCCACCCCCAGGACGACGCAGCCCGCCGCCCCCAGCAGGGCGGTCACGGTCATGGGGATCGGCTCGGTCAGCCACAGCCAGATCACAGTTGCCATGATCGCTGCCAGGGCGTGCGCCTGGGGCTTGAGCGGAGCCGTGGCCTCGACGGTTCCCCCGAGTTCCGCCGGGGTGGGGGGGGCCGAAAGGGGAAGCCACCAGATCAGCAGGAACAGGAGAGGTGCCACGATCAGTCCCAGTTTGGAACGGATCTTTTCGAACTGGCGCTCGAGGTCGGACTGGGGAATCTCGGGTTCAGGATCAGACATTGCCGCTCTCCTGCAGTCGGGACCAAGGGGGCTGAACGATCTGTTCGCGACGGCCATTGTGGCCAGAGATTCGGAGTCTGACGCGCACCGGCGGGGCTTTCGCCGCCTGGAATGTCGCAGGTCGCGGGGCGGACTCTATACTGTCGCCATCATGAAGACATTCGCAGAACTTGCCGCCTCGCGTCGCGCCTGGCTGGATGACATCTTGAAGCCGTGGTGCCAGACCGCCACTCGCCGGGAGTTGCTGTTGGCCGAGCACGAATGGACCGATGTCGCCGGAAAGGTCGATCCGGTCAAGACCCTCTGGTGTTGGGCCTGGGGGCGTTTTCCGGGCCTCGTAAACACCGAGTTGCAGGGGATTGACGAGACGGCGGCGGTCTGTGTGACCCTGCGCGATGGAAGAGTGGTCGCGGGCTATCCCGATGCCCGGGAGAGCCTGCATGGCGAACTGTACCTGCTGGGGCGCGATCCAGAGAATCCGCGCCGGAGCCTCACGCTCGGACCGTTCCTGATTGATGACGTGGCCACCATCGAGAAACAGCCGGGCTGAGATTGTATCTCCCGGACCAGCACGACGGTTTCCGGTCTGGAAACCGGCCGTATGGGGGGACCGTGGTTGTCTGGCTCCCGATTGTCTGACTCCCAGTTGTCTGGATGCACGTTTGGGGGGGTGAATTTGCCGGCTCAATCGCACCTCCGTTGTCTGGGGGTGTGCTGGAATGTTTGACCATTCCGCACGCGAGTCTCAGTCGTCGTGCGAACCGGGAAACCAATCGCCTCGCAAGGTGCGTGCGGCCCGGTCGATGGCAAGACCCATCAGGACCCCAGCGGCACCCCCCTGCAGATCGGCAAGCCAGTCGTACCAGTCGCACTCACGCCCAAAGAACGGTTGGGTGGTCTCGTCAAATGCACCCGAAATGGCGATGACCCCGAAAATGAGCGCCAGTCGCCCAAATCGAAGCCGGCCCTTCCAGGCCGACAGACTGAGCGACAGTCCGAAAGCCAGCAGGAAGTACCCGATCCGGTGTTCCCACTTGTCTCCCACACCCGGTTCGTAGTCCTTCGGGATCTCAGGGATGTGCGTGAGGACCAGCATCAACAGCCAGTACGCGGCTGTGCCCCCCAGGATGAGGGGGCGCAGCCGTGTGACCAGCGGACGCGGAACCGCAGCGGAAGGCATGGGGCCCTCAGACCGCATAGGGGGTTTTCAAGGCAAACTTCGGGTTTTTGTCGAGATAGGCCCGCACTCGATCGACCCGGCCCAGGGCGACCGGCAGGAAGTCGATCGCCTGTTGCAGCCGTTCGTTCGGCTCGGCACAGCTGAACCGCAGGAACCCGGCTCCCGCCTCGCCAAAGCATTCGCCCCCCAGGCAGGCGACGCCGAAGTTGTCGTCTGCTCCTTCCAGCAGATACAGCGCCAAGCCATGGCTGGTGATTCCGAGCCTGTTGCAGATCGGGGCGACATTCGGGAACACGTAGAAGGTGGCTGTGGGATCGAGAGTCTTGAATCCCGGGATGCGATTCAACCCCTGGGTCAGCAGCACGACCTTGTCCCGGAAGAGTTGCATGACCTGGTCGCGCTCGGTCTTGTCGTGGCTGAGGGCGGCGGCACCGGCGAGCTGCACGATGGGTGGGACGCACGACAGGCAGGTGTTGATCATCTTGCCAATCGCGTCGGTGATGTCGGGGCTTGATACGGCGAACCCGAGTCGCCAGCCGCTCATGCTGTACGATTTGCTGAAGGTATAGGCGGCAACCGCCTGCTCCATCATGCCGGCCTGTTCCAGCAGCGAGCGGTGCCGGCCTTTCCAGACCATGTGGCAATACGGCTCGTCCGAGAAGACGGCGATGTTTTTGCCGCGGATCAGGTCGGCGATGTCACGCAGATCCTGTTCCAGGGCCACCCCTCCCGTGGGATTGTGGGGTGAATTCAGGAAGATGGCCCGGGGAGAAGGGTCGGTCTTCAGGAACCGCTCAATCTGGTCGACTCCCGGGCGGAATTCGTTCTTCTGCGAGAGGGGGGCCAGCACCGCCCGGGCTCCACGTCGCTCGATGTTGGGCAGAAACGTCGGGAAGTGGGGACTGTAGACCAGGGCTCCATCACCGGGGTTGAGGAATGCCTCGCAGAAGAATTGCTGGAAGATCTTGGCCCCCGGGCCGACCACGACATTCCGTCCCTCGGCTGGGATGTGAAATTCCTCGCGCACAAAACGAGCCGCCGTTTCGCGGAATTCGGGCAACCCGGGGGAGGGACAGTAGTGAGACTGGTCATTCTTGATGGCCTGCTCACCAGCCTGCTTCGCATGCGCCGTGCTGGGGAACGGGCTGTCGCCAATTTCCAGCTCGACGACGTCTTTCCCCTTGGCCTTCAATTGCTTGGCGACAGCGAGCACGGTGAAGGCGGTTTCGACGTTGAGGTTGCGGGCGAACTGGCTGAGCGTGACAGACATGAGAGAGGGATCCTGCGAAGGGAGTGAGACACTGGGCGGCATTCTATGGATCAGCGGTGGCTTGCGGGAGTGATGCCATCGACCGTGCCGGGGGGGACCAGGCCCATCCTGGGACGCGGCCAGAGGAATCGGTTCGCAGACTTCGATACGATCCCGGTTCACTTCGTTGTCCGCCGAGTCACCATTCCCGACCGTTGTGCCATGACCACCTCTGAAGCGCTCGATCAGATTCGGGCTCGCATCCTGTCGGATTACGGCTTGCTGTTCCTCAAGACCTTTGAAGAAGAGCGGTGGGAATCGGAACTGGCCGAGGTGTTGCTGGAAGTCGAACGCGGCCTCGTCACCTGGACGATCACCGATGGTCCCCAGCCCCCTCCGGGACTCGAAGAACAGGCTTGCACCGACCCCCTGTGGTTTCTCGAGCAGGTGGAATCCTACCCCGAGAACCACGTCTTTCTGCTCAAGGATTTCCAGCCCTGTTTTGCCGACGTGCGGGTGGTGCGCCGCCTGCGCGACCTGGCTCCGCGTCTGGCTGGTCAAGGCAAGACAGTGCTGTTTCTCGGGGCGGGGCTCTCGGTGCCACTCGACCTCCAGAAAGAATCGTTCGAGATTGATCTGCCGCTCCCCGGGATCGAGGAGATTCGCCAGGAACTTGACACGGCCCTTGCCGTCCGGAATTCCAGCGGGGACACCCCCCTCGAAATCGCGCCGGAGATCGAAGAGAAGCTGATCAAGGGGGTCCTGGGACTGACTTCCCGCGAAGCCCGGAAGGCTCTGCAACTGGCCCTGCAGGGACGCGACATGGTGGACGACGACGCCTTCCGACTGCTCGTGGCCGAGAAACGGCATCTCGTGCAGGGTTCTGATCTGCTCGAGTTCTATGACCTCGAAGAAGGGGTGCGTGATGTCGGTGGTCTCGAGGTGCTCAAAGACTGGCTGCGACAGCGTGCCGAGGCGTTTACCGAGCGGGCCCGCGAACAGGGAATTCCGCTCCCCAAGGGGCTGCTGCTGCTGGGGGTGCAGGGGTGTGGGAAAAGTCTCACTGCCCGGGCCACGGCCCGCTTGCTGAGTTTTCCCCTGGTCCGCCTCGACGTCGCCAACCTGCTCTCCTCCGACCGCGGGACCAGCGAACGGAACCTGCGCGATGTGCTGCGTCTCATGGAGACCATCGCACCGGCCGTCCTGTGGCTCGACGAAATTGAAAAGGGCTTCGCCGGGCTGGGGGAAGAATCGAAGGGGCAGGATGCTGTCATGGCCCGGCTGTTCGGCAGCTTCCTCACCTGGATGGAGGGCCGCAAGCAGCCTGTGTTTGTCGTCGCGACGGCCAACTCGGTTGCCAATCTTCCTCCCGAACTGCTGCGTCGCGGACGATTCGACGAATTGTTCTTTGTCGATCTTCCCAATTACCACGAACGGCTCGACATTCTCGGAATCCATCTTGGCAAGCGGGGGTGGAAGCCCGAGAAATACGACCTCGAACGGATTGCCAACCGGACGGAAGGGTTTAGTGGGGCAGAACTCGAACAAATTGTGGTGGCGGCCATGATTGACTCGTTCGGTCAGGGGCGGCTGCTCTCGCAGGACGACCTCGAGAAATCACGCGACCAGACAGTCCCCCTGTCGGTCACGATGGAGGAAAAGGTGTTCGAATTGCGCGAATGGGCGTCCACCCGATGCCGACGCGCCACCCTCGACAGCCGCGTGACCAAGATGATCGAGGATGAGCACCGCCGCCTGTCGCAGATTCCCCTCGATGACGACGGGCCGGCGAGCGAGTCGTGGCAGCAGTTGGCCGAGCATGGCCAGGTCAATGCCGGGATCGTTGAGTTCCTGCGCAAGTTCGACACCACGACCTTTGCCACGATCGTCGAGAAATTCGGCAAATACTTCCCCGGGGTGGGAGAGCAGGGGCTGGCGTTGCGGTCCGATCCCAACATCGTGCTGTGGGCTGGGCTCAGCCAGGGATTGGCCGAGACCCTGGCGAATCTCATCGCCAGCCGGCGGGTTTACGTCCATCCGGTCTCAGCCGACCAGTACCGCGAGGGGCTCGCCCCGCCGAAGTTGCCTCCGGTCGCCTCGATGCCCGAGGGAAAACTCCCCCGGCCCGGTTGGTTTCCCGCGGCACTGCGCCTGCTTCCCCCTCCCGGAGGTTCCAGCGGCCGTTTTGGACGGGTCACCCGCATCAAGCTGCAGTCGAAGTGATTTCAGGTGGCGACCACTTCGAAGACATAGCCGTTGGGGTCGCGGAAGAAGAAGCGTTCGAACGGAGTTTCCCGCAATGGGTCGATCAACTCGGCCCCATGCTCACGCAGTCGCTGCTTGAGTGCGGGAAACTGGGCCAGTGGATACCCGACTGCGAAATGACGGCCGAATTCGGCCTCGAACGGACTGGAGGCGAACCCCTCGACGAACAGCAGGTGGAGCTCCTGGCCGGGGGCAATGCCCAGCCACGCGGCCTGCATGGGAATGTTGTTGGGCCGGTCAACAGGCTGCCAACCCAGGGTCGCTGTGAAAAACCGGGCGCTGGCGGGCACATCGCGCGTGGCGAGAGTGAAGTGCAGGATGGACATGGGGGGCTGGCCAGATGACGAGTGAGACGGGAAGCGAGGGGGGAACGACGCGATGATCCGTCAGAATACCCGCCCACACGCGTTCGCGGGAACAACCGCGGCCCACCGGGCGACGCTCCCGTCTCGCTTTGACCCCATCCCCCGGGCTGCGGTACCCTTCCAGAATTGGACTCCCTGTTTCTCGCATCGCGCGGGGGTGATCATGTCGCTGGCTGATACCGGCTTTCTGGACCGTCGGGAATTTCTGTCGTTTGCCTCTCACGGCCTGGGAGGGGCGGCCCTGTTGTCTCTGCTGGATCGGCAGGGGTTGCTGGCGGCGGGAGTCCCCGGTGAAGCGGACGATCTGCCGCCACACCATCCCCCCAAGGCCAGGCGTGCCATTCACATCTATGCCTGTGGCGGTTTCAGCCAGGTCGACACGTTCGACTACAAGCCCGAGTTGATCCGCCTGCATGGCAAGTCGCTGACCGCCGAGGAACGCCCCGATGTCTTCTTCGGCCAGGTGGGCTTGCTGAGGCAGCCGGACTGGGAGTTCCGGCAGCATGGCCAATCCGGAAAATGGGTCTCATCTCTGTTTCCTCACCTTGCCGGAATCGTGGATGATCTGACGTTCGTCCACTCGATGTATGCCGAGACATCGAATCACACGCCGGCCACCTTTCAGGCGAATACGGGATTTCGCCTCAATGGATTTCCCACCCTCGGGGCGTGGCTCTCGTATGGCCTGGGAAATGAAACGGAAGATCTGCCGACCTATGTTGTGATTCCGGACGTCCGGGGATTGCCTGCCGGTGGGTCGATCAACTGGTCCAACGGGTTTCTGCCGGCCCGACACCAGGGGGTGACCATGCGGAGCAAAGGTCAGCCGATCGCCGACCTCGTGCCTGCCCGCGAGATCGCCCCCGAGACAGAGATTGCCAGCCGGAAATTGCTCGCCGAGATCAACCGCCGGCATCTTGACGAACGCGGCCACGATGACCTCGCGGCTCGTATCCGGGCCTATGAACTGGCAGCCCGCATGCAGTTGGCGGTTCCCGAGGTGACGGCCCTCGAGCGGGAGACCGAGGCGACCCTGTCCGCGTATGGACTCGGGCAGCCCCAGACCAATGACTTCGGACGCAGTTGCCTGCTCGCCAGGCGGTTGCTCGAGAAGGGGGTGCGCTTCGTGCAGTTGTTTGCCGGCGGAGCCTTTGGCTCTCCCCGCATCAACTGGGATGGGCATGAGAACATGAAGGAAAACCATGGCCAGGAAGCGGGGCGCTGCGACCAACCGCTCGCCGCGCTGCTGACAGACCTGAAAGAACGGGGCATGCTCGACGACACCCTCGTGATCTTTACCAGCGAGTTCGGCCGGACTCCATTCGCGCAATCGGCCGATGGCGTCCTGGGGTCCGGACGGGATCACAATCAGGCTGGTTTTACGGTGTGGATGGCAGGGGCGGGACTCAAGCCCGGTGTCTCCTACGGGGCGACCGACGACGTCGGCTATCGGGCCGTTGAGAATCGCACAAGCTGGTACGACTTCCACGCCACGGTTCTGCACCTGCTGGGCATCAATCACGAGCGGCTGACCTACTATCACAACGGGATCCGTCGACGCCTGACGAATGTGCATGGCGAAGTGCTGCGGGAGATTCTCACGTGACGTGCCGCGGGTGGTGGGTGGTGGGGCTGCTCTGGATGGCAGGGGGGCTGTCGGCAGCCGAACCGCCGCTTCCCGGGACGAAACTCCTCGAACGGGACACACCGCTTGATGAAGTGCTGGTGGATGGGATTCGCGAGCACGCCCTGGCGGAATTGAAACGTTCTCCCGGGCAGCGTTCTCAACGGTGGAATTACGACTTCAGCAGCCGCGAGGCGTTCGAGCAGAGCATCGCTCCCAATCGCGAGCGGCTGCAGCAGATCCTGGGGGCGGTCGATCCCCGCACGTCACTGGTGGAAGGGGCTGGTTTTGAGTTGGTGGGGACCCCCGCCTCACCCGCAGTACGGGCGGAGAGCAGTGTCGCTGCGGTGTTTGCAGTGCGGTGGCCTGTCCTCGATGGGGTCACTGGCGAAGGTCTGCTGGTCGTTCCCCCTCAGCCCAAGGCGGCCGTGGTGGCACTTCCCGAGGCGGGCTGGAGTCCCGAGAAATTCGTGGCGTTTGGCGATCAGGATGACGGTCAGGTCTGGGTGAAAATGCTGGCCCGGACCGGTGCCCTGGTGCTGGTCCCGACATTGATCGACCGCACCGATGAATGGTCCGGCAATCCCGAGGTGGGATTCACCAACCAGCCCCATCGCGAATTCCTGTACCGGCAGGCGTTTGAGATGGGGCGGCATCCGATCGGTTACGAAGTGCAAAAGGTGCGGGCGGCGCTCGATCTTCTTGAGCGATTCCGGGTCCCGTTGGTTCCCGGTCAAACCATCGCCGACGATGACGCAGCCGATCCCCGGAAACTTCCGCTGGGAGTCAGTGGCATCGGTGAGGGGGCGGTGATCGCGTTGTTTGTCGGCGCACTCGACACCCGCGTCCAGGCCACCATGATCAGCGGCCAGTTTGGTCCCCGGGAGGGGCTTTGGTCAGAGCCGATCTTTCGGAATGTCTGGGGATTGCTGCGGGAATTTGGTGATGCCGAGCTGGCGGCAATGCTGGCCACCCGACACCTGACCGTCCAGGAGACCCTGGAGGCAACGGGTGATGAGCCCGATGAGTCGAAAATCGAAGCGGTCTCGAGCCTGCGGGGGACTGTTGCCGATGAACCGGCTGAAGGTCGGACCGAAACGGCGGCTCCAGGCCGATTCGCCTTGCGTACCGTGTCGGGGATCAAGCAGGAGATTGAGCGGGCGGCAGTGGTCTTTGAACGCCTCGGCAATCGGCCCAACCTGCGTTTGGACCTGAGCCTGAACGAGTGGCACGGCTGGGGAGAGGGAAGTGGATTCCTGAAGACGCTGAACCTGGTCCTGAATGAGGGGGATTCGCCCGAGGAATTCCTGATCCCCTCCGGCGACGAGGAACAGACGGCCCCCCCATCGCCGCTGCACGATCCCCGTCAGCGGCAAAGGCGTCAATTGCAGGAGTTGCAGGATCATGTCCAGCGGCTCATGGAGAAGAGCCATCGTGTCCGGAATGCCCGTTGGCTGCCTCCGCAAAAGTCCCGCGAGTCGTGGGAGACATCGCGAGCCGATCTGCGTGACCTCGTGCTCGATGCCTACATTGGCCGACTGCCCCACGACCGCCTGCCGCCGCAGGCCCGGACCCGCGTTGTCCGCAGTACCCCCCAGTACGTTGCCTACGAGGTCGAACTGGATGTGATCGAAGGGGTGATTGCCGGGGGAATCCTGCTTGTTCCAACCGGCCTCAGATCTGACGAACGCCGCCCGGTCGTGGTCTGCCAGCATGGGCTGGAATCACTGGCCATCGATACGCTCGAACTCGAGGGGCCCGGATACCAGTACTACAAGGGATTCGCGCACAGGCTGGCCAATGAAGGGTTTGTCGTGTACGCACCGCAGAATCCCTACCGGGGGGAAGACCGGTTTCGGGTGATCCAGCGGATGGCCAATCCTCTCGGCCGTTCGCTCTTCAGCTACATCATCGCGCAGCACGAGCAGACTGTCGCCTGGCTGCAGACACTGCCGTTCGTGCAGCCCGACAGGATCGGTTTTTATGGTCTCTCGTACGGCGGCAAGACGGCGATGCGGGTGCCGCCGTTTGTCGATGGTTATGCACTGTCGATCTGTTCGGGGGATTTCACCGACTGGGCCCGCACCATCACGACCAACGAAGAACGGTATGGCTACGCCTTGACCCGCGAATACGAAATCCCGGAATGGAACCTTGGTCACATCGCGAGCTATGCCGAGTTGGCCAGCCTGATGTTTCCGCGACCATTCATGGTTGAGCAGGGACACCAGGATGGGGGAGCACCCACCGAATGGGTTCTGGGGGAATTCGGCAAGGTTCGCCGGATGTACGACCACCTGGGAGAACCTGATCGCACCCGGATTGAGTTCTTCGACGGTCCCCACACCATCCATGGCGTCGGCACCTTTGATTTCCTGAAACGGTGGTTGCGTGAATGATCGATGCGAACCGGATCGTCGGGGCCAAGGGACTCGCTTGTGGCGGCCGCGATTCGGACCAGCT
>DNUF01000242.1:0-3337 GCA_003508595.1 Planctomycetaceae bacterium
TGCTCGGGGCTGCTTCAAGCCACCCCAGCTGGTGATCTCGAATCAACATCCAACCAGCAACGCACTTCACATCAAGCGAGTGCCTCACTCTGGATGCCCGCAATGAGCCGAAATCAAACTGAAATCAACAACGGCTCACACCAGCTCGAGATCACACTTCTCCTCACGAACCAGACTCACGATCCGTCCTGCCATCCTCGGACCGCAGCGGCTCGGCTGTTGAACTTGCTGTTCGTCAGCGGAGAGGTCGAATGATAAGCATACTCATCGGCTAAGTCAATCATCTTCCTCGAAATTTTTCCTGGGATCTCGCAGAGCCCCCTTTCGCGTCCTTGGCACACCCCCACAGACTCAGAAACTCAAACGCCAGGTTCGCCGCCAGAATCGCCGTGATTCCCGCCGGGTCATACGCCGGTGCCACCTCCACCAGATCACACCCGACCAGGTTCAACCCCTTCAACCCCCGGACCAGCTGCAGAATCTGCCGGCTCGTCAGCCCCCCGACCTCCGGCGTCCCCGTCCCCGGTGCAAACGCCGGGTCCACCACATCGATGTCGAGCGTCACATACAGCTGCCGCTTCCCCACATGCTCGTGGATCTCCTCCAGCACCCCATCCATCCCCAGGTCGTACACCGCATCGGCCGTCAGCACCCGGGCCCCCAGTTCCCGTGCCTGCTCGTAATCTCCCGGCCCGGCCGTCGGTCCCCGCAAACCGACCTGCAAATACGCCCCCGGCGTGATCAGCTTCTCTTCCAGTGCCCGCCGGAAGGGTGTGCCGTGGCTGTACCGCTGCCCGGGAAACTCCTCGTTCCAAGTGTCCGGATGGGCGTCGAAGTGAACCACCGCCAGCTGACCCAGATCCCTGGCATGGGCCCGCAGCGACGGCAGCGACACCGAATGATCCCCCCCCAGCAGCAACACCCGCGCACCGCTTGATCGCAGGCTGTGCACCCGCTTCTCAATCGCCTCCTGCGTGGCCCGGATGTCGACCGGGACCACATCCACATCCCCGGCATCCACAATCTTCAGGCTCTCGAACGGATTGACCCGCAGGGCATTGTTGTACCCCCAGAGCAGCAGCGACTGCTCGCGGATCGCCCGCGGCCCCAGCCTCGCTCCGCTGCGATACGTCGTGGCACTGTCATACGGGGCCCCGAGAATGGCCACGTCGGCCCCCCGGGGAGTGGGGTCGTAGGGACGCCGGCCAAATGTGGCAATCCCCTGGTACGGCTGCGCCTGGAATTCTGGTGTGCTGCTCATGGTCATTCGAGGTAGGTGGTTCCCTGGAGGGCGGCAGCATACTCTGCCGCCAGCCGGTCTGCCGTCTCAGCCGAGAGTTCCCCGCCCGCCACCCGGGCCCCCAACTGCTGCTGGAAGCCCTCCGCCACCTGGCGATGGTCGAACCGGGCGAAGGTCAGCATGTCACCCACCCTGCTTCCCGGGATGATCTTGGCGACATGGGCCCGTCCGTCGGGTCCCACGGCAATCTGGGCTTCGTTGGGAATGCCAAACAGGTTGTGGTAACTCCCCATCACTTCCTGGTAAGCCCCCACGAGGAACACCCCCAGGTAGTACGGTTCCCCGCGAAATTCGTGGATTTCCAGCACCTGCTTGACCGTCTTCACATCGACAAACCGGTCGATGCAGCCATCCGAATCGCACGTCACATCCACCAGGGTCGCCACCGTGTCGGGGGCCTCATTGAGCCGGTGCAGCGGCATGATCGGAAACAGCTGCTTGATCGCCCACGAGTCGGGTGCCGAGCGAAACAGCGAGAAATTGCACAGGTACTTCGACGCCAGGGTCTTCTGCAGATCGACGAATTCGTGTTCGTTGATCCCCTCGCGCTGCGCGAACTGCGAGACCTTCGAGCAGATTTCCCAGAACAGCACCTCCCCCTTGGCCCGGTCCTCCAGCGAGACCAGTCCGAGGTTGAACTGCGAATACAGCTCGTCCTTGGCGTCGAGGGCATCGTGGTAGAACTCGCGGTAATTCTTGACGGTGATGCTCCCCAGCACCTGGTTGAGCTCGAAGATCACCTCGGGATCATCGTCATCAAGCACCACGGTGGGGCGGTCATTCGCAAAGGTTTCGATTTCATCCCGAATCGACGTGACCAGCAGGGCGTGGTAGGCGGTCATCACCCGACCACTCTCGGTCACAAGGTGCGGATGAGGGACCTGTTCATCATCGCAGACCGACTTCAGCGTGTAGATGACGTTGTTGGCGAACTCCTCGATCGAGTAGTTGATCGAGCCCTCGAAGGTGCTGCGCGAACCGTCGTAATCGACCCCCAGTCCGCCGCCAATGTCGAGAATTTCGACCGGCAGCTTCATCTGTCGGACCTTGGCGTACACCCGGCCCGCCTCGCGCATCGCGTTCTTGATCCGGCGGATGTCGGTCACCTGCGAACCGATGTGAAAATGCAGCAGTCGCAGTGAAGATTCCCGTCCCTCGGCCTTCAGCAGCCGGATGCACTCGAGGATTTCCGACGTCGTCAGCCCGAACTTGGCCGCCTCTCCCCCCGAGCTGGACCACTTCCCCGAGCCCTTCGAATAGAGCTTGGCCCGCAGTCCGATCCAGGGAGTGACCCCCGCCTCGCGCGACCGCCGCAAGATCATCTTCAGTTCCGTGAGCTTCTCCACCACCAGCACGACCCGCTTGCCAATCTGTGTCCCCAGCAGCGCCAGATTGACAAACCCCTCATCCTTGAACCCGTTGCAGATCAGCAGTGAGCCGGCGGGCTGCTCCAGCGACAGGGCGGCATACAGCTCGGGCTTCGAACCACACTCCACCCCCACCGACTGCCCGACCCCCTCGCGCAGAAATTCCTCAACCACCTCGCGCCGCGGATTCACCTTCATCGGGAACACCGGCAGATGCTCGCCCGTGTAGCCCGCTTCCCGCGAGGCGACCTCGTAGGCCAGGCAGAGCCGTTTCAGCTGTGTTCCCAGAATCTGCGGAAACCGCAGCAGCAACGGGGTCGACAGCTTCCGTTCACGGACCAGCTTGTCGACGATGCCATACACATCCGCCCCCGGCCGGCCCCGCTCGGGATGCACCATCAGGTGCCCCTCGGGATTGATCGAGAAATAGCCAGCTCCCCACTTTTCAATCCCGTAGGTTTGCCCAACTTCTTCGATGTCCTGACGCATGAACGCGTGATCCTGCCGAGCGTGACGAAGGCGATCCTGGCTGGTCCCCTGCCGGGAATCACAGGCGGACGGCCAACTCCCGCCCCCTCCCCCGGCTCAGACACCGTCCAGCATGATAGTTGTCCCCCGCTCCCTTCGCGAGAACCGGCCGACTTGATCCCCACGATCCCCCCGTCCCCAC
>DNUF01000242.1:3668-7375 GCA_003508595.1 Planctomycetaceae bacterium
CGCGAATTCAGTCCGCGGTGCACTCACGGATTCCGGCGGACCTGCCGTCCCTTGACCCGCAGTTCTCCCGGCCCCAGTTCGATCACCTCCAGCCGACGCTCGGTGGGGGACTTTTTCCGGTCGTCATCGTCGGCCAGGTCGAACGGATCGAGGACCAGCACATCCTGCCCGTCAAGTTGGCGCCATTCGACGACCCGGCGATCCCGCTGCAACTGGCTGACCAGGGGCTCGAGCAGGTCAGTCGCCGGCAGGGGGACCCGTCCCATTCTCAGGGCATCGACGGCAAACCCCAGGCGATGATCCTCGGTGGGAAACACCCGCACAGCCGTATTGGCCACGACCTGCGTCGGGCCCACCTCCACCTGGCACGCCGCCTCCACCCCTTCCGGAGCAAAGTGCAGCCTCGGACGGCTCAACCCGGGGGGCAGCAGGTTTCGATACCGCCGCTCCCATTCATCCGCCAGCCACGCGTTGACCTGATCTTCGCGAAACACCGCTTCAAACGTCGACTCGTTCCGCAATTCGTCGGCAAATTGCATGACCTGCTGGGTGAACTGCTTCGAGAGTCCACGCACTTTCTCGTCATTGCGATTGAGCCCCCGGACCTCGTTGTAAAACGCCGGCTCCCAGCGCAACGCCCACCAGCCCAGCCCCAGGAAGGCGACCAGTCCCAGTGCCAACCACTTCCAGACTCGGCGACCCGTCTTCATCCGCGACTCCTCCAGACCTTCGGGTGAACTGCTCGCCGACACTGGGAAAATCCCGTTCCCAATCGGTCCAAAAACTCCGGCCGCTGCCAGCCTTTCGAACACAAACAACCGCCACGAAACAACTTGCACCCGCTCCAACACACGGTTCTGTCGATTCCGTCGCCGGTTTCTGTTTGTAAAAACCGGCCCAGCCCGGGGATGGCTCACTCTCTTCGTCCGCTGGTCACCACCCCCTCGAACGCCTCCCGGTTGAGAGGATACTCGGCCTCCCGGGCGAGTGCCTGCTGTCGCCGTGCCTCCACCCCCGCCAACTCCCGTTCGTCCTGCACCACCAGGTACATCCGGTCGCGACTCGCCTGATCGTCCACTTCCACCCCCTCGGCCACAGGTTTCCACTCGACGGGATGAACCCCCCCGGCATCCACGCGAACCACCCTCTTCGGGTGGCGCAGCCAATCGGGCAGGGGGAACTGGAACCGGGCGGGCCGTGGTTCCCCAAACCGAAAGACATTCTCGCTCGGATCGGCCGTGTAGGCGGTATCGAGGGCAAACAGCACCGCCCCACTGGGAGCGGAAATCACCGAGAGTTCCCAGTCGGGAGCGCCCTGGGAATCGGGCCGTCGTTCGAAATGCGTGGCGGCCCCGGTGAGGTAGAACGGTTCGAGCATCTGGATCTCACGTCCCACGAGGGTCATCGGCTCCCACAGATCGGGGAACATCGCCAGCGAACGGGGACTGAGATTGAACCAGTACAGCGAGGTGATCCGCGAGGCCAGCGCATGCTGTGCCTGAGCCCGCAATTCATCGGGGGTGGGGGACCGCCGTTTCCGGCCACCGCCAAAAAAACCACCCCCCCAATCGTGGTGGGGCCCCTGCGACCAGACGGCGGTGGGAGCCGGGCGATTGAGCTCACGCAACGACCGGCACAGGTCGCCAATCGTCTCGAGTGGGGCGCCCCACGAAATCTGCCGGCCCCCCCAGCGGTTGTACTGTCGCCAGGCGTCGGCTGCCGGGGCGACCACCCGATAGGCATCGAAATGCGGATAGTCCGACAGACCGGCGTAGAACCGCCAGATCCGTTCTTCGCTGTGGGTCACCGTCGTGGCCAGCCGGCTGGGCCGGTACGGCAGCAGCTTCTCCAGGACCTCCTGCGGTGGAACGGGGCGTCCCCCTCCGTACTGCGGCTCTCCGAGGAATTCCACCGCGTGAATCGTGGGGAGCCATTCCTCAGTGTCCCACTCTTCCAACGGCCAGAGGCGGTGAAAGCGCTTGAGCGGATACCGCTTCACCAGGTCCGGGTCGTCGGAATAGCCCCCGGCCTTCTCGTAATGGGCGGTGTTCACATGCAGATGGGCCAGGATGTCAAGAAACGGACTCTGACCGGGCCGGTCTCCCTTCCACGGGGTCTTGCTGTCGAAGATCCAGCCCCCACTGATGTCGAACGCCTCGGGACGGACACGGACCTGGGCCCAGAGAGTCTCCCGGTCGGTTCGCAGTTCGAGCACGGCATACCCCAGCGGCAACGGAGCGACCTGCAGGTCGATGTACCCCGGTTCCCCCGCCGGAACGACGGTCTCGAGATCGTGACGCGGGCCGGGCCAGAAGGTGTGCGACGACTCACCCGAGCGGGGGAGCCAGAGTTGCAGTGACTTCAGTGCCAGCCGATCCCCCGCATGATTCACCACATGCACCAGCAGCCGGTCGGGCCGGGTCCCCTGCGAGGCGAGAAAGGTGACAGCCGTGATCCAGCACTGCGGTTCGGCCAGCGTGACCGGAACCTCGGGCAGCCCCTCGGCCTGCAGGGGGAAACTGCGGCCGACCCCCCAGCGTTGATCCTGCCCGTTGAAACTCCAGACGCCCAGCGCTCCTGCGGGGATCGCTGGCTGGAGAGAGATGTCCTGCCAGGTCCACTCCCGGCGGTCCAGCCATTCGCGGGGCGATTCCCCCGCCAGGCGGGGTTCCTGGGCCGGGCCGCGCACAAACAACTGCACCCGGGCCCCCATCGTCCCCTCATGCGGCCGCCGGTACTTGAGCGTCGGTTGCACCTGGTGCGGTGTGACGGTCACCCCAGCCAGTTCCCCGGCCCAGACTCGTCCGGCCACCAACAGGCCGGACGAGGCACAGCACAGAGACCAGATCACAACCAGACGGCGGTTCCATCTCGGGGAGCAAAAAAAGTGGTGCATCGGGATTTCTGCTGACCAGCGGAGAGGTATGTCCCACATCGATGCCGGGCCTCGGGGGGAGAACCCCGGCAACCTTCGACCCATTCCAGTACCGGATCACCGACTTCGTTGCAATTCGGCTGATCAGCGCGAACATCTCCCGATTCCACGAACGGCGACCCCGAAGGGGTGTCAGAGGGTAGCCGGGGGTTGAGCGCAGCGACACCCCCGGTGCACACCCCACCCATCGCACGAACCCCGAAGGAGGTTCCAGAACGCGTGGTTCAAGGGGATCTCGTCGCGTGGGTTGGGACGACTTGTATTATGACGCGAAAACCACGGGGGATGGTGCCGTCCCCGGAATCGCGTCGTTCGCGTGCCGGACCACGGCGGCCGATTTTTGATGGTTGTCGCCTTCGTGATGGCATGTCGGTGGCCGATCCAGGCCGATCTGGAACCCCTCCCGGGGTTCTGCCTGCTTGGGGGGCGGCTTTCCGGGGGTGTCGCTGCGCTCGACCCCCGGCTACCCTCTTGGGCCCCTCCGGGGCGGTCGTGCGTGAACCCGATCGCCGTCCGTGTTTGCCAGCCCGGTTGGACGAAATCCGATGCTCACACAAACGCGGTGAGTTCCCGAATGGGACGCCTCGATCGAATCTACTGAGGTGGGTGGTTTGGACCGGCGATCCCGGTGGTTTTTCACGATCAACGAGCACCGGCCTCACCACCGGCGTCCCGATCTGCCGATTGGCTGGAGGTCATCCCTCGTTGCAATTCGGCTGATCAGCGCGAACATCTCCCGATTCCGCGGACGGCGACCCCGAAGGGGTGTCAG
>DNUF01000242.1:7715-11033 GCA_003508595.1 Planctomycetaceae bacterium
CACGGGGGATGGTGCCGTCCCCGGGGTCACGTCGTTCGCATGCCGGACCACGGCGGCCGGTTTTTGATGGTTTTCGCCTTCGTAATGGCATGTCGGTTTCCGATCCAGGCCAATCTGGAACCCCTCCCGGGGTTCTGCACGCTTGGGGGGCGGCTTTCCGGGGGTGTCGCTGCGCTCGACCCCCGGCTACCGTCTTGGGCCCCTCCGGGGCGGTCGTTCGTGAACCCGACAGCCGTCCGTGATTGCCAGCACGGTTGGACGAAATCCGATGCTCACACGAACACGGTGCCGTCCCCGAATGGGACGCCTCGATCGAATCTGCGAAGGCAGTTGGTTTGACGCCACCCATGCGGGCCGGTCTCCGGCCTCCGCCGTGCGATCCGTGTCGCGAGGGCTCGCCAGGTGGTAACTTGAGAGTCCCTTCTCCCTCCATCGAGAGTCCGCTTCCATGAAAGTCGATCTTGCGGTCGTTCCCGTGGCCGGGCATGGCACCCGCCTGCTCCCGGCCACCAAGTGCCAGCCCAAGGAAATGCTCCCCGTCGGACGCAAGCCGGTGGTGCAGTATGTCGTGGAGGAACTCGCGGCCGCCGGGATCGAACGACTGCTGTTCATCACCGGGGCCCGCAAATCGTCGATCGAAAACCACTTCGACGAAGACCGCTCGCTGATCCAGTACCTGCGCGAATCGGGTCGGGAAGAAGAACTGGCGGAACTCGACTTCGAACGCCAGAAGATGCAGTTCTTCTACACCCGCCAACGCCAGCAACTCGGGCTGGGACATGCCGTCCTTTGTGCCCGGCCGCTGGTCGGCAATCAGCCGTTCGCTGTCGCCCTCGGCGACTCAATCATTGGCCTCCACGCCAAGTCGACGATCATGCAGCGCATGCTCGAGGAATTCGACCGCAGTGGAGCCGACATCGTCGTCGCCCTGCAGGAAGTCCCCGTGCAGGATGTGCGGAAATACGGCATCATCGATCCGCTCGGACCGGCGACCGGCGACCGGATCGAGTTGAAGGGGGTGATCGAAAAGCCCAACCCCGATGAGGCCCCCAGTCACCTTGCCTTCGTGGGACGGTATGTCTTCAGTCCCCGCATCTTCGACGAACTGGCGCAGACCAAGCCAGGGCGCGGGGGCGAAATCCAGCTCACCGACGCCATCCAGAGCATTCTCGCCCAGGGAGGGAAAGGCATCGGGCTCCGCCTGCTGCCGCACGAACGACGCTTCGACATTGGCAATTTCGCCAGCTATTTCCGGTCGTTTTTCGAATTCGCCATCAGCGATCCGAAATACGGTCCCGCCCTCAAGGCCCAGGCGCGGGCTCTGCTCGACGCACAACCCTGAACCCCGCCATCCCCATGCCCGCCCGCCCACGTCCCGGTCGCGATTCCTCCGCGCGCGTCACTCACGCTCACCGGCCGCTGGCTTTGCTTCCCCCAGAACGCCAACGAGAGCGCTGGTGGTCGTCCTTGGCCTCGCCAAGTCGGGTCGTGTGGCTGCTGCTCGTCCTGGTGTTGGGATGTGCCTCGGGGGACCTGCACGCCGAAGATTGGCCCGGCTGGCGCGGTCCCCGGGGGGATGGAACCTCGCTGGAGACGGGCCTCCCCGAGGTGTGGGACGGGACCACGGGAACCAACATCGCCTGGAAAGTTCCCGTGCCGGGAACGGGACATGGATCTCCCATCGTCGTCGGCAACCGCATCTTCCTCGCCACCTGCCTCCCCGAGACCGAAGATCGGCAACTGCTCTGCCTCGACGCCACGACGGGACAGGTCGCCTGGCAGACCACCGTCTGCCGGTCTCCCCTCGAGGTCAAGCATCACCTCAACAGCCACGCCTCATCGACCCCCGCTGCCGACGAACAGACGGTCTACACCACCTTCCTCGAGATTGATGGTTCGACCGAACCGGCGAAAAACGTCGGCACCCCCCGGCCTCTTACGCCGGGACAGATCGTCGTCTCGGCCCATGATTTCGCCGGCCGGCTGCGCTGGATCGCCCGGCCTGGCCGGTTTGCCAGCGTCCATGGCTTCTGCAGCAACCCGGTGCTGTTCGAAAACCTTGTCATCATCAACGGCGATCACGACGGCGAATCGTATGTCGTCGCCCTCGACCGCGCCACCGGCGACGTCGTCTGGAAACAGCCCCGAGTCCACCAGACGCGCAGCTATGTCACCCCCCTCGTGCGGCAGGTGGGCGACCGGCCACAACTGGTCTTCTCGGGAAGCAAGCAGGTCGTCAGCCTCGATCCCCGCACCGGCAAGACCTGGTGGCAGATTGAAGGCCCCACCGAGCAGTTCGTCGCGTCACCGGTTTTCGATGGCGAACAGTTCTACGTGGCGGCCGGCTTCCCCACCCATCACGTCCTCGCGATTCGTCCCGATGGGGCGGGAGATGTCTCGGCCTCCCATGTCGCCTGGCATTCACGCAATGCCGCCTGCTACGTCCCGTCTCCCGTGGTGATCGGTTACCACCTGCTGGTGGCCGACGACCGGGGGACCGCCAACTGCTTCGACACCCGCACTGGCGAACGGATCTGGCAAACCCGCCTCGGGACGCATTACAGCGCATCGCTCGCCGCTGTCGCTGGCAAGGCGTGGTTCATCGCCGACGATGGTGTCACCAAGCTGCTGGAGCCGGGGCCCGAACCGCGCGTCGTGCACGAAAACCCGCTGGGCGAAACCGTCTACGCCTCCCCCGCGTTCTCGCAGGGAGCCGTCTATCTCCGTGGCACCGAGCATCTCTGGCGCATCGGGAAATAAACCCGGCGGCCAACATCTTCTCCGCATGGGTGGCCCCCACAGGCTTCCCGTGCAGTGCTCCCCATGCGGTGCTCCCCAGTGCTCACACCGCCGGTCCTCGCGTCAGACCGGGTGGCGGCTGCGTTCCACAACGACTTCAAAATCGTGCTCGAGCGAATCGAGCCGGGAGTTGTCGCAGGCCGCCAGCAGGCAGCGCCCCGCGGGGAAAGACTCCCGGCGGGCAGAGTCGTTGGCCGGTGGTGCCGCAATCCGCGGCGTGGTCCGCCAGGCGAGCGTCGTCCCCGTGCGGGATGTGCCGATCTGTTCACAAAACACCTGGACGGCTCCGGTCGCGTGGGGAGGAATGACCCGCCATGCGGCCGACCAACCGGCCGGCAGGTGATCGCGCCAGGCCAGGGTCAGCCGTCCCATCGTGAACCGGGCGTTGAGATCCTGCAGCGGACGCAGTCGTTCGCCGCCGTTGACGTCGCGATAGCGCATACAGTCGATTCCCAGGGGACCCCAATACCCGGCGGCGGCGACGCGCTGCGCTACCCGTTCGGTCGCCTCAATCGCCGC
>DNUF01000242.1:11388-12654 GCA_003508595.1 Planctomycetaceae bacterium
ACCAGCGGGCCGGTCGCCTCAAGACGCTGCTCGACAAATCGTCGCTGCGGTTCCGTGACGGTCAATCCGCGCCCCCGGATGGCTTCTCGTCCCGACATGCCGAAATTGGCCTTGAGGACCCACCCGGCTTCCGGGTCGGGAAGCGACAACAGGGCGCGGGTCAACTCCCCCAGGGAGGCAATCGGGCACGAGCCAGGGAGGGCCAACCCCAATTGCTGCTCCCACTCCCACCTGCGGCAGCGGGAATTGACTTCGGCCACCACTGTGGGCAACGGAGACGTGACCGCCACGCCTCCCTGCAGGGCGAGCTGCCGTGCTCCGTCGGTCCAACCCCAGGGAACCAGTCTCCCCCCGCAGTGCGGTGGCAGCCGGGGGACAAACCCGACCCCCTCCCAGACGTCGGCTGGCAGGTCTGCCTCCCGGAACGGTGACCGATCTTTTTGTCCACCCTCCCCCCCGACGATCAGGTCCCCCGCTCGGGCGAGGGGCAGCCAGCACCAGGCGAGTTGATTCCGCCACAGGCGGGTCTTTTCGGCGGCGGCCTGCAAAATCGGAGGGGGCCGTCGATCACGGGGCCGGCCGCGGTTTTCCCCTCCCTGCGGCTGATTTTGAGAGCCATACCACTGTGCCCAGTCCCATTCGCAGTCGAAGTTGCTCCAGAAAACCCGTGGGCCCGCCAGTTGCGGTGAGGGTTCCGCGGTGTTGTGGCTCGGGGGGACCGATGGCAGGCTTTCGGCAGTCATGGACGGAGGCTCGCCCGATGGAACTCCATTTCGGCAGGAAAATGGAAGCGGGCCCGCATTCCCTCCCGGCCAATCTGTCAGTTTGGCAGGCAGGCCACCGGCCCCGCGTCTGACAATTATCTCCAACATCTTGATTTTTAACAACTTACAACAGTTTTCGATGTTTGGCACACCGATTGCAGATCGCGGATCGTCATTCGGAACCACGTGCGGACGACGGTCCCCAATTGGCTGCGAGTCTCTAGAACGTTCGAGGAGAAGCTGTGGCGAAGTTGATGATCTTCGATGATGATGTGCATAAGAGTCTGCTGGCTGGCGTGGGCAAGTTGGCCCGTGCGGTTGGTAGCACACTCGGCCCCCGAGGCCGGAATGCAGTGCTGGACAAGGGCTGGGGCGCTCCGAAAGTCACCAAGGACGGTGTGACGGTTGCCGAGGACATTGACCTCGAAGACGCCTACGAAAACATGGGCGCCCAACTGGTCAAGGAAGCGGCTTCCAAGACCAGCGACGTGGCCGGCGACGG
>DNUF01000242.1:12924-18950 GCA_003508595.1 Planctomycetaceae bacterium
GGTGCCGACGCGATGTCGCTGCAGCGCGGCGTCCACAAGGCGGTCGCGGCAGTCATCGAAGAGCTCAAGAAGCTCGCCAAGAGCGTTGACGCCAAGGACAAGAAGGCGACCCAGACAGTGGCCACGATCGCCGGGAACAACGATCCCGAGATTGGCGGCATTCTGGCCGACGCCCTGGTCCAGGTGGGCAAGGATGGCGTGATCACGGTCGAAGAAGGCCGTCAGGTCAGCACCTCGGTCGAGCTTGTCGAGGGGATGCAGTTCGACCGTGGCTATCTCTCGCCGCACTTCGTCACCGATCAGGACGAGCAGACCTGCGAACTGGAGAACTGCCGGATCCTGATCTACGAAGAGAAGATCACCACGGCCAAGGTCCTGGTGCCGCTGCTCGAGAAGATCTCGAAGGCCCGTGTCCCGCTGCTGATTATCGCCGAAGACATCGAAGGGGAAGCCCTGGCGACCCTCGTGGTCAACAAGCTGCGCGGCATCATCAATGTCGCCGCGGTCAAGGCTCCCGGCTACGGCGATCGCCGCAAGGCGATGCTCGGCGACATCGCCGTGCTGACCGGTGGCAAGGCGATCTTCAAAGACCTTGGCATCAAGCTTGAGAACGTCGCGATGAGCGACCTCGGCGTGGCCAAGAAGATCAACATCGACGCCGAAAACACGACGATCGTGAAGGGGGCCGGTGCGAAGGACGAGATCGAAGGGCGTGCCGCCCAGATCCGTGCCGAGATCGCCGTCACCGACAGCGAATACGACCGTGAGAAGCTGCAGGAACGGCTGGCGAAGCTGGCCGGCGGCGTGGCCCAGATCAACGTCGGGGCCGCGACTGAGACCGCGATGAAGGAACGCAAGGACCTCATCGAAGACGCTCTCGCCGCCACCCGGGCCGCCCTCGAAGAGGGAATCGTCCCCGGCGGTGGTGTCGCCCTGCTGCGTTGCTCGGGCGCGATTGAGAAGCTCGGGCTGACCGGCGACGAGGCGTACGGGGCCAAGATCATCCAGAACGTGCTGGATATCCCGCTCCGCTACATCGCCAGCAATGCCGGCCTCGATGGCTCGGTCGTTGCGAACAATGTGCGGAAGCAGAAGTCCAAGACCCACGGCTACGACGCGCTGAACGACAAGTACGGCGACATGTTCGATGCCGGGATCGTCGATCCGTGCAAGGTGACCCGCTCGGCCCTGCAGAACGCGGCGAGCGTCGCCTGCCTGCTGCTCACGACCGACTCGATCATCGTCGAAGAGCCCAAGAAGGAAGAAGACAGCCATCACGACCATCACCACGACGGTGGCATGGGCGGGATGGGAGGCATGGGTGGAATGGGCGGCATGGGCGGAATGCCCGGCATGGACATGGGAATGTAGTTCGTCCCGGTCGCCCCCGAGTGCGTCCCCCCAGCGTCGCTGCGGGGGACGCCCCTGGCTCACGCAACCGCCTGTCGCTCAAAACTGTCTGTCACTCACAACTGCCCGTCATTCACAACTGATTCCAACCAGTACACACACAGACGCCGCCCAGTCCAGCGGCCCTTTCAATACCCGGAGAGATATCCATGAGCTTGAAGCCTCTTGACGATCGCGTGGTGGTTCAGCCGGTTGACGCCGAGACGACCACGGCTGGCGGCATCGTTCTGCCCGACACGGCCAAGGAAAAGCCCCAGCGTGGCAAGGTGACCGCGGTTGGTCCCGGCCGGCTGCTGGAATCGGGCGAGCGCGCTCCCCTGGCGGTGGCCGTGGGCGACCACGTGCTGTTCAGCAAGTACGGCGGCACCGACATCGAAGTGGACGGCAAGGATGTGAAGATCCTGCGCGAGAGTGACATTCTCGCCAAACTGGTCTGATTGTTCCCCCTTCGCAGAGATCCTCCGCAGGAGTTTTTGGCGTGGCAAAGCAACTGTTGTTTGAAGACCGTGCCCGGCTGAAGCTGCAGCGCGGCGTGAACACCCTGGCCGACGCAGTCGCGGTCACCCTCGGCCCCACCGGCCGCAACGTGATCATCGACAAGAGCTTCGGCAATCCGCTCGTCACCAAGGACGGCGTGACTGTCTCGAAGGAAGTCGAGCTGGATGACCCGTTCGAGCACATGGGTGCCAAGCTGGTCAACGAGGTGGCCACCAAGACCAGCGACATCGCTGGCGACGGCACCACCACCGCGACCGTGCTCGCCAAGGCGATCTACGCCGAAGGGCTGCGGAGCATCACCCTGGGGGCCAACCCCACGGTGGTTCGCCGCGGGCTCGAAAAGGCGGCCGCCGCTGCGATCGAGCACTTCAAGTCGGCCGCCAAGCCGGTCGACAGCCCTGAAGAGATCGCCCAGGTCGGCGCCATCTCGGCCAACAACGACCGCTCGATCGGCGACCTGCTCGCCGAAGCGATGCAGAAGGTCGGCCGCGACGGTGTGATCACCGTCGAAGAGGGGAAGGGGAACTCCACCACCCTCAAGCTGGCCGAGGGGATGCAGTTCGACAAGGGCTTCATCTCGCCGTACTTCGTCACCGATCCGGCCGAGATGAAGGCGATCCTCGAAGATTGCTACATCCTGCTGCACGAGAAGAAGATCTCCAGCCTGCGGGATCTCGTTCCGCTGCTCGAGAAGATCGCCCAGTCGGGCAAGCCCCTGCTGATCGTTGCCGAAGATGTCGACGGCGAGGCGCTGACCGCGCTGGTCGTCAACAAGCTGCGGGGCGTGCTGCGGGTGTGTGCGGTCAAGGCCCCGGGCTTCGGCGATCGTCGCAAGGCGATGCTGGGAGACATGGCGGTCCTGACCGGCGGCACACTGCTGTCGGAAGACCTCGGCGTCAAGCTGGAGTCGGTCGAGGTCGCGCACCTCGGCCGCTGCAAGAAGATCGAGGTCACCAAGGACACCTGCACCCTCATCGAGGGGGGCGGCAAGTCGGCCGACATCCAGACCCGCGTGGCCCAGATTCGCCGTCAGATCGAAAACACCGAGAGCGAGTACGATCGCGAGAAGTTCCAGGAACGACTCGCGAAGATGACCGGCGGTGTGGCGATCATCTCGGTGGGTGCTGCCACCGAGGCCGAGATGAAGCAGACCAAGGCCCGCATGGAAGATGCCCTGCACGCCACCCGTGCCGCGGTGGAAGAGGGAATTCTCCCCGGCGGTGGTGTGGCCTACCTGCGTGCCATTCCCGTTGTCGAAGCCCTGAAGTCGAAGACCAAGGGTGACGAGAAGATCGGCGTGGAGATCATCGCCCGGGCTCTCGAGGCTCCCATTCGCCAGATCGCGGCCAATTCGGGCCTCGACGGTGCCGTGGTGGCCGATGAGGTCAAGCAGGTCGACAAGCCGAACTACGGCTATGACGCCCGTGCCGGCCAGTACTGCGACCTGGTCAAGCAGGGTGTGATTGATCCTGCCAAGGTCGTTCGCAGTGCGCTGCAGAACGCCGCCTCGATCGCCGGCCTGATGCTGACCACCGAGGTCCTGGTGACCCGCACCGACGAAGCTGGTGGCGCTGCCAAGCCCAAGGTCGAGGGAAGTATCCGCTAGACGCGTCCGCAAGGACCTCTGCTCGTGATGGGACGGGCCACTCCACACGGGGTGGCCCGTTTTCTTATGTCGACACTGCGATGACCACCATGCCCGGGAAACGTGATTACTACGAGGTGCTCGGCGTCGGCAAGAGCGCCTCGGCAGACGAGATCAAGCGCGCCTACCGCAAGTCGGCGGCCGCCAATCATCCCGACCGCAACCAGGGCGACAGTGCGGCCGAAGAACGGTTCAAGGAGGCGGCCGAGGCCTACGACATCCTTTCGAACCCCGAAAAACGCCAGCTCTACGACCGGGTGGGTCACGAGGCCTTCACCCAGAGCCGTGGTCGTGGCGGGGGTGGGGCTGGCTTCCAGGACCTCAACGACATCTTCGGCCAGTTTGGCGACATCTTCGGCGACCTGTTTGGTGGCCAGATGGGGGGGGGTGGCGGACGGCGTGGAGGGGGTGGCCCCCGCCCGACCCAGGGAGATTCGCTCAAGACCCGCCTGCAACTCGACCTGCGTGAAGCCGCCTTCGGCTGCAACAAGACCGTCGAGATGACCCGCGACGAGCTGTGCGACACCTGCGATGGCTCCGGTGCCAAGGCGGGAACCACCCCGGCCCGCTGCGATTTCTGCGGCGGATCGGGACAGGTCGTGCAGCAGCAGGGTTTCTTTCGGCTGCAGCGCCCCTGTCATGTCTGCAAGGGACAGGGGACCATCATCCGGGACCGCTGTGCGACCTGCACGGGGACTGGCCGGCAGCCGAAGAAGTTCTCGCTCGACATCAAGATTCCCGCCGGGGTCGACGAAGGGATGCAGATCGTCGCCCGGGGCCAGGGAGAGCCGGGCGAACATGGCGGCCCCCGCGGTGACCTGTACTGCGAAGTCCAGATCAAGAAGCATCCTCTGTTTGAGCGCGATGGATCGGACCTGCACTGCACTGTCCCCATCAGCTTCAGCCAGGCCGCCCTGGGAACCCAGTTTGAAATCCCTCTGCTGGATGGGAAGCACCTGCTGGAGATCCCGGCCGGGACCCAGCCCGGCGAGGTGCTGCGCCTGCGCGGCAAGGGGATGCCGCACTACCAGACCCAGCGCAAGGGAGACCTGCTGGTCGAGGTGCAGGTGGAGGTTCCCCGCAAGCTGTCGGGCCGGCAGCAGGAACTGATCCGCGGCCTGGCCGAGATCGAACACAAGCATGTCAGTCCGCACCGGAAGTCGTTTCTTGAGAAGCTCAAGGACCTCTTCGTGGCGGGTGAAGAATCGGAGGAGAAGAAGTGAATTCCAACGAACCACACGATCCTGTTCCGGGAACCGAAACCACATCCGGGGGCAATTCGGGCGAGCCCCGGGGAACGGCCGAAGAGGCCTCGGGCGACACCCTGCAGAAGCAGTTGGAGACCCTGGCCACCGAACGGGACGGGTTTCACCAGAAGTGGCTGATCGCCCTGGCCGATCTCGACAACTACAAGCGGCGCGTCCGCAAGGAAGCCGAAGAGCAGCGCCGGTTTGCCGTGCTGCCTCTGGCCGAAGATCTCCTCCCGGCCCTCGACAACCTGCAGCGGGCGATCGAGGCGGGCAAGAACTCGCCGGGGGCCGAGCAACTGGTCCAGGGGGTGCAGATGGTGGCCCGGCAGTTCGATGAGGTTCTGGGCCGACACCAGATCACGGCGATTGAGGCGCTGGGCAAGCCGTTTGATCCGAACCTGCACCGGGCGCTGCAGCAGATCCCCGGCTCGGACCAGCCCCCCTTCACGGTGCTGATGGAATACGAGCGGGGCTACCAGATGCACGACCGGGTCGTCCGGCCGAGCACCGTGATCGTCGCCGCTCCTCCCGCGTCGTAAAGCGCATCACCCGTCCCGGCTGCCCGATTCTCTTTCCCCACCACGTCTCATGCCGACCTACGACTACATCTGCGACGCCTGCGGCCATGTCTGGGAGGAATTCCAGTCGATCACCGCCGAGCCCACCAGCAAGTGCCCCGAGTGCAAGAAGAAAAAGGCCCGCCGTCGGATCGGTCCCGGGGCCGGGATCATCTTCAAGGGCTCGGGATTCTACCAGACCGATTACCGCAGTGATTCCTACAAGAAGGCGGCCGAATCCGACAGCAAGCCCGCGTCCGGCGGCGGCGGCGACTCGAAGAGTTCGGGCTCGGGCGACAGCAAGAAGTAGGCGGACGGCTCCATGATCAAGCCCCAGACCTGCCCGATCTGCGGGAAACCGGTCGCTTCCTGGCAGGAGCTGTCGGCGAAAAACGCCCCAGCCGCCGATTCCCCCGGGGACCTGTCTTCCGGGGGGAATCGTCATTTTCCGTTCTGCAGCCAGCGATGCCAGGAGATTGACCTGTTGCGGTGGTCCAAGGGACAGTACCGCATCGTCGAGCCCATCTCGCCCGAGAACCTCGCGGAAGAACTGGAACGCCGGGGCGAGTTGGGAGATGACGGAGCGGGCTGAATTCCGGACGGGTCCAGCCCCGCGGTTCGCCAAGTGGTCTCGCGGACTCAACGCCGGTCGATTTAACACCGGTC
>DNUF01000242.1:19236-20000 GCA_003508595.1 Planctomycetaceae bacterium
CTTCCACAACCGGGTCCACTCGTGGGCCGACAGGGGACTGGCCTGCCCATGCTCGAGGCGGTGCCCACTCACCAGTTCGCACCAGGTCACCAGGTCGGCATCGCGCAGGGGATGCGGCTTCCGGAACCGGTCGACGTTCAGGATGACAAGGTCCGGCGCACCCCCGATGATCGCGACCGACCCCGCGGCATTGCATTCAAGTGCGAACCCTCCCTCTTCCGGCATGATGGGGCGCTGTCCGAATGACATCGGTGATGCCACCGGTTGTCCGTCACGGGCATCGAGCAGGGTGCACTGACCGTACATGTCGCAGGTCAGCACCAGCGAATCATTCGCCGCGAAGGTTGCACGGGAATGCGACTTGAATCCCGCCGTGGGTGCCACAAGCGATTGACTGCCGAGGTCCCAGATCCGGAAGGTCCGGTCTTTGCCCCGGGTGATCAGCCGGTGGCCGTCGGCCGAGAACCCATCGGGAACAGCCCAGTTGGGATGGGGCAGTTCGACAAACGACCCGGCGGTTCCCTGGGTGGGATCAAACAGCAGCACCTGGGAATTGCGATTCCCCACGGCCACCAGGTGCCCGTCCGGACTCGCGGCCGCGTCCAGGATATGGGGAACCATCCATGGCCCGCGGAGCGATCCATCCGACCAGTCGAGCGACCACAGCTCTTCGGCGATCCCGGGCCGCCGACCGTCGGCAATCACCACCAGGCGGTTGTTGTTCGGGAGATTCAGCAGCCAGCGGGCGGGGATCTCCATTCGAC
>DNUF01000242.1:20198-23982 GCA_003508595.1 Planctomycetaceae bacterium
GGGGATCTCCATTCGACAGCACTGTACCGGCCCAGGCTCCAGCGATACCAGGGCCAGACCGGTTCCGTCATGCAGCGCCACGGCCACTTGCCCGCCAGTCGGTGAGACCGCCATGACCGGATGCGGACTGTCCTCGGTGGTCGCCGGGATCAGACCGGTTTCGCCACCGGCCAGCAGGCACTCTCCGGTCAGCCCGTTCCAGATGTCAAACCGCGAGGTGTTCCCCTGAACCGAGTGCGTCAACACCCGCCCCCGTTCCGGCAACCAGCGGGCATCGCGCAGTTCACCGCCGGAAGACAGCGGCGGACCGGCAGGGGAACCGTCCGCGACGTGGTGCACTTGCGCGTTTTTCTGGAACCGCCGCACGAGAAGCAGGTCGCCTCCCGGCCCGAGCTTTCCCCAATCGGTTTCATACCCGCACGCGATGCGCGCCTGCACGACGTCCAGCGCCGGATCGCGCGGCATCTGCCAGATCCGCAACTGGTACCGGCTGCTGATGGTCGCCAGCAGCGAGCGGTCGGCCGACAGGCGCAGGCGAATCGCCCCCTCGGCCTGGAACAGCGGCCAGGGTGTCATCGTCTCCCGGACCGGATCGAGCCGAAAGAGGGTGTCCCCATCAGTCGCTCCCAGCAGGGCTGTTCCATCGTTGAACCAGCAGGCGCTGAAGGTCGTCTGCCCCTTGACCTTCTGGACCCCGCGGCTGGAATACAGCAGCGCCCGAAAATTGGCCCCGACAAGAATCATGCCGTCCTGCGGCGAGACTTCGAATCCATATCCGCCATTGGACTCAAATTCCTCGATAATTTGGCCCGTTTCCAGGTCATGTCGCCACAGACGGAAGTCGGACCAGCAGACCAGGTGGCCGTGGTTGTCGAACTGCGGGCGAATCCGCGACCAGTCAAAGTGCGCAGATCCAAACCGTGTCTGCAGTCCCGGTCGGGCGTCCGCCACTGACCAGGCCACCAGCGAATGGTTCGAGTCGACCGAGATCAGCCACCGCCCCGAGGGGTCGAACAGCAATTCCTCGAACCGCCTGCCGTCCGCCGCACCAATCTCATCGATCGGTGTCCAAGCCGGCTCCCCGGACGGTTCCGGGGCCGGTTCCGTGGTCTCGGGAACCAGTTCGCGGCCCCAGAGCCAGAGCCGGCGACCGGAACTCGCGGCCACATGCGTCCCCCCCGGCGACAGGGCGACCTGCTGGATCGATTCGCCAACTTGGTGCGACGACAACAACTCCAGTTCGGGAAAGGTCGCCCAGAGGAGGCGGCCTTCCGACGTCCCCACGACGATCCTGTCTCCTGCGGTATTCCAGGCACAGCAGTGGACGGTCCCCCAGTTGGCCGGCCAGGCGAGCGGTTGATTCGTGGCGATTTCGTAGGCCACCTGGCGATGCGCGCGGTCGTACGGCTGGCTGACAATCCAGCCCCCCGAGGGATGAAACACCGCGTCATCAAGGCGGACTCCATCGGGATGTTCCAACAGAGCGACCGGTGTGGCCGACTGGCCGAGGGCATGCCGGGCGCGCAGGGCATTCGCCCCCGGGGTGGTCGCCGGGGAGACTTCCGAGTTGGCCGCTTGGGTGTTCGGCGGAGAGACTTCCGAGTTCGCCGCCTGGGAGAAATAGAGGGCCGCCAGGTGATGCAGCCCGGCTTCCCCCGACCGCAGACCCAGGGCCCGATACGAATCGGCGAGGGCCTGCGTCTTGGCCTGATCCGACTCACGCAACTCGTGGTTCTGCTGTTCCAGGTCGGACTGCAGCTCGACGTGGGCGGACAGCAGTTTCTGCTCGGTTTCGCTCTGCAGGTAGTAATACCGGGCGATCCCCAGAGAACCGGCCACCAAGAGAAACAGCAGCGATGCCACCAGCCCCACCAGGCTCGCCGCGAGGGGATTGCGGCGAACCCAGCGCCACCCCCGCCCCACCACTCCGATGGGCCGGGCGGCAATGGGCCGATCCTCCAGGAATCGCTCGAGGTCGTCCGCCAGGGCGGCCGCACTCGGGTAGCGGGCGGCGGTCTCCTTTGCGAGAGCCTTCTCGCAGATCGTTTCCAGATCGAGCGGGATCCGCGGGTCCAGCAGGCGCGGCGAGACCGGGTCGACCTGACAGACCTGCTGCAGCGACTGCCAGACATCGACGGCCTGAAACGGCGGCCGCCCCGTCAGCAGTTCGTAGAGAATGGCCCCCAGCGAGTAGACGTCCGAGACCGGTCCAATCCGGTCCACCGCCCCCAGCAGTTGCTCGGGTGACGAATACGAGGGAGTCCCCAGGATCTGCCCATACCGCGTTCGCTCCTGGTCGGTGTCCAGCAGCTTCGCCAGGCCAAAGTCGGAAATCTTCGGCGTGATCTCGTCGAGGGAAACCTCGGTTGACCCCTCCGGGGTGTCCAGCAACACATTGCTGGGCTTGAGATCGCGGTGAATCACCCGCTGCTCATGGGCAAAGTGCATGGCCCGCGCCAGTCGCGCCACCAGCCGGGCACTCTCCCGGGCTCCATGCACGCGCCCCCGCATGCGCATCGACAGCGACCCCCCCCGCACAATCTCCAGTTCCAGGAACGGTCGCTCCTGCCACAGACCCACGCGATGGATCTGCACGATGTTCGGATGCTGCAACCGGGCAATCACCTCGGCTTCCCGGTACAACCGCCCGAGTGCCTCGGGCTGGAATCGCGACTCCCCCAGCATCTTGATCGCCACCCGGCGACGCAGCTGCAGATCTTCGGCCTCGAAGACGATCCCCATCCCCCCCTGCCCCAGGAATCGCAGGAACTGGTACCCGGGAATCTCCGGCAAGGCAACCGGTGTCAGCTGTTCCTCGGGATGCGAGGCACAGTGGAACCGTTGTCCCGTCAACTGGATGATCCGATCCCAATACGCCCGGTCAGCGTCACTGTCATCGGCCACCGGATCCGGGTCTGTCTCGGGACAGAGACGTTCCAATCCCATCTTGGGATCATCGGTGAGTCGCTCCAGAGCCGCCAGGCATCGCGGGCACTGCTCGATGTGCCGTTCCAGCGAGGCTGTCTTCGCGGAATCGAGGCCTCCGTCAAGCAACCTGTTCAGGAGGTCGTCTGTCGGACATTCCCCGGCACTCATTCCTGCCTCAAGACCATCATTTCATCCCGCAGGATCTTCTGCACGCGGTGCCGTGAGACATAGACATTGCTCAACGACATGCCCGTTTCGCGCGCGACGCTCTCACCCGAGGCCCCCTGCAGTGCCTGCATCTCGAAGGCCTGCCAGGTGCGGGCTTCCACCCGTGACTTCGTCCGGGCCATCGCCACCTCGAGCAACTCCCGGTCGGCCTCGGCCTGCAACCGCTCCTGCAGCGACATCCAGGAGGGTTGCGCTGCCAACAACCGATCGGCCAGCCCCCCTCCCATCGCCTCGGTAAATCTCCCCTCCACCTGCAACTGGTGCTGCACTTTCCACATGACGGTTTTCAGCCAGGTGCGAAATCCCTGGTGCTGCGACCGCCGATACCGGGCAATCTGCCCCACCAGGTTCAACAGCACCTCCTGCACCAGATCGCGGGAATCATCCTTGCCCAGGCCCGCTTCACGTGCCCACGCGAACAACAGACGACCATACCGGTCGATGAAGTCGCCCCACGCGGCATCGTCATGCTCGATGCCCCGCAGGCGCTGCAACAGTGAGATCGAAGTGCTGAAACTCACAAAGACCCCTTCATTCCCAGCAGACACCTTCGGGAGTCAACCCGATTTGTCCCCATCAGTCCTGGTTCGGTCATCCTCAACCGCCCAGTGATCCACCACCCAGTGAT
>DNUF01000242.1:24192-24756 GCA_003508595.1 Planctomycetaceae bacterium
ATCCACCACCCAGTGATCCACCACAGCCAACTGGACCACCTGAGACTCAACCCGTGATTGCGTTCCGGAACCCAACAGGTCGCCAGGGACAACGCCGCTCCAGGGCTTGTAATCCCAGCGCTGTCACTCCCAGAGCCCCATCGGGTCACCGGTTGTCGCTGAATCACAGAATCAGTTCCCTCCCTGGCCGTCCATTGTGCCCATTCCACCCCCTCCATTGCCAACCGACACATGGACAGTGGCATCCGTCAGGATCCCAGCCTGCACACGATCACGATCGGGCGCGAATTGAGGTGTGAAATTCACCCGCAGTCCACCACGAGCACGAATCCGGTTTGGTCCAGATCAGCCAATCGGACCGGTCCGACGACAAACGACCGAAGGTTCACTTTCCCCCGTGAATTCTTCGGCAAAACACGCATCAGAACAGCACAAAGTCAAATCGCCTGTTCCTCAACACCAGACAGCCCCGGAGTTGAGGAGACCTTAGTCCCCCTTTCGGCCGAATGGAAGCCTGCACGAAGAAAACAAATTATCTACACCCCATTCGCTCGCATCCCGCAT
>DNUF01000242.1:24973-30816 GCA_003508595.1 Planctomycetaceae bacterium
ATTCGCTCGCATCCCGCATCGTCTGGCAAATCTCTGTCCCGTGAACGTGTGACGCCGGGAGTTTGCCGCTGCCGGGGACGAACCGCGAATACCAACAGGCCCCCGCAACGTTCCCGCTAATCCATCAATCAACACTGATCTATCACCAAATCTCAAAAAAAGAGCCGTGAACCCCTGGATTCCAAGTCTCGTGGGTGATCGAAACAGGGACTTCGTCAGGACTCACGGCCCAACTCACACCGTGACCAGTCTGGCTGGACCTGACCACGCTGCATCTTCTCTTTGGGGTCTGGACGCAAAAAGTTAGCAGCTCACTGACCCCATCCTTGGAATTTCCCATTTATGAGAAATTAGTTTCGAAAACGCAAGACAAGCCTCGCTCGGATCCCTGCGTCGAGTCCGGAGTATTCCGCCAGCGGGATGACGTACGGATGAACATACCCGATGGGAGAGCCGGGCGCTCGGTCAGGGCCCACCACCAGCCTCCCGCGGAGCGCTCGTCGATGGAGGGCTCGTCGACGGGGCACTGGTCGGACGAGCGTTTTCCGCCGGGGTGTTCTCCAGCGGGGCGTTGTCGGGGGGAGCCACTCCTGCGGGAGCCCCGCCAAAACGGCGTTCTCCCTCCGCAATCAGACGCATTGCCTCGGCAGAACTGATCGCATCATTCCGGATCAGATCCGCCACCCGCCGGGCCCCCGCCAGGTCTTTCTGACGCAGGTGCACGACCACCAGTTTCAAAACCACGGCATTCCGGTTGGCAGTGTGGCTCTTCTCGAGCACCTTCCACAGGTGATCCAGGGCGGTGGACATGTCTCCCATCGCCTCACTCGCCTGGGCCGCCAGCCAGTGCGAGTCGGTCGCATAAATCCCAAACCCCTTCCCCGGCGGTTCCCGCCCCTCCCATTCTCCCACCAGCGAAATCACCCGCTGGTATTCCGCCACAGCCATCTCCGGCCGCCTGTTCAACATGTGCAGTCCCGCCCGGCTCATCTGGGCCCGAATCTGCAACTGCGCCAGTTCAAACTTCGCCGGTTGCGCCCCACGCAGACGGGCCAGTCGGGCAACCACATCATCAATCACGGGCTCGGCCGGGGCCGAATGTCCCTGCATCGCCCGCACCCGAATCTCCTGGATGGCCAATTCGACCAGTTGGGCAATCTCGATGTCGGCCCGCTCGGGAACCTCCGTCGTCTTCCCCCGCACCTGCTCAATCCGCATCAGCGCCGAAGTCAGCTTCCCGGTGCCGATGTCCAGTTCGATCTGCCGGATCAGAATCGCCGACTGCTCCCGCTCCTGCGCCTCGCGTTCCGCCGCAAATTCCCCCACAAACTCCTGGTTCACCCGCTGCCAGGCTTCCAGCGTCTCCGCCGCGTCAGACAGCTCCCCCAGTTCCTGTTGCAGCCCCCCCTGCGTCGACAGCAGCGTCAACCACCGCCTCCACAAGTCGCGATCGGGGCGACCAGACTGCCGAGCGGCCGACTCCTGCAGCGGAAGTGCGGCCTCAATCACCCGCAACGCCTCCCGACGCCGACCCGCCCGAATCAGCGCGCTGCTGCGCGCGACCGCCGCCTGACCCCGGGCCGTCGGTCGATCGGAGGAAAGCTCGACCGGTGCCTGGACCAGTTGTGCCGAAGATTGGGCCGCCTCAGCGGCTCGCCCCAACTGCTCCAGCATCGACCGCTGCTGCTCGAGCACCTGCAGCCGCAGATCCTGCAGCCGGGTCGATTGCGGAAAGCGGTCGGCAATCGCCACCACCAGCCGGGTGTCTTCCAGGGCATCTTCAAGCCGGGCCCCCCGCCCCTCCAGGTAGGCCAGGTTGCTCAACCCCAGACCCAGCGCTTCGGCCGATTGCTCGGGCAACTCGGCCAGGTCGGCCCCCTGCTCGTGAAAGTAATGCCGCAACGAGACCAGCAACTCGTCGTCCTGGGGCTCGGGATTGGTCGATCTCTCGAGCAACAACCGGGTGATCTGCGTCGTCAACAGCAACTGGTCGACCGTCTGGGCCCGCGACACCTGCTCTGAGGCCATGGCCGAAGATGCCTTTTCGTCGGCCCGGGCGGCCCGGCTTCTCTGCGCTTCGAGGGCCTGCAGGGTCTGGTTCAGGGTCCGCACGTGATACGCCGTCCCCAACATGCCCCCCACCAGCAACAGCGCCAGCAGGCCCGTCGCCGCGGCCCACGCCGGATGACGCCGGGCCCACTTCATCCCCCGCTCGGTCCACGAGTAGGGCCGGGCCGAGATCGGACGCCCTTCCAGGAACCGCTCCAGGTCATCCGCCAGATCGCCCGCCGACCGGTAGCGGTCACCGGGATGGGTCCGCAGGCACTTGGAGACAATCGTCGCCAGATCGCGGGGAATCTCGGGACGACGGCGGGTCAGCGACTCGGGCTCTTCCCAGGCCACCCGCACCAGCGTGTCCAGCGTGCTGCGACCCTCGTGCGGTGGATCCCCCACCAGGGAGGCATAGGCGACCGCCCCCAGTCCGTACAGATCGCAGGCGGGCCCCACTTCCCCCAGTGTCGAGATCAGCCCCGTCTGCTCGGGGGCCATGTAACTGGGTGTCCCCAACACCACCCCGGTCGCGGTCAGTCGCGGGCCCGGCTCCAGTTCGCGGGCGAGCCCGAAATCGGTCAGCTTCGCCACCAGGGGCTCTCCCGGTTGCAGCAGCACATTGGCCGGCTTCAGGTCGCGGTGGACCAGGCCGACCGCATGGGCTTCCCCCACCCCCTGGGCCAACTGCCACACCACGCTGGCCGCGTCACGCGGCGCCAATGGTCCCCGCGCCAGCCGGTCCTCCAGCGTCCCCCCCGAGATCCACTCCATCACCAGGTACGGAACGCCGTGCAAATCTCCCGTGCCATGAATGGCCACCACCGCCGGATGCTGCAGCCGGGCCAGTGCCATCGCCTCCCGATGCACCCGCGCGGCTGCCCCCGGAATGCCCGCCGCCGACAGCAGCTTGATCGCCACCGTCCGGCCCAGCTCTTCCTGGAAGGCCCGGTACACAATCCCGGTCGCTCCCCGACCGACTTCCTCCAGGTCCGAGAAACCCGGAATCTGCGGGACCACCCGCTCTTCGGCCGGCTGATTCCCCGCCAGCCCCGCCAGATCCCCCTGGTCCTGCGCAGGAAATGCCTGCGCCACACGGGCCAGCATCTCGCGCGACATCTTGCCAATCGCCACCCGGTCGGCCGGAGACTGCCACGGCTCTTCCTCGGCCGCCGACAGTTGCTCCAGGCGGCCGACGCACGGCCGACATTCACCCAGATGCCGCTCGATCGACACCCGTTCGGTCAGCGAGGGATCATCGCTCAACAGGCGACGCAGGCTCTCATCGCCCGGACACCCCCCCGGTGCTGACGGCGACTTGCCCCCCGGCGAACCCCGCCCCGACGATTCGCCGCGCGACGATTCACCACCCCGCTGGTTTTCCTGGGAGGACATCAGTCAATGCCCTCTCCCGTTTCGAGACGGGCCACTTCTTCCCGCAGCATCCGCTGCACCTTGCTGCGGGCGGCAAACGCGGCCCCCAGGGCCATCCCCAGCCGTGCTGCGGCTTCCACCCCAGACAACCGCTCGATCGCCAGCAGCTCAAACGCCTGCCAGGTGCGGGGCTCGACCCGCCGCCGAATCCGCAGCATCGCCAATTCGAGCAGTTCGCGATCGAACTCGGCATCGATCCGCGCCAGCAGATCATCACGGGCCGGAATCTGCTCCAGCACGCTCACAATGCCCGAGTCGGCCGCCGTCCGGGCCGTCCCCCGGTTCCGCTCGACCCACTGGCACCACGCCCCGTGCACCACCGCCCGCAACCAACCCCGGAACTTCCGCGTCGGATCGTACTCCAGACGCTCAATCTGCCGTGAAACCTGCAGCAACACGTCCTGGGCCACATCCCGGGCGTCGGCATCCTGCAGCCCATACGTCCGGCACCACACCAGGATCTGCGGCCCGTACAGGTACACAAACCGCTCCCACGACTGGGAATCGGCCACGCCAGACGTGATCTGGAAGATCAGCGCCCGGCTTGTACTCGGGGAGGAAGCAGCAGACATCAGGACCAAAGGGGAGAAAGGGAGCGCCGCAGTCTGCGTCGATTGTCGGGCTGGCACTCCGGAAAATCCAGTCCCCTCCCTTCAGAAATTGCCGTCCCCCCAGAGTTCCCCCACCCGATGGACGGTCAGGGCTGCACGCAAAACCGATGATAGATCTCCGCCGCCTGCCGCAACTGCTGCAGGTCAATCCACTCGTCCACCGTGTGCGCCTGGTCAATCGAGCCGGGGCCAAACACCAAGCCCGGCACCCCGGTCGTCGCGATCCGCGACGCGTTCGTCCCGTACCACGCCCCCTGCTTCTCCCGGGGACCCGCCACCGCCGTGATGTGCCCCATCAGCCGGTCGGCCCAGCCGTGGTTGTTGTGGTCCGAGAGGGTCGCCCCATCCAGCCACGGCGGCAACATCTCGAAGTCGACCTCCAGCCGTTCCCGCAGCCAGTGCTCGACATGGCCGATCACCCCGGCCGGATCCTCCCCCGGCACCACCCGCCGGTCAATCTCGATCACGCATTCGTCGGGGACCGTGTTCACACTGATCCCGCCGATGATCCGCCCCACGCTCAACGTCGCCCCCCCGCACAGGGGATGCGCCGGCACCATCTGCGGCAGCCCGGCGGCGTATTGTTCGAGGGCCGTCAGCACCTCGGCCATGCGATAGACGGCGTTGTTCCCTTCCTGCGGCCGCGAACTGTGGCAGGCCCGACCTTTCGTCCGCAGCTTCCACCGCACCGCCCCCTTGTGGGCCACGATGATGTTCAATCCCGTCGGCTCGGCCACCAGCGCCAGGTCGGGCGGGGTCGGCAACAGCGGGCTGGGGCGCTCGGCACCACCCCACAACCCCGCCAGCGCCTTCACCCCCTGCGCAGTCGCCTCTTCGTCGCAGGTGCACGACATCACCACGTTGGCCCCCCCCGCCGGGCGCTCGCGCACCAGCCGGGCGAACGCCGTCAGCATCGCCGCCATCCCCCCCTTCACATCGCACGCCCCCCGGCCATACAGCCGGCCGTCGCGGATGGTCGGTTCAAACGGGGGAATCACCATCCCGTCGACCGGCACCGTGTCTTGATGGGCGTCGAACAGCAGGGTCGTGTGCGCCCCCGGCGAATCGTACCGGGCCAGCACGTTCGACCGCCCGGGCAGCACTTCGCGGGTTTCCCACGGCACTCCCAGCCGGGTGAAGAACTCCCCCAACCAGGCGGTCAGCCGGGTTTCGAGGTACTCGGGTCCCGAGACATCGCGCCCCATCGGGCTGACACTGGGAATGGCGACCAGCGTCGCCAGCAACTCGACCACATCGCTTCCGGGTGACGCAGGCACAGTCTCAGGCAATCAGTTCGCGGACGGTCGAGTTGTGCTCGACCAGATATTGGGGACGCCCATTGTTGTCGACCAGCGTGGTGTACCGCGGATCGACCCCCATGTGCTGGTACAGGGTCGCGAAGATCTCCTGCAGGTGCACGGGGCGGTCGGCCGGCTGCTCGGCCAGGCGGTTGGTCGAGCCAATCACCTGCCCGGTCGTCAGTCCGCCACCACCCACCAGCACGCTGGAGGCCCGCGGCCAGTGGTCGCGACCCGCCGTGCCGTTGACCCGCGGGGTCCGGCCAAATTCCCCCCACACGATCACGATGGTGTCCTGCCACAGGTCATGGGCCACGAGATCGTCGACCAACGCGGCCAGGCCGAGGTCAAACGGGGGGAGCTGCCGGCGGAGGTGGCCGAAGTTGTCGCTGTGGGTATCCCAGCCCCCCCACGACAGGCTCACGCAGCGGACCCCGGCCGAGATCAGCCG
>DNUF01000201.1:0-17485 GCA_003508595.1 Planctomycetaceae bacterium
CGTCATCTTCCTCTTCATGGAGGGGGCGATGTCGCAGATGGACACGATCGAATACAAGCCCCGCCTGCAGGCGAGCGATGGGCAGGCGGGCCCCGGGGGTGGCAAGCTCGTTGCTTCGAAATTCCGCTTCGCCCAATATGGTGATACGGGGACGTGGGTCTCGGAACTGTTCCCGCACATCGCCCGCCACGTCGACCGGTTCTGCTTTCTGCGGGGACTGCACACCGACACGCCCGCCCATCCGCAGGCGGTGATCCAACTGCACACCGGGGCCTCGATTGCCTCGCTGACCCGCCCGTCACTCGGTTCGTGGCTGCTGTATGGCCTGGGGACCGAGAATGACGACCTGCCAGGCTACGTCACGGTGAATCCCCCCGCGAATTTCGGCGGCAGCATCAACTACGGCAGTGCCTTCCTCCCCGCCCACTACCAGGGGACGAAGATCGACGACTCGGGCAACATGCCCAACCTGCGGAGCGTCGTGGATCGCCGCCTGCAGCGTCGGCAGCTCGACCTGATCCAGTCGTTGAACCGGCAGTATTCGGCGGTTCCCGGGGCGCCGGCCGAGGTCGAATCGGTCATCGAGACCCATGAACTCGCCTACCGGATGCAGGGGAAGATCCCGCAGTTGCTCGACCTGTCGCGCGAGCCGGCATCGGTGCGGGAGGCGTATGGAATCAAGCCCGGCCCCGAGGGGAGTTTCGCCCGGCAATGCCTGATGGCCCGCCGGCTGAGCGAGGCGGGAGTGCGGTTTGTCGAGATTTGCCAGGGAGGCTGGGATCATCACAGCGGACTGCACAAGGGTTTGATCCGCAACTGCGGGCTGGTCGACCGGCCGGTCGCGGCACTGCTTGATGACCTGGACCAGCGCGGGCTGCTCGATGAGACCCTTGTGCTGTTTGGCAGCGAATTTGGACGGCAGCCGAGCGCCCAGGGAGAGGATGGCCGCGATCACAACATCACCGGATATCCGATGATCCTGGCCGGGGCCGGGGTGAAGTCGGGCTACAGCCACGGCAGCACCGATGAATTCGGCATCCGGGCCATCGACGGCAGGATGCACACCACCGACCTGCACGCCACGCTGCTGGCGCTGATGGGGCTCGAGCACACCCAGTTGACCTACCGGTATGCCGGGCGCGACTTCCGGCTGACCGATGTCGCCGGGAATGTGGCCCACGAGATCTTCGCCTGAGACACCCGATCCGATCGAGCGCCCCGACCCGGTGGCCGGGGTCGGCTGTCGGCGGCGGGTCAGGCCGCGCAGCGCAGCTGCATGTCGCCGGCGTTGACCGAGACGATGGCGATTCCCGCCTCGTCGGCCTGGCGGACCACTTCGTCCTGGTCGAGGACGATCGTCTGCCCCTCTTCAATCGCCAGCACCTTGGCACCGCACTCGCGCATGGTCTGGATGGTCTGTTGACCGATCGTGGGGACGTCGAACCGGCGGTCCTGCTGGGGTTTGGCGACCTTGACCACGGTGAAGCCTCCCTTGCGGCAGAGCTCTCCCGCGCGGCGGATGCACTGGTCGGTCCCCTCGATCGCCTCGACGGCGAGCACCGCAGTCTCCTTGACCATCACGCTCTGGCCCACATCGAGTCGGCCCATTTCCTTGGCGAGATCCCAGCCGAAGCAGATGTCTTTCCACTGGGCGGGGGTCGGTTTGCGGCGGGTGAGGAAGCCGTGGTTCACAAGCAGCTCCGGGCAATAATCGAGGGCCGAATCGAAGGTGATGCCATCGCGCTCGAATTCGCGGATGACGGCCAGCAGCAGGGTGTCATCTTTCTTGTTGCCGGTGGCGTAGCGAAACCACATGTGCAGGGTCCGCCAGTCGGGCAGCAACCGCCAGAAGAGATGGGGCCGAACGAGCACCACCTTCTCGATCTTGCCGGCCATCACCACGCGGTCGATGGCCGATTTGCGAAAGGTGCGAATGGCCCGGCCAATGCGGGCGAGAGGCAGAAACTCGCAGGCATCGCAGCACTCGAACAGTTCTTCCGTGGCCATTCCCTCGACCCCGAGGCAATGGACCGAAAGTCCCTGCCGACGGGCGGCCTGGGCGAACAGGATGGGAAACCGGCCCGCACCGGCCAGCAGGCCGACACGACGGCGGGGAGGTTGAAAGACAGCAAGCGGGGACATGGAGATCAGCCTCCCGAGGGGGCGGCGAGCCGCTTTTCGAGATCATCGAGCCGTTTCTCGAGATCGCGCAGTTGCCTGCGCATCTCCGGCGTGCGCGCGGTGGCCATCACGATCTTCAGTTCGTCCGTCTCGAGACGGGCGGGGCAGCCGACGTGGGTCTCCCCGGCGGGGATATCCCGGTGGACCCCCGCCTTGGCCCCCACGCTGCACCCCTGCCCCAGGTGGACATGGTCGGCGGTTCCGACCTGGCCACCCAGCCGGACAAAATCTCCCGTCGAGCACGAGCCGGCCATTCCCACCTGGGAGGCAAACACGTTGTGTTTCCCGATTTCGCAGTTGTGGCCGATCATCACGAGGTTGTCGAGCTTGGTCCCCGTTCCGACCACTGTCGGTCCGATCATGCCGCGGTCGACCGTCGAGTTCGCCCCGATCTCCACATCATCCCCGACATGAACGGTCCCCAGTTGCGGAATCTTATCGAAGCGGGCATTCCGGAAGCGGTAGCCGAACCCGTCGGCCCCCAGCACCACCCCCGCATGCAGGATGACCCGGCTTCCCACCAGCACACCGTCGTACAGCACGACGTGGGGGTGCAGCACGCAGTCGTCACCGATCGTGCAACCGGGACCGATGTAAACGCCCGGATAGAGAATGCAGCGGGACCCGAGACGCGCTCCGGCCGAGATGAAGACGCCCGGGAAGATCTGGTTGTCGGCCCCGAGCGTGGCGGACGGATCGACATGGGCGTGGGGCGAGACGCCGCACGAGGGCCGGGGGGGCTGGGGCCGGAACTTCCGCAGGATCACCAGGAAGGCATCCATCGGGTCAGGGACAGCCACGAGACTGGTCGCGAGTCCTTGGGCCGCGAGAGCGTCGGCCTGTTTCTCGGGAACCAGGCAGGCCCCGGCCGCCGACTTTTTCAAGAGCTTGAAGTTCTTCTCGTCGGCGGCGAAGGTGATGTTGTGAACGCCGGCCCGGGCGAGGGGGCTGGCATCGTGGATGTCCCGATCGGGCGGACCCAGCACGCGGCCATTCACCAGCCCGGCGAGATCTCTCAGGGTGTGCACTGTCATGCGGGAGGATTCCTTTCCGGCGGGGTTTTATGACACCGGCTGGAAAGCCTGCAAGAGCAGTCGCCCCGGGGCATTCCGCACGTCGCACAACGGTGCCGCCCGGTTGAGACGTCCCGATGCACTTCCCGCTCCGGTCGGCAGCCGGACGCCCAGGGGGTGTGGGCTCGGGCCCGTCTGATCGTCCCGACAGATTCCACCGCCGGAAATCTGCAAAAAAAGATTCAAGTTCCACCCGAAATTGTGCTTGACCACTTTTGCACGATTGCCCTATAAGCCCGCCCTACCCCGGTGCCTACGGATGGGCACTTGACCCAGGGGAAGCAAATCCGGCCCGATGGCAGGGCGTACCACAGGAAGGGAATCGACTCATGGCGGAATTGAACAGCATGCCCCCCGCAGCGGCTGGGCAGAAGCGGAACTGGACCTGGGCCATCGCCGGTACGGCGGCGGTCCTCGTGGTGGCCGGTGTGGCCATCCAGGTGATGAAGCCCACGGGGGCCCACTCGGAAGATGGTTCGGGCAAGGCTCCCGCAGCCCGTCCGGCCGCCAGCGCCGAGAAGGTGGTTGCCACCATCAAGACCGGCGGTTCGGTCGACAAGGTCACCTACGATGACCTCGCCAAGGAATGCGTCGCCCGCTACGGAGCCGAGATTCTCGACAACCTGATCAACCGCCGCATCATCCAGCAGGCGTGCGACCAGCACGGCATCGCCGTGTCGGAGAGCGAGGTCAAGGGAGAGGTTGGCCGCATCGCCAAGAAGTTCGGCCTCGACGAAGAAAACTGGCTGAAGATGCTGCAGGCCGAGCGGAATGTGACTCCGGCGCAATACTACAACGACATCATCTGGCCGATGCTGGCCCTGCGAAAGCTGGCTGGTGAATCGGTTGAGATCGGCGAGAAGGAATTGAAGCTGGCGTTCGAGCGGAACTACGGACCGCGCGTGAAGGCCAAGGCGATTGTGCTCGACAATCCCCGCCGGGCCCGCGAAGTGCACGCCAAGGTGGTTGCCAATCCCGAAGACTTCTCCAAGTACGTGACCGAGTACTCGATCGATCCCAACAGCCGGGCACTGGGTGGTGTGATCCCCCCGATTCCGCGTCACGCCGGGAACGAGAAACTCGAGGAAGTCGTCTTCAAGCTGAAGGAAAACGAGGTCTCGTCGGTCGTCCAGGTGGGAGTCAACCAGTACATGATCGTGCTGTGTGAAGGGCGGACCGAGCAGGTCGTGACCGAGATGACCTCGGACGTCGAAACCATGCTGCGCGATCAGCTGACCGAAGAGAAGGTTCAGCAGTCGGTCGCCAAGGTGTTTGAAAACCTCAAGGACAATGCCCGGGTGGAGAACATTCTCACCGGGACCGTGCAGGGGGGCGAGAAGAAGCCCGCCGCCGCCGCCCGCAAGGGTGCGGTCAAGCCCGCGGCTGGTGCGCCGGGCAAGTCGGCCGGTGATGTCACCGGGGTGAGTGGCGAAGTCGAAGCCAAGCCGGCCCCCCGCGCCGCCGCCAAGCCCAAGGCTCCCGCCGCCAGGTAACGAAACCCTCTCCACGAATCACCCGGGTGCGCAGCCTGCTGTTCCCCGGGTGACTGTGAGGCGTGGTCTCCCTCCCACGCTTCATGCCACTGCCACCAGCCCCGGTGCCGTCAGACCGCACCGGGGCTGGCTGCGTTCTTTGGTCCGGCCTGCAGGCGCGACGATCCCCTCCACACCCCGCACCTGCCGCGCCGCTTCTCAATAGTCGGGCCAGTAGTCCGGATGACCACCTGGGAACAACCGGGTGACCGTTGACGGTTGCCGGCACCGGGCCACTCAACCCTCGACAAACAGCCGGGGATTGGTCTTGGCACACCGTCCGATGTGCTTGCGCCAATCCTGTTCGAGCGAGTGGAACTGCGCGACGAGTCCGTCGAGTTGTTGCAGCTGCTGTTCGGTTGGAGGGCCACTCCGGCTGCGTGAGGGAGCCTGCAGGCCGGCATCACCCATGAGGCCCCGCCAGAGCTTCTCGGCCGCCGGCCCCGCCCAGCCGAGGGCCAATCCCGAGCCCTGGGCCAGGATCCGCGCGTGCGACAGCAACCCCAGGCGATTCAATGCGATATAGGCCGACTCGACCTCTTTGCCCGAGGGGTCTGACCGCAGCGACTTCTGGAACCAGCCGGCCAGTCCCAGCGATTCGATTCCCTGCAGGAATCCACCCGCATGCCAGATCCAGCGCCACCCCTCGGGGATCGCCGGCGATGGCTTCGCTCCCCCGGATTTGGCCGTGGGCTTTGAGCCCTGGCCGGGGAAGGCCGCCGCGGTCCCCAGGCGAACTTCGAGAAGGGGCCAGAGGGCTTCGAACAGTTCGGGCTGATCTGCCAGCCACTCGCGTGTGATGCGTGGTCCTGCCGTCACGACGTCACCCTTTCAACGGCTGAAACGAGGTCTGCAACCGGGAGGGCCGCCCCACTGCCGTCAGCGAGTCGCTGACGGCGCGAATCAACAACCCGGCATCCATCCCCAGTCCCAGAAAGCGAAACCCCTGGGCCTCGCGCTCGCGCAGGTTCTCGGGACTGGTCCCCAGCACTCCCACCTGCTTGCCATGCTGCCGCAGGATGTTCTTCAGCCGCAGCAGTTCTTCCGCCACCCCCGGACCTTCCCACTGGCCGGCGAAACCGGCGGTGGACGAATAGTCGGCCGGGCCAAACTGGAAGAGATCCACTCCGGGGACCTGGCAGAGCGCCTCGAGGTTGCGACCCGCCTGGACCGTTTCGAGGATCGGCACGACCAGCACATTCTCTTCGGCCTCGCGCACATGCTCGGGGAGAGCCCGGCCCCAGCAGGTGGCCCGTTCGCCGCCAATCCCCCGGATCCCGCGGGGGGGATAATGGGCACAGGCGACAGCCTGGGCGAGTTGCTCGGGGGTCTCGACCCAGGGGACGACGACGCCGTCGGCACCAATGTCGAGGGCCCGCTTGATGAGCCCGGTGTTCAGTTCTGTGACCCGGACGAGGGCGACGGTGTCGCTGCGGACAGCAGCCCGCAGATGCTGCACCACATCGCCCCAGTCGAGATGGCCATGCTCGGTGTCGATGACGACGAAGTCGAGTCCCAAACCGACGGCAATCTCGGTAATGCTGGCCGACTCGAGCGTGACCCACAGGCCGTGAACGGTCTGGTCCGCCTGCAACTGGGCGCGAAGTTTGCGTAGCGCAGCAATGTTCATGAACGGTCCACTGGAAGTTCAGGCAGGTCGCACCAGACCAACAAGGGGCTGGTGGGGGGGAAATGATGTGGATGGGGAAATCGTATCGGAACTTCAAAGCGGATCGGTAGTGGGGCCCCGCTCCGTTGCGGGGGAATTCGGAATCCGTTGGCCGAAAGAGTCTGCTGGTGCGACAAACACGCCGCCAGGCCCCGGGAAGGATGACGACCGCCGAAACTTTTCACAATCCGTCCCCATCAGAGAACTGCCTGGTTGGTCGAAAGGCTGCGGTCCACCTGTGCCTGCTCAAACCCTCTGACAATCTTTTTTCTTCCTCTTGGCCAAACAGATTTCCAGACAGGCGATTCCAACTCCGAAAAAACCGATGGCATGGAAATCCCATAAAACCAAATTCTTGCGCACTTCAGGAAGAGAGAGATTTTCCGCTCGCACAACAACGATCCCAAGCTGCCACCAATCACCTTGCTGGAATTTTGGTTGCCTCACCAACGACTTTCTCGTACGATTTGGGTTGCCGGGGCGATTTGCCCCTGCTGAACCACTTGACTGAGCCCAACTCTCAGGTGATTCCGATATTTAGCGCCCTGCCGGACCGACAGCCCTGGCGGGGCGTTTTTTTTGATCTCGGCCCAATCTCCCCGGTGGTCGTCTGCCAACACGAACTGGGCATCTGGCATATCGGGATGCTGCGGCTGAAATCGTCTTCCGATCTCACGATGGATCCGAGTTTCTCCGCCCCGAGACGCGCTCGGAATACCATCCCTTGCCGAATACCATCCTTTGCCATGGATCAACGGCGTGGACCGACTTGCGGATCGAGGACCGCCTGGAGTTGGGGAGGCACAGAACCGTGAAAAACAGCTGGTTTTTTGCGATGTTTGCCATGTTGGAAAAAATTCCAGATTTTTTTGGCGGGTTAGAAACCCCGTTCTGCCTTCTCGTGGCAGGTGAGTTCCCCTCGCTGATGCCAGCAACCACGCCCAATGGTCTGCGGCGTCCTGAATTAAAACCCGCCCTGCCAGACCGACAGCCCTGGCAGGGCGGTGCTATTTCCACAGGTTGGTCTGCTTGCAGCCTGTCTGTGTGCAATCCCCTGTCTGTGTGCAATCCTCCGGCGACTGGACTGAACCAGACATCCGCCGCACCAGAGATCCGCCGCGAGCCCCATCCGGCGTGTCGCCAGTTCTCGGGAATCACCGACAACGGAGTTGGTTCCAGCACTGGATCGAACTCAACCTGTCGGTCCACAGCGCTCCTGGGACCAGTGTTCGATCGGCCGGAGTCTTACCCGGTTCCGGGAGAAGTTTCGGGTTCACGGCGAGTGACCAGCAGAATCCCCCAGCCGACACCCACCGTGGCGGCCAACAGCCACCAGCTCAACGGGTCACCCCTCAGCAACCAGCCAAACACGATGCCGAACAGGGGAGTTGACGCGCTGAAGACGGCAATCTGTGAGGCCGAGTGGTGCTTCAACTGCACCGCCTGGATGGCGAAACAGAAGCCCCCGACCAGAATTCCCTGGTAGAGCAGGCCCCAGACTGCCGGAGGAGTCAGTTCCCGACCGCGCGTCGTCTCAAACAGACCGCTGTACGCCAGAAACAGGGCGGTCCCGAAGACATCGTGCCAGAAAATGAGCTTGCCAGGCTCGACCTGCCGGACCGCCCATTTCGTATAGACGATCTTGATTCCCAAAAGCAGACCGCTGAGCAACAGTACGAGATCCCCGGCCAGTGTGACTTCGTCGCGCGGCAGGGCGGACGAGGGCCGGGTGTCTGTGGCGAGCACTCCGAAGCTGGCCAGCCCGGCGATCAGCAGCCCCAGGGTTTTCCGCGAGGTCAACCGGTCGGTCTTCGTCACAAAGTGCTCAATCGGCCCCACCCAGAACAGAAATGTGTTGATGAACAGCGACCCGTGCGACGAGTTGCTGCCGGCTACTCCCCAATTGAAGGTGACGATCTGTACGAACAGCAGCAGCGACGCCCCCAGGATTGGCTTCCACTGCTCCCGCCGGATCCGCAGCCCCACGCCCTCCCAGCGAATCCAGAAGAGCATGAAGAGGGCCGCGAGGCCAAACCGGATCGCCGCCACCATCACCGGCGGGAGCGAGTCGGTGGCAAAGCGAATGGCGGTGGGAGTTCCTCCCCAGAGGGCCGAGGTCAACATCGCCAGGGCCGCCGTCCCGGGTCCGACAGGAGCGGGACCTGACCGTCGCGAGAGGTTCTCTTCCGGGGGCGCGGCACTCGGGGCCGCACTCGGGCCCGCAGCACGGGTCAGTTGCGGGCTCTCTGGCGACTGCGGATCCTCCGCCGGAGTCATTCCGTCTCCGATTCAAATTCGTGACGAAACTCGTTGAATCGGAGATATTCCCAGTGCCGGTACAGGGGGGACACCTGAACCAGGCGATCGCGGGGACCAATGGCCGACAGCCGACCCTTGTGCAGGAAGGCAATTTCATCGCAGCGCCGCAACGTCGACATCCGTCGGGGGAGGAACAGGACCGTCCGTCCGTCAGAGACCGCCCGATACGTTTCATCCAATTGCTGGCGCAGCGCCTCATCGAGGGTCAACTCGGGCTCATCAATGATCAGCAGGGCGGGATTGCGGACCAGGGCCCGGGCCAACCCCAACTGGAAGCTCTGCACGGGGTCCAGCATCACCCCCTGCTCGCCGATGATCGTCTCATAGCCCTGCGGCAGTTCCTGGATAAATTCGTGCGCGTGGGTTTTCTTGGCGACTGCCGTAATCGCATCGAGGGTCACCCCGGGAGAATCGCCCAGGAGGTTTTCGCGCACACTGCCCGAAATGCAGGGATCATGGCCACTGACCAGGATCGCTTCGGCCCGCAGCGAGTCGAGCGTTCCCCACGCGATGTCGGTGTCGTCAATCAACACCCGTCCCTGATCGGGATCGAGAAACCGGGGAATGAGACAGGCCACCGCACGGGCTTCGAGCGGATCGGTCGAGACCAGGGCCACCTTGCGACCCGCCGGGATCTTGAGGTCGAGTTGCTGCAGGAGTGCCTGTGCGGAAGCCGCCGGCTTCCACGTCACCCTTTCAAACGTCAGCAACCGGCGCAGGGGCTGTACAAATCGGGCCCCGACCGCTTGCCCAACGCTGGGAATCTGCGTGAGGTAGGCCTGAATCCGGTCGGCCGCACGGTCAGCCGGCTCGAGGGTCGACTGCCGCGAGACCAGTTCCTGCAGCGGTCGCCACGCCAGCCAGAAACCGGCCAGGACCACCAGGGCCCACGCCAGCGGCGTCTCGTGCGGCGGCATCAACACCCGCCCTCCGAGGTAGAGCGCCACAAAACCGGCTGTGAGGGCGATGAGAATCCGCACGGCACGGCGCGACCACGCGGTCTGGTCGAGCACGTCTTCCTGCGACCGCTGGTACCGTTGCAGCGACTTGTCGAAATGCTGCTGCTCCAGCGACTCGAGCCCGTAACCCCGCACGAGCCGGGTCTTCGACAGTCCTTCCGCCAGGATTCTCAGATCGCGATCTCCGGCGAGCTGCGAGAGACGTTCCTGCGCGCGGCTGCGATGCACATTCCCTTTCGCCAGCCACCAGCATCCCAGCAGCGGGACCACGCACACCAGGGTCAACACCGGTTCCACCAGCAGCAGGCAACCGGCGATCAGCACCAGCCGCAGCAGATCGCGACCATGCACTCCCAGCCACGAAACCACTCCTTCGCGCACGGTGTCGACGTCGGACTTGAACAGTGCAATCGTCTGGTCACTGACGGTGCCATCGAGGTCCCCGGGGCCGAGACGCAGGGCCTGACGGTGGATCTCCCGCCGCAAGCGTGCCGCAACCTCGAGCCCGGCGCGGTTCCAGTCCCGCCGGGCGCGTGAGGCGAACTGGCTCCACAGCCAGGCGAGCAGAGTCCCCAGCCCCACCAGCACCGTCAGGGCCGACCGGTTGTGCATCAATGGAGGCACCGCCGACAGCCATCGCCCGAGCGAGGCGAACGGGCCGGGGTTCCATCGCAACAGGGTCGGGAAGACACCTGTGTCGGCAAGCAAAACATCGGGCGTTGAGACATCACGGGGAATCTCAATCCCCCGGAATCCCTCGAGGCGGGGCAATTCAGATGCCGGAAGCGTCACCTGTCCCCGGGTGATCAGCAGATCCCCCAGGAACCCCAGCACCAGCAGCAGGCCGCACAGTGAAAGGGAAGCCAGGATCGACCAGATCCAGCCCCGCAATCCCTCCCCCCGGAACAACTCACGCGCGGGAAAGACCCGTTCCAGACCGCCAGGCTCTTGCGTGCTCACCCCGTCCTCACTGTTCCGCCAAAGCCGCGACTACGCCAGGTCGCGATCCTCGAACATCCAGAAGGCCAACAGGATGGCAGCCATGATGTAGGCTCCGGCGTACGCCGCGGCCCAGCCCACGTACAGGGGAGGAACCGCGCCATCTGTCATCAACTTGGCTTCCACGTTGAACATGCCCACAGCTGGCAGAATCATTGCCACCAGCTTGGCCATGAAACCGACCAACTCCAGTTTCCCGAGATTGCTCACCACCAGGGTCTCGGTCAGGTGCCCCACCACGAAGATCGCCAGGCAGGTTACCAGGTTCACCACCATCGGGACCCGGGTGGAGAGAGCCACCGAGATCGCTGACATGATCATGATCTCCAGCAAAACCAGCACCACCGCCGGCATCAACCGCAAGACCTCAACCACAGCATTCTCAATCATCACATCGTCGCGGGTCGACTCTCGGGCGTCGTAAAAGACCTTGTAGATGGTCAACCCCGCAAACGCGATCACAATCGGCAGGGCCATCAGCAACACGGCTGTCTGAATTCCCAGGAACTTCCCCAGGATGAACTGTCGGCGATTGACCGGCTTCGAGAGCATGGTCATCGCCGTCTTCCCTTCAATTTCGTCGGAAATGCTCATGCTGGACGTCCAGATCGCCAGGAACATCCCGCAGATCAGCAGCATGGCCAAGCCGCACACCTCCATCATCTTCACATCTTCGCCAAGCGAGAAGAAGGGGATGAAGGTATTGAAGACGAGCATGACCAGAGCCACGACCAGCAACAGGGGAAACACCGGTTGCCGGATCGCCTCTTTCGCCGCCGCCCGAGCGATGACCCCGGTGCGCGTGGTGTACAAAACCACCACAAGCGCCGAGATGGCCGCCAGCACCCCCCCGAGAATCTTGATGTTTTCCCAACCCAATTCGATGGCCCGAGCCTGCATGGGCGGCATCGAGTTCACGACCTGGGGATCCTGAGCCCACACCAGCAACTGGGAGACTTGATGAACGGCAGGCATCATGAGAGACACGCAGGGAGCGGAGGGGAACAGACAGCCCGGAAACAGACGTCCCCTCGGATACGTCCGAAGGGGTCGGAATGTTGGTCAGATTTCCCCGGTTCCGATGGTTGCCCGTTGGAAAAACAGGGGCCGCAGCCGATGGGAATTCCGGTCCCCAAGTCGCTGGAATCCGGGCGGGAACCCGCCTCAAGCGACCCGGATCCCCACCAATCCCTTCAATCCCTCCTTTTGACGCAATCCCGTTGAGGCAATCCCTGGACAGCCCGCGAATCCTGCATCGCTGGAACGTGAGCCGAGAGAGTGCCCCGTCTGCGGGTCTGCACAGTCGCACTCAACCAGGACGATTCAAACGTCCACATCACAGCTTCGCCAACCCCAGCCTTTGAAGCGGTTGAGCCAAGGCCAGAGACACGAACAGGAGAACACCACCTGTCGGAATCATCGGGGATTTTCATCCGCCTGACGACCCAGCAGCCCCGCGTGAACCGCTGCAATGATTGTGGTGCGGGGGGGCTGGACCCGAAATGGTCCCCCGGGAACTAGAACCGGATTTCAAAGGCGGTGAATTCTTCGGTCAGTTCGGCTGGCTCGCGCTCGACTCCGGTGACATTCTTCTGGAAGTCTCCCTGCAGTTTGACAACCAGTCCGTGAATGGCCGACGCGGGCCCACGGGCCAGAACTTCGACCGAGCCATCACCCAGGTTTCGGACGTAACCGACGAGAGGAAAACCACGCGCGATGTTGCGGGTGTGCTGGCGAAAACCGACACCCTGAACACGTCCCCGAAACAGGATGCGCTCACAGACGGGACCTGTCGGAGGAGGGGAAGAGGTCATGGATGGCAAACCACTGCGGGAACGAACCAGAGCAACAACGAGAACGCCACTCTTCCGACTCTAGCACACCAATCAGGACTGGCAACGACATCCTCGCGGGGAGAGATTCACCACCCGGCCAATCGCGCACACTTCTCCCGGCCGGGTTTCACGTTTCACCAATGACTCTCAACAACAGTTGACAAGCTTGCAGACACCCCAGCACAATTGACGGTGTCGTCCTCCTGGGACGCCTTGACCCTCCCCATCGGATCCTTCCTGACTCCTTCAGCCCCCTCCCGGGTGGAAATGGGGGAGTGAGACGATCTCCCGCCCCAACGTGTGTTCACCCAGCCCGAGAATCGGGCGGATTGTCGTTTTGGCGAGAGGGGGAACCTGTTCCCGAATTGCCAACCCTGCCGTTCGTTCCTGTGAGGTCGCTGATGCTGCGCGTCTGTCTGTTGAGTCTGTCTGTCTCAGTGGTTGCGGTGGCCTGCTTTGCAGCGGCCCCGGTCAAGATCAAGGACGTGGCCTCCGGTGCCGACCTGGTGCTGGAAGCCGATGCCAAGATCAAGGCTCTCGAAGAAGCCCTCGCGAGTGCCGACAAGTACCAGGAAGCCAAGGCGGGCCCGCTGGGTCGTGACGCCAGCGTGCTGGCGGCCCTGTCCCAGGCGATTGTCGAATCGGAAGAGAAGCCCCAATGGAAGGCGTCGGCTGCCGACGTTCGCGACGGCGCTGTCGCCATTGTTGGTGCCAAGAGCTTCGAAGAGGCCAAGAAGGGTCTCGACGCCGTCAAGGCGGCCGCTGGCGGAACTGCCGCTGGTGCCAAGCCCGAAGCCGAGTGGAACAAGCTGGGCAAGCTCGGCGCGGTGATGAAGGAAGTCAACGCCCGCAATGGCAAGTTGCGTCGTGCCGTCCGCAAGCTCCCCGAAAAGGACGACGAACTGGCCCAGACCGCCCGTGACGCCAGCGTGCTGGCCATCCTCGCGCTGGTGACCCACGAAGACACCCACGAAGTCAAGAACGACGCCGACAAGCCCCTGTGGCAGCAGCAGTCGAAGGAATTCCAGAAGGAAATGTCGGCTGCCGCCGCCGCCTTCAAGGCCAAGGACGCCGCCGGTGCCAAGAAGGCCTTCGACGCCGCCAACAAGGCGTGCAACGACTGCCACAAGAAGTTCCGCGACAAGGAATAACCGGCCGCCGGGAGGTCCCTCCCGTTCGCCTGTGTCCCCTGCACAACCCCGGCCTCGCCCAGCGCGGCTGGGGTTGTGTTTTTTGGTTCCGGAATCTTGCGTCCGTGGTTGAAGATCGCCTGACCCGGGACCAGCCACGAGAGCCCGCGGTCCCCCCCGCGCCCCCTCTCTCTCCCGTCGGGCATTCTCGTGGCCCGATGGGCCCGGTATAAAGCGAGACCCTGCTCTCCCCAATCTCCTGTCTCTTCTGCGTGAGAGGTTCGCCATGCGCGGCTGGCTGCTGTCGATGAATGCGATGTTCCTGGGGCTGGTCCTGGCACCGGCCCATGGAGCCGACCTGGTCCCCCTCCGCAAATCGCTGACCCTCCACGCCGGCTTCGATGGTGGTTTCGACGCCGGTTTCGCCCGCGGCGATCGCCGCCTGCACACCGCCAGCAATCTCATGCGGACCGACGGTCAACCGGGCCAGCGCCGTCCCGAAGTCGTGCTGGTTCCCAACGGCGGCCGTCACGGCGACTCGGTCCGGTTCCAGAAAACCTCACCGCTGGTCACCTATTTCCCCGCCAGCAAGAACATCGACTGGCGCCCCGACGACTGGTCGGGCACACTCTCGCTCTGGCTCAAGCTCTCGGTCGCTGACGAACTCCCCCCCGACTATGCCGACCCGATCCAGATCACCGACAAGAAGTGGGACGACGCCTCGTTCTTCTTCGACTTTTCGAAGGACGATCGCCCGCGTCACTTCCGCCTGGGAGTCTTCTCGGACTTCAAAGTCTGGAACCCCGGCAACACCCCCTGGGAAAAAATCGCGGTCAAAGACCGCCCGATGATCGTCCACGAGAATCCCCCCTTCCAGAAAACCCGCTGGACCCATCTCGTCGCGACCTGGTCACACTACAACACGGGACGTCCGGATGCCGAGGCACGTCTGTACGTCGACGGCCAACTGCATGGCACCCTCAAGGGTCGGCAAACCCTCAGCTGGGATCCCGACAAGACCGCCATCATGCTGGGAATTGCCTACGTGGGGGAACTCGATGAACTCTCGCTGTTCGACCGGGCCCTCACCGCCGAAGAAGTGCAGCAATTGCACGACCTCCCCGAGGGGGTCGGCGCACTGACGCGCTGAGTCGATCACCAAACCGGGTCCGGCTCATGCCTGGGGGACCGGTGCCGGCCCGCCACACACGGCATGGCCTGAGAACCAAAGACGGACCAGCGTGGACTGACCAGTCAAGACTGGCCACGACGGAACGGTAACACAGGAAGGAGTCGGCATGACGGCCCCGGCGAATTCGGCAGCCTTCCAATTCGATTCGGCCAGTGAAGCCGAGACCGACCGGTGGGGTGGGTGCCTTGCACAGGTGCTCGAACCGGGACTCGTGGTTGCCCTGGTGGGGAACCTGGGAGCGGGCAAGACCCGGCTCGTGAAGGCCGTCGCCCGGGGACTGGGGATCGAGCCGGCGCACGTCACCAGCCCCACGTTCGTCCTGGTGCAGGAGTACGAAGGGCGACTGCCGCTGTATCACTTCGATACGTATCGGCTGGCTGATCCCGAGGCGTTTGCCGATCTGGGAATTGACGAGTACTTCGCCAGCGCGGGAGTCTGCTTCGTGGAGTGGGCCGACCGGGTCACGAACCTGCTTCCCCCCGATCACCTGCGCATCGACATTGAAACCACCGGGACCGAAAGCCGAAGATTCTGTCTCCGGGCACAGGGCCCCCGCAGTTCCGCCGTGGTCCAGCGCCTGCGGGAATCTGCACCCCACGAGCCGCCGCAATCGGGTTGATCTGCGAATCCGACCCCGTTTTCGAGACGATCCCGGGAGGAGAGTGCCGGGCCCAAGCCAGCCCAATGCTGACCAACGCCCGGTTCCCACCCACATCGGTTCGGCAACGCCTGCGGCGACGCCAGCGAGAACGGGGATTTGTCCCTCATTCGACAGGTGGATACACTGCAGGGGTTGCAGAAAATCGGCAGGCGAGACCGGCTCGGTTCTCTGTGACCGTCGTGTCGGATGGACGATGCCAGGCAGCGAACGGGGCTTGTCCGCAGGCTGTGATGCTGCCCCAACGGGAGGGGGTGTTCAACAGCGTGCGCTGTCCTGGTGGAAGTGATCTGCCGACAGGTGCTGTTGTGTCGCTCTTTCGATTGCCGTTGCCGCTGTGTGCCCACTGTTTTCTCCAGACTTCGCACCCCCTTCCGGGCGTGTCGGGTCTGTCCCAGGTTGTTGACCCCGATGGGGGGAAGGTGAGTCATGTTTTTCGACGCTGTCGAGCAACTTGTGCGCCGGGTGCGAGCGCCCCTGGCCGTCGCCTGCACGCTGGGCGTGCTGATGGCGACTGTTCCCACGACTGAGGCATTCGGTCAACGTGACCGGGGAGAACGGCCAGGCCGGCGCGACAACCCGCCTGCCGGGGCCCAACCTCAACCTCGTCCACAACCTCAACCCCAGCCCCGTCCCCAGCCGCAACCGCAACCGCGCCCCCAACCGCAGCCTCAACCCCAGCCCCAGCCGAGGCCCGCCCCGCAACCACCGGCTCGACCGGCGCCTCCCCAACCCCCGGTACGCCCGGCGCCGCAACCACCGGTTCAGCCGCAGCCGCGTCCGACTCCACAGCCACAGCCGCAGCCACAACCCCGGCCTGTACCTCAGAATCCCGCCCCGAGTCTGCCACCGGCCCGGCCCGCCCCACCAGCGGTCCAGCCACCCGCGCAGCCCGGCGTGAATCAACCGGGGATGAACCGCCCTGGACCGGGACGGCCGGTCGGCCCGATCAATCCCGGAGTGAACCCTGCCCAACCCACCCTGCCAGCGCAGCCGGGTGGCGTGCAGCCAGGAGCCATTCCCCCCGGAGTTGCTCAGCCGGGCGCTGTTCCTCCCGGTCGTCCCGGTGCGGGACTGCCGGGGAATCGTCCGGGGCAACCGGGACTTCCCGGCAACCTGGGCGGGGCGAATCGTCCCGCTCCCGGACAGCCGATCAATCCCGGGGTTAACCCCGCACAGCCGACGCTGCCGACGCAGCCTGTGACGCCCACCCAACCCGGTGTCGGTCAGCCCGGTCTTGGCCAATCGGGGCGGCCCCAACCGGGTCTCCCCGGCAACCGCCCGGCCCCAGGCCAACCGGTCACTCCGGTGAACCCTGGGGTCACTCCGGGCCAGCCGACTCAACCTGGCATTGCCCAGCCCGGGACAGTTCCGCCCGGACAACCTCAGCGCCCCGGCCGACCGGGTGAGCCGGGGATGATTAATGGTGGGAACCGTCCCAACCCGACGGTGCCAGGCACCCCCAATCAGCCGGTCAATCCGGGAATCAACCCCGGCCAGCCTGTCACCCCTGGACAACCGGGGATTGCACAGCCAGGTCGACCGGGTCAGCCAGGACGCCCGGGTCGCCCCGGTGAGCCGGCTCCCATTGGTGGAGCGAACCGTCCAGCGCCGGGGGGTCCGGTCCGCCCGGGTCAGCCGGTCAATCCCACCCAGCCGGGAATTGCCCAACCCGGAATTGCCCAGCCCGGGACCATTCCGCCGGGAATTGGCCAGCCGGGACGTCCCGGACCTGAGACGCGTCCCGCCCCGATTGGCCGCCCGGAACGGCCCAATATCGGCAACCGCCCCGGACAACCCGGTGGAGGTATCGGGACCTTGCCGACCGGTCCACAGCGGCCCGACCGGCCAAACCGCCCCGAACGACCGGAACGACCTGTCGTGACCCGGCCCCGGCCTCCGCAGCCGCCGACCAACGTGAATAACAACGTCACCAAC
>DNUF01000201.1:17693-20294 GCA_003508595.1 Planctomycetaceae bacterium
CAACATCACGAACAACAACATCAACATCAACACGAACGTCAATACCTGGAACAATCGTCCCGGGTACGGCTGGTGGGGCGGGCGTCCCTCCTACAAGCCATTCGGCAGCTACTGGCACGACACCCACATCCACACCCATCACTACTCGTGGTACCAGGGTGCCTGGGGAGGTCCGTGGGCGGCCATCACAATTGGTCCCTTTGCCTGGGGCCTGCTGGGGGGTGGGAATGCCAACTTCCTCTACTCCAGCGGATATGTGCAGTACGTGAATCCGTACTGTGGCCAGACGGTGATCGTGGACGGGATCGACTACACCCGGCCGATCGTGCTCCAGCCGGTGGTGCAGGTGGAACAGCCGGTCCAGCCCGGCGTGCTGGCTCCCCAGCCGACCCCCGAACCCGGACTGGCCGAGTTTGACCAGGCCCTGGCACTGTTCCGTGCGGGGGACTATCCCAACGCCAAGGTCCGGGCACTGCAGGCACTGCGGCAGCGTCCGGGCGATCCCGCCGCCCACGAGTTCTACGCCCTGTGCCTGTTCGCCACCGGTGAATACCAGAGTGCGGCGGGTGTGTTGAATGCCCTGCTGGCCAGTTCGCCTGGCTGGGACTGGGCCACCATGTCGAGGTTGTATGGCGATCCCGGGCGGTACACACCGCAGCTGCGGGCTCTCGAAGACACCTCGAAGGCACAGCCCGACAACGTCGCCGTGCAGTTCCTGCTCGGTTACCACTACCTCGTCTGCGGACACCCCGAGAACGCGCTGAAGAAATTCAACCGTGTGAAGGAACTGCAGCCGCGTGACCTCGTCGCCGCCCAACTGGCCAAAGCCCTCGAACAGGGCCAGGCCCAGGTCGCGGCGGCCGCGACTCCCGGAACCCCGCCGACTGCCGAAATCAATCCCGTTCCTCCCGACGCTCCGCAGACCAAGCCGGCACCGGTCGAGCCCGAGGCGAAGCCAGCTCCGGGTGACACGACTCCCGAAGAACCGGCGGCCGACGACTTCTTCGATCTCGTGGGAACGTGGATTGCCGAGTTGCCCCAGGGAGGCAATGTGATTCTGACGATCACCGAAGAAAGTGGTTTCACCTGGCTGGTGGAGCCTCAGGGGGGAACTCCCCGCACGATCGCGGGAACCCTGGGGGTCGATGGCGAAGCCCTGCTGCTCGACAGTCCTGAAGAGGGAACGATGACGGGAAGTGCCGTGGTCAAGGGCCCTCACACCTTCTCGTTCGTGCTGCAGGGGGGTCCGCCGGGAGATCCCGGGTTGACCTTCCAGCGGCGGGGTGAACCGCGCGGTCCGGGAGCGGCCCTCCCCGACGATGCCACGCCAGGGGAGCCCGCCCCTGGGGAACCCAAGCCTGCCAACCCGAACCAGGCCGATGCCAAGCCGGTCGACCCCGGCAAGATCGTCGAGCAGGAACTTCAGCCCGAGCCGGTTCCCACACCGGAAGACGCGGCTGAAGCTCCGCAACTGGAGGCTCCCAAGTAAGCTTCCCGAAGCGTTCTGGCACCGTGAACACGTTACCAACGGTGCCAAAACCACCCACACACCCCCGACTGGGCGAAACTTTTGCCCCAGTCGGGGGTTTTCCATTTCAGTGGGGGCTCATCCGAGGTCCGCGCCGCTCCGGGCGACTTCGGTTCCATCTGTTTCTGCCAACCGAAGGTGAGTCGATGAACGTGCAGATTTCCTGCCTCTGGCGTGGTGTGATGTGCGGCCTGTTGGCTGCCGTGGTGTTTCCGGGTATTGCGCTGGCCCAGGGCCAGGGTCGGGGAGGATTTGGGGGTGGTTTCGGTGGCCCGCCCGGCGCGGGAGGGGTCGCGGCCCTGCTGCAGATGGAAGAAGTGCAGTCCGAGTTGAAGCTCACGGACGATCAAAAATCGAAGCTGCGGGAAGCTCGGGAAGAATTGCGGGGAGAGGCCGGCGGTCGTCGCGGGGGACCTCCCGGAGGGGGAGCCAACTTCCGTGACATGTCTCAGGAAGAACGCCAGAAGTTCATGGAAGACGCGCGGAAGCGCATGCAGGAGCAGGCCAAGAAGTCGGAAGAACTGGCCAGGAAAGTCCTGACTCCCGAACAAATGACCCGCCTGAACGAACTTCGCGTCCAGCAGGAAGGGGTGCGGGCCCTGTCGCGCACCGAGGTGGCGATGGCCCTCATGCTGACCGACGCCCAGAAAGAGGCGATTGGAGACATTCTCGAGCAGGCTCGGCCCCAGCGGGGTCCCGGCGGTGGCGGACCTGGCGGCGGTGGCCGTGGCGCGTCTGCCGAAGAGCGAGAAAAAGCGCGTGCCGAAGCGGCCGAGCGGACCAAGAAGACCCAAGCCGACATCGAGGCGGTCCTGACCGACACCCAGAAGGCCGAGTGGACCAAGCTGCAGGGAGCCAAGTTCACCTTCCCCGAACGCCCCGCGTTTGGAGCGGGGGGGCGTGGCGGCCGGGGTGGCCAGGGGGGCGAAGGAGCTCCGGGCGGCGGACAGAACCGTCGTCAGCGCCCCAACCGTCCCGCTCCGGAAGCGTGATGGAACTCGTCGATGGAAGTCCCCCGCGGCCGGTCCAACAACCGACCGCGTCTGCCGGACGTCCTCCCATTGCGTCCTGAA
>DNUF01000201.1:20583-28782 GCA_003508595.1 Planctomycetaceae bacterium
CTGCGCTCAACGGGCCGTACGGGCGAGTGCCGCCGCAATCTGAATCGCCTCCCACATCCCATCGCCCCGGGCTTTCCCCTGCCAGGCGATGTCGAAGGCCGTCCCGTGACTGGGACTGGTCCGCACAATCGGCAGTCCCAGGGTCACATTGACCGCCCGGTCGAAGCCGAGCAGCTTGAGGGCGATGTGCCCCTGGTCGTGGTACATCGCCACCACGCCGTCGAACTCCCCCTCCCACGCCCGCTTCAGCAGCGTGTCGGCCGGGTGGGGACCCGCCGCCTGCCATCCCTCCTGCTGCAACAACTCGACGGCTGGAGCGATGTACCGCTGCTCTTCGTCGCCAAACAGCCCCTCTTCTCCCGCGTGCGGATTGAGGGCACAGATCCCGAGGCGCGGGGTCTCGAACCCAACCCGGCGCAGGAACTCGCCCAGCAACCGGCCGGTCGCCACGATCCGTGGGGTGGAGAGCAACTGGGGGACACTCGCAATCGAGGTATGCAGCGTGACATGGGCGACCCCCAGACCGGCCCCATGCTCGATGGCGGACGGGGGCCGGGGAAGGTACAGCTGCATGGCGAAATCGGTCACCCCGCACAACTCGGCCAGGATCTCGGTGTGGCCCGGGTAGTGCAGCCCCGCGAGGTGCAGCGCCGCCTTGCTGAGGGGGGCGGTGGTGATGGCCTCGATCGCCCCCGCCTGGGCGGCCCACCCGGCGGCGCGCAGGTACTCATACGCCGCCCGGCCGGCCCGGGGATCATTCTTCCTGGGAGGGACATCGGCCGCCTCGGGATCGCCGGGATTCCAGCACGGAATCTGGGTTGCGGTCGCCTCTCCCTCGGCAATCCCGTCGAGTTCGACGACGGCCAGCCGACGATCGACGAGCGATGCCGCCCGAGCCATGACAATCGGATGCCCCACCACGACCGGTTCGCAGACCTGCAACAGCTCCGCACTCCAGGCGCGGGCGATCACCTCGGGGCCGATCCCCGCCACATCCCCCATGGTGAGGGCAATCCGGGGACGATGCTCGATGGTCGCGGTCATGCGTGAACCCATTGCTTCGGGAACCCGGCCAGCGGTGACTCGGGGCCCGGCTTCCAGAGCGCCACTTCATCAATCTTGCGGGCCAGGGCCACATCGAGCGCCGTGATGGCCCGCATCGCATGGGTTTGCAGTTTCACCGTCACCTGGGCATAGCCGAGCGACAGATCGGGATGATGCCAGGCAGCGTCGGCCAGATAGCCGATGGTGTTCGCGAGCATCAGCGTGTGCGGCCAGCCTGGAGTCTGGTACGTCTTCCGCAACCAGCCATCACGCACTTCCCACCCGGGAAGGTGGGCCAGTTCCTGTTCGAGCTGCTCGGGGGAGAGTGGGGGGCTTTTCATCAGATCGAGTCCAGTCGCGGAGAATCGACTCCACCGGCACGACGGCGGGCCAGTTGGAGCAGAAGCAGACAAACCCATTGTAGAGCGGGGTGGGCCAGAGGGGCACTGGCGGCAGGAGGAACAGCCATTGTTCACACGACCGCCGTGAGGGATGCCGTGACCGGAACATGTTCGCCCGCCGAGATCGCTCATGGGGCGGCCAAATTCCGTCATGACACGCGATTCCACGCCTCGGTTGACTGCGTCCGTCCGTGCCGACACCACCGGAGACGGTACGACTCCAAGTTGCGTGATTCACTTTGCAGACAGCACCGAGCCGACGGGCACAGCTCTCTGTGCAATCATTGACTCCCTGTTCGACAAGCCAATACCTCAGACAATCACGACTCCCATGGTGTCCTCATCGAGTTGACATCAAGGAAACCAATCTTCTGCATTCTTCGCAGGCCGTTTTGAGAGATTGAGGCAGAGGCTGTCTGAACTCACGATGCCTGCACATCTCAACGAGTGCTTCGACCTGGGGGCGACAGTCGCGCTGTCGCTGCAACCTTGGATAATCACTTTTGGTCTCATCGACCGTCTCGCCCGTCAGATAGGCGATCCAGGTTTCAATGTTCCAGGTGGGAATGACAATGGCGACAGCCTCGTCGTCTTGTCGCGGCTCAATTCCATGAAGCTCGCAGGCTTTCGACAATTCCTGAACCCGGTACACCAAACCCTGATTGTCTCCATCACGCACAACAATCAGGGCTGTTGCGACACGATTGCGAACTTTACGGTGCTCCTTCAGTTCAATGGGATATTCGTTCCGTACGAACTGTTCGGCGGCTCCTTTCCCCGGCGGGGCGATTTTCACCCGTATTCGCCCTACGGACTTTTCCCAACCCATTTTTTTCAGAAATTGACGAACAAACGTTTCATGCTGCCTGTCCTCACAGAGCAGAACCAATTGGACGCGGCGAGTCATTGTTGCCATCCACGTGCAATCACCTCAGACAGCCTCAACCCATCATTCGACGCGATCTCAACAAGCGACCTCGCTCTGGTCACGCCAGAGGACTCCCTTTCGAGGAAGACTCCGCAATCCCCACCCAGGTAGTCAATCAACTCGGGATGGTGCGAACAGAACACCGCCTGTGGCAGTGTGGTGCCACACGCGTCGGCAACTTGAATGATCCAGGGCTGAATTTCGGCCAGCGCCAGGTAGTTGTCTGGTTCATCCAGAAAGAGTGTATGCCCCTGACCAGCAGCGAGACAGACGAGCGAATACAGGGCGATCAGTGCGCGTTGTCCATCGGAAATCTCATCCAGTCGAAGCTGAAACTGCGTTTTGAATTCGTCAAACATCACCATCAGCGCCCGGGTGTCCAACCCCATCTTTTCCATCCGAATTCCGCGAAAGCCGGTAATGACATTCCTCAGTGCTTCCGTGAATTCGGGGACCAGTTCCTGTCGCTCCAACAGCAAATGCCGATACCACGCCGCGAAATTCGACGCATTGCGATCCAGGACAGCATCTTCCGACGAACATTCCGCCCGAAAGCTGGCCGGATAAAGTCCGCAGACGACGACCTTGCGAATGAAGTCCAAAAATCGGGTGAGGTGCGTGTTGTCGTGACGCGAGGGGACTCGCGCCAGGGCCGACTCAGTCCAATCAGCGCTGAAAGCCGGACCCACCGAATGATCGTCTCGAAAGAGTTGCACCTCTCCCTGTTGAAAGAGGAAGAGGGGATGCCCAGACAACTCCAGCCGTTCCAACGAAACCCGAGCCCTCCGCGTCGACCGTTCGTGCTCCACCTCCAGGCGATAGCGGTACTCGTGTCGCGCCAACACGACATCCAGCTCGAACACCTGCAGGTCAACCGCTTGCCAGCGTGTCAGTGTCGACAAAGGAAAGATGTCCCTGTCGGTGACCTTGGCATTTCCCGACAAGAGTTGGCGAAGCTTGAAAATCACATCGAGAACCGAAGTTTTTCCAGATCCATTCTGACCCAGAATCAACGTCAGTTCCTGGAGTGGAAGCTCAAAATTCACCAGACACTTGAAGTTGTCGATGTACATTCGACGGATCATGATGAATTCCTCTCTGGGGAAGAGTCCGCCGCATCGGCCGCGGTCCACAAGCAGACAACACGAACAGGACCACTCCGCCCGAACGACCCGCATTCGTATCTTAAACGATTTTCGAGAATAGTCTTGCGACAAACCCGACACAATCAGCATCCATTTTGCCGGGCCGGGTCGCATGCCGCGACTTCCCACGCGAAGATCGCAGATCCTCGAGGCACCAGATCCCGGGGATTTCACTCACACCCATGGTCCTGGACGAAGGCTCTCCCGGGAGAACCGACTGACGCGACAATCCCCGGAATTGGGCTGTGATCCGGATCGTTCTGGCTTTGTCCTGCGATTCTGTCATTCTCCTCGCCCCTTTGACCCACCCCCGCCGCCGGTTTATCGTGCACCGATGCCGCACGTCTTCCGCTCAACGCTGATCTGCCTGCTGCTCGCCGTGTCGAGTGCCGTCCTGCCCATGCCCCGGGGTGCGAGCCACGCGGCCGAACCCGACCCCACTCAGTTCAGCCGGCGGGTCCTACCCCTGCTCGCCGAGCACTGCTTCAGTTGCCACGGCCCGGACGAATCGAACCGCAAGGCGGACCTGCGGCTCGACACCCACGCGGGAGCGCTTGCCGTCCTCACCCCCGGCGACTCCGCCGCCAGCGAACTGCTGCGCCGGGTCCTCTCGACCGATCCTGCCGAGCAGATGCCCCCGCCCGGCCCCCAGCGGGCCCGACTCACCGCAGAACAGGTTGACCAGCTGCGCAGCTGGATCACCGGGGGAGCCGCATGGGGCCAACACTGGGCCTTCGAGCCCCCCCGCCGTCCCAGGGTTCCCCCTCTCGCCCCCCATCCAATCGATGCTTTCGTCCGCGAGCAATTGACACCGACCGGTCTGTTGCCCTCCCCCAGTGCGAGCCTGCCAACCCTCGCCCGACGTTCGATGCTCGATCTGCTGGGGCTCCCCCCCACGGCCGACGATGTGGCGCTGTTGCGCGACGACCCCAGTCCCGATGCCTGGACTCGCTGGGTTGACCGGCTGCTCGCCTCCCCCCGCTTTGGCGAACGGCTGGCGATGGTCTGGCTCGACGCCGCCCGGTATGCCGACACCGACGGCTACCAGGCCGACGAAACCCGCACCAACTGGCCGTGGCGCGACTGGGTCGTCTCCGCCTTCAACAACAACCAGCCATTCGACCAGTTCACGATCGAGCAGTTCGCGGGCGATCTGCTTCCCGAAGCCACCCCCGACCAGAAACTCGCCACCGCCTTCCACCGCCACCACATGACGAATGGCGAAGGGGGGCGCGATCCCGAGGAATCGCGCATCGACTACGTGATCGACCGGGTCAATACACTGGGGACTGTCTGGCTGGGGCTCACCCTCGGCTGCTGCCAGTGCCACTCGCACAAGTTCGATCCGATCTCGCAGGCCGAGTACTACTCGCTGACGGCATTCTTCAACTCGATCGATGAGGATGGCCGGGCCGGCCGGAATGCCAGGCCCTACCTTTCCTACCAGACGTCCCGTCTCTCCGCCCCCCAGGCCGAGGCCGAGGCGCTCGTCGCCCGTCAAACCGCCCGCGAAGCGGCCGCCCTGGCGGCTGCCGAAGCCCCGTTCGCCACCTGGCTGAAGGATCAGTCGCTGCATCTGTCTCCCGGGCATCGCTCGTGGACTCCCCTCACTGCCGGCGAACTGGAAGCCACCGAGGGGACACAGCTGTCCTGGGAAGCGGAGGGACTCATCCAGGCGAGTGGACCGAATCCCCGACAGGAGGACTACCGGGTCATCGCCCATCCGCAGTCCGCACGCATCACCGGACTGCGTCTCGAAGTCTTCCCCCACGAGTCGCACACCAACGGCAGTTACTCGCGGGGAGCGGGGGGACACTTCATTCTGACCGACATCAAGGTCCAGGTGCGGCGTCGGGGCGAGACCCAGTTGCGTGACCTGCCGGTCGCCGGAGCCGTGGCCGATCATTCGGATGATCCGGGCAAACACTCGGGCTACGGCAACATTGCCCATGTGCTCGATGACGATCCCCGCAATGGATGGAGTACACGTGACGCCCCCGCCACGCAGCCGCACGCAGCCGTGCTGGCCCTGACCGAGCCCTTGACGCTGGCCGACGAGGAAGAGCTGGTGGTCGAACTGCGGCAACGCTCCACCGTCGGCGATGCCAATCTCGGCCGGTTCCGCCTGCTCTGGACCAGTGATCGGGGGCCGGCCACCAGGACGGTCGGTCCCACGCCGTTGGAACAACTGACACAACTCCCGCAAGCCGAGTGGGCGAATCCGACCGGTCCACTGCTGACCGCCCTGCGGGACCAGTTTCTCGCCGATTTCGCACCGGTGATGGACGCCCGCGCCCGCCTCGCGCGGGCCCGCCGGCAGTTGGATGAGGTGCAGGCCGCGGCCCGGGTCGATGTGCAGGTGCTGGCCGACCGGGCCGAACTGCGCCCGACGCAGCTCCTCGTGCGCGGCCAATGGGACAAAAAAGGAGCCGCGACGCTGCATGGCGTTCCCCAGGCGATCGCGCCCTGGTCGTCCGAACTCCCCTACACCCGTCTCGGATTGGCCCAATGGCTCACCCAGCCGGGCCATCCCCTGACCGCCCGGGTGTTCGTCAACCAGGTCTGGCAGATGCTGCTGGGGACGGGACTCGTGCGCACCACCGAAGACTTCGGCCTGCAGGGAGAACGCCCGACCCATCCCGAGCTGCTCGACTGGCTGGCGGTCGAATTCATCGAGAGTGGCTGGGATGTGAAGGCACTGGTCAAGCTGATCGTCACCAGCGAGACGTACCGGCAGTCTTCGACCATCACTCCCGAGGGACTGGCTCGCGATCCCGAGAATCGCTGGCTGGCCCGGGCCCCCCGTCACCGGCTTCCCAGCTGGATGCTGCGCGATGCAGCCCTGCACTCAGCCGGGCTGCTCTCCCCCCTGATGGGTGGCCCCCCGGTCCGCCCGTTCCAGCCCGACGGCATCTGGGAAGAGAACTTCATGGGGCGGTTTCATTACGAGCCGAGCGATGGCCCCGCCCAATATCGCCGATCGCTCTACGCCTTCTGGCGGCGCGCGGTGGCACCGACGTTCCTGTTTGACTCGGCCCAGCGGCGCGTCTGCGAAGTGCGTCTCCCCCGGACCAACACCCCCCTCCAGGCACTGACGCTGCTGAACGACAGCAGCTATCTCAATGCGGCCTACGCTCTGGCCATCCAGGCACTCCGCCACTCGGGAACGACGGCCGAACAACTGGCATCCCTCGCGCTGCGGGTGCTCGGGCGGGCTCCGGACGCACGGGAACTGGCCATCCTCGAGCGCGAATTTGTGCGGGCACGGCTGTGGTACCGCGAGCATCCTGTCGAGGCGGAACTCGCCCTGGAGAATGCGGGACGAAACCTGGAAGACAGCCGTCCCGACCTGCGATTGACCGCGGGCGAGCAGGACCAGCGGGCCGAGGCCGCCGCCCTGTTTCTCATCGCCAACCTCGTCCTCAATCTCGATGAGGCGGTGACCCATGAGTGACCCGCTGCAGCTTCGACTCCCTCCCGGGGACGCGTCTGACGCTCCCACCACCCAGTTGGCCCGCCGGGTGTTTCTTTCACGGGCCACCGGGGTGTCGCTGGGGGCGCTGGCGTTGGGGGAACTGCTGCCCACCCGAGGTGCGCACGGCAGTGAGGGAACGCCTCCCAACGGAGCCGTCGCTCACAGCGTGCTCGATTCCGTCCGACAGCACTTCGCTCCCACCGCCCGACGGGTGATTTTCCTCACGCAGTCGGGGGGTCCGTCGCAGCTCGAGCTGTATGATCACAAGCCCGGTCTGGCCGAGTGGGCGGGGAAGGAACTGCCCGAGTCGGTCCGCCAGGGGCAACGGCTCACCACGATGACCGCCAGCCAGAAGCAGTTGATCCTGCCGGCCCGGTCAGAGTTCCGGCAATGCGGCGAGAGTGGGGCGACCGTCAGCGACTGGCTCCCGCAGACGCAGCGCGTCGCCGACGAACTCTGCTTCGTCAAGTCGATGTTCACCGACCAGATCAATCACGCTCCCGCGATGACCCGCTTTCTCACCGGCAACCAGATTCCTGGTCGGCCGAGTGCCGGGGCGTGGGCCAGCTACGGATTGGGAAGTGAAAACCGCGATCTCCCCGATTACCTCGTGCTGATTTCGAAGATGCAGCGGCCCAGCGACCAGCCGTTGTACGATCATTACTGGGGGAGTGGCTTTCTCCCGTCGCGGCACCAGGGGGTCAAGCTGCGGAATGCGCGCGATCCGGTGCTGTACCTGCGCGACCCCGAGGGGGTCCCGCGGGAACTGCGGCAGCAGATGCTGGCCGGGCTGGGGGAGTTGAACACCCTGCGGCACCAGCAGACGGGGGATCCCGAGATTCTCACCCGGATCCGGCAGTACGAACTCGCGTTCCGGATGCAGACGAGTGTCCCCGACCTGATGGACCTGCGGGAGGAGAGCGAGGCGACCTTTCGGCTCTATGGTCCCGATTCACGCCGAGCGGGGAGTTATGCCGCGAACTGCATCCTCGCCCGCCGCCTGGCCGAGCGGGGCGTGCGGTTCATTCAGTTGTTTCATCCCGACTGGGACCATCACAAGCACCTGGCGAGCTGGTGCACGGCCCGCTGTCGGGATACCGACCAGGCCTCGGCGGCGTTGATCACCGACTTGAAGCAGCGGGGGCTGCTCGACGACACGCTGGTGATCTGGGGGGGCGAGTTTGGCCGGGGGGTGGCGGGCCAGGG